>NZ_MUXU01000054.1 GCF_002014985.1 Moraxella caviae | reverse complement strand
TCTGTGTAGACAATGCTATCAGGCTTGATTTTACTTGTGATAATTGGCATTAGTGTATTTGTCTTAGTATCTTTAACAACAACAGTGTAAACTTTATCATTGCGTTTTAATAAACCAAATACAGCAGTCTTGCCAGCTGCACCACGACCACGTTTGCCTTTACGAATACCGCCGAAGTAACTTTCATCAAGCTCTACTTCACCGTCAAAAACAGTGTTGGCTTCAAGAGCTAAGTGATATTCTATCACAAGGCGGATTTTGTGGTAAAAAAGGGCTGCTGAATTAGGGTGAATACCCAGTAAATCAGCTGCACTTCTAGCAGTAACTTCGAGTACAAAAAATTCAAGCAGTCTTTTTTGAACTTTTTTACTTAGTTTACAATGGGTTATCTTCATAAAACTAGTATAACATGGTTGTTATTCTAGTACAGCCCCAATGGTTTTTAAAAGCAACTTTTAGGCATAAATTGGCGTTATTTTGGCGAAAAAGTGCCGCTCAAAGATGTATTTATCGTCAAAATTGTGTGCCAACACAAAAAATTGAAAAAATTCAGCAAGAAAATCACATTTTCTCTTTACATATAGCGCTTACTAAAGTAAGATACTCATTTAGTTACAACTGTAATTTACGGCTTCGCTGGCTTAGCGTTGTCCGTGCTGTGCAATGAGCGCAGTTTTTTATTGTCGGTTTTTTAAATAAGTTATTGATTTGCATACCATTTTTAAACTTATTTAAGAGATTTGATACGCCATTTGGTCAAATATTTTTAAAAGATTTGTCAAATGTAAGTGTAAAACAAATTTTTTAATGCTGATTGTGAGTGGGGTTAGGCTCACACAGCGCATGATTTTATGTGAACATTTTTCTGTTTGAGTTAAATAAGAAGCTTATACTATGGCTGGACAAACCTCCTCAGATTATATTGCTCACCACTTAACCAACTGGACGTTTGGTTATTTGCCAGAAAAAGGCTGGGTGGTAGCGCACACCGCAGAAGAAGCGGCGCAGATGGGCTTTAAAGCCATTCACCTAGACTCTATGCTATGGTCTATCGGACTTGGCGTATTTTTCTGTGCGCTATTTTGGCTGGTGGCTCGTAAAGCCACTTCAGGCGTACCGACCAAGCTGCAAGCCTTTGTTGAGCTGATTGTGGACTTCGTGGACAACAGCGTTCGCGAATCTTATAACGGCCCATCAAAGCTGATTGCGCCTTTGTCATTGACGATTTTTGTGTGGATTTTCCTAATGAACTTGATGGACCTTGTGCCTATCGATTTCATTCCGGGTACTGCGCAATGGATCGGCAGCCTGATGGGTCATGACCCACACCACGTTTACTTTAAAATTGTACCAACCACCGATCCAAACGTTACGCTTGGCATGGCAATGTGTGTATTGCTATTGATTATCGGTTTTGGTCTAAAATACAAAGGCGTGGGCGGTTTTATTGCTGAGTTTACTCTGCACCCATTTAGTGCCAAAAACCCACTGCTACAAGCCATCTTGATTCCTGTAAACCTTGTGCTAGAAGTGGTAACGCTGCTTGCCAAGCCAATCTCACTGGGTCTGCGTCTATTTGGCAACATGTATGCAGGTGAGCTTATCTTTATTCTGATTGCCTTGATGCCATTTTGGATTCAATGGGCGCTGTCTGTGCCTTGGGCAATCTTCCATATTTTGGTTATTACACTTCAGGCGTTCGTGTTTATGATGCTGACGATTGTTTACCTATCGCTCATCTCACAAACATCAGAACATTAATTTGAACCCATTTTTAATTTCAACCCTTGATATAGGTCATTAAGGAGACATCATGGATCCAGTAATCGCTCAATACACTCTACTTGCAGTGGCTCTACTTATCGGTGCAGGCGCACTAGCAACTGGCATTGGCTTTGCTCTACTAGGCGGTAAATTCCTAGAAAGCACCGCTCGTCAGCCAGAACTTGGCTCACAGCTACAAACCAAAATGTTCATCGTTGCAGGTCTTCTTGACGCCGTGCCTATGATCGGCGTTGGTATTGCAATGCTTCTATTGTTCGCTAACCCATTCGCATAAGCTGAAGCTGTCAGTTTAATGCCCATTTTTGATGGCACTAAGCATAGCCAAACGCATAAGCAACTATGATTAGTGCCTAGAAATTGGCTATCACCTGACTTTCACTAATAACGAGGTGGTTAGATGAACATTAATTTTACACTAATCGGTCAGGCGATTTCGTTTGCGATTTTCGTGTGGTTCTGCATGAAATTCGTATGGCCGCCACTGATCGGTGCAATTAACGAGCGCCAACGCAAAATTGAAGATGGTCTAAATGCGGCTGAACAAGCCAAAGCAGACCTAGCTTCTGCAGAAGCGCAAGTTGAGCAAGAATTTGCCGCAGCGAAAGCTGAAGCAGCGTCAATCATTGAACGTGCAAACAAAACTGCCAATCAAATGATTGAAGATGCCAAGGCGCAAGCTCGTTTGGAAGGCGAGCGCATTATTGCACAAGCGCACACCACAGTAGAGCAAGAAGTTGCAACTTCTCGTGAAGAATTGCGCTCTCAAGTTGCTCAACTAGCGGTACTTGGTGCAGAAAAGATTTTGCAAGGCAAAGTCAATGAACAAGAACACGCCAGCATGCTACAACAGTTGGCAGCGAAGCTGTAATTAGAGGATATCATGGCTGAATTATCAACCTTAGCAAGACCATACGCAAAAGCTGCGTTTGATTATGCG
This sequence comes from Moraxella caviae, assembly GCF_002014985.1. Lineage (GTDB taxonomy): Bacteria > Pseudomonadota > Gammaproteobacteria > Pseudomonadales > Moraxellaceae > Moraxella > Moraxella caviae. The sequence continues at coordinate 42,906 of NZ_MUXU01000054.1, read as the reverse complement.
AAAGAACAAAATGTGATTAACAACTGGGAGAGCTTTTTGTTGGTTGCAAGCAATGTGGCAAAAGACGCTGATTTTGTTGCACTGCTGAACAATCCAGCCATTTCTGCAAAGCAAAAGACTGCCGTCTTGATTGACATCTATAATGCGCAAACGGCAGAGCCTGCTTCTGAAGGCTTGGTTAATTTTATCACTCAGCTATCAGAACAAGACAGATTGGCTTTATTGCCTGAAATTCTGACTCATTACAGCAAGCTAAAATCTCAAGAGCTAAAACAAGTTGATGCATACGTTACTTCAGCTTACCCACTGACTGACGATCAGCGCGATATGCTGCTTAAAAAGCTGGCTGAATCTACTGGTTCAATCGTGATTTTACACGAAGCAGTGGATTCTGAGCTGCTTGGCGGTGCGACCATCAAAGTGGGTGATAAGTTTACCGATGGCTCAGTGCGTGGCAAGTTAAAACAATTAAAGACACAACTGACTGCATAAGAAAGTTGTCATTTTAAAGGAAACAAGGCAATGCAACAATTGAATCCGGCTGAAATCAGCAATCTGATTAAGCAGCGTATTCAAGACCTTGACGTAGGCGCAACTGCAAAAACTGAAGGCGTAATCGTCAGTGTCTCTGATGGTATTGTACAGATTCATGGTCTTGAAGAGGCCATGTATGGTGAGATGATCGAGTTTGAGGGCAATGTTTATGGCATGGCTCTTAACCTTGAGCAAGACTCAGTGGGCGCGGTTGTACTTGGCGACTACCTAAGCCTACAAGAAGGTCAAAAAGCTTACTGCACAGGTCGTATCCTAGAAGTGCCAGTAGGTCCTGAGTTGCTTGGTCGTGTCGTAGATGCGCTGGGCAACCCAATTGATGGCAAAGGCCCAATCAATGCCAAATTGACTGACAAAGTTGAAAAAATCGCTCCGGGCGTTATCGCACGTCAATCAGTTGATGAGCCTGTAATGACAGGTTATAAAGCAGTTGATACCATGATTCCTATCGGTCGTGGTCAGCGTGAGCTTATCATCGGCGACCGCCAAACTGGTAAAACTGCACTGGCAATTGACGCCATCATCGCGCAAAAAGATTCTGGCATCAAGTGTATCTATGTTGCCGTTGGTCAAAAACGTTCAACCATCGCAAACGTTGTGCGTAAACTTGAAGAAACTGGCGCATTGGCTTACACCACCGTTGTTGTGGCTTCAGCGTCTGAACCAGCAGCACTTCAATACATCGCGCCATACTCTGGCTGTACCATGGGCGAATACTTCCGTGACCGTGGTGAAGATGCGCTGATTGTTTATGATGACTTGTCAAAACAAGCGGTTGCTTATCGTCAAATTTCATTGTTGCTACGCCGTCCACCGGGACGTGAAGCATATCCGGGCGACGTATTCTACTTGCACTCACGTCTGCTAGAGCGTGCTTCTCGTGTAAACGCAGACTATGTAGAAGCGTTCACCAATGGCGAAGTGAAAGGCAAAACTGGTTCATTGACCGCATTGCCAATCATTGAAACCCAAGCAGGCGACGTATCAGCATTCGTACCAACCAACGTAATTTCTATTACTGACGGTCAGATTTTCCTTGAGTCAAACCTATTCAACTCAGGTATCCGTCCAGCGGTAAACGCAGGTATTTCGGTATCTCGTGTGGGTGGTGCAGCGCAAACTAAGATCATCAAAAAATTGTCTGGCGGTATCCGTACAGCTTTGGCACAGTATCGTGAATTGGCGGCATTTGCGCAGTTCGCTTCTGACCTTGATGACGCAACCAAGCAACAGCTTGAGCATGGTGAGCGTGTAACTGAGCTGATGAAGCAAAAACAATATGCACCAATGTCTATCGCTGACCAAGCGGCAGTGATTTATGCGTCAAACGAAGGCTATTTGGCTGACGTTGCCGTTGAAAAAATCGGTGCATTTGAAGAAGCATTGCTACGCTACTTGCGCAACGAGCACGCTGCATTGATGCAAGAAATTGACGAAACTGCCAACTACAATGACGACATTGAAGGTCGCCTAAAAGCTGGCATTGAATCATTCAAAGCATCGCACAGCTACTGATTGATTGCAAACATGGTGTGTTAAGCAATTAACGCACCATCACCCATTTAAAATAAGTCCATTATTGGAATAACTATGGCAAGCTTAAAAGAAATACGTGCAAAAGTAACCAGCATTAAAAGCACTCAGAAAATCACGCGTGCAATGCAAATGGTGGCTGCCAGTAAAATGCGTCGTGCACAAGAGCGCATGGAAATGGGTCGTCCTTATGCCGAGAGTATGCACCGTGTGATTTCGCACTTGGTGCAAGCGCAGTCGGATTATAAGCACCCGTACATGGTAAGCCGCCCTGTTAATCGTGTGGGCTTTATTGTGGTAACATCAGATCGTGGCTTGGCAGGTGGTCTGAACATCAACTTGTTCAAAAACTTGCTCAAATCCGTCAAAGAATACCAAGATCAATCGGTTGAGATTGAATTTGCTGTTATCGGTGCAAAAGGCGTGGGCTTTTTCAAAAACTTCGGCGGAAAGGTGAGTTCGGCACTGACCGATTACGGCGACAGCCCAAGCTATGAGCAGCTTAGCGTGCCTGTGCAAGTCATGCTAGACGATTATAGCGAAGGTCGCTTGGATCGCATTTACTTGGTGTATAACCAATTTGTCAATGCCATGACTCAAAAGCCATCATTGACACAGCTTGTGCCATTGCCAGAAGGCAAGTTGGACGATGAAGCTGACGCAGCGCACAGCTGGGATTACATCTACGAGCCAGACACCAAAACGCTGATTGACAGCCTAATGGTGCGCTACATTGAATCAATCGTTTATCAAGCCGTTCTTGAAAACATTGCTTCAGAGCAGTCGGCGCGTATGGTGGCGATGAAAGCGGCAACCGATAACGCTGGCAACTTAATTAAAGATTTGCAATTGGTGTACAATAAACTGCGTCAGGCAGCGATTACTCGAGAAATTTCAGAAATCGTTGGTGGTGCGGCAGCTGTTTCGTAAGTCAAGGATTGACATTCAAGCAGCCACGTTGGCAAACTAAAGCAAATCAAGCAAATTTGGTATCATTCGTTTTAACGAAATAGCCATAACGAATTTAAAATCAGGAGAACGCAATGAGCGGTCGTATTGTGCAGATTATTGGCGCGGTAATTGACGTTGAGTTTAGCCGTGGTCAAGTGCCGCAAATTTTTGATGCCCTAAGCGTCGATGGCACAGAAACAACACTTGAAGTTCAGCAGCAGCTGGGCGATGGCGTGGTGCGTACCATTGCCATGGGTTCAACCGAAGGTCTAAAGCGTGGCTTGTCAGTATCTAATACTGGTGCGCCGATTTCTGTGCCAGTAGGTCAAGCAACCCTAGGTCGTATCATGGACGTTTTGGGTCGCCCAATTGACGAAGCTGGCCCAGTAAATTCAGCGGAAAAATGGTCTATCCACCGTGAAGCGCCAAGCTATGACGAGCAATCAAACTCAACCGAACTGCTAGAAACAGGCATTAAAGTAATTGACTTGCTATGCCCATTCGCAAAAGGTGGTAAAGTTGGTCTGTTCGGTGGTGCGGGTGTTGGTAAAACCGTTAACATGATGGAGTTGATTAACAACATCGCATTGAAACACTCTGGCCTGTCAGTATTTGCTGGCGTGGGCGAGCGTACTCGTGAAGGCAACGACTTCTACCACGAAATGCAAGAAGCAGGCGTTGTGAACACTGAAGACTTCACCAAGTCTAAAGTTGCGATGGTGTACGGTCAGATGAACGAGCCACCGGGAAACCGTTTGCGCGTTGCTTTGACTGGTCTTACCATGGCAGAATACTTCCGTGACGAAAAAGACGAAGCCACTGGTAAAGGCCGCGACGTTCTGTTGTTCGTGGACAACATCTACCGTTATACTCTAGCAGGTACTGAAGTGTCAGCACTTCTAGGTCGTATGCCATCTGCGGTAGGTTATCAGCCAACATTGGCAGAAGAAATGGGCTTGCTACAAGAGCGTATTACTTCTACCCAATCAGGCTCTATTACTTCGGTGCAAGCAGTTTACGTTCCTGCGGACGACTTGACTGACCCATCACCTGCGACTACCTTTGCGCACTTGGACGCAACTGTCGTATTGAGCCGTGACATCGCTTCTCAGGGTATCTATCCTGCGGTTGACCCACTGGATTCTACCTCTCGTCAGCTAGACCCACAAGTTATTGGCGAAGAGCATTACACCGTTGCGCGTGGCGTGCAAGAAGTGCTTCAACGCTACAAAGAGCTAAAAGACATCATCGCCATCTTGGGTATGGACGAGCTGTCTGAAGAAGATAAGATGGTGGTTTACCGCGCTCGTAAGATTCAGCGTTTCTTGTCTCAACCTTTCCACGTTGCGGAAGTGTTTACAGGTGCGCCGGGTAAATACGTTGCATTGCGTGATACCATCGCAGGCTTTAAGTCAATCATTGAAGGCGAGTACGATCACTTGCCAGAGCAAGCCTTCTACATGGTAGGCGGCATTGACGAAGCCATCGCAAAAGCAGAAAAACTAAAAGCAGCCTAAGCGAGCGTAACATCAGGCATTGTGGCTTGACCGCTTTGCCTGATTCACTCAACTGATTGAAAACGATTGGGAGAAATCAATGGCGACTTTTAAGTGTCGTGTCGTGAGCGCGCGTGAAGAGCTGTACGCTGGCGACATCAGTTTGCTGATTGCGAATGGTCATGATGGTGAAGTGGGTATTTTGGCGGGTCATACGCCGCTAATCACACTACTAAAGCCGGGTGCGCTACGCATTAAAAACGCTGAGGGTGCCGAAGAAGTCATTTATGTGTCTGGCGGTGTACTAGAAGTGCAGCCAAACGTGGTTACGGTTTTGGCGGATTCTGCTGAACGTGCGCACGATTTGGACGAAGCGAAAATCGCTGAAGCACGCCGAGCAGCCGAGCAAATGCTGGCAAACCAAAGCAGCACCGTACAAACCAACGCCGCTTTAGCAGCTTTGGCAGAATCGGTGGCACAGTTGCAAACGATTCAAAAATACAAAAACCGTGCCTAACGGTAAGTTGATCCATGTTACATCAAGGTGAGATCATGACCACAGCAGTAACGCCTGAAAAAGAAGATATGCCTAAAATCCTTATCGTAGAAGACGATGAGCGATTGGCGGCATTAACCCAAGATTACCTGCGCCGTAATGGATTGGACGTAGCCATTGAAAATGATGGCACGCGTGCGATTCGCCGTATCGTCAGCGAGCAGCCTGATTTGGTGGTGCTGGACGTGATGTTGCCGGGTAGTGATGGCTTGACCGTGTGTCGTGAAGTGCGCCCAAATTATCAAAATCCGATTTTGATGTTGACTGCGCGCACCGATGACATGGATCAAGTGTTGGGTCTGGAAATGGGTGCTGACGACTACGTTACCAAGCCTGCACAGCCGCGCGTATTGCTTGCGCGTATCCGTGCATTGCTTCGTCGTTCTGAAAGCGCACCTGCAGAAGATTCGCCACAGCGTTTGGAGTTTGGTGATTTGGTGATTGACAACGGCGGTCGTTCGGTAACGTTGAACGATGAGTTGGTTGATTTTACCAGTGCTGAGTACGATTTGTTGTGGCTGCTGGCTTCAAATTCTGGCAGAATCCTTTCTCGTGAAGACATTTTTGAGCGTTTGCGCGGCATTGAATATGACGGTCAAGACCGCTCTATTGACGTGCGCATTTCACGCATTCGTCCAAAAATTGGCGATGATCCAGAAAACCCAAAACGCATTAAGACCGTGCGCAGTAAAGGTTACTTATTTGTAAAAGAAGGTAACTGATTTATTTCGTCGCATTCACAAGTTATCATCTTGTGCTACAATAAAGTCAGCTTTGCTGGCTTTTTTGTTTGTGGGCTGGCGATGATTATTATCCATTTACTCATCAATCACGAAATCCATGGCTAAAATTTCTCTGACTGAGCGCAGTATCTTTTTTCGCATTTACGCTGGGCTTTTGCTGGTGTGTGTGTCGGTGGCTTTTTTTGCGTATCTTTTGGTGGACACCATCAACCAAGAGCGCATTCAGTCGTACCGAGAGACTGTGTCGTCTGGGGTGTTTTATTTGGTCAGTCAGGGCATTGCCCACCAAACCACCGAGTCAGCACGCAGCTATTGGCTTAATGATGCAAGCAGTCTATTTGGTGAGAAATTTTCTGTCGTGCCGATGGATTCGGTGGCATTAAAAGGGCGAGAAGTGCGCCGCCTAAACGCTGAGCAGGCGGTGGTGCGTTATAATCCGCATACCAAAGAATCCACAATTTATCAGCGCATTACTGGCGAAGACAACCTTTTGACCGTTACCATCGATCAGGTGAGCGAGCGCCAAGTGCGTGCGATGACGATTTTTTTGCTGGACGATTTGTCTTATTATCCAACGATGGACGCCAAAAGACAGCGCCTTGAATTTTTAAGCAAAAAATTTTCGCACCCCATTCGCATTCGTCCGATTCAAAGTCTAGATTTAGACCCTGACCAAATCGCAAGACTGCGCCGAGATGAGCCTGTGCTGCTGTTTCAAGATGGCGACAGCGTAAAAAATTCTACCATTTCTGTGGTGGTGGCGTCCGAGCTGGATTCGGCAGCGATTGTCATTGGGCCTGTGGGTTTGTTTAATTGGTTTCCGCTGAATCTTTTAATCAGCGTGGTTTTAATCAGTATGCTGCTGATTAGCCTTGGTGTGTATGGCTTGATTTTCCCACTGGAGCGGCGTTTGCAGCTGTTGCAAGCGGGCGTGGATCGTGTGGCAAAAGGAGACTTGAACACCAAAGTGCAAGTGGTGGGGCATGACGATGTGGCGAAATTGTCGTCTACTTTTAATGCCATGACTGCGCATATCAAGCGCTTGATTGAGTCGCAACGTGAGCTGACGCGTGCGGTGTCGCATGAGCTGCGTACGCCTGTGGCAAGGATTCGTTTTGCGGTGGATATGCTGGCGGACGAAGACGATTACGATTCAAGACAAGTGCAGAAAAATTTCATTGATGAAGACATTGAGTCGCTTAATGAGCTAATTGATGAGATTTTGACGTACGCCAAATTGGAAGAAGGTTCGCCACGCCTTGATTGGGAGATGGTGGGTTTGGCGGATTTGGTGCGCCAAATTGAGCGTGAAACCAATGCGATGGGCAAGGACATTCGTGTGCAAGTCAATGTGCCAAATGCCAAAGCGGTGGCGATGGCGGATCGTAAATATCTACACCGAGTGGTGCAAAATTTGGCAGGCAATGCCATGCGCTATGCCGACAGCACGATTTTAATCAGTGCAGGCATTAAAAAGGGCGTGGCGTTTGTCAGCGTGGAAGATGACGGACACGGCATTCCAGAAGCCGACCGTGAAAAGGTGTTCATTCCTTTTGCGCGCTTGGACGACAGCCGCACGAGAGCGTCTGGCGGCTATGGCTTGGGCTTGTCCATCGTCAGCCGCATTGCGTTTTGGTTTAATGCGACCATGAAAGTGGACGAAAGCCCAACTTTGCACGGCGCACGTTTTATCATGGAATGGCCTGTCAAGCAGGTGGGCGTGGTTGTGGCGGCAGATGAGCTGACCCAAGCAAAAAGCGATCAAGTCATCATGGGTAAAACCAAAGATGGCGAATGATGGCTTGTTTTTAAAGCAAAAATCCGCTTTTAGGCGGATTTTTTGTGGGGTTTGTGGAATGCGAAATGGTGGTTTGAGAGTTGGGTTTGTAAGTTGGGTTGAGCAAAGCAAAAACTCAACAAATTCATAAAGCCGTCTTAAAACACGTTGGGTTACGCTTTTACCAACACAGCTTACGGACATGGTTTTTTCCGTTCGCCCTGAGCTTGTCGAAGGGTCGAACTTGCAAAGGATTTGTAAAAAACCACCATGGTTTGACAAGTTCGCCACGAACGGTTTTTGAGCAAATTTATAGGCTGGGTTGAACGGAGTGTAAACCCAACGTTTGAAATAAAGTTTATTGCTTGAAATGTTGGGTTGCGCTAACCCAATCCACAGATTACCCAACTCAAATCACGGATCACCTAACCCAGATCACCTAACCAACGCACTGACATCTGCCACGCCTTGACGAATCAAAGTGGCAGGCACGCTGGTTAAATCCACGACACTGGTGCTGTGCGTACTCATCACACCCGTGTGGATAAACACACCCACCTGACTGCCAAGCCGCTCTTCAATGTCGTAAGGATCGTCCAGCGGCAATTCATCGCCAGCCAGCACAAGAGAGCTTGTCAAAAGTGGCGCATTCAAGCCATCAAGCAGCGCACGCACGATCGGCGTATCGCACACACGCACACCGATGGTTTTTTTCTTGGGGTGAGCAAGTTTTTTGGGCGTGTCTTTGGTGGCGTTTAAAATAAAGGTAATCGCAGCTGGCGTGTGCGCTTTGAGTTCACGATATTGCGCATTATCCACCGCTGCAAACGTGGCGATTTCGCTCAAATCACGGCACAGCAGGGTGAATTGATGCTTATCATCAAGCGCGCGCAGGCGTTTTAATTGCTCAAGCGCATTTTTGGCGTCAATCGCCAAGCCAAAAGCATAGCTCAAGTCGTTCGGATAAACAATCAGCTCGTCATTTTGCAGTGCGCGCACCGCTTGGTCAATCAGGCGCGGCTGCGGATTTTCTGGGTGAGTGTATAAAATATTCATCGTGTTTGCGTTAAATTTTGTTAAGTCATGCGTCATTGTAAAGCGTTGGCTGGCAAAGCGCAAGCAATACCCACAAAAGGCGTTTGGCGTCTCGTGGCAGACTTTCTGGCGCATACAAAAATTCGCTTGCTTTGGCAAAAACATCAGCGGCAAAGGTACTGTTTGTGGTGTCAAAATCGGCGTTTAGATTGTCCTGAGATACATAAAAAAACCGCCCGCACGCCAAGCTCAGCAAACATTCTATCGCTTGTGGCTTGATTTCCACTTGCTCAAACAGCCGCTGCGTGGCTTCGTTTCGTCCGTCAGCTTCATACCAGTAGCCAAAATCGTTTTGCTCACGTCTTGCTTTGCCTGCCACGCACCAATGGCTGATTTCGTGCAGGGCGCTTTGAAAAAATCCGTGCGCAAACTCAATGCGTGCAGGCGCATTTTCGCTGGCGGCAAAGTATTCTGGCTCGCCAGCACCACGCACCAGCACGGTGGCAACAGGCGTGGCGACGGTGTTGTCAAACAGCGCATTAAAAAGTGTGATGAGCCAGTCGGTCAGCGATTTTTCGTCTGGCGTTTCGCCTTGGGATAATTTCACCCACAGCGTTTGCCAAGCGTGCTGCAGCTGCAGCTTTTGACGTTGCCAATCAGGCATGACGGCTGCGAGTAAGCGGTGCATATCGTCAGTGATGGCAGTATGGTGATAAAAACGTTGCCATAAATCGTGTGCGCTTTGCTGGCAAGAATTGTCATTTGCCGATGGCGTGCTGGGTGCGATGGCACTGCTTGTTGGTGCAAGTACAGAAAAATCAGTCATAGAATAAAAATCGTGGGTTTTGTTTATTATAGCAAATTTGTTAGGCGGATTTGGGGAAAATTACTGCGGTGAAATATTGATAATTTGGTGAGAATTGAGCGGTTATTGAGCGGCTGTTGGGCGGCTATTGAGAGATTGGGCGCAATTTATTTGGCAGTAAAACTTAAAATAAGGCTGAAATTTTTGTCAATTTATGAAATAATGTGGGCAAAAGCCGCGCGTTTGCGGCATTTAACCAATTTGGAACTACGCATGACAACGACCAACAAGCCACAAGACAGCATGACAGCCAGCAAAAATCAGCCAGCCAGCAATCAGCCAGCCAACATCGTTTTGGAAAAATGGGCGGATATTGGCTTTGATTGGGCGGGCAAGGTGTCTGTTGATGAATTGCCACGACTTGCCGCACAAGTCAGCCGTGATGGTGTGCTTGATGTGAGCGTGTCGCTTGCCAAGAAAAACGGCATTTTGTGGCTGAATTTTGCGGTCGCTGGCGTGCTAAAATTGCCATGCCAACGCTGCCTTGAGCCGATGGCGGTGGACGTGTCTGGTGAATACCAACTTGCGATTTTGGCGGACGAAAAAGACAGTGCGCTTGTAGACGGTGCAGAATTTGTGCTGGTGGACGAGCTTAATCCGCATGATGGACGCAAAATGCTGCCGCTGCTCGATTTGCTTGAAGATGAGCTGCTGCTTGCTTTGCCGCTTGCGCCGCGCCATGATGACTGCGAAATGCTGACCGACAGCGTGGGCGACGCACCAGAAGAGCAGCCTGAAAATCCTTTTGCGGCATTGGCAGCGTTAAAAGGTCGGCTGAATTGATGATTTTGCCAACTGCACAACTTGGCAGGCTGGTTTTTTGAACACACGATGATAAAAATTTGCACGCTGGTTACAAAAAATCACCAAAAATACGTAAAAAATCTATTCTAGGGCTTTAAAATTGGAAAATTTTTCGGTATAATACAGCGTTTATTGCGCTTAATGCTCTAGCAGGCGGATTCGGGATTGCCCAACTCCCAAAAAAGATGCAAAAAATCGCCCGTTATCAGGTGCGCAGCCGTTTTCTAACCGTTTTGTAAATTGGCAGCTTGGCTGTCTTTTGGAATTTAGGAGCTATCATGGCAGTTCAACAAAACCGCAAAAGCCGCTCACGTCGTGATATGCGTCGTTCACACGACCGTATTTCTGTGGCTACCTTGAGCATTGACTCAACCACTGGCGAAAAACACATTCGCCACCACGCGACCAAAGACGGTTTCTACCGTGGTCGTCAGCTATTCAAGGTAAGCCAAGAAGACTAACCTTGTCGCTCGTCTGACTCTACTGAGTTTGTGTGGATACGCATAAGATGGCGAGTGTATAGAAATAAAAACCAAACCGCATTCTTTGGGGTTTGGTTTTTTGCTTTTTAAGCATTGAGTTTGATTTGTGCTTTATAGTTGCAGGATGTTTGGCTAGAATTTGGGAGTTTGTCGTTTTATTTTTAAGCCAAATTTGCTTGAACGGTATTTTGCCAAGTCAAATTACGCAAGAAAAATATTCGCATTTGAGTAAACAATCGTTTATTTTTATGCTAAAATGGGCAGACTTTGCTTTTGGCTGAGATTTGTATCGTTTTGATTTAGGTGTGTCAGTCTGCTGGTGAATGGCGGTGAATTTTGTGAAATTCATCGTGTAAATTTACCCAGAATGGCAAGTTGGCATGATGAGCTGGCACAACAAGCTGGTATAAAAAGTTGGCATGAGAAAACTTTGCCAATCGCATGGCGCAAATCAGACAGTACAATCCAAACTCACAAAGGCATTTTTATTAACAAAAACAATCAGGTGAATGATGGCAGACACAGCAAAAAACGCCAAGCGTGTGGCGGTGGTTTTTCCGGGACAAGGCTCGCAAAGCGTTGGCATGATGAATGAGCTGGCGGAGCAGTTTTCTGAAGTTCAAGCAGCGTTTGATGAAGCGAGTGCTGCGCTAGGTTTTGATTTGTGGGAAGTTACCCAAGATGAAACTCGCCTAAACAAAACCGAATACACTCAGCCTGCGCTATTGACCGCAAGCATTGCGATTTGGCGCATTTTGCAGGACAAATTGAGCGCTAAGGACGCTGCGCCTATGTATTTGGCGGGACATTCTTTGGGCGAGTATTCGGCATTGGTGGCGGCAGGTGTGCTGTCGCTTGGCGATGCGGCGAAGCTGGTGCATGAGCGTGGACGCTTGATGAGCGAAGCGGTGTCTGGCATGGATACGCAGATGGCGGCGGTGCTTGGGCTTGAAGATGAGCAGGTTGCCAGCTTGTGCGAAGAAGCCAGCCAAAATGCAGGTATTGTTAATCCTGCGAACTTTAACAGCCCCGGACAAGTGGTGGTGGCAGGCACGCAAGTGGGCGTGGCAGCGGTGCTTGGCGCGGTAGAAGCGCTTGGCAAAAAAGCCGTGCCTTTAAAAGTGTCCGTGCCATCGCATTGTGAGCTGATGAATCCAGCCAGTGATGCGCTGGCGGCATTGCTTGGCGAGACGAATTTTAATGAGCCGCAAATTGCCGTCATTCAAAACCGCCATGCCAAAGTGCATAGCGATTTGGCAGAGATTAAAACAGCTCTGATTGAGCAGCTGTCCATGCCAGTACAATGGGCAAAAACCATGCAAAAAATGGCGGCGTGCGATGTGGAGCTCATCATTGAATGTGGACCGGGCAACGTGCTTTCAAACCTTGCCAAGCGTCAAGCCGAGCCGATTGCTGCCTTGCCGAGCGATAAATTAGCACGCTTAGAAAAGCTAGAAGCGGCATTGAGCGAAGAATGATGGCGTGATTTGTCCGATTTGATAAAGTGTGATTGGTGAGTTTGATTAATTATTGATAAACTTAACATAGGCTGATTTTGTCATTTATCAATCAGACAAACGCTTAAAAGCATTGACTAAACAGCATAAATTTAACAAAGGATACCACCATGAGTCGTAAGATTGTTTTGGTAACTGGCGCAAGCCGTGGCATTGGGCGTGCGATTGCGCTGCGCTTTGCTAAAGAAGGGCATTTTGTCATCGGCACTGCCACGAGTGAAAAAGGCGCAGAGGTCATCGAAGAGTATTTGCATGAATCTGGCGGCATTGGGCGTGTGCTTGATGTGTGCGATGATGAAGCGATTGACAAGCTGTTTGAAGAGATTGACAGCGTGTATGGCGGTCTAAACGTGCTGGTGAACAACGCAGGCATTACCAAAGACGGGCTATTGATGCGCATGAAAGATGATGATTGGGCAAGTGTGATTGACACCAATCTCAGCTCAATTTATCGCACATCTCGCCGTGCGGTGCGTGGCATGATGAAAGCACGCAGTGGCCGCATCATTAACATCACGTCTGTGGTGGGGCAAATGGGCAACGCAGGACAAGCAAACTACGCAGCCAGTAAAGCTGGCGTGGAAGGCTTTACGCGTGCGCTGGCTCGTGAAATTGGCTCGCGCGGTGTAACGGTTAATTGCGTTGCGCCGGGTTTTGTGGAAACAGACATGACCGAAGAGTTGGACGAACGCCTGATTAGCTCTATGCTGGATGCCGTGCCGCTTGGGCGCATGGCGCAGCCAGAAGAAGTGGCGGCGGCGGTTACTTTCTTAGCCAGCGATGAAGCCAGCTACATCACAGGCACGGTGCTTGCGGTGAATGGCGGCATGTATATGTAACGCAAGCTGGCTTGATGATAAAAGCGCAAAAATGCACTGCATGTGCATAAAAGTATTGACAAACGTCAAAAATCGCACTATCATTAAGCTAATTTGTGAACAAATGTATCCAAAACGCTTGCCAAAAACGCCATTTACGCAGGCAAGCATTTGGTTTACGGTTTTAATCATTGATTGACATAGGATAGGCGGCTAAGTGCAGCCCATTTCCTGCAATATTTACTTTTCCATTAAATTAAGGAATATCACATGAGCGATATCGAAGCAAAAGTTAAAGACGCGGTAGCAGAGCAGCTGGGTCTGAACGTTGATGAAATCCAAAACGGTGCGTCTTTCATGGACGACCTAGGTGCAGACTCGCTAGATTTGGTTGAGTTGGTAATGGCATTTGAAAGCAATTTTGGCATCACCATTCCAGACGAAGATTCAGCTGAGCTGACCACCGTTCAAAAAGCGATTGACTACGTTACTGCAAAATTGGGCTAATTTTGCCTTGAGCATTTAACGCATAAACCCCAAAAGGCTTTCTTTTGGGGTTTTGTTTTTTTGTGTTGTGATGATGGCGGTGAGCTTGTTTTGACGGCAAGCAATTTCATAAAGTTACAAAACCAACAAGAGTGCAACAATTTTCTTAAAAAATCTCCACAGTATTTGTATGTGAAAAGCGTTAGTATAAAAACCATTGAATTGTTGGCTTTAGGCACTCGTTGCTGCACTGACAATTCATCATCAACACTCATTACGCAACACAAGGAGAGCATTCATGGGTATTTTTAGTTTTGCTAAAGACATTGGCGATAAAATTTTTAATCGTGATAAAAAAGAAGCCGCGCCAGCTGCCACGCCAGACGCTGCACCGAGCGAGCCAAGCGCACAAGAAATCGCCAATTTGCTGTTGGCACGCGTGCAAGCGCAAAACGTACAGATTGATGGCTTGAAAGTGAGCTATAATGGCGACACCGACACCGTAACTTTGTCAGGCACTGCCAAAACTCAAGCTGACCGTGAGCGTGCGCGCTTGGCGGTGGGTAATGTTCAGCACGTTGAAACGGTGGTGGACAACCTAGAAGTGCAAGAAGCAGCGGAAGAATCACGTTTTTATACCGTGAAATCTGGCGATAACTTGTCAAAAATCGCCAAAGAAATGTACGGCAATGCCAACGATTATATGAAAATTTTTGACGCAAACAAGCCAATGCTGTCAGACCCTGACAAAATCTATGTGGGTCAAGTATTGCGTATTCCTGCCTAATTGCAATCTATATGATTGTGAATTAGTATTTGCAAAGCGTTGATTGGCATTTGCCAATTTACGGACTTAAGCAAAAACCGACAGCTGATGGTTGTCGGTTTTTTTATTTGTTAAGACGATAAAACTGGTTTGATTGCAAAACAGCTTGGCTCAGCAATCAACCCATCATTCATCGCAAATCATTTGGCAATCAATTTTTAGCTGTTTTTGGCGTTGTTCGTTTAATGCCCAATCAATATGCTCGTCCAGCATGGGATTTTGTCCGATTCTGCCTTGCAAAGCGGTGATGATGTCTTTTGAGAATGGCGCATTACCAAGGGCGATGGCGGTGTTTCTTAGTAAGTTTAGGTAGCCTGTACGTCTGAGTGGCGAGCCTTCGCTTTTTTGTAAAAATTCGTCTTCGCTCCACGCCCACACTTGCAAAAGGCTGATGTCGTCTAGGCTGTGCCGTGGCGCATAGTCGGCAACTTGGGTGATTTTGGCAAATTTATTCCAAGGGCAAATCAGCTGGCAGTCATCGCAGCCAAAAATGCGATTGCCAATGCCTTTGCGGTATTCGGTGGGAATGCTGCCGTCATGCTCGATGGTGAGATAGGCGATGCAGGCGGCAGCATTGAGCGTGCGTGCGCCCACGATGGCGCGTGTGGGGCAGACGTCTATGCAGGCAGAGCAGCTGCCACACAAGTTTTTGGCGGGATTATCTTCATTAGGTGCAGCCAAATCAAGGCTGACAAACAGCTCGCCTAAGTTGAAAAATGAGCCAGCTTGACGATGAATGAGCAAAGTGTGCTTACCTTCCCAGCCAAGCCCAGCATGATGAGCGGCAGCCTTTTCAAAAATCGGCGCAGAATCGCTGAACGGACGAAATACAAAAGGCGCGCCATCGGTCAGGTGCTGCCATTCGGGCAACTTGGCTTCTATGAGTTTGGCAAGCTGCTTGAGCTTTTGGCGCATGGTTTTGTGATAATCACGCCCACGAGCATAGCGCGCGATGATGGCGTGATTTGGGCGTGCGTCATCTTCCACGCAGCGGGGCGCGGGCTTGTCGCACAGATAATCCATGCGCACGCTGATGATGGTTTTTGCGCCTTCCACCAGCAAGGCGGGATTGGCGCGCAGGTGATGATTTTCCTTTAAAAACGGCAGGCAATCGCCATAGCCTTTATCCAGCCATGCTTGTAAGCGTTTGATTTCTTTGGCAAAAACTGGGTGCGATACGGATAAAAATCCACAGTCGCTAAAGCCCAGTGCCAAGGCCTGCTCTTTAATCCACGTTTTGACGGCTTCTTTGTCAGGCGGATTTTCGCTGTTTTGTACCGTGCTGTTTTGCTTGGGGGTGTTTTGCGCCAAAGTCATGATGCACCTTGGCAATAAGTGAGCAGCGTTTGGTTGATGCGCTCTTTGCGTGCGCTGATTTGCGCATCGGTGAGTGTGGTGCGCTTGCCTGTGGCGTCCGTTTCTACCACGCTGCCGCCAGCGTTGAGCGCCACCAAATTATCACGCAAAATTTGGCATTGCGATGGTTCGTTTTGTTGGCTTGGCGTGCTGGCGTGGCTCGTGGCTTGACTTGCGGACTGGTGGGCAGGCGTGGCAGCTTGCCCAAAGTTTTGCGGCTGATTTGCAGATTGTCCAGATTGTGCTGCGCCTTTACGCACTTCATGAAACTGTAGCGCCGTGTGAGCGGCAGCTGGCGGCAACTGACTAAAGCGCATTTCGCCAAATTGCCCTGTGCTGTAATAAATGGTGGCAGCAGTGCTTGGTAAAATAAATGCAGCCAAGCCAGTAAAAACAAAACCGCCAAAAACCAAGCCGCCAGCCGTTAATCTAGCCATTGTGCCAGCCATCGCCTTCACATAAAAATCGCGCACGCCATACCAAAGCGCAGACGCAGGCTCGATAATAAATTCAGGCTTTTTGATTTGGCGATTCATGTGTATGGCAAGGTTTGGGCGGTTGTTTGGCTGATGGATTGTCTTGCGTGTTTTGGCGTGTCAGTTCTTAGGATTTTTATGAATTGTCTTAGGACTTTTATGAATTGCGCCAAAAATAAACACGGCAAGTTTTGGCATATTGTAGCAAGTTGTAAGAACTTCAACAAATGATTTTAGGTTTGGCTTGGAAAACGGGCGTTTTAGGCGCAGTGATGATTATCGGTAAGTGTTTGAATTTCCTAAAAGTTATTTGGCTTATAACCAAAATTTTACCAAAGATAACTTTTTTAAATTTATCAGCAAAATTTGCGAAAAATCTCTTGGCAAGCTGTAAAAATTAGGGTAATATAGCTTTTGTTGTTTTTGATGGCGGTGCGATACCGCTGTTAAGTCGGCGTAGCTATTTATCAGGTGCTGCGTTTGCACTATAAGACTTGGCAAATTACCGTTTGTTCATGGCTTATTTTGCATTGCATTTGGACTTATCGGTCTGCAAGACGTAAGAAATAGACAAAAACATCCGCCTATCTCTTATCGGTTCACCCTTGCGCCTTCCATATTCGCCTTTCAGCTGCGTCCTTAACTTAGCCGTCTGTTTGCACAGACAAAAAGGATGTATCTTATGACGCAAACCACCCAAGCCCCAAATATGACAGGGCATACCCAAACGGCAGACGCTGCCAAAAATTTTAAAGAAAATCAAGAAAAGCTGGCTCGTGGCGAAACGGTCATGATGTCTGGTGCAGAAATGATTGTCCAAGCGCTCGTGGATCAAGATGTGGAGTACATTTTTGGTTATCCGGGTGGCTCGGTGCTGCACATTTATGACGCGCTTTTCAAGCAAGATAAGATTGAGCATATTTTGGTGCGTCATGAGCAGGCAGCAGGACACATGGCGGACGCTTATAGCCGCACGACTGGTAAAGTTGGTGTGGTGCTTGCCACATCAGGGCCGGGCGCGACAAATACCGTTACGGCAATCGCCACCGCCTTTATGGATTCTGTGCCGATGGTGGTGCTGGCAGGGCAAGTACCGTCTACCTTGGTGGGTGATGATGCGTTCCAAGAATGTGATATGATTGGCGTGTCGCGTCCGATTGTCAAGCACAGCTTCCAGATTCGTAATCCGCAAGAAATTCCAACCATCATCAAAAAGGCGTTTTATATCGCAAGCTCTGGCCGTCCCGGCCCTGTGGTAGTGGACATTCCAAAGGATATGACCAATCCAAGCGATAAATTCGCTTATCAAATGCCAAGCGAAATCAGCGTACGCTCTTATCAGCCAACGCATAAAGGTCATAGTGGACAAATCAAAAAAGCTCTAGAAACCTTGCTTGCGGCAAAACGTCCAGTGCTGTATTCAGGCGGCGGCGTGGTGCTTGGCAATGCGTCTGATGAGCTGCGCAAGCTTGCCAAAACGCTCAACTTGCCAGTTACCAATACTTTGATGGGCTTGGGCGCATATCCGGGTTCGGATTCGCAGTTCATTGGTATGCTGGGTATGCACGGCACTTATGAAGCTAACATGACCATGCACCATTCGGACGTGATTTTGGCGGTGGGCGCACGTTTTGATGACCGTGTAACCAACAACGTCAAAAAATTCTGCCCAAATGCGACTGTGATTCACATTGACATTGACCCAGCAAGCATTTCAAAAACCATCTCAGCGCACATTCCTATCGTGGGCGATGTGAAACTTGTGCTGAACGAAATGCTGGCACTGCTCCAAGAAAGCGATAAGTGCATTGATGAGCATGCGCTGGCTGATTGGTGGTCGCAAATCAACGAATGGCGCAAACGCCACGGTCTGCGTTATGGCGATGACACCGATGCCGAGATTCACGCTATCATGCCGCAGCGTGTGGTAGAAACTCTGTACAAGCTCACCGATGGCAAGGCAATCATCACTTCTGACGTTGGTCAGCACCAAATGTTTGCTGCGCTGTATTATAAATATGACGAGCCACGCCAATGGCTGAACTCTGGCGGTCTTGGCACGATGGGCGTGGGCTTGCCGTATGCGATGGCAGCGAAACTTGCCGAGCCTGGGCGCACGGTGGTGTGTATCACAGGCGAAGGCTCAATTCAGATGAACATTCAAGAGCTTTCTACTTGCTTGCAGTACAATTTGCCAGTGAAGATTCTAAACCTAAACAACGCCCAGCTTGGCATGGTGAAGCAGTGGCAAGATATGCTGTACGAAGGTCGTCATGCGCAGTCGTACATGAGAAGTTTGCCTGATTTTGTCAAACTTGCCGAAAGCTATGGACACAAAGGCGTGCGTATCACCAGCCCAGCCACGATGGAAGCCGAGCTAAAAGCCGCTCTTGAGATGGACGGTCTGGTATTTATTGATGTGTATGTGGATAAAGCAGAACACGTCTATCCAATGCAAGTGGCAGGACAATCCATGCGTGATATGTGGCTATCAAAAGGGGAGCGCACCTAATGGCAAATTTTGACAATTCAGCACAAAAACATCTGATTTCAGTTTTGATGGAAAACGAAGCAGGCGCATTGTCGCGCGTGGTGGGCTTGTTTTCACAGCGTGGCTACAACATTGACAGCCTAAACGTTGCCGCTACCGAAGACCCGACCATCTCACGCTTGACATTGACAACCATCAACACACAAGCGAAAATCGAGCAACTCACCAAGCAACTGCACAAGCTGATTGAAGTGGTAAAAGTGCAAAACCTTTCGGAAGTGGCACAAGGCAGCCAAGTGGAGCGTGAGCTGATGCTGATTAAAGTGCGCGCCACTGGCTCTCACCGTGAAGAAGTGTATCGCACTGCGGATATTTTCCGTGCGCAAATCGTGGACGTCAGCCCAAGCATTTACACCATCTTAATCACAGGCGACGCTGGCAAACTGGACGGCTTTATTGACGTCATCGGTCGTGATCGTATCCTAGAAGTGGTGCGCTCAGGGGTGATTGGCATTGCACGTGGTGAGAAGGTGCTTAGCCTATAAGCGCAAACTTGCCAAGCATGAAAACGCCAAAATTATGGTACAATGGCTTTGTTTAGGGTGGTTGTACAGATTTTGTAGATTTTGGCGTTTTTGTAGGCGTAATGTGCATTTGCCAGCGTCAGTTGCGATAAAGACGCTAACAAAAAGTGGTTTAGCGCTACTTTTTTGTTAAGTTTAACAGATGATTGACGTGCAAATTTTGCGATGAAATGGGTGAAAAGACAATGCAAATCACACAACAAAGTTTTTCACAAAGTCCAAATCAAGCATGGCAATACAGCCAAAAAGAGCCTGTGGTAATTGGCGATGACGATGAAAAAAGAGTATTGATTTCCTATGCTTTTTATCAAAAATTACTCGCACAATACCAGCAAACACACAAAACCAATGCCGAACGCTTAGGCATGAGCTTAGAAGATTTGGCATTGGCTGGCGATGTGGAATTTGACAGAGTGCATGATTTGCCCAAAGAGATTGATTTGTGATGTATTTGTTAGATGCGAATATTATCAGCGAAATGCGAAAAATCAATTCGGAGCAATGTTCACCTGCGTTTAAAAGATGGGTGAATGGCGTGGATTTGTCTTGTTGTTATTTATCCGCATCACGTTATTTGAACTAGAGCGTGGCATTTTACAAAAAGCACGCAAGGATAAACAGCAGGCAGATGTTTTGCGGCGATGGTTTGACCATCAAATAAAAGCAGAGTTTGGCGAGCGTGTTTTATCGCTTGATGCAAACAGTGCGCTAAAAACCGCCCATTTACACATACCAAATCCTGCACCGCTTGCTGACAGCTTTTTGGCAGGTACAGCCATTGCGCATCATTTGATTTTAGTTACGCGCAACACCAAAGATTTTATCGGATTTGACGGCATTCATTTGCTAAATCCTTTTGAATAAATTGTTTAACCCACGCCTTTACGGCATATTTTAAGGAAAACTCTTATGAGCTTAAATATCTATTACGACAAAGATTGTGATTTGTCTATCATTCAAGGCAAAAAAGTTGCCATCATCGGCTACGGCTCTCAAGGTCATGCGCACGCATTGAACCTAAAAGACAGCGGCGCTGATGTAACTGTTGGTTTGCGTGCAGGTTCTGCGTCTTGGAAAAAGGCGGAAAACGCAGGCTTGAAAGTTGCAGAAACTGCCCAAGCGGTTGCAGGTGCGGATTTGGTGATGATTTTGACGCCAGACGAATTCCAACGCCAGCTTTACAAAGACGTGATCGAGCCAAACATCAAACAAGGCGCGACTTTGGCATTTGCACACGGCTTTGCAATCCATTACAACCAAATCGAGCCACGCGCTGACCTTGACGTAATCATGGTTGCACCAAAAGCACCGGGTCATACCGTGCGCAGCGAATTCACCAAAGGCGGCGGTATTCCTGATTTGATCGCTGTTTGGCGTGATGCGTCAGGTCAAGCCAAGCAAGTTGCGCTATCTTATGCAGCAGGCGTGGGCGGCGGCCGTACTGGTATCATTGAGACCACTTTCCGTGAAGAAACCGAAACCGACCTATTTGGCGAACAGGCGGTACTGTGCGGTGGTGCGGTTGAGCTTGTGAAAATGGGCTTTGAAACCCTAGTAGAAGCAGGCTATGCACCAGAAATGGCATACTTTGAGTGCTTGCACGAGCTAAAATTGATCGTGGATTTGATGTACGAAGGCGGCATCGCAGACATGAACTACTCAATCAGTAACAACGCAGAATACGGCGAGTACGTTACTGGTGTGGAAGTTATCAACGAGCAATCACGCGAAGCCATGCGCAACGCCCTAAAACGCATTCAGTCTGGCGAATACGCTAAGATGTTCATCGCTGAAGGTCAGCTGAACTATCCATCAATGACAGCGCGCCGCCGTCTAAACGCTGCGCACGGCATTGAGCAAACAGGTGCGAAATTGCGTGCGATGATGCCTTGGATTTCTGCCAAGAAAATCATTGACAAAGAAAAGAACTGATTATCCAGCCTTTTCTATGACGCTTTGCCAAAATTTTCGCCACAAAATTTGTGATTGACGTAAAATTTTTGGCAAATGGTGTTACAATAGACGATTGTCGTGCGATGATCGTCTATTTTATTTTTGGTTTTGTTTTTTGCGGTTTGTGTTTTTGGCGCAGTTTGGCGCTTATAAACATTCGTAAAATAAAACCGTGATGATCGTACGCTAAACGATGGCTTAATGGATGAGTCATTGATGTGGTTTAGATAATTTTGTTTTGTTTGGTGGATTTGCCAAATAAAACAAACAGAGAAGAGAGCATGATTGACGCACAGACGGCTTTTGTGGCGGCAAGTTTGGTGATTGCGCTTTTGATTTGGGTGGAGTCTGGTCTGCTTGAGCGCAATGACGGCAAATTGCCAGAGACGGGAATTTTTGGGATAGCCAGCCTTTTGACATCGGTGTGGGTGCTGGTGAGCGCGGCGGCTTTGTACTTTTTGGAGTTGGATCGCTTCGCCATCAGCGTGCCTGTGGTGTACGGTATTTATTCTGTCGCTGGGTGGTTTTATGGCGCAAAGTTGATCGCCAAAACAGACGTGCCAGACGATCCGATGGACATCATCGTGCCTGCCAAATATTTGGCGTTTTCTAAGTCTTTTGCGCTGGTGTACGGGCTGCTTTGCGTGTTTGTGCTGGCGTCGCCACGTTTGGCGTTGGCGATTTAACAGCCAATCAGCGCATCATCAAGGTATAAACCATTGGCAAAATAAAAATGACCCAGCGTTCACGTTTGGCATTTGACCTGATTTGAACGATTTTGCACAATGAAGCGATGGACGAATTTGTCGGCAGCGGTATCGGCAGTGGTTTGTTGGCAGCAGGGAAATGCACGTCAAAAGCCGAACACGCTCTATGACGTTTTGGCATTGCGATATGACGCTTTGTCATGTGTTTGGGTGGATTTGACTGTTTACAAATTCGTGCGTAAATGATATAAAGGTGCTGTAAGTTTTATAAATGCTTTACAGCAATAAGCAAACAACGGAGAGAATATGAAAGTATTGGTTGCGGTAAAACGCGTGGTTGATCATAACGTAAAAGTGCGTGTCAAGGCAGACGAGTCAGGCGTGGAGCTTGCCAATGCCAAAATGAGCGTAAACCCATTTTGTGAAATCGCCATTGAAGAAGCGGTGCGCCTAAAAGAAAAAGGCGTGGCAAGTGAAATCATCGCGGTGTCTGTGGGTCAAACCCAAGCCCAAGAGCAAATCCGTTCTGCGCTGGCGCTGGGTGCGGATCGTGGCATTTTGGTGGAAACGGACGAAAAAGCCTATCCGCTGCAAGTTGCCAAAATCCTAAAAGGCGTGGCTGAAGCTGAAGGCGCACAAATCATTTTGCTTGGTAAGCAAGCGATTGACGATGACAACAACCAAACAGGACAAATGCTGGCGGCACTGATGGGCGCACCACAAGGCACGTTTGCTTCTGAAGTGGTGGTAGACGGCGACAGCGTGAACGTTACGCGTGAGATTGATGGCGGCTTGCAGACGGTGGCGTTGTCATTGCCTGCGGTGATTACCACTGATTTGCGCCTAAATGAGCCACGTTTTCCAAAATTGCCAAACATCATGGCAGCCAAGAAAAAGCCTTTGGACGTAAAAACGCCAGCTGACTTTGGCGTGCAAATGGGCGCAAAAATCAGCACCGTGAAAGTTGCCGCACCTGCTGAACGCAGCGCAGGCGTGAAAGTGGCGAGCGTGGACGAGCTGATTGACAAGCTAAAAAACGAAGCGAAAGTCATCTGATTATTTAAATTTACAAGCTATTTGAATTTAAACTTTTTTGAATTTAAAACTTCTTTGGATTTAAAATAATTGGCGTAATAAATTGCAAAGCGACGGTTGCAAGTTGGCGTGCTGATGTCGGATTTGATGTTGGCTAGATAAGAAAATTGGCAACTCATCAACTTGCAAACGCAACAAGATTAAGCAAAAAGGATAGAATAATGAGCGTTTTAGTTTATGCAGAACACGACAATCAAGAGCTAAAATCTGCGACTTTGGCAGCGGTAACGGCAGCAAGTCAAATCGGCGGCGATGTGCATCTTTTGGTGGCAGGCAGCGGCGCACAAGCAGTGGCTGAGCAGGCGGCACAAGTGGCAGGCGTGAGCAAGGTTTTGCTGGCGGATAATGCCGCATTTGCCAACCAGCTGGCAGAAAACGTTGCGCCTTTGGTGGTAGAATTGGCGGGCGGCTATAGCCACATCATCGCCCCTGCAACCACCACAGGCAAAAACTTCCTACCACGCGTGGCGGCTGTGCTTGACGTGAACATGGTGTCAGACATCACAAAAGTGATTGACGAGCGCACTTTTGAGCGTCCAATCTACGCAGGCAACGCCACCGCAACCGTAAAAAATGACGAAGAAAAAGTCATCTTGACCGTGCGTGCAACCGCATTTGACGCAGCGGCAACAGGCGGCAGCGCAAGCATTGAAAGCGTGGCGGCAGGCGCGGACGCAGGCAAATCACGCTTTGTGTCTGAAGAGCTTGCTAAGTCTGACCGTCCAGAGCTGACTTCAGCAAACATCGTGGTGTCTGGCGGCCGTGCGCTTGCCAGCGGTGAGAATTTCACTAAATACATCGAGCCTTTGGCGGACAAGCTGGGTGCGGCAGTGGGCGCAAGCCGTGCTGCGGTGGACGCAGGCTTTGTGCCAAATGATATGCAGGTGGGTCAGACGGGCAAAATCGTTGCGCCAAACTTGTATATCGCCGTGGGTATTTCTGGTGCAATTCAGCATTTGGCAGGCATGAAAGATTCTAAGACCATTGTCGCCATCAACAACGACCCAGAAGCACCAATCGCAGGCGTGGCAGATTACTTCCTAGAAGCCGATTTGTTCAGTGCTGTGCCAGAGCTGACCGAAAAGCTGTAAGAGCATTGTCATTGCTTAGGCGTATGATGTGAAACGCAAAAACGCATTTTATGAATTTAAAATGCGTTTTTTGTTTGTCTTGGTGTATAATATTTTTGCCGTCAAGATGGTTCGGTAGTTTAAAAATGGTTAATTTGCAGCTTTGGGCGGTGATTTATCGCATTTTTAGCCTGATCGGATTGTTTGCAATGATTGCTGGCGGCGCTTATCAATTTTTATTTTTAAGGTGAGTTATGTTATTTGCAAAAATCAATCACGAAAACGGTTTTGATTTAAAAATGGTGCGTGCCATCAGCCAAAGAATTTTGGATTGGAATGTGGCGCATCAGCAGCTTAGCGATGAGCAAGTACAAAAGCTGGAATACATCGTCAAGCCAACGCTGGCAAGCGATCAGCACATTGATGAAATCAAAAAATTGTGCAGCGAGCTTGAGCAGACGCTTGTCATGACCGATAAAAAAGGCAGAAAGCTTAAATTTTATACCGATGATAAAACAGGCGACATTTATTTTGGCGATGATGCAGGCTTTGCCGAAGCGTTGTCGTTGCAAAATGGGCAGTCTTGATGTTGCATTGCTGATTTGATGCGTAAATTTTAATCGTGCAACTTTTATAAAATAAAAACAGCTTTATCTGTGCGGATAAGGCTGTTTTTTTATGGGGTTTTTGGGAAATTTACTAGGTTTTGGCAGATGAATTGTCAAGATTTGAAAATTTTGCAAACTTAAGCATAACTGCGCTGTCTGAGCATTTCATAAAAACACACCGAACCTGCCACGCCCACGTTTAGGCTTTCTTGTCCGCCCGGCTGCGGCAGGGCGATTGGCGTGGCAAGGCGCAAAAAGTCATCGCTCACGCCTTGACCTTCGTGTCCTAGCACCCACGCCATAGGGCGAGTTAAATCATGCTCGTAAATGACTTTATCGGTGTGGCTGCTGGTGGCGTATAGCGGAGTTTTTAGCGTGGCGGTGATGTCAGCAAAGCTGCACTGCTCAAAAATCGCAAGGCTAAAATTTGCGCCCATGCTGGCACGCAAAACCTTGGGCGACCACAGACTTGCGGTATTTGGCGTGGTGATGATGGTCTGAATGCCGACTGCGCACGCCGTTCTTAGCAGTGTGCCGATGTTGCCAGCGTCTTGTAAGCCATCCAAAATCACGCAATCGCCTGCATAATCACCCAGCGCGGTAAAATCAGGCTTGGGTGTGTCAATCACCGCCATCACGTCCACGCCATCGCCAAGGGTGCGGATTTCTTTGTACAGTTTATCGTCCAGCACTAAAAGCGCACGGCTTGGCAGAAGTGGCAGCAGCTTTTCTACTTCTGGGTGAGTAAGTGCGCTTTGGCTGAGCAGCACTTGCTTGATTGAGATTGAGCTTGTGTTTTGCTTGGCAAGCAATGCTTCAAGCAAATGCACGCCTTCAATCACCGTCTCACCGCTTTTTTTGCGAATGCGGTGCTGAGTGAGTAGGGCGTGCGCATGGCGAACGGTGGGATTTTTCGGTGAAACAATGGGGGTCATGTGTTTTCGTTATTAAAATAGCAAGAGCAAAACGCAACACTGATAAGACGGCTCGTTGTCAGTTTTGGGTGCGTTGTGCTGGTGAATTGCGTGGTTTATCAGGTTTAAATGGATTTATGGTGTTTTAAAGCGGTGCTGGCTGGATTTGGCGATTTATAGTTTTTAATCGTACAACCAAAACACCGCCAAAAGCCAGCCAAGCCAAACATTAAAAGCCAAACACTAAAAGCTAAGCATTAAAAGCCCAATGCGAAAAGTAAAAAAGGCGTTCAGCGTTCAATTACAACGCTTCGCCGCTTGCGCCCACGCCCATTTTTTCATGTAATGCCTTGACGTATTCTACTTCATCGCTGGCGCCCAGCACCACAGGCACGCGCTGGTGAATGTGCGTTGGCTGATATTCCATGATGCGTTTTACACCATCGGTGGCAAGTCCGCCAGCTTGCTCAATCACAAATGCCATTGGGTTGCCTTCGTACATCAGGCGCAGTTTGCCTGCCTTGCCAGCGATTTTGGTGTCAAACGGATACATAAACACGCCACCACGAATCAAAATACGATGCACGTCAGCAATCATCGCCGCCACCCAGCGCATATTGTAGTCTTTGTTGCGCACGCCTGTATCGCCTTGCGTCAGCTCTTCAATGTACTGTTGCATTGGCGCAAGCCAGTAGCGGCGATTGGACGCATTGATGGCATATTCGGCGGTGGTTTTGCTTACTTGTACGTTGTCATTGATAAGAATGTAAGTCTGGCTTAGCGGGTCAAAGCTGAACATCGCCACGCCTTTGCCCAGCGTCAAAGTCAGCATGGTGGACGTGCCGTAAATGAAATAGCCTGCCGCCACTTGGTTTGTGCCAGCTTGCAAAAAGTCAGCTTCGGTGGCGGTATTGCCAGTATTTTTTTGGGGCAAGACCGAAAAAATCGTGCCAACCGTCATGTTGATGTCAATGTTTGATGAGCCGTCCAGCGGATCAAAAGTTACCAAAAGCGTGCCGTCTGTGTTGGCAGGGCTGATGTCTTCTAGCTCTTCGGACGCTACACCTGCGCAGTTTGGGTTGTGAATTAGGGCGTTTAGCAGCAGGTCATTAGAAATTACGTCCAGTTTTTTTTGTGCTTCGCCTTGCACGTTTTCGCCGCCAGCTTCGCCATGAATACCAGCCAGCGCGCCTTTGTCCAAAAGATTGCTGATGGCGGTGCTGGTGGTGGCAAGCGTGGTGATGACGCTTGCGATTTGTGGTGTGGCGTGAGTTTCTAGGTATTGAGCCAATGTGGTCATGGTGCTGTCCTTGTGTGTTTGCTGTTGCTGTGTGAAAAACTACGGATACTGGTTATAAATTTAAATCAATTTTTAATACACATTAAAATTAACGCTTGGCAAGTGTCATTTTCTGCAATTTTACCCAAATAATGCCAACTTTTGCAAAAAAGTGAAAAAACTGCTTTTTTAGCCATCACAAATGGGCTAAAATTAGATTTAAAAGCCAGATTGGGTAACTTGACAAAAAGGCGATTTAAAACGCCGAGGCTTAATTTTGGCGTGCGTTAAATCGTGCGGTAGAATCAAAACGCACTTACCTTTGCTTGGGTCTTATTGTAGCAAATTTGGCGATAAATTTTAAGCGATAAATTTTAAACCCTGCGTTTAAACTTTGTGTTTCATCACAAACTCAAAACGATGAATTGCAATGTGAAATTCAGCGCCAAATTCAGTGTTAAGCTCAGTGCAAAAACGCCTTCGGCAAAGGATGCAAACACCAGCAAGGATTGAGCGGTTTGTGCTGTGTTGATTTTTAATCGTCAGTTTACAATTTGACAATCAAACAAACATAACAACATCACAAGGCAGAGTATGACAACTTCTATTGAAACCCGCTTGAACCAAAAAATGTCCGCACCGCAGCTTGCCAGCGATGGCGGTATTCGGCACTTTTTGGGTGTGGAAGGACTGAATAAAGCCCAGCTTGAAGCCATCATTGATAAGGCGATGAGCTATTTTGACGACAGCGGACGCTTGATTAACACCGATGAGCTGTCTGGCAAAACGGTGATGAATCTGTTTTTTGAAAACTCCACACGCACACGCACGACTTTTGAAGCGGCGCAAAAACGCCTTGGTGCAAACGTGCTGAATCTGGACATTGCACGCTCGTCTACCAATAAGGGCGAGACGCTGCGTGATACGCTGTGGAACTTAGAAGCGATGAGCGCGGATATGTTTGTGGTGCGCCATTCGGCAAGCGGTGCGGCGCATTTTATGGCAACGGAAGTTACGCCAAATGTCGCCATCATCAATGCAGGCGATGGCTGGCACGCCCACCCAACCCAAGCCATGCTGGATATGCTGACGATTTATCGTGAATTGGTTACAAAAACCAACAAGCCTTTTGATGAGCTGTCGGTGGCAATCGTTGGCGACATCAAGCACAGCCGTGTGGCACGCTCGGACATGAGTGCACTAAAAACGCTGGGCGTGAAAGACATTCGTGTGATTGCGCCGCGCACGCTGCTGCCAAAAGGCATTGAGCGTTATGGCGTGAATGTGTTTGAAAACATCGATCAAGGCGTGGCGGACACAGATGTGATTATCGGTTTGCGCATTCAAAATGAGCGCATTGGCTCGCCGCTTTTGCCGTCTACCAGCGAATATTTTAAGGCGTATGGCATTACCGAAAGCCGTGTGGCGCTTGCCAAGCCAAACGCACTTGTCATGCACCCGGGGCCGATGAATCGTGGTGTTGAGATTGCGTCTAGCGTGGCCGATGGTGCGCAGTCGGTCATCTTAAAGCAAGTCAATAACGGCATTGCCGTGCGCATGGCGGTGATGGCGATGGCAATGCGTGGGCAAGAATTGATGAGAGTTTGATTGCCAAATCACAGCCAAGCGCACTCGCCAATCAATGCAGCTGCAATGTTTGCTCTGGCACTGCGTTTAGCACGCCGTCCAGCGTTTGATAAAAATGTAAGGCTTGTTTGGTGTTTTTGGTGGCAGGTGCGATGGCGATGGCGTTAAAATTTTGATATTGATACAAAATCGTATCGCCACGCTCGGCAACGGCACTTAGCACTTGCGATTTTTTGCTGGCGTCAAAATACACAATCAATGCGCCATTGATGGCAGTTGGCGTGATGTCAAGCTGAGTTGGCGCAGGCGTTTGCTGCACAGGTATTTGTGGCGTGGTGGTGTGGCAAGCGCTGATGAGCGGTGCTGTCATCACGACACTTGCCAGAATGCCAAATTTGATGAAGGTGTGTGATTTGGTGAAAGTTTTGTTTGTGCGCATGGTGGTTTTTCCATTGATGGCTTTATAAAACGGCTAAGAAAACGACTGGGAAAACAGCCAAGTGAAATTTGCAAGCGCATTATAACAAACTATCCAAACCGACAAAAACACCTGATTGCCAAATCGCTTTCATTGATAAAACGCCTTGCATAAAATCTTAAGTTCGGCTAAAGCGATTTGATGCCATACCAAGCGCATTTAAACACAAAATATTTAGACGCAAAATGTATTGATAACAAGGAAAAATCATGAAAAATCATCTACCTACCGATTGGAAAATGCCAAATTTCACCGATTTGTCTGAGCAGGCGTGGGTTATTCCGCCCATCGTGGATTTGTGCGCGCGCCTAAGAGAGCCGGGTCATCAGGCGCACGGCACGCTTGCCAGTGAAGGGCAGGCGGCACGCAAAAACGGCATTTTACACGTTGTTTTGCCGCCAGACACCAATCCTGTGCTGGAAAACGGCTCGTTGCTAAAGGGCTTGCGTGAAAAAGCGTATCAAGATGGCGGTATTCATCTGCACATTTTGGGTGCGCTGAGCGCTGGACTTGAAGGCAAGCAGCCAGCCAATTTGGCAGGTCTTAAGCAAGGTGGTGCGATTGCGCTTAGTAATGCCAATGCCAGTTTTGAGAATGATTTGGCGCTACTAAGAATGCTTGAATACGCCAAAACCTTTGATTTAAAAGTGTTTTTTTATCCAAATGAGCCAAGTCTTTCTAAAGGCGGTGTGGCGCACGAAGGCTACATCGCATCTTTTCATGGCTTGCAGGGCATTCCTTGGCTGGCTGAGACCATCGCACTTGCCAAGCAAATGCTGATGGTGGAAGAGACAGGCGTGGCGGCGCATTTTAGCCAGCTGACTTGCCGCACTTCGCTGGATTTGATTCGTTTTGGTAAAGAGCGTGGCTTGCCGATTACCTGCGATGTCGCCATGCACCAGCTGCACCTGACGGACGATGACATTGAAGGCTATAACGCCAATGCCTATGTGCTGCCGCCGCTGCGCTCAAATACTGACCAAAAGGCGTTGATTAAAGGGCTAAAAGACGGCACGATTGACGCAATTTGCAGCCACCATGAGCCGCTGTCTGGCTCGTCCAAGCAAGCGCCATTCGCTGAATGCAGCGCAGGCATCAGTAATTTTGACACCTTTGTGTCGCTGGGCTGTAAACTGGTGGCGGACGGCATTTTGACGAGCGAAGAGCTGGTAGAAAAAATCTGCCTAAATCCAGCCAAAATTGCAGGTATTCAAAATTACGCCCAAATTGGCGGTGCGGTGGCGATTGACCCAACGCTTGCATGGACGGTGAGCAAAGACGCCATGCATTCACAAGGCAAAAACACGCCATTTATGGGGCGTACGCTGACGGGCAAAGTGCTGGCGGTGGATTTTGATTGAGTTTGCTGCGCTTTGATGTGGCGTGAAGGTGCAAAACTTGCAAGTAATTTGCAAGCCAACCGCTTAAAACAAACTCTGCAAAACACTAAAAAACACCCAAATCGTTTTTACGGTTTGGGTGTTTTTTGTGATTGGCGCAAGTTTTGGTGTATTTTTGGTATAAAAAACTTGGCGGCATAAAAACTTGGTGTTAGGATTTTTTGAATTTATCCAATAATTGACGTGCTTTTTTGCCAACTTCATCGCCAAATTCGCCCAAGTCTGCCTTGAGTTTTTGCGATGTGCTGCGTACCTTATCACCAAACTCGCCACTAAATTCACTGCCAAATTTGCCGTTAAATTTATCGCCAGACTTATCACTCAATTTTTGCAAATTATCTTGATGGTTTTGGTCGTACAAGCTGTCAGTGTGGGCGTGATTTTCGGTGTTAAAAATTTCATCGCCACGAACATTATCCGCCAAGTTTTCTGCGTTTTGTGCGTCGTTATCTTGCGCTGTTTGTGTGGCAGTTTGATGATTGGCAGGCGTGGCGATTGTGCTGTTTAAGCGTTCATCTGCCGTGTGGTTGTTAAGATTAGCATTGCTAAGATTTGTGCCATCAAGAGTTGCATTGTCAGTATTTTCACTAGCGGTTTTATTGTTTTTCAAGTCAGTTTCACCACGAAAAACTTGCGCCAAAGTGATGTTCAGCTCGCTTTTTGCGGTGTTTTCAATGCGCAAAAACTGCTCGTACAACGCATGAAGCCAAGTGCTTTTTTCGGCAGTGATGGCGATGGCAGCGTGATCCAGCTCGTCCTTGATGGGCAGTGGATAGGGTAGGGATTTGTAAAATTGCCACAGACTGACGCTGTTTAGGTCAGTTTTTAGGACGTATTGATTGTCTTTGGTGCGGGTGATGAGTTCGTTGTCGGTGAGTTTGGCGATGTATTCGCTCCATTTTGGCAGCTCTTTGCGCCCAAGCACCGCGCGCAGCTCGCTTTCGCTTACCGTTTTGCCGTTTTGATAGCGTGTGTAGGTTAGATTCAGCATATCCAAAAGGCTAAGCATGGGGTGGCGCACGGCAGATTTTTTGGCGTCAAATACGGTGAGCGTGTAGCTGATTTCCACGCCCAAAAGAATAATATTCCAAGACAAATAAATCCACAAAAGAAAAATCGGCACAGCGGCAAATGCGCCATAAATCGCTTCGTAGCTCGTAAAATCACGCATGACCGTGCCAAATACCATTTTTAGCGTCTCAAACAGCGCAGCCGCCACCACGCCAGCGATGGCGGCATTTTTTAGTGGCACTTGCACCTTTGGAATGAACCAATACATACCGATAAACCCTGCCGCAGTGATGGCAAGCGACACCACATACGCCCAAGCCGACCAATCAATGCCGTAGCCTGCGATTTGCTGGTTCAAAAAATTCATGCTAGAAATCGTGCTGGACGCACCAAACGCCACGCCAAGCACAATCGGCCCAAGCGTAATCATCGTCCAGTAGCGCACAAAACTTGCCGCGCCGCCAGAGCGATCTTTGACACGCCAAATGTGATTAAATGCCGTCTCGATGGTGATGAGCGTCATGATGGTTGTAACAAATAAGCCAATCACACCGACAATGCCCAGATTGCTGGATTTTTCGGCAAAGGTTTGAAAATAATGCCCCATTTGCTCGCCTGATGACGGCAAAAGAAAGCCATAAATCATCTGTTGCATTTGCTCACGCACGTCTTGGAGTGCTGGAATGCTGGAGAAAATGACAATCACCACCGTCAAAATCGGCACGATGGATAAAAGCGTGGTATAAGTCAGGCTGGCGGCTTTTTGTGGGCAGTCATCATCAATAAAATGCTGCACCACCGTGCGCAAATACACAAACCAAGGCTTTTGATAAAAAGGCAATTTTTGTAACAACGAAGTCATCTTTTAATGGGTTAAATTTAAAACTTGCCTTAGTGTAACAAATCTTGCGCAAATTTAAAGCAAAAATATGTAAGCGCAAGTTTTTGGATTGGTGGCAAAGCCCAAGCGCATTTATTTTTACTGGCAAAAGCCATCTTGGGCTGTATGTGGCGCAGGCTTTGGGGTATAATGTGGGCGTTGGCAGGCGTGCTTGCTGATTTGATGGCAGACTGCGCCTGTATGATTTATAAAAGTCGTGCTGTTTTAAAGCCTTGTTTTAAAAGTTTTGCCAAGCCGTTTTGTGAAATTGCACAAGATTTGGCTTGTTTTGTAAATTTTGCTTTGTCTTGGAAATGTTTTATGAATACTGCTCAAACCGCCCACGTTGCCAGTCAGCCTTATGTTTTGGTGCTGTATGACAGCACGCACAACACCACAAAAGAGCTGACATATTTGATTGCTCAAGGCGTGCAAGATGCTGATTTTGCAGTGAAAATTCGCCGTGTGCCAAAGGTGTCAAGCAATACCGAACAAAGCGAGCCTGTCATTCCTGATGAAGGCGATTTGTACGCCACGCTTGATGATTTGGCAAATTGTGCGGCATTGGCGCTGGGCAGCCCGACGCATTTTGGCAATATGTCGGCAAGTTTGAAGTATTTTTTGGACAATTCGGTGGGCGTGTGGCTCTCTGGTGCGCTTCAGGGCAAACCTGCGTGCGTGTTCACCAGCACAGGCTCTATGCACGGCGGCAATGAAGCGACCTTGCTGTCTATGATGATTCCGCTTTTACATCACGGCATGGTGCTGGTGGGCTTGCCGTATGCCAATGCTGAGCTGAGCCGCACGGTGCGTGGCGGTACGCCTTATGGCGCAAGTGCGGTGGTGGGCGCACGCCATGAGCTTGTGATGACGGCAGATGAAAAATCGCTTGCCATCGCCCAAGGCAAGCGTTTGGCAGACGTGGCAAAGCGTTTGCTTGATTGACATTTTTACCTTTAATTGAAGCGAAACCATCATGCGACCAACAAAATCCAGCGTTTTAAAACCCGCTGCGCCCATTCGTCAAAAGCTGCGCGCGGTTTGGCTTGCGTGGCTTTTATGGCGACTGTTTGCGGTGCCGTTTTTGGCGGTGGGCGCGGCAGATACGCTGGGCGCTGGCGTGCTGTGGCAGCTGATTGTGCTGATTCCTGCGCTGATTTTTACGCCTGCGATACTGCGTGGACGCTCGCCTTATGCGCTGCTTTTGGCAAATATGCTGATGCTTGCATATTTGGCGAACGCAGGCGTGCAATTTTTCACGCATGCTTTTTCTGGTGCGGGCAATGCGTGGGGATTTGCGGCAGAATTTATGCTGCTGTTACTCGTCAATATTTGGCTGTTTGTGCTATTAAAACGTTTGCCGCCTATGTATAAGCAGCGGTCATCTTAAGCTGGCTTGTAAGCTGATGGAAGCGAAAATCCAACCATTGTAAAAATCTGCTTTGAAAACGCTGGGTTTTCGCTCCACTTAACCCAACTTACAATTACTCCGCCCAACCCAATCTACTTATTGGTTTGATTTAAAACCGTAAGCTGGGTTAGCAAAGCGTAAACTAACATCCCAAAGAAAACACTTCCCAATAATCCAGCCCAAAAAACCAAACAAAAAACAACGCCCATCATCAGACAGGCGTTGTTTTTATTGGGCGTTATTTATAATCGCATTTTGTCAAAATGCGCTCAGTTTACTTTGGTCAGCTCCATGGCGATGACTTTGCCGTCATTGGTTTGGCTGACTTTGACAGGCAGATAATTTAGGCTTGGCGCAATCCAAAAGCTGGTCGCGCGGTCTTTATCGTCATGTACACGGTCAATGCGAATCACATCATAAGTCCCTGCAGGTACGGTGATTTTGCTTTTGCCAGCACGTCTAAATTTGGTGGTTTCAATGCGATTTTTCTTCACCAAAGCGTAATTGCCCGTAAATTTGCCGTTCATCAGCTCTTGACGGATTTGCGCTTCTAGGCTCAAGTCATCATAGGCTTGCGCACCCATTTTTAGGTTGGTGGTTTTGCCTTTATAAGTGCTGGTTACGGTTTTGGCACGGTTGTTAAATTTGACGCTGTGTGTGTTGCCGATGCCTAAAATGCGCACCGACATACTGGCGTTGGCAGGTGCGATTTTGCCATTGACAAGGCTAAAATTTGCCGACTGCTTCACGCTGGCAATGCCTGCAGCGGTGGCGTTTACGTTGTAAGTATAATTATTGCCAGATTTGGTGAGCGTGCGTGTGGCGGTGCCTTTTTTGCCGTCTGCGCTCACCGCATAAGTGGCGCTAAAGCCTGTCAAATCAGCGGCGTGGCTTGGCATGGCGGCAAGGCTAAGTGCGCCTGTGGCAGCGATGGCAAGCGTTTTGGTGGTTGTCCATGAAGAAAGATTTTTAAAGATTGTCATTATTATTCTCCCAACTATTTTAGCAAGTTATTTTAAAAAGTTGTTTTTAAAGTTATTTGAAAAAATTGCAAATCGTTGTCAAAGCGGCTTGAAGCGAGTTTTGAAACATTTTGCAATAATTTGCGCCATAAGCCTATAATGAGCGATATTGCCCAGATTTTCAAGCACCAATCGGTACGCTTTTGTGGTGATTGTGTCGCTTTTTGTGTCTAAAAGTGGCAAAAGTGGCGACTTTGTGCGTAAATGTTGATGAAAAATTGCGATTTCTTAAAATTTTATGCTTGAAAATTATTGGTAAAATCACCATTGTTATTATCAGTTCAGGCAAGACATTGCTTGACAAATTTTTAAACAGTTTATAAAGTTATTTTAACAAATTACGGAGTAGTTATGAAAATTCGTCCTTTGCACGATCGCATCGTGGTGCGCCGCACCGAAGAAGAGCAAAAAACCGCAGGTGGCATCTTGCTTCCGGATGCTGCCGCTGAAAAACCACAACAAGGCGAAGTCATCGCTGTGGGCAACGGTCAAATCACCGAGCAAGGCGTGCGTGAGCTTGACGTAAAAGTGGGCGACACTGTGTTGTTTGGTCAATACGCAGGTCAAACTGTGAAAGTGGACGGCGAAGAGCTGCTGATTATGAAAGAAAGCGATGTTTTGGGCGTGTTGGAATAAACGCTCGTTTTCGCTCATGGTTTGATGGTTTGGTAGGCGCACCGCTTGCCACGAACGACTTTCAACCATTCATCAATTAACTCATTGAAAAGTTTAAAAAATACAATCGGAGAAAATCATGGCTAAAGACGTAAATTTTGGCACAACCGCTCGCGAAAAAATGATTGAAGGCGTGAATGTATTGGCAAATGCCGTGAAAGTAACGCTAGGCCCAAAAGGTCGTAACGTAGTGATTGACAAATCATTTGGCGCACCAACCATCACCAAAGATGGCGTGAGCGTTGCCAAAGAGATTGAGCTTGAAGACAAATTTGAAAACATGGGCGCACAGTTGGTGCGTGAAGTTGCCAGCAAAACCAACGACGTGGCAGGTGATGGTACGACCACCGCAACCGTACTTGCGCAGGCGATTTTGGTTGAAGGCATGAAGTCTGTCGCAGCAGGCATGAACCCAATGGATCTAAAGCGTGGTATTGACAAGGCGACTCGCTTGGCGGTAGAAAAAATCCACGCCATCGCCACGCCAGCAAACGATCACAAAGCGATTGCGCAAGTAGGTTCAATCTCAGCAAACTCTGATACTAAAATTGGCGAGCTAATCAGCCAAGCGATGGAAAAAGTGGGCAAGCAAGGCGTGATTACCGTAGAAGAAGGTTCAGGCTTTGAAGATGCGCTAGAAATCGTGGAAGGTATGCAGTTTGACCGTGGCTACATCAGCCCATATTTTGCCAATAAGCAAGACAGCCTAACTTGCGAATTTGACAATCCTTATATCCTTTTGGTGGATAAAAAGATTTCAAACATCCGTGAAATCGTGCCACTACTAGAGCAAGTCATGCAAACCAGCCGTCCGCTGCTTATCATCGCAGAAGACGTAGAAAATGAAGCGCTTGCGACCCTTGTGGTGAATAATTTGCGTGGCGGTCTAAAAACTTGCGCAGTAAAAGCGCCGGGCTTTGGCGACAGACGTAAAGCCATGCTACAAGACATCGCCATCTTGACGGGCGGTACTGTGGTGTCAGAAGAAGTGGGTCTAAGCCTAGAAACTGCGACGCTTGAGCAGCTGGGTACTGCCAAGAAAGTAACCGTTGGCAAAGAAAACACCGTGATTGTAGATGGTGCAGGCGATAAAGCAGCGATTGATGCGCGTGTGGAATCTATCCGCCGTCAAGTAGAAGAATCAACGTCTGATTATGACAAAGAAAAACTACAAGAGCGTGTTGCCAAGCTGTCTGGCGGCGTGGCGGTGATTAAAGTGGGCGCTGCCACTGAAACCGAAATGAAAGAGAAAAAAGACCGTGTGGACGACGCATTACACGCCACTCGTGCGGCGGTAGAAGAAGGCGTGGTACCGGGCGGCGGCGTAACTTTGGTGCGTGCCTTGTCTGCACTTGAAGGCGTAAAAGGCGATAATGACGACCAAACCGCTGGTATCAATATCCTGCGCCGTGCGATGGAAGCACCACTTCGCCAAATCGTAACCAACGCAGGCGATGAAGCCAGCGTGATTGTGAACGAAGTGAAAAATGGCGAAGGCAACTACGGCTACAACGCAGCCACTGGCGTGTATGGCGATATGCTAGAGATGGGTATTCTTGACCCAGCGAAAGTAACTCGCTCAGCGCTAGAGCACGCCGCTTCTGTGGCAGGTCTAATGCTGACCACTGAAGTGATGATTACCGACAAGCCAGCTGCGGACAATGGCGCAGCAGCGGCAGCGATGGCTGGCGGTATGGGTGGTATGGGCGGCATGATGTAATTTTCGCCCAACTCACAAAATCCCCGAAGGCGTACTTTGGGGATTTTTTTGACTTAAAAAACTTGTCAAAAAGGGGATTTTATAAGAAAAACATTGTGCAAATTATCAGAAAAGGTGCTTTTTAAATCAATCAGGTTTGGTAAATTGCATGAAAAACTTCTTGATTTTTTGTGATAAATCTTATAAAATGCTGAAGTTTATTTTCCTGTGTGGTTCAGGTTTGCAGATTTGGGCAAAGTGCCTGCTGCATTGTATTTGTAATGACACGCGTCCTTTTAACCACAATCAAAAAGGTAGCTTTTGCGTAATAGCCTAGGTCATTTATCGGAGATTATCCATGAGCAACAAACATCCTTTGGTTCAAGCCGTTGAAAATTCACAACTAAAAAATCACCCAGCATTCGCACCGGGCGACACCGTTGTGGTACAAGTAAAAGTTCGTGAGGGCGACCGTGAGCGTCTACAGGCTTTTGAAGGCGTGGTTATCGCTAAGCGTAACCGTGGCTTGAACTCATCGTTCACCGTACGTAAAATCTCAAGCGGCGTGGGCGTTGAGCGTGCATTCCAGCTACACTCACCATTGATCGACAGCATTTCTGTGAAGCGTCGTGGTGATGTACGTCGTGCTAAGTTGTACTACCTACGCGACCGCTCTGGCAAATCAGCGCGCATCAAAGAAAAATTGGGCGTGCGCAAAGACGCAGAATAATTTGTCTGGCTGTTATCAGCACAAAATTTTCTGCATTTGCAGTTGCCACAGAACCCTGCCTTTTGGTGGGGTTTTGTTTTTTGGCTTGGCAATTATTCAAAAAATATGCCAAATTAAAAACCGTCATGGTGGGTGCGTCAAACCATGGCGGTTTTTAGCTTTGATAAGAGCAATGTACTTAAAATGCGCTAACTATTTGATTTTTAATCGTTTTGTATGGTTTGTGATTTGGATTTACTAAAACTGCGCAGGCGAATGTAGACGGTTTTTTGTACTTTGGCGACCACTTTGTGCGCTTCGTCCGTGATGTCAATGTGGTATTCACGAAACACAGGCGCGCCAGATTTGGCAAGTGTGATGATGGTGTTAATTTCCGCCACGTCAATGTGCATTCGTGCGGTTACTGTACTTGTGCCGGGCGTGATAAAATCAATGCTGCTCGCTTTATCCCACACGACATAATCTTTGCCGAGCTTGTGCATGAGCATGAGCATAAAAAACGGGTCAGTCATCATAAACAGGCTGCCGCCAAATTGCGTGCCGACCACGTTGCGATTTAGGCGAGTCAGCGGCATACTCACCACGCACAGGCTGTTGTCCAAGTCAATCAAATCCATGCGAATGCCTGCACCGACAAAGGGCGCATAAGTGGCAAGGCGTGCCTTGATAAGATAAGGCGCAAGCTGCGGATAGGCGAGCTTTTTGGTGCGTGTCAGTAGTTTGTCCAGTTTGTTTTTGGCGTTTGTGATGGGCATATTGATCGCTTAAAATTTCACGAAAGCATTATTTTGCCACAAATGCCGCATGGATAAAAGCAATTTGGCAAATCAACGCCAAAAAACCGCCATCGCACGCTTGAGTGTGGTATCATTTGGCATTCGTTTTTATAATATTTATAACCCAAATTATCGCACGCCATGCCAAGCAACATTTCTACCGATAAATCATCTGCTGATAAACCTTTTGCCGACAAGTTATCTGACCGCCAGCCATCTGCTACAAGCCAGCTTTCGTCAAATTTGCCTGAAAACACACCCAAAAGCACCACATCCAATCGCCATGAACACATCGCTGCGATTTTAAAACGCCTGCCAAATTTGCCGGGCGTGTATAAAATGCTGGGCAAGCAGGGCGAGATTTTGTACGTTGGCAAGGCAAAATCGCTAAAAAATCGTGTGTCCAGCTATTTTGTGAAGACCATCGAGCACCCAAAGACGCGCGCGCTGGTGCAGCGGATTTATGATATTGAAATCATCATCGTGCGTGGCGAGACCGAAGCGTTGCTGCTTGAGCAAAATCTCATCAAGGCGCACAGACCACCTTATAATGTGATTTTGCGAGATGACAAATCTTATTTGTATGTCTTTGTTTCTCAAGACAAATTTGCACGTTTAGGCTTTGGGCGTGGCAAGGGCAATCATGTGCAAGGGCGATTTTTTGGCCCTTATCCATCAGCGCACGGTGCAAAGCAGACGCTTGAGCTGATGCAGCGGCTTTTTATGCTGCGTAACTGCACTAATGCGTTTTTTGCGGCGCGTAAACGTCCGTGTTTGGAATATCAAATCAAGCGGTGCAAAGCGCCTTGTGTGGGTTTGGTGTCTCATGAAGAGTATCTTACGGACGTGGAAAATGCGATTGCGTTTTTAAATGGTGATAACGAGCAAGTGCAAAAAACGCTCATCGCCAAGATGGAAGCGGCAGCGGCGGAGCTGAATTTTGAGCAGGCGGTGTTTTACCGAGATAAAATCACCATGATCAGTGAAATGCAGGCGCGCCAAGCGGTGTATCGGCTGGCGGGTGAAGCGGACGTGTTTGCCATCAGTCATCAGGCGGGCATTACCAGCATTCATGTGCTGACGGTGCGTGGCGGGCAGGTGCTGGGCGGGAAAAATTATTTTCCTGATGAAATTTGCGTGGGCGAGCAAAGCAATGCGGAGCGGTTGGCGCAATTTTTGTTGTCGTTTTATTTTCAGGTGAGTGATGATTTGCCAGAAGAAATCATCGTCAGTGAAGCTGTGCCAGACGATGCGGCGATTGGCGAGCTTTTGGCGGAGCAATTTGGCGCAAAGACGCACATCAAGCACCGTGTGCAAAAGCACCGCAATGAGTGGCTGACGCTTGCCAAACTCAATGCTGATAATGCGCTTAAATCGCAGCTGGGCGATCATCAAGAATTGCACGCGCGGTTTGCGGCATTAAAATCGGTGCTGGCGGACGTGTCGGAGCGCGCGATTGATCGCATTGAGTGCTTTGACATCAGCCATACGATGGGCGAAGCGGCGATCGGTTCGTGCGTGGTGTTTGACAGCGGCGGCGTGCGCAAGCGAGATTATCGTCAGTACGCCATTCACGACATCACAGGCGGTGATGATTATGCCGCCATGCGCCAAGTGCTGCTGCGCCGTTATAAAAAGCAGCCGCTGCCTGATTTGCTGCTCATTGATGGCGGTAAAGGGCAGCTTGGCGTGGCGAAGGCGGTGCTTGAAGAGTTGGGGATTTTATCCGATACTTTGCTGGTGTCAGTGGCAAAAGGCGAAGGGCGCAAGGCGGGGCTGGAAGTGCTGCATTTTATTGACCACGAGCCGATTGACTTACCGCCTGACAGTAAGGCGCTGCATTTGATCATGCAAGTGCGTGATGAAGCGCACCGCTTTGCCATCACGGCGCACCGCAAAAAACGTGATAAGGCGCGTGGCTCGTCGGTGCTGGAAGTGATTCCGGGACTTGGAGCGAAACGCCGCCGTGATTTGCTCAATCATTTTGGCGGTATTGGGCAGCTGATTGGTGCGTCAGAAGTGGAAATCGCCAGCGTCAAGGGCATTGGCAAGGTACTGGCGAATACGATTTATAAGGCGTTGCATGAGTAGAGTTGGTCTTTTGCGTCTTATGAATACCTTGCACTAAGTGCTTTTTAAAAGGGTGTTTAGATGCTATAATTAACTTTTAGTGTATCGTTTGATTAAGATGTTGTGTCGCACTGGCGATATAAGGATAAATTATGAAACAGGCTCGTATTCCGGGTTATATTTATTTGCCTTTGTTGGTATTTTTGGTTATTAGCTTGGTGCAGACCGCACTGGGATTCTCCGATCTAATGGGGGGGGATTTGCTTGGGGATTTTCTATTGCTTTAGCAATGGTTATGGGTTTTTTAACCCATCAAATTGGCTATAAGCGATTAAATCAGCGACCTATCTTCCTTCTTATTCTTTTCTATTTTATTTGTTTTATCTTTTCTTTTGCGGGTAATTTTAACGCTGTTTATACCAATTATCAGACCGAACAGCTATATCGAGATGAAATTACCGCTCACAAACAGCAGCTATTAGACGTTTTGGCTGCATCCAATAAAGCACTTGATAACTTTGCCCCTGATGATCACCGACAAGCAGTTCGAGTTGAGTCTTTGACTCAGCAGTTGGTGTCGCAAATCACCGACTCTGCCCG
The DNA here is from genome assembly GCF_002014985.1 of Moraxella caviae. Lineage (GTDB taxonomy): Bacteria > Pseudomonadota > Gammaproteobacteria > Pseudomonadales > Moraxellaceae > Moraxella > Moraxella caviae. The sequence continues at coordinate 1,593 of NZ_MUXU01000054.1, read as the reverse complement.
TCCCGGTTTGGGCAATCAAGCCAGAGATTTAATTCGACAGATTGAAGCGATATTAGGCGAGAAACTGACAGAGTTTGCAGGTTCTCCGCAAGAGCTTGCTCAAAAATACAGTGAAAATATCACAGCCATCGCACAAAAGAAGTTTGGTGAATCTGACTATGGTCGCGCTCAAGCGATTAAGGTGAGAAATACTCAGCTTGCTAATGAGTTGGATGGTCTAATGGAAGAGGCATTGTTTGACCCTGAGGCTCTCAAAGAGCGTGGCTCAGCTCATGTGCTAAACCTGCAAGTAGTGAATGGCATCAATCAAATTGGCACAGACACTCAAGAGTTTGTCAATGATCCAGAACGTTTTAGCTTTGAGAAAACGCATGTCAAAACCCAAGAGCTTGGTAAGATTGCTTTTTCGTTTAAATCTGGCTTTACTCAGCATATCTTTGTGGCGCTAATGCTGTCTCTATTCTGTATTTTTGTGGATTGGGCAATGATTGTCTTTTTGTTGGTTCACTATGGTCGTGGTGAGGTTGAGCCGTATCAGCCAAACATCAATAAAGCTATAGACTTGTAAGGAGAAGATGATGAAATTGGATGATGATTTTTTGAAAAAATTAGATGCAAGTAAAAACAGCGCAAAGACTGATGGTAGTGCCAAAGAGAAGGTTGGAGATAAATCAGATAAGCGCTTGGAAAATATTTTTAAAACCGATGAGGCTAAAACTGAGACTCAAAAGAATAGCTCAGGCACTGCATTTCAAGTATCAAATACAAGCAAGGGTTCTGAGCCGCCTTCAGCAAGACCACCTAAACAAACAAGGCGTGAAGCAAAGATTAAGATGAGCAAGCAGGAGTACCGCAAAGAGCTGGAGCGTCTAAATTTTAACGCAGAAAGCAAAAATTACGTACTTATGCTTGGCAAGGCGGATTCTGGTAAATCTTTTATCATTGCCAGCTTGGTGTACTACATGAAAACTCATTTAAAAGGGTTGGTGCGCCTAAATCAAGACTTGGCAACCGATGAAGAAATATTGCTTTTTAATCGAATTATTGAGATGTTTAGCAATCCACAAAAGAGCTTGCAACGCACTTCCGAATTGGAATTTTATGAGCTTAATTTGATTTATCAGCCTGAAGATTCTACAAAACCACCTATGGAGCTGACTTTTGTTGATGCTTCTGGTGAGCATTTTGCACGAGCTTATAAGGGAGAGGGTGCTTCTAACGTGGGTGAGCTGCCTGATTATTTAGAAGCAATTTTGGAATCAAATGTGAATTGTAAATTTGCTTTTGTTTATGACCAATCTCTTGAGGCGAGAGAGCGCGAGCAACGAGATAGAGATGAAATTTTCACGCCACAGGTTCAGATGTTGAGCACGCTGTTTGATAAAATCCGCGCCATGCAGGATAAATACGGCAAAACCTATCCAAAAATCTTATTGCTTTCTAAAGCGGACAAGATTCCGGAAAAAGTAAAAGAACGATATCAGCACTCACCAAGTCGTTATGCGCAAGCAGAAGAAAATCATCTGACTTCTTTTGCTAACGGCTATTTTAGAGAGCCGGAAAATAAAGCTATTTTTTAGGGGCTGTACTAGA
>NZ_MUXU01000053.1 GCF_002014985.1 Moraxella caviae | reverse complement strand
TGTTGTGGGGAGGGGGTGGGGTGTGGTAGAATATCACAGTTTGTTCCTTTTGATTTTTGCATTGTTATATGTCAGTTCAATTACCGCCTTATCGTCCTGTTAAACGCCGCAGCGGCATTGCCGTGATGATGGCGGCATTCCATGCGCTGCTAATGCGTGAACTGCAAACACGATTTGGCAGCTATCGCTTGGGTTATCTGTGGGCGCCGCTTGAGGTGATTTTACAGATGGCAATCATGCTGGTGATTTTTGGTGCGGTAATGAAACGTGTGTTGCCCGGCATGGATTATATGCTGTTTTTGGTGTCGGGATTTACGCCGTTTTTCATGATGCAAAAAATTGCCACACGTTCTTTGGGCGCCGTGGCGGCAAACCAAGGGCTTTTGATGTATCGTGCGGTGCGTCATATTGATGTGATTATTGCACGCTCGTTTTTGGAATTGGTGATTTATTTCATCACTTTTGTGATTTTGATTGTCGGTTTGTCCATGTTTGGCATCGGTTTTAGCATGGCGCATTTAGATGTGGTGCTGCTTTGCTGGGTTGCCATGTTTTTCTTTGCCTTTGGTTTGGCATTGATTTTTATGATTATTGGGCATTATGGCGGCGAAATCAGCAAGGTCATCAGCATTTTATTTACCGTGCTGTATTTTACGTCAGGCGTGTTATACTCGGTGCATATTGTGCCTGAGCCGTATTTGAGCTATTTGATGTACAATCCGTTCATTCATAACCTTGAAATGATTCGTCATGCGCTGTCGCCTACTTATCCGATTTATCATGTCAGCATGTCTTATTTCTTGGCATGGACGGCGTGTGTGAATTTTTTAGGCTTGCTTTTATATAAAGCCTGCGAGCGCGATTTGATTCGCAGCAAGTGATTGATATGATACAAATTAACAATATTACCAAGTCATTCATGACGCCGCATGGCAGGCATTATCTGTTCAAGGATTTAAATCTCACCATTGGCGATAAGCAGTCCGTGGGCTTGCTTGGGCGCAACGGCGCGGGTAAATCCACATTGCTACGCATTATTTGCGGACTTGATGAGCCAGACAGCGGTGAGGTGCTGACGAACAGCACGATTTCTTGGCCGGTGGGCGTGGCAGGCGGCTTTCAAGGCAGCTTGACAGGTCGGCAAAACGTACGTTTTGTGTGCCGTTTGTATTCTAGCGGTGAATATATTGACGAAAAAATCCGTTTTGTGCAAGAATTTGCGGATTTGGGCAAATATTTTGACATGCCTGTCAAAAGCTACTCGTCTGGTATGCGCGCGCGTTTGACGTTCGGGTTGTCTCTCGCCTTTGATTTTGATTATTATATGCTGGACGAAGTGGGTGCGGTGGGTGATGCTGCCTTTCGTAAGCGCAGTGAAGAAATCTTGCAAGCACGCCGTGAACAGGCAGGATTTTTGGTGGTGTCGCACAACTTAGGCGACATTGAGCGTAATTGCGACATCGGTATTGTGCTGATGGATCAAACAGCGCACGTTTTTCATGACACAAAAGAAGCAATCGAGGTTTATAAAGAGCATGTCCATCAAGCTAAAAAATAAGCGCATCAACCAAGGGCTGTTTGTGGCGCTGGTCGTTGTGCCTTGGATTGTCATCGTGTGCTATGTGCTGATGTTTGCCAGTCCACGTTTTGTCAGCACGTCAAGCGTGGTGATTAAGCAAGTGAGCGAGCAAGGCGTATCTGCCACGGGCATTTCGGCATTGCTTGGCGTGAATAATACCAACCGTGATGATGCGGTGTATTTGACCGAGTACATTTTGTCTGATGATATGATTGATAAATTGGACAAAAAATTTGCGTTTCGCCAAAATTTTCGTGGTTCAGGCTCAGATTTTATCAATGAATTGGATGCTGAAGCCACCCAAGAAGAGCTGCGCAGTTATTTTCGTAAGCGTGTGTCGGTGAGTCTTGATGAAGCCAGTTCGGTATTGACCCTAAAAACCGAAGGCTTTACGCCAGAATATGCTTATGATTTGAATAAGGAAATTTTGGCGCAGTCGGAAGTTTTTGTGAATGACATTTCGCAGCAAGTGGCGAGCGAGCAGCTGGCTTTTGTCAGCACGCAAGTTACAGAAGCTGAAGCGCGCCTAAATACCGCCAAGCAAACACTGCTGGATTATCAAAACGAAAACGAGATTTTTGACCCGCAAACCAATGCGCAAATCGTCAATCAAGTCATCGCCACACTGCAAGGGCAGCTGAGTTCTTTGCGCACCGAAGAGCGTCAATTACTCAGTTATCTAAACCCAGAAGCGCCGCAAGTTGTGAGTTTGCGCAGCCAAATTTCATCGGTAGAAAAGCAAATCAGCGATGAGCAAGCCAAATTGACATCGCCAAAAGATGACAAGCTCAACCAACAAACCGCCAAGTTTGAAGCGATAAAAGCGGACGTGGAATTTGCCAATGAATTGTACAAATTGGCGCTGACTTCATTAGAAAGTGCGCGCATTGAAGCGATTCGTAAGATGAAAAACTTAATCGTCATTTCATCGCCACACAAAGCACAAGAAGCATTGTATCCGCGTAAGGGCTATGTGATTGGCACGTCTTTGGCGCTGCTGCTGATTTTGTACGGCTTTGTGGTGCTGGTGCTTTCGGTGATTCGTGATCACGCCAAATGATTTTGGTGAATTTAACTTAAACCATATCAAGATTAAAACTAACAATCGCCATCACGTTTTTGGTGGCATGGATTGGGAAAGAAAAATGAAGTTAAAATCGTTCAGCTTGCTTGCTGCCAGCGTGGCATTTGTCATGAGTGCACAAGCAACCACCAATAGCTACAGCAGCAATTTTGGCAGTAGCAATAACGCAGGTCGCCTTGCGCTGATGGGTGATGGCGTGCCTGCCGAAGCCACGCAAGCCGAAGCGGTGGCAGCAGCCAGCCTCAATTCTAATGCCGTGATTGATGTTACACGCCCTTATCAAGCGGTGCAAACTCAGCCGAAAATTTTTGGCGAGCAGCTGTTTCGTGGGGCGTTTTCCACCACGTCAGGCTCAACCTTTAATGACAGCTATGTGATTAACGAAGGCGATAACGTGCAGGTGCGTATGTGGGGCGCGTATCAATATGCCGCCACGATGACGGTTGATCCGCAGGGCAATATTTTCTTGCCAAACGTAGGGCCTGTGCGTGTGGCGGGCGTACAAAATGGCAACTTGCAAAACGTGGTGCAGTCTGCGATTGCCAGAATTTATCGCTCAAATGTTGGCGTGTATGCGTCTTTGGAAAACGCACAGCCTGTCAAAGTATTTGTTACAGGATTTGTCAATCAGCCAGGCTATTATGGCGGCTTGGCGGCAGATTCGGTGCTAAGCTACCTAGACCGTGCTGGCGGCGTGGATCCTGAGCGTGGCAGTTATATTGACGTGCAAGTGCGCCGCAATGGGCAGCTGGTGCAGCAGATTAACTTGTACGACTTTTTAATCATGGGTCGTTTGTCGCCGTTTTCATTCCGTGATGGCGATGTGATTACCGTTGCGCCACAAAAGCAAACCTTTGACATTGCAGGGCGTGTGCAAAATCCTTATAAATTTGAATTTAATGTGCATGATTTGACGGTGGCGGACGTGTTGTCTGTGGCAAATCCTTTGGCGGACGCGACCAACATCAGCATCACGCGCGCATCAGGACGTGAGCAGACGGCAGAATATTACAGCCTAAGCGAAGCACGCAGCATGCCTGTGCGTAACGGCGATAAGCTAGTGGTAACGTCTGACCGTTATGCTGGCTCAATCGCCGTGCAAGTTACTGGCGCACATCGTGGCAATGGTGCGGTGATTTTGCCGTATGGTGCGCGCCTAAAAGATGTGGTGGCGCAGCTTGAGCCGTCAAGTCTTGCAAACATCAAGAATCTCACCATTTACCGTGAGTCAGTCAAAGCGCAACAAAAAGAATCCATCAACCGTGCGCTTGACCGCCTAGAAGAAATGACGCTGACCACGCAATCTACCACGCGCGAAGAAGCGCAGCTGCGCACCGAAGACGCAAAATTGGTGGAGCAATTCATCGCCAAGGCGCGTAATATTGAGCCGTCTGGTCGTGTGGTGGTTGTGCCAAATTCTTGGCAGGATATCATTCTGCAGCAAGGCGACATCATTCACATTCCAGAAACCACTTCGGTGATTACGGTGAATGGACAGGTGCGCACGCAAGGGGCGCTGAGCTTTGACGCTGATTTGACGGTGGGCGATTATATTGTCAAATCAGGCGGCTTTGATGACAATGCCAACACCGAAGAAATCCTAGTCATGCACCAAAATGGCGAAACCATCACGGTGAACACCGCTTATCGTGTGCAGCAAGGCGATGAAATCATGGTATTGCCAAAAGTCAAAACTCGCCGTGTAGAGATTGCGCGCGGCATTGCGCAGGTGATTTATCAGCTGGCGGTGGCGACTGGCGTGATTGTAAGGCTGTAAATTCACAAGTTGTCATAGTCAGTTGGCATTGGCACGCATTTTGGCAAACAGCGGCTTGAGTCGCTGTTTGTTTTATTGGCTGGTTTTGATGACAGGCCAAAACCACAACAACCAATTTTCCATAAAACCCATGAAAAAAAGCTACGCTGTTGCCACGCAAGGCATTTTAAGAAATAACCGTCTGCTGTCTGCGGCATTGGGTGCGCAAATTCGCCCAATGCTTGAGCGTGCGTGGTGGCAGCGTGCCAACGCTGAGCATTTTTCGCCCGAAGCGGTGTTGGCATGGGGGCAAAAAAAGAGCGCTGAGCGTGCAAAACGCCTTGCTGATAAACTTGACTTGCCTTTAATCACGGTGGAAGATGGTTTTTTGCGTTCGCTGGACAGTGGCACGCAGAGCAAATATGGCGCAAGTTTTGTGGTGGATACGCAAGGCGTTTATTTTGATTTGCGTACGCCCAATGACTTGCAGGCGCTCGTTTATCAGACGTTGGTAAATTGGCAGGCGGAGCATCAGAAGCGTGCCGAGCGATTGCTGGACAGCATTGTCAAGCACCGCTTATCAAAATATAACGCCATCATTCATGCGCCAGATTTGAACGTGCTTGTTAATACCTTTGCCAATGAGCGCAGTTCATCACAAGACAATTCTCTGCAAGGCAATTTCCCGCAAGACAATTTTCCCAAAGCTCATACGCCAAATAAAGACGCAGCCTATCATGTATTGGTGATTGACCAAGTGGCGGGCGATGCGTCCATTACAGGTGCTGGGGCGAGCGAGCAGAGTTTTTATCAGATGCTGGCGGCGGCGATGGCTGCACACCCAACCGCTCATATTTGGATTAAGGCGCACCCAGCGGGCAGTGCAGGGGCGCTTGTGGCGCACGGTCAATTAACGCACGCAGCCCATGAGTATTTGCGCAGCCATGTGTCTGATGATGCGCCTGCGCGTGTGCGTATTTTGGCGGATTTTGCCAATCCGTTGGCACTGATGGCGCAGGTCAATCACATCTACACAGTGAGCAGCCACATGGGATTTGAAGCGTTGCTGCTTGGTAAGACGGTGCATTGTTTTGGGGTGAGTTGGTACAGTGGTTTTGGCTTGACAGACGATGACGCAATCGCCCAAAGTGCGCTGTATCAAAACGTGCAGGCGCACCATCAAATACTGGCAAAAACCTTTGGCTTGGACAATCAAGCGTACGCCCAAGCCAGCCAAAACCGCACGCCAAGCCTAGCGCAGCTGTTTTACGCTGCTTATGTGAGCTATAGCCATTATGCCAATCCCGCCACTGGCAAAAAATGCGAGATTGAAGACGTGGTGGAGTATTTGCGAGTGAACCGCGCGTGGCAACAAAAGCTGTACGGCGATGTGCTGGCGTTTGAATTTAGCCGCTGGAAAACGGGCTTTGTGCAAGGTTTTGCTGGTTTTGCATTTACTAATTTGATGTTCAAGCCAAAAGTGGTGTCCAGATGGGAGTTTGTGCAAAAAAGAGATGCCAAACGCATGGCAAAATTCATCGCCCAAACGTCCGAGCAAAAATATCTGGTATGGGGACAAAAAAGCAAGCGCACGTTACAAAAAGTTCTGGCAAACAGCGCTCACAGTCACGCGCCAATTTTTTGTATGGAAGATGGTTTTATCCGCTCAAATGGCTTGGGGGCAAATCTGCTTGCGCCTTTGTCGGTGGTGCTTGATGATGTGGGCATTTATTATGACGCGACCAAGCCATCACGCCTTGAAGAGATTTTACAAACCATCACGCTTGACGATGCGCAAAACGCACGGGCTGAAAAGCTGCGCGCGCTCATGCTTGCCCATCGGGTGAGTAAGTATAATGTCGGAGCGCGTGCGGTGAGCTGGCAAGCGGCTGGGCGGACGGTGCGCTTGGTGGTGGGGCAAGTGGAAGATGATGCGTCTGTGCAAAGCTGCGCCAGTTTGATTCGTACCAATGCCGCACTGCTGGCACGAGTGCGCCGTGATTTTCCGCATGATTTTATCGTGTATAAGCCGCACCCTGACGTGGAAGCAGGGCTAAGACGTGGCAAGGTGGACGCTGACACGCTGGCGTTGGCTGACGTGGTGGCGCACGATACGCCCATGCCAGATTGCTTGGCGGCGTGTGATGTGGTGCATACCATCAGCTCTTTGACAGGCTTTGAAGCGCTTTTGCGTGATGTGGCGGTGGTGTGCTATGGCTTGCCGTTTTACGCAGGATTTGGGCTGACCACAGACGTGGCGGACACGGATAATCCTGACAAACTTGCTGCCCAAACTCGCCGAGCGCGCGCCACGCCATTGACATTAAATGCCTTGATTTACGGCACGCTGATTGAGTATGCGCTGTATCATTTGCCGCACGGATTTGGGCTTGCTACGCCTGAAGATGTGATTGATTATTTGTACTTACAAGCGGTGCGAGAGCCTGAGCCGTCTTGGGCAACTCGTCAATGGCGCAAGGCGAAATCAAACTTCATGCGTTTACGCAATTTTACCAAAGGGTAATTCTTTTTTCGCATATTTGTGCTAAAATATTTGACACGGTTTTGTGTCAATCGCGCTTGATTATACAAGTCAAGGGTTTAACATAATCTTAGCACAAATTGACCAAAAATCCACCTAAAATGACGGCAATCGCCTAAGCCTATCAACCTTTGTGTTTTCTTTATTTGCAGCAGATAAGATTTGCTGCAAATGGATTGTACGCCTTGGAGCTTTCATGTCTGCAAGCATGACACGACTGATGACGCACAGACGCATTTTGCTATTACAAGGCAAAATGGGGACGTTTTTTTGTCGTTTTGCAACTTTTTTGATGGGGCAAGGCAAACAAGTTCATAAAATCAATTTTAACGCAGGGGACGCATTTTTTTATTGCCACAAGTCCGAGATGACCAATTATCGTGGGCAAGTGTCTGAATTTTATGAATTTTTACAAGAGCTGATTGCCAATAAGCAGATTGACGCGGTGGTGTGCTTTAATGATTGCAGACCGTATCATGCCGTTGCCAGTGAAGTTTGCACCGCGCTTGGCGTGTCGTTTTTTGTGTTTGAAGAAGGCTATCTGCGCCCTGATTACATCACCTTAGAGGAGTATGGCATCAATGGCTATTCTCGCCTAGACCCTGCGCTGATTGACACACTAGAAAAAGCCAACGACAAACCTGCCTACACCGCCAACCGTTTTTGGCGACTGTGCGTATCAAGCATTATTTATTATGCGGTGGTGTTTTTGGGGCGCAAATCTTATCCGCATTATGACCATTATCGTGGGCTGTCCATTTGGCAAGAGATGGTGGCGTGGCTGATTGCGCCTGTGCGTAAGGCGTTGCGCTGGCTGCCTGATAAGCTGCTGCAAAGACGACTTTTGCAAAAGCAAGGACAGTTTTATCTAGTGAGTTTGCAAGTGCATAACGACTCGCAAATCACTCACCACAGCGATTATGCGGACGTAAAAGATTTCATCGCAGAGGTGATGACGTCTTTTGCCAAGCACGCACCCCAAGGCACAAAGCTGCTTTTTAAGCATCACCCGCTTGACCGTGGACACCGTGATTATAAAGATTTAATCGCTCGGCTGTCGGTGCAGCTTGGCGTGAATGGGCGTGTGTTTTACGGCTGTGATATGCACTTGCCACGCCTAATGCGTGCCAGCATTGGCATGATTACCATCAATTCCACCACAGGCTTGCAGTCCATTTATCACCAAAAACCCACCAAAATCATGGGGCGTGCGCTGTATGACATCAGCGAGCTGACCGACCAAAAACCGCTGGACGAGTTTTGGAGCAATCCTACGCCGCCAAACCGTGAATTTTATCTAAAATTCCGTGAATATCTGATTGAGCAAACCCAGCTCAACGGCTCATTTTACGGCACATCGCCTTGGAAATTGGCGTATCAGCAGCCGCACAGCAAGCGCTGATTTGTCTTTTGGGTGTTTTTGTTGCCCTAAAGGCTTTTTAAACGCCAATCAATCCTTTCATTTGCCAAAATTTCACCCAATATTCAAAAACTTATGCGAAAAATGCGGTTTTTTTCCAAGAAAACTGCTACAATGTTAGGGTGCGTCTTACCATCTTGTTTATGGTCTTTATCAAGTGATTTGACCGTGATGATTTGACCTTGTGCAAGGTATCAAGGCATTAAACGTAGGGCGCAAAAATTTACCCAATTACAGTCTTTTTAATTTTGATTTTCATTTAGAGCCAACATGACCGCGTTAAGCCACATTCGTAATTTTTCCATCATTGCTCATATTGACCACGGCAAATCTACGCTTGCCGACCGTTTTATTCAGGTGTGCGGCGGACTGTCTGACCGTGAAATGCAGGCGCAAGTGCTTGACAGCATGGACATTGAGCGTGAGCGTGGCATCACCATCAAGGCGCAGTCGGTAACTTTGTATTACAACCACCCAAATGGCGAAAAATACCAGCTGAACTTCATTGACACGCCCGGCCACGTGGATTTTAGCTATGAAGTGAGCCGTTCTTTGGCGGCGTGCGAAGGTGCGCTTTTGGTCGTGGACGCTGCCCAAGGCGTAGAAGCGCAAAGTGTGGCAAACTGCTACACTGCCGTTGAGCAGGGCTTGGAAGTTTTGCCTGTGCTAAATAAAATCGATTTGCCGCAGGTTGAGCCTGAGCGTGTGATTGAAGAGATTGAAGACATCATCGGCATTGAAGCGGTGGACGCGCCGAGAGTGTCGGCAAAATCTGGGTTTGGCGTGGACGATTTGCTGCAAACTTTGGTAGAAAAAATCCCAGCACCGACAGGCGATCGTGATGCGCCTTTGCAAGCCTTGATTATTGATTCATGGTTTGATAATTATCTGGGCGTGGTGTCTTTGGTGCGTGTGCGTGAAGGGCAGGTCAAGACAGGCGATAAGATTTTCATCAAATCCACAGGCGAAAGCCATGTGGTAACGAGCATTGGTGTATTTACCCCAAAACGCCTTGAAACTGGCGTACTACAAGCAGGCGAAGTGGGCTTTGTCATTGCAGGGATTAAGGACATTCAAGGTGCGCCTGTGGGCGATACCATCACGCTTGCCAAGACACCAGAAGTGGAGAATATCCCCGGTTTTCAAAAGGTAACACCGCAGGTTTATGCAGGTATGTTTCCGATTGATTCTGGCGATTTTGAGAAATTCCGTGAAGCCTTGCAAAAGCTGCAAATCAATGACGCAGCGCTGTTTTTTGAGCCTGACACATCAGAAGCGCTGGGCTTTGGTTTTCGCTGTGGTTTCTTGGGTATGCTGCACATGGAGATTATCCAAGAGCGACTGGAGCGTGAATACGACCTTGATTTGATTACCACTGCGCCAAGCGTGATTTATGAAGTGGTCAAGAAAAATGGCGACATCGTTTATGTGGACAACCCATCAAAGCTGCCAGACGCAGGCGTAATTGCCGAATTTCGTGAGCCGATTGCCCGCTGTCATATCCTTGTTCCCCAAGAATATCTGGGCAACGTCATTACCCTTGCCATCGAGCGCCGCGGCGTGCAGGCGGACATGAAATTCATGGCACGCCAAGTGCAGGTGGTGTTTGACATTCCGATGGGCGAAGTGGTGATGGATTTCTTTGATAAATTGAAATCGGCAAGCCGTGGTTTTGCGTCCTTAGATTACGCCTTTGAGCGTTATCAAGCGGATAAACTTAGCCGTGTGGACGTGCTGATTAATGGCGAAAAAGTGGACGCGCTGGCGATGATTTGCCACCAAGAACACGCGCGCCGCCGTGGCAATCAGCTCGTAGAGAAAATGAAAGAGCTGATTCCACGTCAGATGTTTGATGTGGCAATCCAAGCCGCCATCGGCAGCCAAATCATCGCACGCTCCACCGTTAAAGCCATGCGCAAAGACGTACTTGCCAAGTGCTATGGTGGCGACGTGAGCCGTAAGAAAAAGCTGCTAGAAAAACAAAAAGCAGGTAAAAAACGCATGAAGCAAGTTGGTTCGGTGGAAATTCCACAAGAAGCCTTCTTGGCGGTGCTTAAAGTGGACAGCTGATTTTTCGGCAATGAACACTTTGATTTTTAAGGTTTTTTAAACCAATTTAAATTTACAAACTCAATCAAGAAGCGATTAGCAAGCCTATGCAATTTGACATCAATTTAATCCTAGTTCCACTGACGCTGCTGTTTTTGGTGGTGTGGCTTTTGGATAAATTCGCCCTGCGCCAGCACCGTGCGGTGAAAGCAGCGGCGCGCGAGCATAAGATTGCCAGCGAAAATTTGGCACGCAGCCAAGACACGCTGCGCCTGACGCTTGAGCGACACCAGCTGCCAAGTGATGTAGATGCGCTTGCGATTGAGCCAAGCACACCGCCAGAAGTGGTGGCTGCTGCGCGTGATTATGGCATTGCCAAGCAAGCCGCCGCCCAAGCCCAAAGCCAGCTGCACAGCACTAAGCAAAGCCGTGTGGTGCGCTGGGCGTATGAATATTTGCCGATTTTATTGGTGATTGTGGTGGTGCGTGCGTGGGTGATTGAGCCATTTAATATCCCCTCCAGCTCCATGGCACCAACTCTATACACAGGCGATTTCATCGTGGTGAATAAGTCAGCTTATGGTCTGCGCTTACCAATCACGCACACCAAGATTTTAAACACAGGCGAGCCTGAGCATGGCGATGTGGTGGTATTTCGTTATCCTTTACAGCCAAATCAATACTACATCAAACGCATGATTGGCTTGCCGGGTGATGCCATCAGCTATGATGATGGCGTATTGTCAGTAAATGGACAAGCTGTACCAACCACCGCCACCACTTATCAAATGCCACAGCCATTGCTAGACACTCTCATGCCGCAAGTCATTGGCGGTCAAGCACTAAGCGATGCCGAACGTGCCGACTTTGGACGTGCCGAAGAAAGCCATGCACGCTACTACACCGAAACACTGGGCGAGCATGAATACCGAGTACGCTATGTGGGCGATCTAAACGTTGCCAAAGACGCACCTTTCTTACTAGAGCAATCCCCACAAGTGGCACAAGACGGCACCAAATGGCAAATCACCGTACCAGAAGGGCAATACTTTGTGATGGGTGATAATCGCGACCGCAGCGAAGACGCACGTTTCTGGGGCTTTGTACCAGAAAGCCATCTAGCAGGCAAAGCAACTTACATCTGGATGCACAAACCTGCTGGCTTTGCCATGCCGAGCTTTTCGCGTAATGGGGGGATTGACTGATTTGCCAGACTGGCTAAATTTGGAAAACGCTTGGCAAATGGGTAAATTTGCGCTGAATTTGGCTAGGTTTTGTGATTTTGCCATCTTGTCAAAAAGCGTTTCGTCAGTTTGCCAACAATCGATTTATTAAAACAAATTGATTTGCCAAAACAAGCCGATTGACCAAATCCGCCAATTTTGCCAGTAAAGTTATCAGTAAACTCAACCAAGTCGCAAGCATTGAATGGCGCGCGTAAAATTTAAAAAATAAACACAACCAAAACCCATAAGACATAACGATTACAGAAATGGACAATTCAACCAAAAACACCAAGCCAAAGGCGCAAAACTCGCTGACTGCGCAGACGCACTTTGCCAGCTTTGAGCAAGGTTTGCCTGTTTTGTGCGAAAAACTGGGCTACACTTTTAAGAATATCGAGCTGCCCAGACGTGCGCTCACGCACCGCTCTTATGACCCAAAGGCAAGCTACGAACGCCTTGAATTTCTAGGCGATGCGCTGCTTGGCGTGATTATCGCCGAAGCCTTGTTTGAGCATTTTCCGCAGCATGACGAAGGCAAGCTCACCCGTATGCGTGCCACGCTTGTGCGCCAAGAAACGCTGGTACAGATTGCCGAAAAACTTGAGCTGTCTCGCCATCTGATTTTGGGCGTGGGCGAGCGCAAGGGCGGCGGACGTCATCGTGCGTCCATTTTGGCGGATGCGGTGGAAGCCATCATTGCGGCGGTGTACCTAGACAGCGAAGACGTGAGTTTGATTGCCAAGCTGGTGCAAGGCTGGTATGAGCAGCTGATTGCTGAAGTGGGCGAAGAAAAAGTGCTTAAAGACGCAAAATCGCGCCTACAAGAATGGCTACAGGGCAATCGCTTGGCTTTGCCGACTTATGAACTCAAAGAAATCATCGGCAATGCACCCAACCAAACCTTCGTGGTAACGTGCCATGTACCAGTGGAGCGTGTGTCGCCCATCACCGAGACGGGCGAAAGCCGCCGCATTGCTGAGCAAAAATGCGCCGAACTGATGATTAACCAGCTGAATAAATTAAAGAGCGATTGCAATAGGGGGGGGTAATTTTACGAAACCTGCGCCATTGATACCGCTGATTTGCTTTATCACTATGCTTGTGCGTTGCCCATTCGCCAAACGATGGCTCGCCAAATGATTTGCCAGCCGAACCGTTTTTAAATTTATCAAACCCAAACACGGCAAACAACTTTAACGCCAAAACCAATTTTAAGAGAACTTTATGACCGACACCGACAAAACCACGCACGACCATGACGCTGCCAACGAAAACGCCATCGCCGCCTTTTTTAATGACGGCAGCACCCCAAAAATTGGCGAAAATTTTCGTGCAGGTTTTGTGGCGATTGTGGGGCGACCGAATGTCGGTAAATCCACGCTGATGAACCATCTTTTGGGGCAAAAGCTCTCCATCACTTCTCGTAAGCCGCAGACCACACGCCACCGCATTCACGGCATTTTGACTGACGATGACAAGCAAATCGTCTTTGTGGATACGCCCGGCATTCATAAAAAAGAAGTCAAAGCCATCAATGAGCGCATGAATAAGGCGGCGATTTTGGCATTGGCGGACGTGGATTTGGTGCTGTTTGTGGTGGATAGCTTGCAGTGGCGAGAAGATGACTTGCTGACGCTTGAAAAGTTGGCGCAGACTAATCTGCCCATCGTGCTGGTGATTAACAAAAGCGACACCGTCAAGGATAAAAGCAAGCTCTTGCCTTTGATGGAAGAGTTTTCACAAAGTTTTGATTTTGCGGACATTATTCCTGTGTCTGCCTTGCGTGGGCATAATTTGGACGGCTTGGAGCGTCTGATTGCCAGCTATCTGCCGCTGCGTCCGCCGATTTTTGACCCAGAACAAATCACCGACCGCTCTGAGCGTTTTTTGGCGAGCGAAATTATCCGTGAGAAAATCATGCGTGCGTCTGGCGATGAAGTGCCGTACGATTTGACCGTGCAGATTGATAATTTTAAAGACGAGCCTGCGCACCAAGACCCTGAGACGGGCAAATGGCGCAAGGCAGTAACGTTTATTGACGCAACCATTTTTGTGGAGCGTGCAGGGCAAAAAACCATCGTCATTGGCGATAAAGGCAGCCGTATCAAGCAAGTTGGCATTGACGCACGGCTTGACATGGAAAAGCTGTTTGGGCGTAAAATCATGCTCACGCTGTGGGTGAAAGTGAAAAAGGGCTGGAGTGATGATGAGCGTGCGCTGAGCAGTTTGGGGTATTGATGGCAATAAAATCAAGCAATTTATCGCCCAAAAATCCGCCCATCAAATGGCGGACTGCGATTTTTGCAAGACGATAAAGTCATCTATTGTAGCCAATTTTTTATCCAAGAAACCCCTGCGCTTTAAATGAAAAACCACCCCCTAACAGGCTATATCTTGCACGCACGTCCTTATCAAGAAAAAAGGGCGATTTATCAGTTGTTTAGCAGTGAGTTGGGTGTGGTGCATGGCGTGGGTGTGCGTGGTGTGCCGTCTTTTGCGCAGGTGGATTTATTCGCCACAGGTAAAAACACACTCAAAAGTTTTAGCCAAATCACCATCGCCAATCACAGTGCCATCTGTGCGCTGCGTGGGCAGTCGCAGTATGCTCGGCTGTACATCAATGAGCTGCTTTGCCGTTTGCTTGCGCCTGAAAATCCTTGTCCTGACTTGTGGCAAAAATACCGTGAAGCGATGGGCGAGCTTGATGAGCTTGGCGTGATTGATGAACAGGCAGGCGAGCAAGTTTACCGTGATAAACTTAGGCAAATGAAGCTGTGCTTGCGCAAATTTGAGCGTGCGCTTTTTGATGAGCTGGGCGTGTCGTTTGATTTTTTTTGTGATTATGCAGGGCAGCCACTGGCGGCAGGTTTGTACCGCTTTGTACCAGACACAGGGTTTGTGGCTTTGCACAGTGAGCGTGATGAGCATGATGATGGCGAAGATGAACGTGCTGCGCCAAATTTTCACAAATCACGCACTTATCAAGACGGCGTCCGCTTTGATGGGTCGGTGTTGCCGCTGCTTGCAGACGAAGCAAATTTTGCCCAGCATTTAACGCCCATCAGCCAGCTGCATAAGCAAATGATCGATTTTTTGCTTGACTACAAACCCTTAAATAGCCGAAAATTGTGGCTAGAACAAAAACGCTACCATTAAATTGCAGTTTTTAAACAGTTTTTAGGTGGTTTTTGACCGCCGCCAAATCCACGCATTGCCAAAAAATGATTTTAATAACTTTTAATAACAATGACTTTAAATAGTCAAAATAACGTGATTAAAACCATTAAAACCAAACGGCAATCCATTCAAACAGGTGTAAGATGAACTCTCCTTTACTTGGTGTCAATATTGACCACATCGCCACCTTGCGTAACGCTCGTGGCGTGGGCTATCCGTGTCCTGTGGCTGGGGCTTTGGTGTGTGAGCAGGCGGGCGCAGACGGCATTACTTTGCATTTGCGTGAAGACCGCCGCCACATCAAAGACGCAGACGTATACGCCATGAAAAAGGCGCTCACCACACGCATGAACCTAGAAATGGCGGTAACGGACGAAATGCTTGCCATCGCTTTGGACGTGCGCCCTGAGTGGGTGTGCCTTGTGCCAGAAAAGCGTGAAGAAGTAACCACTGAAGGCGGCTTGGACGTGCTAAATGTGCCAAATTTGGCGCAGTTTGTCGGTGCGCTGCAAGACGCTGGCATTTTGGTGTCGCTGTTTATTGACCCTGATTTGGCGCAGATTGACAAGGCAATCGCCATCGGTGCTGATGCCATCGAGCTGCACACAGGGGCGTATGCGCACGCAGGCTTGGCAAATGATGCAGCGGCAGAAAAAGCTGAGCTTGCGCGTATTCGTCAAGCGGTCGCTCATGCGCGCGCCAACTCGTCTTTGCTCATCAATGCAGGGCATGGTTTGACACGCCAAAATGTCGCCGCCATCGCCCAAATTGATGGCATTCACGAGCTGAACATCGGTCATGCACTGATTGCCGATGCGGTATTTATGGGGCTAGATGGCGCAGTCAAGGCAATGCGTGCGGCGTTCGCTGGCTGATTTGCCTTTTTGTTCGCTTGAAACTTACCAAAGGGTGAAAAAGCCGCTTGGCTTGATACGCTTGCTATGAATGGTTTTTGATTTGGCGTCATTCAAATCCCAAAAGAAAAAGCCCACCACTATATCACATGGTAGGCTTTTTCAAAATTTGTCTTGAGGGGCATATTTTAAATAAGGGGCTGACGTAG
>NZ_MUXU01000052.1 GCF_002014985.1 Moraxella caviae | reverse complement strand
TTTGCCGTTAATGACGAATGCGTAGATTATCTGTGGTGCGAAGGTGACAAGGTGCGTTTGGACAGCACCCGAAACTGGCATGCTGAATATGTCAGCAATGTGTTTGAGCATAATGCTGAATATGTCGGCAATGTGTTTGAGCATGACGATGAATTTAAACAAACACACCCTGATTGGTATGCCGAAACTAAGGCGAAGGAACAGGAGTTTATCAAACTTGGCGAAAAACCAAGAAAGAACCCAAAAGGCGACCCAATCAACCCAAGCTACTACCAAGACGGCGGCATTGAATGTATTGAGATTACCGAGCATTTGAGCTTTTGCCTTGGCAACTGCTTTAAATATTTATACCGTGCGGGCAAAAAGGGCGATATGGTCGAGGATTTAAAAAAGGCGGCTTGGTATGCCGAGCGGGCTTATTTAAACGGTGATGAAGTGCCAGAAATTGTTAAAAGACGCACCCAAAAAATTATGACACAAAACGAAAACATTAAGCAGCTGATGAGCAAATTGGGCAAGTATGAATTTTTGGTGGTGATTGATAATTATATTAAGGAATTGGAGAAATGAAATTTACCGATTTATTCATCGTGTATTTTTTCGCCATGCTGGCAATCAGTGCCATGTTCACCGTGATTTTAGCCGTTGGCAAGTTTTTGGTAGGCGCATATTACGGCTTAATACCGCTTGGCTTAATTGTTTTGGCGGCGGTGTTTGCGTGGGTGGATAGCTGTGAAGCGAGCCGATAGATTGCGCCAGTTGCCGTGTTGTAACTGCGGTGTGATGGGCGTAGATATTGCGCA
>NZ_MUXU01000051.1 GCF_002014985.1 Moraxella caviae | reverse complement strand
TTTGCCGTTAATGACGAATGGGTAGATTATCTGTGGGGCGAAGGTGACAAGGTGCGTTTGGACAGCACCCGAAACTGGCATGCTGAATATGTCAGCAATGTGTTTGAGCATAATGCTGAATATGTCGGCAATGTGTTTGAGCATGACGATGAATTTAAACAAACACACCCTGATTGGTATGCCGAAACTAAGGCGAAGGAACAGGAGTTTATCAAACTTGGCGAAAAACCAAGAAAGAACCCAAAAGGCGACCCAATCAACCCAAGCCATTACACCACCCACCAAAGCGGCATTGAATGTATTGAGATTACCGAGCATTTGAGCTTTTGCCTAGGCAACTGCTTTAAATATCTGTACCGTGCTGGCAAAAAGGGCGATATGGTCGAGGATTTAAAAAAGGCGGCTTGGTATGCCGAGCGGGCTTATTTAAACGGTGAAAGTGGCGATATGCCCGACGCTGTAAAAAACAAAATCGCATTTGTGGCAGATTATACCGACAATGAGATTATCCGACGCTTAATGGTTTTTATGATTGCAAGACGGTTTGAATATCCACCCAGATTGATAATGCTAAGAGACAAAATCAATGAAGCTGTTTTGGAGCTAACCAATGAAAAAGCCTAAAAAGTCATTTGCTGAC
Source organism: Moraxella caviae (assembly GCF_002014985.1). GTDB lineage: Bacteria > Pseudomonadota > Gammaproteobacteria > Pseudomonadales > Moraxellaceae > Moraxella > Moraxella caviae. The sequence goes on along the minus strand of NZ_MUXU01000051.1, from coordinate 231 downwards.
TTGTTCGCAAGCAATTTTATTTACAGCTTAATAATTTGCACTTTGCTCTTATTGGTTGTCGCATTGAGCAAGTATTTGGCTGGCGATGAATGGGTGATAATAGCAGGCTGTATTAGCATGGCTGCACTCATTATGACGGTTGTTGAGTTCTATGGGCAAAATGACTAGATTTGCCAAATTAAAACAGCTCCCTTGCTGTCGCTGTGGGGCAATGGGCGTAGATATTGCGCA
>NZ_MUXU01000050.1 GCF_002014985.1 Moraxella caviae | reverse complement strand
TCTGTGTAGACAATGCTATCAGGCTTGATTTTACTTGTGATAATTGGCATTAGTGTATTTGTCTTAGTATCTTTAACAACAACAGTGTAAACTTTATCATTGCGTTTTAATAAACCAAATACAGCAGTCTTGCCAGCTGCACCACGACCACGTTTGCCTTTACGAATACCGCCGAAGTAACTTTCATCAAGCTCTACTTCACCGTCAAAAACAGTGTTGGCTTCAAGAGCTAAGTGATATTCTATCACAAGGCGGATTTTGTGGTAGAAAAGGGCTGCTGAATTAGGGTGAATGCCCAGTAAATCAGCTGCACTTCTGGCAGTAACTTCAAGTACAAAAAATTCAAGTAGTCTTTTTTGAACTTTTTTACTTAGTTTACAATGGGTTATCTTCATAAAACTAGTATAACATGGTTGTTATTCTAGTACAGCCCCTTGATATATTTGGACGAAAGTGGCGATTTGGGCTTTAGTTTAGATAAGCCTTATCAAAAAGGCGGTTCAAGCAGAATGCTGACTTTGGGTGCGATATGCCTGCCTGATGATAAGGGGAAGTATGTACAAAGAATAGTGCGTGCCATTTACCAAAAGCGCAAAAGACCGCTAAAGCACGAGTTAAAATCAGTGGATTTAAACATGGCGGATAAGCAGTTGTTTTTGCGTTTGACCGCTAAAATGCTGCAAGAACATCCCGACATTCAATTACGCACCATTACCGTTTGCAAACAAAACGTCAGTCCAAGATTTTGGCAAGACCCTAATGTTTTATATAATTATATGGTAAAGTTGTTGCTGTTAAAGACCATTTGCCAATGTGAGTATGTGGATTTTATCCCTGATAGACGCAGTGAACGTGTGCATACCAAATGGAATATGGGAGAATATTTGCACCAAATGATTCAAGAGGCCAGTCTTGAGCATGATGTCATCAATAAAAATTGCAACGTAGTGCCAATGGACAGTGCAAAATTTTTAGAATTGCAATTTATTGATTTTTATACAGGCTTGGTGTGGGCGAAATATGAATTTGGTGATGATAAAATGGCGGATTTTATGTCGCAATATCGCACAACCAATCACAAGCTATTTTTTCCAGAGAGTTAGAGCAATATTGGTTTGCTAAGTTAAACCTGCCCAACTTAAAGTTTGGGCGGGATTTTTATGCCAAATAAATGTACTGAATTTGCTAAGTTTAGTGGGTTTAGTCGTTTTCTTTTTCTGTGAGTGCTTTGTCTTTGGACGTGCTGTCTTTTGGTGCATCCAAATCATCGGCAAATGCCTTTTCTAGCGCGGCTTCTACGGCATGAATGCGCTCTTGGCAGACTTTATAAGCAGCAATGGATTCTTCCACGGTGTCAATTAAATGGTCAATATCCAGTTCGTCTGATTGCTCAAGGCGTTCGGCATTGCTTTTTAAAATGTGGTAAGCGTCTTTAAAAGTGGTGGTTTGCATGGTGTGTCCGATGTCTGTGCGAAACTTAAACTTCTGTATTTTAAAGGATTTGCCAGCAGGGCGCAAGGCTTGGCGGAATGCTTACAAAATATAAAGGCGACGGATTTGCCACGTTGTTACAAATTTAGGGCGGTTTTGTGGGTTTTTAATGAGTTGGTCATAAAAATATGTTGCAAAATCTTACTGTTTTGTTATCATAAGTACAGTTTATGTGCAATTTGACTGTGCATGATGCATATTGTGTGAGCCATAAGCACTGACGCTTGGGAAATGAGCGCTCGGTGTTTGTGGCTATTTTTTTAAAGGAAAACACATGACTCAAGCAACTCAAGACAAAGAAACGGATTTTACACTCCGTACAGATTTTCAGCATGATGACAATCAGCCGCCGCCATCAGGCGAAGTGCGCTCGGACGCCAAGCGTGGCGTGGTTATCACGCTGATTGCAGCTATTGTGGCGTATGTTTTGTACGCGCACGTTTTGCCGTTTGATGCGCTTGCCAACAAAGGCTTGGCACTGGCGATTTTCATCGGTATTTTGTGGCTGACGGAAGCCATTCACGTTACCGCCACGGCATTACTTGTGCCTATGCTGGCGGTGCTTGTCGGCATTCCTGAATTTGACACCAAAAAGGCGCTGACTTCATTTGCTGACCCAATCATTTTCGTGTTTTTTGGTGGTTTTGCCTTGGCGGCAACCATGCACGTACAAAAGCTGGATAAGAAAATCGCTTACGGCTTGATTGGTCTGGCAGGCGGGCATTTGGGCGTGGCTGCGGTGCTGATTTTTGCGGTAACGGCAGGTTTGTCCATGTGGATCAGTAACACCGCCACAGCAGCGATGATGCTACCGCTGGCGTTGGGACTTTTGACACAAGTGGATTCTGGTAAAGACCGCGGCACGTTTGTGTTCGTGCTTTTGGGTATCGCTTATTCGGCTTCTATTGGCGGCTTGGGTACGCTGGTGGGTTCACCGCCAAACGCCATTGCCGCTAAAGAGCTGGGGCTGGATTTTGCTGGCTGGATGAAGTACGGCTTGCCAATCATGCTGGTGATGATGCCTGTGCTTTTGGGTGCGATGTATGTGGTGCTGCGTCCAAAGCTGAACCAAAAAGTGAGCGTAGCAGACCAAGAAATCATTCCTTGGACGTTGCCACGCATTTTGACTTTGGTGGTGTTTGCCATCACAGCAGTGAGCTGGATTTTCGGTAAGCAGCTGGGTCAAGCCTTTGGCTTTAGCTCGCCTGACAGCGTGATTGCGATTTTGGCGGCAGTAGCGGTGCTGATGCTGGGCCTAGTAAGCTGGAAGCAGGTATCGGATAATACCGACTGGGGCGTGTTGATGCTGTTTGGTGGTGGTATTGCGCTGTCAAACATCATGAAAGACACAGGCGGTTCTGCGGTGCTGGGCGAGCTGATTTCTAGCACGATGGCTGGCGCACCTGCGATTTTGGTGATTTTGGCGGTAGCAGCATTCATCATTTTCTTGACTGAGTTTACTTCAAACACCGCTTCGGCTGCGCTGCTTGTGCCACTGTTTGCACCGATTGGCGTGGCGCTTGGTTTGCCGCCAGAGCTTTTGGTGCTGGTGATTGGTATTGGTGCGTCTTGTGCGTTTATGCTGCCTGTGGCAACGCCACCAAACGCCATCGTGATGGGTACAGGTCATATCAAGCAACGCGAGATGATGAAAGTCGGCTTTGTGCTAAACTTGGTATCAATCCTAGTGGTAACGGCATTTGCCTTTATGTTCTGGATGTGATGCTAAAACTTTTCATCAATCTTAACAAAACAGCCGTGCCAAAAGGTGCGGCTGTTTTTTTATGGTGTTTTTAAATTTGGGTGGTTGTTTGCAGGGTTTGATGGATTGAAAAACCTTGAAAAAATTATTGAAAAGAACCATTAGAAATGATTTAAAAAAATACTGAAAAACCATGCCAAAACCATAGGAAAACCATAGGAAAACCATAGGAAAACCATAGGAAAACCATTCGTGGTGAGTTTTCAAACCATGACGGTTTTTGGTCATTCAATCGCTAAATCTTGACGCATTGATAAACCCAATCATCAAAAGCAAATGATTGGGCTAAATTACTTAAAGGAAAGGGCCAAGGTTTGTAGGATTTGCGCTTGGTGAAAGTGGTTAGCCTGCCTTGATACACACCAAATTATCGTGGCGATCTTTGGTTACCAGTTGGCAATTTGGCACAAGGCTTTGATATACCGCCAACGTTTCGGCAACCATCTGCTCAACCACATAATCGTGCGTGATGGCAGGACGCAGTTGGTTTGTTAAGTGATACTTCACAGACTTGCACAGGGCGATGGCGGTTTTTTGCTTGACGATGCCTTGCGGGTATAGGTCGTTTAGAATGTCGCCACACGCGCCTTCACTCCAGCCGATGACGGGCGTACCCAGATGAATGGCTTGCAGCACCGTCATGCCAATGCTTTCTGGACGGTTGGCAAGCGACAGCACCACATTCGCCGATGACAGCCATTCTTTAGTGTCTGGCGGACGGCGGCCGATGAACGTGGCGTGTTCATTTAATCCCAGCGCTTGCAATCTTTGGGTGAATTCTTCGTAGCTCACGTCTTGGTCGTGCAGATCAGTGATGTTATCGTCCATGATGATGGCGTGAATGTTTGGAAATTCGTTTTTAAGATTTCCTAAAATATCTACCAGCCATTCTTGTCCGTATTCACTGCCGATGGGTGTGGGAAAAATCAGCCATTTTTTATGCTCAAGCTCAGGATATTCAGCAAAAACCGAATGTAGCCAATGCACGCTGGCATGATGGCGATAGGGGTATTTGCGCACGTCCACGCCACGGCGCACTTGCACGATGTCAAATTTTGGTACAAATTCCTGCTCTTGCTTTTTGCGGCGCAATTTGGCACGCAAATAAGTATCAATGCTGTTTGAAGCGGTGATGATGGTGTCTGCGTCAAACAGCGCTTGCGAGTAAGAATTGATGGGATAAAAGCCATATAAAGTGGCGACAATCTTTGGGCGGCGTGCCTTTGGTGTGGTGCGCAGCACCCAGTGCAGCACCCATGCAGGCGTGCGTGAATGCACATGAATGATGTCAGGCTTGTGCGTGTCAATCAGCGCACGCAGGCGAAACACATGACGTAAAGACCACCATGATTTTTTGGGCATGGGCAGTTGATAATACACCGTGCCATCACGTTTTAGGCGGGTGATCAGCTCATCTTCAGGGTCAGCACTGCCAATCACCACCGAGCTATGACCTGATTTCATCACAGCGTGGGTGATGGCATAAATGCCGCGCTCTGCTTCATCGTGCTTAAGCGATGATGATAAGTGCATGACTTTCATGGGATTTTGCGCTTATCAGTCATCAATCAGCCAAGTTCGGCAAGCAAAGCGGTGATGTGTTCTTTGGCTTTGACGTTGCGAAAGCTGTGCGTCATCACGCCTGATGCGTCAAACACAAAGGTAGAGCGCACCACGCCAAGATGGGTTTTGCCGTACATCATTTTTTCTTTGATGACGTCAAAATGCTGGCAAAGTTTTTCGTCCGTGTCGCTGATGAGTGCAATGCCCAGCGATTTTTTGGTGATGAAATTTTGGTGTGATTTTACGCCATCTCTGGATACGCCAATGATTTGATAGCCTAGGCGGGCAAAGTCTTCGGCGTGTGCGGTGAAATCTTCGGCTTGTACGCTGCACCCAGCGGTGTTGTCTTTGGGATAAAAATACAGCACAAGACCTGCGTTGCCATTTTGGCTGTGTTTCGCCAAATAATCGCCAAGCGTTACATCTTCACTGGTAAAGCCAGCTTCGGCATTACCGCTGACTAAAGTTACGGCAAAATCAGGCAGGGCGATGCTTTCTTGGGTGTTTTTTAGGCTCATAAGAAATTCTCAGTAGGGTTTTGCTATTTATTAAGTGATTGATAAAAAATGTTTTTATGATTGATGGCGTTCTATAAGCTGTGTTTTATAAACTGCGTTTTACTCTTTTGCTTTGTGTAAAATTTCAAGTAATTCATTGTCAGAATTTTTACCGTATTGCCAAGTAAAATCGCTGGGCAGGCGTGTGGGTTCAATATTTAAAAACACCACTTGCAAGTTTTGTGCCGTTAAATTTTTAGCCTGCAGCTGTGCGTAAGTTTGCTTGGTGTATTCAAGAACGTCAGCGTCCGTCCATGCTGTGTCATAAAAAGCGATGGTGAGCGTGTCGTGCTTGCCTTGTGTATCGTGATGGCGCAACAGCTTTAGGTCAAAATCAGACGTAAAATAGTGCGCATAAATCACTTGGCGTGCAGCGCTGATGATACTGCGGTATTCTGGCAAGCTAAGCGGTGCCAGCTCAAGCAGCGGCAAATCAGGATTGTCGCCATACATGTACGCTTTTTGCCAGTCTTGATAGGGGTTTTCGTCCGCTTCTGCGGCTGCGTCCATTTGCCCAAAGCATTGATCTAAATAGCTTTTTTCCAGTTGCCAATCACCAAGGTGTGCCGCTGCCAGTGCCGCCACAAACAGCGTGGCAGGGTCGGCTGGCTCGTTTGCCAGATGGGCAAGGGCGGCTTTTGCGTCATTGATGTAGCACAAATAATACGCGCGCATGAGTGTGCCTTGCGCTGGGTCGTGCTTTTCTAGGGCGGATACCGCCAAGCGAAAGCGATTGAGTAAGAATGGATCGCGCGTTTTTGGACTTGGGCGGCTAAGCAGCTCATTGATAAACTCAAGATCAAGGCTGGACGTAAAATTAGACGGCATGAATTCTCCTTGTAAGCGCTTATTATAGGATTTTTTGTGGGGCGATTCAATGAAGTTTCTTTGGTGTGATAATTTGCACCTAAAAATTTATTTTAAATCAAGGCAATTTGGAGGGTTGCTTGCAAAGTTTGCCAAATAAGAAAATTAAAAGGGTGTATTTTTAGACTGTATCCGTTTTTAAATTTACCCAAAAATTAGCACCAACCAATCAACCATCACAACCATTTACAAAATTATGTTACGCTTTGGTATCATTATGTAAGTGTCGGTGGTAAAATAGCCATATTTTTGACAATCAGTCTGCAATCCATAATTTATAATCAACCAACTCACAATCGTATCAATCCATAATCGTGTGAATATTATGTCTTTATCTTCTTATTTGCAAATCAAAGAGCGCGGCTCGTCCGTGCGCCAAGAAATCATCGCAGGTTTGACGACCTTTTTGGCGATGGTGTATTCGGTGATCGTCGTGCCAAATATGCTTGGCGATGCAGGTTTTCCCGCCGAATCGGTGTTTATCGCCACTTGTTTGGTGGCAGGTTTTGGCTCAATTTTAATCGGACTTTGGGCAAATGTGCCGATGGCGATTGGCTGTGCCATCAGTCTGACAGCCTTTACTGCGTATAGCCTTGTGATTGGGCAGGGCATCAGCATTCCTGTGGCACTGGGCGCGATTTTTCTGATGGGCGTGGTGTTTACCTTGATTTCGATAACGGGCGTGCGTGCGTGGATTTTGCGTAATTTGCCAAGCAGCATTGCGCATGGTGCTGGTATTGGTATTGGCTTATTTTTGCTGCTCATCGCTGCCAATGGCGTGGGTTTGGTGGTAAAAAATGACGCAGGCTTGCCAGTGCAGCTGGGCGAATTTACGTCTTTTGCTACCTTGATGTCGCTGATTGGTTTGGCGGCAATCATCGGACTTGAGCGCAGACAAATCAAAGGCGGTATTTTGTGGGTGATTATCGCCATCACCATCGTGGGGCTGATTTTTGATCCGAATGTTCAATTTGCTGGCGAAGTGTTTAAATTGCCAAGTTTTGGCGAGTCGTCTTTGCTTGGCGAGATGGACGTGATGGGCGCACTTAATGCGGCGGTGTTGCCTGCGGTATTTGCGCTGGTGATGACGGCAATTTTTGATGCCACAGGTACGATTCGTGCGGTGGCAGGGTAGGCAGGTTTGCTGGATAAAGACGGTCAAATCATCGGCGGCGGCAAGGCTTTAACCGCAGATTCTATGTCCAGTATGTTTTCTGGTGTGCTGGGTACGTCGCCTGCGGCGGTGTATATTGAGTCGGCAGCAGGCACGGCAGTGGGCGGCAAGACAGGGCTTGCGGCTGTGGTGGTGGGCGTGCTGTTTTTGCTCATGCTGTTTTTTCAGCCGTTGGCGTTTTTGGTGCCAAATTATGCCACTGCGCCTGCGCTGATGTATGTGGGCTTGCTGATGCTAAGCAACGTATCAAAACTTGATTTTGATGATTTTGTGGGTGCGATGTCAGGTCTTGTTTGTGCGGTGTTCATCGTGCTGACGGCAAACATCGTTACAGGCATTATACTGGGCTTTGGTGCGCTGGTGCTGGGGCGTGTGATTGCTGGTGAATTTAGCAAGCTAAACATTGGCACGGTGATTATCGCTGTGGCTTTGGTGGCGTTTTATGCGCTGGGCTATGCGATTTAAGTTTGGCAGCTGGTTTGGTAATTGCGTGATTTGCCAATTTGATAAACATCAGACGCCAAGTGTTCAGTTGCCAAGTGCTAAATTCTAAGCGTAAATTTAAATTCCCCCAAGTAAGTTTTGCTTGGGGGAATTTTATGAATGATAGTGGGGATTTTGATTTAAAAGGTTGGGTTTTGTCAATGGCAAGCCGGATTGGCAAAACATAGTCCAGCATTTTAAGAAAATGCCGTTTTAACGTTTTAACATCATCAAAGCATCTTCTTCGGACAGTCGCCAGCGCCCTTTTTTCTTGGACGTGCTGCGGTTGGCAAAGGCGCTGTTGCCCAAAAGTTTTGACATAGAATGGCTAGAATGCGCATGGCAAATGGCGCACGCCAAGCCATCGGCAGCGTCCGCTTGGGGGACGACCGTCAAGGACAGCAGGCGGCACACCATATCAGAGACCTGCTCTTTGCCAGCCGCGCCATAGCCGCACACCGCTTGCTTGATTTGGCGGGCGGTGTATTCAGAGACGGTCAAATCCAGCGCAGTCAAGGCGGCAATCGCTGCGCCGCGTGCCTGCCCAAGTTTGAGCGCAGAATCTGGGTTGCTCGCCATAAAAACTTGCTCGATGGCGGCGTGCATGGGCTTGTCGCTGTATTTTTGGTAGTGCGCCACAATGCGTGTTACGCCAGAGAAAATCTGCGCAATGCGTGTCGGCATATCGCTGCTGTCGGTGCGAATCGTGCCAGCGTCCAAAAAGGCGAGTTTGTCGCCTTGGGTGTCAATGATGCCGTAGCCTGTCATACGAGAGCCGGGGTCAATGCCGATGATTAAACTCATAAATTGCGATTGGATTGGTTGTAAGATTTGGTGGGTGTTTGGTGTTAAAATTGAAAAACAGTGCGTTTAAAGGTGTTTAAATTCTTAAAAACGCCCAAAAAACATATTTACATTTGCCAACTTATCAAAACCAAATTTGCTAAAAATCGCCTACATTCATCAAACGGTCGTCAAAAAATCATCAAAACAATCATTGAAATTTGCCAAAATGTAGCAAAATTGTGTTTAATTTTGTAATTTGTGGGCGGCTTTGGTATAGTTGCATTTGAAAAATGGCAAATCGCCCAAATTATACCACAAACGCCTGCTGATAGGCTTTGATTTATCGGCATTTGCTGGCGCTTGGCGGTGGCGTGGGAGTTATCCATTTGAAATTCAAGCGTTTTTAAGTTTCACAATTTGCAATCACAAAAGGAAAAATTATGGGTGCGGTCGTTGGCATTGCGCTGGTTTGGTTTATTATTGAAATGCTGATTTGGTATCTGGTGGCGCAGTTCGTCAGTGGCTGGTGGGTGTTTTTTTGGTTCATCGCTGCGGCATTTATCGGCATTGCGCTGATTAGAAAGGCGGCTGGCACGCTAAATCCAATGGCACAGCAAATGAAGCAAATGCAAAATGGCGTGATTCCAAATCCTGCCAATCAGCCGCCAGAAGCGACAGTCGCTAAGTCAATCGCCACGGGGCTTGCAGGCGTGCTTTTGCTGCTGCCGGGGCTATTGACGGACGTGGGCGCGTTTTTGCTGTTGTTGCCATTTGTGCAGCGCAAACTGACCAACGCCGCCAAAAATTACGCCATGAAAAACCAAGACAAAATGATGGCGATGATGTCAAAACAAATGGGCGGACAAAATCCATTTGGTGCGGCTGGCGGCTTTGGTGGCATGGGTGGTTTTGGCAATATGGGCGGTGCGCCATTTGGTAAAAGTCCGTTTGGGCAAGGCGGTTTTGGCTCTGGCACGACCGTCGATGGTGAAGCAAAAACCGTACAAAAAGACGTGAAGCGTTTGACGTCTGCCAATGATGAGTAATCGGTTGCAAGTCGGTTTTTGAATTTAGGTTGTAGGTTGGGTTGGCGTAAGCATGACCCAACATTTTATTTAAAAAGGGGCTGTAGTAGATAACAAATATGTTATACTACAAAAATGAAGATAACTCGTTGTAAATTATCAAGAAAAACTCAATTAAGACTACTTGAGTTTTTCATTGCAGAAGTTACCGCTAGAACAGCGGCTGATTTGTTAAACATTCAACACAATTCAGCAGCCCTTTTCTACCACAAAATCCGCCTTGT
>NZ_MUXU01000049.1 GCF_002014985.1 Moraxella caviae | reverse complement strand
GAAAAAACTTGCGCAAAACTTATGTAATAACTTGTGCAAAAACTGCGAAAGTGGTGCAAATTGGGCGCACAATTTACCGTAAAATCATTTTAAAAGGGAGTGATTATGAGCGATCGTTATGGCGAATTGGTGCAATCACCGCTGGGGCGTAAAGTTGCCAAAAATCTTGGCTTGCCAATGCCGACTCGGCTTGACAGATACCAAGCAGGGCAGCCTGTATTGCGTGGTGAAGTGGCGTTTGGCACAAGCTATCAAGACAGCGCACCAAGCCAAGCGGTGCTAGAGATTTTGCAAAATTTAGACGCAAAAATCACCACGCTTGACACGTTGGCGGCACGTTTGGCGGACGACAGCGCACGCTTTAAAGTGGCGATTTTTGACGCAAGCAGCATTACTGATACGGACGGTTTGCGCTTGGTGTATGAATTTTTCCATCAAATCGCTCGCCGCATCAAGCCATCTGGGCGCATCATCATCATCGCACGCCCCGAAGCGGATACGGGCAGTGATGTTGGCTTTGCGCTGGCGCAGCGTGCGGTGCTGGGTTTTGCCAAATCCATCGCCAAAGAATTTAAAAAAGGCATCAGCGCCAATGTGCTGTATGTACAAACTGGCGCAGAGCCGCACCTAGACCACGCCTTGCGCTTTTTTATGTCGGCAAAATCTGCCTATGTGTCAGGTCAGCCGATTTATCTGACAAAAGGCGCAACGCTACAAACAGACGCTCAGCTTGACGATAAAAAACCACTACAAGGCAAAAAAATCCTAGTAACAGGCGCAAGCCGTGGCATTGGTGAAGCGGTGGCAGGCGTGCTGGCAAGAGACGGTGCATTGGTGTATTGTCTTGATGTGCCAGCCAATTTGAGCGATTTACAAAAAGTGGCAGGTAATTTGGGCGGTCAGGCTTTGCCGCTTGACATCACCGCACCAGACGCAGCCGAGCAAATCGCCAAGGCGTGCGGAGTGCTTGATGGCGTGGTGCATAATGCAGGCGTAACGCGTGATAAGACGCTTGCCAACATGAGCGAAGCGCAGTGGGATTTGGTGATGAATATCAACCTAAAAGCCATCGCTGATTTAAATGCTTATTTCATCGCTGAAAATGTGCTGGCGGACAGTGCGCGCATTGTATGCGTGTCTAGCATTTCTGGCATCGCTGGCAACGTGGGGCAGGCGAATTATGCCATGAGTAAGGCTGGCGTGATTGGGCTGGTGCAAGCGACTGCCAAGCTGTTTGACGGCTCAAATCGCACCATCAATGCCGTAGCGCCGGGATTTATTGAAACCAAAATGACAGGCGCCATTCCGTTTGCCATTCGTGAAGCAGGGCGACGCATGAACTCGATGAGCCAAGGCGGTGAGCCTGTGGACGTGGCAGAGACGATTTCGTGGCTGCTTGCGCCAAATGCGTCTGGACTAAATGGCAATGTGGTGCGTGTCTGCGGTCAGAGCATTTTGGGTGCGTGATTTTTAACTGATTGTTTTTATTGAATAAAATCTTACTAAAGGATTGTCATGGCAGATTTAACTTTTCAAGAATTGCCAAAAATTCACACCACTTATGCCAATGTCATTAAAAGTCTTTTACCGCATGGTGATAAGCGTGCAACGAGTTTGCCAAATTCGGTGTATGCGGTGGAAAAATTGGCGATTGACCAAGGTAATTTGCAAGAATACCGCAAAATTTGTGGTTTTATTGACGATGGGCGTGTGCCTGCCACTTATTATGCGGTGCTGTCGCAGACCTTGCAGATGAACATGATGGCAAAAGAAGAGTTTCCTTTTGCCATGCTGGGCTTGGTGCATGTGGAAAATAGCGTAACGCAATACCGCCCTGTGTTTGACACGGAGACGGTGGCGATGACGGTGCGCCTTGACAATCTGCGTGAGCATGACAAGGGGCAGCAGTTTGATTTTATCACGGACGTGCGTGTGGGCGATGAACTGGTGTGGCAGGGCGTTTCCACTTATTTGTCTCGCCAAAAAAAGCGCAAAGAAGAGCGTAGCCAACAGACGGACAAACCAACTGATAAGGCGAGCTTGCCTGTGTTTTTGGACGCAAGTTTTAGTCAGCCGATGACGGTGAGCGAAGACATTGGGCGGCGTTATGCCTTTATTTCTGGTGATTTTAATTTGATTCACTTGCACGCGTTATCCGCCAGAGCCTTTGGTTTTCCTAAGGCGATTGCGCATGGTATGTGGTCAAAAGCAAGAAGTTTGGCGCATTTTCAGGATTTGCCACGCGCGTACCGAGTGGACGTGTCGTTTAAATTGCCGATTTTTTTGCCGTCTGATGTGGAGCTGGTGGCGAATGAAGTGGCGGACGGTCAAGAATTTGCCGTGTACGCCCAAACGCCAGACAAACCACGCAGCAAGCCGCACTTATTTGGCAAAATCACTTATTTATAAAGCGGTGAAATTTGCCAAATAAAAGACAAGTCAAAAAGACGAGTGAAAATCGCTCGTCTTTTGTTTTTATTAACGGTTGTTTTTATTGACGGCTATTTTGGTGATGGGCGTTTTGCTAAAATGGCTTGATTGGATTGCTAGGCTGCGTACAAATTTAAAACATTGAAGCGCACATTGTATTTTGGCGTGTTTTTGTTTTACAATAGGCGGATTTATACGGATTGCTGTGCGTGGCGGGATTGGTATTTTTTAGAGCTTTGATAAGTTTAAAGCAAATAAAAACCATCAAATTTTTTAACTCATATCCGCACAAGCAGCGAAAAACTTTCTTTTTTGAAAACTTAACGATAAATTTCACAATAACCAAATTTACAAAGAGAACGATGATGACAGCTTGGCAAACTTTGACAGACGCACTCACGCCTTTGCAATTTCAAGATTCACCTGCTGGCGGTGCGCTGATGGTGTGGCACGATGGCGATGTGGTGGTGGATACAGCGGTGGGCTGTGCGCTGCCCGAGACGGCTTGGCATACACGCACTTTGTCGGTGAATTTTTCTATCGGCAAAGGCGTGATGGCAACGCTGATTGCGGTACTGGTGTCGCGCGGATTGCTCAAGTATGACGCACCGATTGCCGATGTGTGGCCGCAGTTTGCCGCCAATGGCAAGCAAAATATCACGCTAAGAGATGTTTTGACCCACAGTGCAGGGCTGTTTAATATCACGACTTTAACCAAAGAAACGGCGGATTTGATTGATTGGCAAATCATGCTGGATAAAGTGGCAAACATGGCGGCTGACACGCCAAAAGGGCAAGATGATGAGCGGTATGCCAGTGCGTACAGTGCGCTGGTGTCTGGCTGGATTTTGGGCGGTGTGGTTGAGCGTGCGACTGGCTTGCCGCTGCAAGAAGCGCTGGAGCAATATTTGGCTGTGCCGCTTGGCGTGGCAGGCGAGCTGTACTATGGCGTGCCAGCGGATAAACTTGCGCAAATCGCCAAACCTGTGCGTTACTTTAGCCAAGATGCGTCAGCGGTACGCAGAAAACCTGTGCTAAAACCTGATACGCCAGAGATTTTGGCGGTGCTGAACGACACACCAGCGGCGCAGATTTGGCAGTCGGCATTGGCAGGCGCGCCCATCGGCACAGCCAGCGTGAATAAGCTGTATTTTGACACATCGGCAATGAATTTGGTGAATTATAAAAATGCGCTCATGCCAAACGGCCGTGATGGCGTGGAATATCACAGCGATGAAGTGCTGCAAGCCAAAATTCCTGCGGCAAATGGCGTATCGTCTGCACGCGCGCTGATGACGCTGTACGCCATGCACGCAGCTGGCGGTGTGTGGCAGGGGCAAACCTTGATTACACCAGAAGTGCTGGCTGATATGCGTAAGGTGCAAATTGACGGTATGGATGCGGTCATGCCTGCCAATATGTGCTGGCGCAGCGGTTTTCATCGTTTGTTCACTGTGCAAAATGCGCCAACTGCGTACGGGCATATGGGCTATAATGGTTCGGTGGCGTTTTGCGACCCTGAGCGTAAATTGGCGTTTGCCTTCATTCATAATTTTGACACCACGATGCTTAATGACGTGCGCCAGTTTGCGCTGTCTGAATTGGCGCTAAAAATCGCTGACGAGCTGTGATGAGCTGACGGTGATTAAGAGCTGTGATGGGTGAGTGATGATGTGTTTTAAGGTTGCCAAAAGGGCGGTTTTACCTTAAAATAATCGGCTTATTTTTGATATTTTGTGAGATTGCCATGAGCGAAACTACCATGAACGTGATGATTTCTGCCGAAGAAATCGCCCAAAAAGTTGCCGAACTTGGCGCACAAATCACCGCGCATTATAAAGACAGCGGCCGTGATTTGGTGCTGATTGGTCTTTTGCGTGGTTCGGTGATTTTCATGGCGGATTTATGCCGTGCGATTGACCGTGCGCATGAGCTGGATTTTATGACGGTGTCAAGCTACGGCTCAGGCACGACTTCCAGCGGTGATGTGCGCATTTTGAAGGATTTGGACGGTGAAATTCGTGGTAAAGACGTGCTGGTGGTGGAAGACATCATTGATTCTGGTGCAACGCTTGCCAAAGTGCTGGATATGCTGCGTACCCGTGAGCCAAATTCTATCGAGCTTTGTACTTTGGTGAGTAAGCCATCACGCCGCAAAGTGGACGTGGACGTGCGCTTTATGGGCTTTGAAGTGGAAGACCGCTTTATCGTGGGTTATGGCTTGGATTATGACCAAAAATACCGCCATTTGCCGTTTATTGGTGAGATTGGTCTGTAAATTTGAGCGCATCAAAAAGAGAGCCAGAAAGTTTCGGCTCTCTTTTTTGTTGGGTGGGATTTGTGTGGTGGTTAATTCGTGAGTTGGTCTTGTGAATTGGTAGATGTGTAAGTTGGGTTAAGTATGGCGAAAACCCAACAAATTCAGGCGCTTATCTTATAAGTCAAAACCAAATTGACAAGCTGGTAAAACCCAATCATAAACCAGCTTGCAAATTAAGCAAAATCCACCAAATATTTCACCTGCAAGCAACGTATCATCAAAGTAATTTGACACAAAAGCAACATTATCACGCCATCAAATTGTGCTATAATTCGTGTGCAAAAACGTTTACAAACATTATGGTTATAAACGTTATAAATATTACTTTGGTACGATACGCATTGACAAGCAAAAGGAAAAACGCATGAGCTACTTTGGTACTGATGGCACTCGTGGGCAATTTGGCACGTTCCCAATCACGCCTGATTTTTTGTTGCGCTTAGGTTTTGGTGCTGGGCGTGTACTGGCAGCACAAAATAAAAAACAAACTCGCAAGCCAAGCGTGCTGATTGGCAAGGACACGCGCCTGTCTGGCTATGTGATTGAAGCGGCATTACAGGCAGGCTTTAACGCCGCTGGCGTGGACGTGTATATGCTGGGTTCTTTGCCAACGCCTGCGATTGCGCATTTGGTGAAAAGTTTCCATGCGGATATGGGTGTGGTGATTTCTGCGTCGCATAATCCATACCAAGACAATGGCGTGAAATTTTTCTCGCACGAAGGCAAAAAAATCTCTGACGAATTACAAGACGCCATCAATGTAGAGCTGGACGCTTTGGTAGGTAATACAGACGCACGCCTATCACGCTTGGCGGACATCAAGGCGCACGCCATCGGCAAAAGCTACCGTGTGGACGACGCCAAAGGCCGCTACATTGAATATTGTAAAGGCAGCTTTCCTTACCATCTAAGCCTTGACCACCTAAAAATCGTGGTGGACTGTGCTAATGGCGCAGGTTATAGTGTTGCGCCGCGTGTGCTGCGTGAGCTTGGCGCAAATGTCATCGCCATTCATAATACGCCAGACGGCATTAACATCAACGAAAACTGCGGCTCAACGCACCCAGAAACGCTACAAAAAGCCGTGCTGGAGCATGGGGCGCACGTTGGTTTGGCGCTGGACGGTGATGGCGATCGCATCATCATGGTGGACGAAAAAGGCGTGATTGTAGATGGTGATGCGATTTTGTATGCGCTTGCCAAGCACCTAAAACCTGCTGGCGTGGTGGGTACGCTGATGAGTAATGTGGCACTGGAAATCGCCTTGAAAAAAGATGGCGTGGGTTTTCATCGTGCCAAAGTGGGCGACCGCTACGTCATGCAAGACCTTGAAGCCAAAGGCTGGACGGTGGGCGGCGAGCCATCGGGGCATATTTTGTGCCTAGATAAGAGCCGTACGGGCGATGCGATTGTGGCAGGTTTGCAAGTGTTGATGTGCATGGCGGAGACTGGCAAGCCGCTATCTGAGCTAATTAGTGGCTACACGCCATACCCACAAACGCTGATTAACGTGCGCCTATCACAAATGAGTGATCCGTACGACAGCCCTGAGCTGGTAGAAATCTTTAAGCAGGCGGAAAATGAGCTTGCTGATAAAGGGCGTTTATTGATTCGCAAATCTGGCACTGAGCCTGTGATTCGTGTGATGGTGGAGTGCGAAGACGCTGCGCTGTGCCAATCGCTTGCTGAGCGCATTGCTGATGATGTGCGCCGCGTGCTTGCTTGATTTTAAATGCTTACGAACCACCGCAAACTTTGGCGGTGGTTTTGTTTTGTGCTGATGATGTCAAGCGATTTGGCAGCATGATTGGCTGATTTGGTGGCTGATTTACCAGATTATTCGCCAAGATTTACCAGATTGCCTGCCAAGATTTGATGGATTATTTGCCAAGATTTAGCGAATTATTTGCCAAAATCAGACGTGGTTTTTAATTTTTGCTGTATTTTGTGGTTTGGCGGTGTTGCAAATTTTGCTAACGAATTTTGCTAACCGTGGCGATTTACCGCTGATTTGCAATATTTAGTTACATTTGCCACGTTGTGCAAAGATTTTCGCTGCGCTGTAACATTTTAGTGGCATCGGTTGCAAATCATCAGTAGATTGTAAGATAAAAAACTGGCAAAATGCGCTCAAGTTAAACGGTTTTAGGAAAAAAATTAAAAAACGCAAATAAATGCGCTTTAAAACCGTAAAACTGATTGTAAAATTACCATTCACATTAAATGGTTTGTGCGCTTGATGGTTTATGCTTTTATAAGCCTAAAGCCGCAAACATAATTCGTCAAGGAGATAACCATGACAACACAACGTTCAACTTTTAAAGCTGTGGCATTGCGCACCGTACTTGGCGTGGCGAGCGCCGCTGCCGTCATCGCACCAATGGCATACAGCACGGTGGCACAAGCTGCGCCAGCCAGCACGCAAGTGGCGACAAAAAATCTAAATAAGCTGCTGAGCAACACCAAATCTATGTCGGCAAATTTTAGCCAAACTACCAAAGCAGGCGGCAAAACCACCAAATTCAGCGGTTCTATGGCGGTGGCACGCCCAAATCAATTCCGCTGGGAAAGTAAATCGCCAGCCGAGCAGTTGATTGTGGCAAATGGCAACACGCTGTGGATTTATGACAAAGATTTGGCGCAAGCAACCAAGCAATCTGTGAGCAATCAAGTGGGCGATACGCCAGCGCTGCTGCTGTCTGGCGACCCTAAGCAAATTGAGCGCAATTTTAACATCAGCCAACCAGATGCAGGCAAAAACTACTATGTGCTGACCCCAAAATCTAGTAACGCCGCCTTTAAAAACCTGTCCATCAGCTTTAATGGCGGCAAGCCTGTGATGATGGTGTTAAATGACAACATTGGTCAAACCACGTCAATTCGCTTTAGCGGCATTGAGATGAACAAAAAAATCTCTGCGTCAAAATTTAGCTTCACGCCGCCAGCAGGCACAGACGTGATTGAGCAATAATTATTGCCCAAAATAACTGACTTTATTCATAAGTGAGGGCGATTTGCCTTCAAAGCCAAAACCCAGCAAGTTTATCATCATAAACAAGCTGGGTTTTGTTTTTTTTGAGTGGTTGGCAAGGCGGTTTGGTTTTCATTCAAACTGATAAGAAAATTAAGAAATATGCCAAAAAGTTATCAATCGGCAGCAAATTTTACAAAGCGGTTTATCAAGCCTTAAAAAAGCGCAGCGCTTGGCGCATACAAAAACGGCGCGCAATATCACTAAACATAAAATTTTACACAAAAGCACGACAAAATCCGCAAAAATCAATCTTGCGGCACTTGCAAAAAGTAAAAATGTGCTATAATAGCAAGATTAAGCGCACAACAGCCAAATCATACGAGGGATTATGTCAGCCAATTTGTCAGCCGCTTTATACTTGCTTGCCGCCTTAGGTTTGGTGGTGTTCATGCTTACCGTACCACGCTTGTTAGGTGGGCGCTCAAGCGGTTCGCAAAAGCAAGAAAACTTTGAAGCTGGGGTGGTGTCGGCAGGTTCGGCGCGCATTCGTTTGTCCGCTAAGTTTTATTTGGTGGCGATTTTCTTTGTGATTTTTGACCTTGAGGCGCTGTATTTGTACGCTTATTCGGTGAGCGTGCGTGAAGTGAGCTGGTTTGGCTTTATTGCAGCGGCGATTTTTATTGCCATTTTATTTGTGGGCTTGGTTTACGAAATGCGCCTTGGGGCGATGAATTGGGCGCCTGCCGACAAACGCAAGAAAAAAGCACGCATTTATACCAAGCCTGCCGATTTTGATTTGGCGAGTATCACTGCATTCACCACGATTGATGATTTGCACACCGACCCAACAGGCAAAGTTCCCGCCCAATCATCAGGACGCATCAACGTATCAAACGATGTTGCCAAAAACCAAGCGCACATGGCAAACATCGACCACATCAACAGCACAGGACGTGTTACCACGCGCGATTTTCAGGACGAATCTTATGACAACACCAAAAACCTAAACAAAACCAACAGGTGAAAATGATAAAAAACGTTACGGCTGCCGCTGTGGCGTTTTTTGTGTTTTTGTCGGTTGGTTTTGTTTGCATTCCATGATTGTAAACACAGACAAAGTTTCACTTTTAGCCATGCCTTGACATCAGTAGTTTTATTCATGATTAAAGCGATGTTTGGGCAAGTGATTGAAAAATTTAGTAAAAATTTAAAAAACCAAATCATACAAGCCGTTAAAACCATTTAATTGATAACCAATACAGCCATGAAATACACACTTACCAAAGCCGATCAAAGCGCAAGCCAATACCCACACCAAACTCGCCAAGTGATTGACGACATCACCCAAGCCGAAGTTGAAAAAAACGTCTTTTTGGGGCGACTTGACAACCTTGTCCACGCCGCCGCCAACTGGGGGCGAAAAAATTCGCTGTGGCCGTTTAACTTCGGCACAAGTTGTTGTTATGTGGAGTACGCCACGACTTTGACGGCGGTGCATGACTTGTCTCGCTTTGGGGCGGAAGTGATTCGTGCGTCTCCCCGTCAGGCGGACGTGATGATTGTGGCGGGGACGTGCTTTGTGAAGATGGCACCTGTCATTTTGCGTCTGTACGAACAAATGCTAGAACCCAAATGGGTCATCAGCATGGGGGCGTGTGCCAACTCGGGCGGTATGTACGATATTTATTCGGTGGTGCAGGGCGTGGACAAGATTTTGCCTGTGGACGTGTATATTCCGGGGTGTCCGCCACGCCCCGAAGCGGTGATTCAGGCGTTGATGCTCCTACAAGAATCCATCACCCACGAACGCCGTCCGCTTGGCATTCATCTTGACCAAGGCATTTATCAGCCAATTATGACCGCTGAGCGAGACCGTAAAAATGCCGAACGTATTGCGGTGCAGAATTTGCGTAGTCCTGATGATGCGTTTTGATCTTTATATTAAATGTTAATTAAAAGATTAATACAATATGGTTTAAGGGGAAATATGAAAGGTCAATGTTTATGTAAAGCCGTTACCATTGAAACAGCGGATAATCAAGAATTGCACGCTTGCCATTGCAATAATTGCCGTACTTGGGGCGGTTCAGCAGGGTTTACAACGATGGTACAAGGCATCAAAACCGACAATGCTGATAATATTGCCAGTTTTCAATTAGTGGAATGGGGAACTCGCAATTTTTGTAAAACGTGTGGCACGCATTTGTATTTTCATCAATTAGGCACGGACAATTATTATCTGTCAGCAGGATTATTTGATGATGTGAAATTTGAATTAAAATCACAAATTTTTATTGATAAAAAGGCGTGTTATTATGAGCTTGCCAATGATACACCAAAATTAACCGAAGCTGAATTTATTGCGATGGTAACGGGGCAATAATTGTATTTGATTAAAGGTAAGGTGCTTAATAAAAGCACTTTACCATCTTAATAAAATCTTAATAAAATAATGATTAAAATGTTTAAAAATGTATTTTTATCAGAATAAATTTTTAAACATTTTATCACGCAATCATCATAAGATGACAACCATCTGATAAGTTGGAAGCTATGAGTATTCATCACAATCACGATTTTACGATTTTAGAAATCCTAAGCCAAAAAAACCACGCCTTCACCGAACAAAAAACGGCTGATGGCATTCCGACCATTTGGGTGTCTCGTGCCGATGTGCTGGACGTGCTTTTGACCTTGCGGACGTTGCCACAGCCGTTTGTGATGCTTGTGGATTTATCTGCCATGGACGAGCGTTTGCGTAAGCACCGTTATGGCTTACCTGACAGCGATTTTACGGTGTTTTATCATTTGATGAGCCTTGAGCGAAATTCGGACATTCGTGTGAAAGTGGCACTAAAAGAAGGCGAAAGCATACCGTCCGCCACCAAGATTTACCCAAATGCCAACTGGTATGAGCGTGAAGTGTGGGATATGTTTGGCGTGGTGTTTGACGGGCATCCGCATTTGACACGCATTTTGCTCCCTAAATACTGGGAAGGGCATCCGCTGCGCAAAGAATACCACGCGCGCGCCACCGAATTTACGCCATATTTTCTAAATGCCGCCAAGCAAGAATTTGAGCAGGAAAACTTACGTTTCGTGCCAGAAGAATGGGGTATGAAGCGTTCTGGGCGTGATGAAGATTTTATGTTTCTAAACATCGGCCCCAACCACCCATCAGCGCACGGGGCGTTTCGTTTGGTGTTGCAGCTTGATGGTGAAGAAATCATTGACTGTATTCCTGACATTGGCTATCACCACCGCGGCGCAGAGAAAATGGCGGAGCGTCAGACGTGGCATTCGTTCATTCCTTATACCGACCGCATTGACTATCTGGGCGGCGTGATGAATGAGCTGCCTTATATCATGGCGGTGGAAAAGTTGGCTGGCATTACCGTGCCAGACAGAGCGAACACCATTCGCATCATGATGAGCGAGTTTTTCCGCATTACTAATAACCTTTTGTATTGGGGAACGTTTATCCAAGACGCTGGCGGCATGACCCCTGTATTTTATATGTTTGCCGACCGCCAAAAGGCGTATGACGTGATTGAAGCGGTAACGGGTTATCGTATGCACCCTGCATGGTTCCGCATTGGCGGTACGGCACACGATTTGCCAAATGGCTGGGAAAAATTGGTGCGAGATTTCCTTGACTGGATGCCAAAACGCATTGATGAATATTATAAAGCCACGATGACCAACACCGTGCTAAAAGGACGCACGCAAAATGTCGCCCAATATGACGCACGCCATGCGCTTGCGTGGGGCGTAACTGGGGCGGGACTTCGTGCCACGGGCATTGATTTTGATTTGCGTAAGGCGCGTCCGTATTTGGGCTATGAAAACTTTGATTTTGAAGTGCCAGTGTTTTATAACGGCGATGCCTACGACCGTTGTTTGGTGAAAATTGAAGAAATTCGCCAGTCTTTGCGTATCATTGAGCAGTGTTTAAATAATATGCCGTCAGGTGCGTACAAGGCAGAACATCCGCTTGCCGTGCCACCACCAAAAGATAAAACCTTGCATGACATTGAGACTTTGATTAACCACTTCGTCTCAGTCTCGTGGGGGCCTGTCATGCCAGCAGGCGAGAGTGCGTGCATGGTGGAGGGCGTAAAAGGGTTGAACAGCTATTATGTAACTTCCGATAAATCTACCATGAGTTATCGTACACGCATTCGCACGCCAACTTTTGCGCACTTGCAACAAATGCCATCGGTGATTAACGGCTCTTTGGTGTCGGACGCGATTATTTATTTGGCGAGTATTGATATTGTGATGGCGGATTGTGATCGTTAAAGGTGTCTTTTTTGATTGCAGGGTGTAGGTTGGGCTAAGCTTGCAAAACCCAACGTTTGAAATAGAGGTTTTTTTGCAAGTCGTTGAGTTGCGTTAACCCCAACCTGACTTACAAGCCATCAACTTAGCTTATGAGCGATAAACCCAGCCAATAACCCAAAAAACGATGGAAAACATGGCATGAACTACCCCTTAATTTTCGCCTACATCACCACCATCGTGCTGTTTTTGGGAACGCCCGGCCCTGTTACAGTGATGGTGGCGAACACTGCCAGTCGGCATGGCTTTGTGGCAGGGTTTTTGACGGTGGCAGGCACAAACGCCGCTTCACTGGCGCTGATTGGCACATCGTTTTTGGTGATACAAGGCTTATTTGCGCTAAGCGAAACGTGGCTTTTGTATTTGACGCTATTTGGTTTGCTGTATTTGGCGTATTTTGCCGTGCAGATTTTAAAAGACAGCATTGATTTAAACGCCTTAAAAGCACAAGACACGCCAAAACCTGCCGCCAAACACGCCATCGCCCACTTCAAAAACGGCTTTTTGGTGGGTATCAGCAACCCAAAAGACGTGCTGTTTTTCATCGCATTTTTTCCTGCGTTTTTGGGTGTGGCGGACAGTCTGACGCTTGCCATGCTGATTTTGGTGGTAATTTGGGTGATTTTAGATTATGGCATTTTAAGCCTATACAGCTACGCCTTTTCTAAAATGACCAACGCCAAACTGGTCAATGCAGCGAGTAAATTATCAGGCGTGATTTTATTGTTGGTGGCGGTGTATGGCGTTTATAAAACCGTTTTGGAATTGATGGGTGGGTTGAGCTAAGCGAAAAGCCGACATTGACAGTAATCGCCTTAAAAAACGTTGGGTTGCGCTTTGCTAACCCAACTTACGAATTAAACCAATTTATAAAATAACCCAATTTTTAAATCAACAAATTTCTAAAATAAGCAAACTCACCGTTTTCTTATTTTAGAAATTGATAAAAACAACCAGCAGTCGCAAGTTACAAACACATGGTAACATTATGAAAATCCTAACCGACAAAACCCCCAAAGTGGACGTACACGCCATTTTGACCGCAGACGAAATCGCAGGCATTAACGAATACATTCATCATTATCCGCAAGCAAGGGCTGCCGTGCTTGACGCATTAAAACTCGTACAAAAACGCAACGGCTGGGTGGACGATGCTCAAGTATCCGCCATCGCTTGTATGCTTGGCATTCCTGTGGCAGACGTGGAAGGCGTGGCGACATTTTTTAACCGCATTTACCGCCAAAAAGTCGGTCGTCATGTGATTTTGATTTGCGACAGCATCGCCTGCTATCTGAACGGCTACGAAGCACTGGCGGACAGCTTTAAACGTGAGCTTGGCATTGAATTTGGGCAAACTACGGCAGACGGACGCTTTACGCTGCTGCCGATTTGTTGTCTTGGTAATTGCGACAAAGGGGCGAGCGTTTTGATTGATGAAGACACTTACGGCCCTGTTACGCCGCATGAAGTGCCAGAGTTATTGGAGCAATACGCATGAACAAAATGAGTGTACAAGAGCAAATCACCGCTCGTAAAAACGGACTTGCTCCCAGCCAGCTAAACCGCCAGCGTGTGCCGATTTGGGGCGTGGGTTTGGCAGAAGGGCAAGCGCCCACGCATAAAACACACCCTTTGACGTGGCGACTGTTTCATCATGATGCGGTGCTAAAACTGGCGGATTATTTGGCGTTAAAGGGCTTTGATGGGCTAAAAATCGCCCTGTCTAAGACACCAAAAGAAGTGGGCGAGATGATTAAGGCTGCCAACGTGCGTGGGCGTGGCGGCGCTGGTTTTAACGCAGGGCTAAAATGGACGTTCATGACACCGCCTGATGGTGGCGTGCGTTATTTGGTGTGTAATGCCGATGAAATGGAGCCGGGGACGTTCAAAGACCGCTTGCTCATGGAGCGTTTGCCGTTTCAGCTGATTGAAGGTATGCTGATTTCTGCTTATGCCATTGGCGCAAGTGCTGGCTACATTTTTATCCGTGGCGAGTACATTTTGGCTGCCGAACGCTTGCAAAACGCCATTGACGAGCTGCTTGCCAATAATTTGCTTGGCGATAATATTTTGGGAACGGATTTTAGCTTTGATTTGCACGTTCACACAGGCGCAGGGCGCTATATTTGTGGTGAAGAGACGGCACTGATTAACTGCCTAGAAGGTCGCCGTGCCAACCCACGCACCAAGCCACCATTTCCGCAGGTTTCTGGTGCGTGGGGTCGCCCAACGGTGGTGAATAACGTAGAAACGCTGAACAATATGTCAGCGATTATGATTAACGGTGTGGATTGGTATTTGGATTTGCCAAAAGCTAAGGGCAAGAGCGAAACGCCCGGCACCAAAATCATGGGCGTGTCTGGGCGTGTCAAGGACGCAGGGCTGTGGGAAGTGCCGTTTGGCTATACCGCGCGTGAGCTGATTGAGCTGGCTGGCGGTATGCAAGACGGCTTGACGCTAAAAGCGTGGCTGCCGGGTGGTGCCAGTACCGATTTTCTCACCGCAAGCGATGAACACCTTGATTTGGTGATGGATTTTGACCCAATTATGAAAGCAGGCTCACGACTTGGGACGTGTCTGATGATGGTGGTGGACGAAACTCAAGACATGGTGAGCTTATCCAAAAATTTACAGCAATTTTTTCAGCGTGAAAGCTGTGGTTGGTGTACGCCCTGCCGTGATGGCTTGCCGTGGGGCGTAAAAATTTTAGACGCAATAGACAACGGCAATGGGCAAGATGGCGACATTGACAAGCTGTCTGAGCTGACGCGCGATTTGTGGATTGGCAAGACTTTTTGTGCGCACGCACCGGGGGCGATGGAGCCTTTGATGAGTGCGATTAAGTATTTCCGCCCTGAATTTGAAGCCAAAATCAGCCAAAACAGCAACCAAACTAAGGGAGATGCGTGATGGCAACCATTCATATAGACGGCAAAAGCTATGAAGTTGATGGCTCGGACAATCTGCTTGCCGCTTGTTTGTCGCTGGGCATTGATGTGCCGTATTTTTGTTATCACCCTGCACTGGGTTCGGTGGGTTCGTGCCGCCAATGTGCCGTCAAGCAGTACATGAGCGAAGAAGATTATAAGGCAGGGCGTGGTCGGCTGGTGATGAGCTGTATGGTTGCACCAACCAATGATATGTACATTTCGGTGGACGATGACGAAGCACGAGATTTTCGTAAGCGCATCGTTGAGTACATCATGACCAACCACCCGCACGATTGCCCAACTTGCGAAGAAGGCGGACATTGCCACTTGCAAGACATGACTTATATGTCAGGACATCGCACGCGCCGTTATCGCTTTGTCAAGCGCACGCACCATAATCAAGACTTAGGCGAGTTCATCAACCACGAAATGAACCGCTGTATCGCTTGCTATCGCTGCGTGCGTTTTTATAAAGACTATGCAGGCGGCAGTGATTTTGGCGTGTATGCGTCTAATAACCGTGTGTATTTTGGGCGTGAAACGGACGGACAATTACAAAGCGAATTTAGCGGCAACTTGACCGAAGTTTGCCCAACAGGCGTGTTCACCGACAAAACCCACTCCGACCGCTACAACCGCAAATGGGATATGCAGTACGCGCCAAGCATTTGCCATGGCTGTTCGGTGGGCTGCAGTATCTCAGCAGGCGAGCGCTATGGTGAGCTGCGCCGCATTGAAAACCGCTATAATCCTGACGTGAACGGCTATTTTATTTGCGACCGTGGACGTTTTGGTTATGGCTACGTCAATCGTGCCGATCGTCCTGTGCGTGCTTATGAAAATTTGCCAACGGGCAAAAAAGATTGGGACGCAAGCGGTGCGCTTGATGAGATTTTACGCACGATTAAAGATAAAAAAGTCATCGGCATTGGTTCGGCAATGGCAAGTCTTGAAAGTAATTTTGCCTTGCAAGAATTGGTCGGTGCGGATAATTTTGCCGTAGAGAGTAATCATCATGCCGATTTGGTGGCAAAGGCGGTGAATGTGCTGCGCTCTGAGAGCGTGCATAATGTATCGCTTGCCCAAATTGAAAATGCGGACGCGGTGCTGGTTTTGGGCGAAGACATCACGCAGACGGCTGCGCGCGTGGCGTTGTCTGTGCGTCAAGCTGCCAAAAATAAAGCCAAGCAAATGGCGACAGCGCTGCGCACCGAGCATTGGCTTGCCGAACCCGTCAAGCGCATTGGGCAAGAAAATTACAGCCCGATTTATGTGGTAGATGTGGTGGACACCAAACTCACCGACATCGCCAAAACCGCCGCCGTGGCAAGCATTGAAGACATTGCACGGCTTGGCTTTTTGGTGGGTGAGACCATCGCACAGATGGGTGCGGATTTGACAAGACCGCACTTTGATGGCGATGACGAGATGGGCGAGCTTGCCTATGCCATCGCCAAAGATTTGTTGGCGGCGGATAAGCCTTTGATTGTCTCTGGTACTTCGCTTGGTTCAAAAGCGGTGCTAGAAGCGGTGGGCTTTATCAGCCAAGAGCTTGCCAAAAAACGTGCCAATCACGCTGCGCTTGAAAAAGTGCGCATTGATGAGCATAACGCAAACCTTGCCGAAGACGCAAAACCGCTTGCTTATAATGATGAGTATGCGCTGTGTGCAGGCGTGTATTTGGCATTGCCTGCAGCAAATAGCGTGGGTGTGCATTTGTTGGGCGCAAAATCGCTTGAAACGGTGCTTGCCAGTGAGTTTGATGTGGCGTTTGTACTTGAGCAGGATTTGGCGAATTTGCCTGTGTATTTACAAGACAAACTGTATCAAAAAACGCTTATCGCCCTTGACCATCAGCATTATGCGTGGCATGACAAGGCGCGCTTTGTGCTGCCTGTGGGTTCATTTGCTGAAAGCGATGGCACGCTTGTGTCAGCCGAAGGGCGAGCAGGGCGTTATTTTGCGGCATATGACAAAAAATACTACGAGCCAAGCAGCGAGCTAAAAGACGCATGGCGTTGGCTGTATGCCATCTTGGGCAATGGCAGCACAGACGTGCATTTTGATGATGTGGTGGCGGATTTAGCGCAGGCGCACCCAGAATTGCAAGGCATTTTGGCGGTCAGTCCAGAAGCGGATTATCGTGTGGCGGGGCTAAAAATCGCCAGAAGTCCACGCCGCTCATCAGGGCGAACGTCCATGCGTGCCAAGATTTCTATCCACGAACCCATGCAGCCTAAGGATTTAGACACACCGCTTACTTTTTCTATGGAAGGCTATGTGGGCGATAAGGTTAATAGCGCCAATATTCCATTTGCGTGGAGCGCAGGCTGGAACTCACCACAGGCGTGGAATAAACTTCAAGACAAAGTGGGCGGCCGCTTAAAAGGCGGTGAGGTGGGCGTACGTTTGTTTGATGATTTGCCAAAATTACAAACGCAGTACGCATCGCAGCGCACCCAAATCCAAGACCCTGTCAATACCAGCATTTTTGGGCATACCATTCGCCTTGTGCCGGTGCATCGCTTATTTGGAGCGGACGCACTGAGCAGCCGCGCGCCTGTGGTGCAGCCGCGCATTGACACCGTCAGCTGGCTGGTTGCGCCTGAATATTTGGAAAAATGGCAAATCAAAGAAGGTGATTTGCTTACGGTTTCTGGGGCGTTTGGTGAATTTGTCTTGCCAGTGGCGGCGTACGAGCCATTGCCTGATGGCTGCGTGGGCTATTTGGCAGGGCAAGTGCCGCTTGTGCCGTCTTTGCCTTATGTCGTCAAAAAAGTAACCGATGCAGCGGTGTATCGTCCTGCCCATGTGGTAAGCATGGACGGCTTGACAACAAAAGCCAATCCGCTGTTTAGCCCTCAAGTTTACAGCCCCAAAACTTTAAACACCAACGAAACTTCCCCTAAACAACCTGTGGAGCGTGTCTGATGAGTGTGCGTATTATTCCTGATGTGCCTGCATTTTTGGGTGGACTGTCTTTTGAATGGTGGTCGGTGCTGTATTTGGTGGCGCAGACGCTGGTGATTTTTTTGGGCGTGGTGCTGACTGCTGCCCTAATGATTGTCTACGAAAGACGTATGCTGGCGCTGTGGCAAGACCGCTACGGCCCAAACCGTGTGGGCTGGCAAGGCTCATTGCAGCTTGTGGCAGATATGCTAAAAATCTTCTTTAAAGAAGACTGGACGCCAAATTTTGCCGACAAAAAAATCTTTGTACTTGCGCCTGCCATCGCCATGTTTACCGCTTTGGCAAGTTTTGCGGTGATTCCGCTGTCGCCAAATTTATATGTGGCGGATTGGGACATTGGCATTTTGTTTTTCTTTGCCATGGCAGGGCTTGCGGTGTATGCGGTGATGTTTGGCGGCTGGGCTTCTGCCAATAAATTTTCACTGCTGGGCGCGCTGCGTTCATCGGCACAAACCATCAGCTACGAAGTGTTTTTAGGCTTATCGCTCATGGGTGTGGTGGCGATGGCAGGTTCGTTTAATTTGCGTGAGATTGTCGAAGCGCAGGCGACCGTCTGGAACGTGATTCCGCAGTTTTTTGGCTTTTTGACGTTTGTGGTGGCAGGCGTGGCGGTAACGCACAGACATCCGTTTGACCAGCCAGAAGCCGAACAAGAGCTTGCCGAAGGTTATCATGTGGAATATTCAGGCATGAAATTTGGTATGTTTTTCATTGGTGAATACGTCAATGTGATTGTGATTTCTGCCTTGATGACTTGCCTGTTTTTTGGTGGTTGGTTGGCACCGTTTAATCTTGACATTCCGTTTGTACCGCCTGTTTTTTGGTTTTTAATCAAGACCTTGTTTTTTATGACGCTGTTTGTTTTGGCGCGTGGTTCGCTCATGCGTCCACGTTATGACCAAGTGATGAACTTTGGTTGGAAAGTGTGTTTGCCTGTAACTTTGGTGAACTTGCTTGTTACGGCTTTTGTGATTTTGTTTTTACAGGGATAAAAAATGTTTGCAACCTTAAAAAATACCGCCGTGGGCATTTTTACCATCGCACGCAGTATGTGGATGGTAAATAGCCATGCCACGCGCAAAAGAGACACGATTTTATACCCAGAACAACCTGTGCCAGTACCGCCACGTTTTCGTGGGCGCATTGTGCTGACGCGCGACCCTGACGGTGATGAACGCTGCGTGGCGTGCAACCTTTGTGCGGTGGCGTGTCCTGTGGGCTGTATCAGCTTACAAAAGGGCGAGCGTGAAGACGGGCGCTGGTATCCTGAATTTTTCCGTATCAATTTTAGCCGCTGTGTGTTTTGTGGCATGTGCGAAGAAGCCTGCCCAACCACCGCCATTCAGCTGACCCCTGATTTTGAGCTGGGAGAGTACGATCGCCAAAATTTGGTGTACGAAAAAGAACATCTGCTCATCAGTGGCACAGGCAAATACCCTGATTATAACTATTATCGCATCACAGGCATGGCAACCGATGGCAAGCCTAAAGGTTCGCACGAGCGTGAAGATACGCCAGTTGATGTAAGGAGTTTGTTGCCATGATGTCGTTATTTGCAAATCCTGAGAGTATTGGCTTTTATGCGCTGGCGTTGGTTGCGATTTGGGCGAGCCTGCGCACGGTTACGCAGGCAAACCCAGTACACGCCATATTGTCGCTCATCACCAGTCTTTTGGCGGTGGCAGGGATTTTCTTTATCATCGGTGCGCCTTTTGCTGGCGTGCTTGAGATTATCGTCTATGCAGGGGCGATTTTGGTGCTGTTTGTGTTTGTGATTATGATGTTAAATTTAGGCACGGACACCACCGAAGAAAAATCTTGGCTGACGGCAAGCGCATGGGCGACGCCATGCTGTCTTTTGCTTATCGTGGCGGCGGTGTTGATTGGTTTTATCGTAGGTTCGGACACTTATGCCACCTTGCCTGATCGCAGCATTGGCGTAAAAGCTGTGGGTACGCAGCTGTTTACGCAGTATGTGCTGCTTGTGGAAGTGGCGGCGTTTTTGCTGCTTGGGGCGTTGGTGGCGGCGTATCATCTGGGCAAAAAAGCGCTTGATGATGAGAATTTTAGCCATTATCAAGACAGCAAAGACGGCATGAATGCGCCAAACCATCAGCCAGACGCGCCTGTGTTTAGCGATTCTCACAAAGGGGGTGTGTGATGGCAAATTTGCACCATGATATTTTGACCAATGCGTCTGCACAAGTGGGGCAGGCGGGCGCGCAGATGACAGGTCAGCTGACTTCGCTGGGCATTCCTGCTGCGCACGCTTTGACGCTTGCTGCCATCTTATTTGTGATTGGGCTTGTGGGCGTGATGGCAAGACGCAACGTGCTATTTATGCTCATGAGTCTTGAGATTATGATGAACGCAGCGGCACTCGCCTTTGTGATTGGCGGCAGTCTGTGGGGCGTGCCTGATGGGCAGATTATGTTTATTTTTATTTTGACATTGGCGGCGGCAGAAGCGGCGATTGGTCTTGCGATTTTGCTCCAATTTTACCACCGCTTTAGAAATCTTGATGTCAATCAAGCCAATCGACTCAAAGGATAGAAGATGAACCTGATAATTTTTACGTTTATTTGTCCGTTGATTGGATTTTTGCTGCTGGCAACCTTGCGAGACAAGCTGTCTGAAAAGGCAGCCGCCATCATTGGTGTGGGCAGTATGCTGCTGTCAGCAGTGGCAGCCGCCATCGCCTCAAAGGCTTATTTGAGTAATCACGCTGGCGAGCTTGTGCATATCAATCTGTGGACGTGGCTTAAAGTGGGCGAGTTTGCGCCAAATTTTGGTTTGGCGTTTGATGGCTTGACGCTGACGATGACAGGCATTATTACAGGCGTGGGCTTTTTGATTCACTTGTTTGCGTCTTGGTATATGCGTGGTGAAGCAGGTTTTGCACGCTTTTTTAGCTATCTAAATCTGTTTGTGGCGAGTATGCTTTTGCTGGTGCAGGCGGATAATTTGCTGCTTTTGTACCTTGGCTGGGAAGGCGTGGGCATTTGCTCGTATTTGTTGATTGGTTTTTATTATCAAAACCGTGCCAACGGACGCGCTGCCATCAAGGCATTTACCGTAACGCGTGTAGGCGATGTGTTTTTGGCGATTGGGCTGTTTTTGCTGTTCCGTGAATTTGGCACGCTAAACATCAGCGAGATTAACGCACGTTTGCCAGAAGTATTTAGCCTAAATAATCCAACCGCTGTGCTAAGCGCCATGATGCTGGTGGCGGGCGCGTGGGGTAAATCAGCGCAAATTCCGTTGCACACTTGGCTTGCCGATGCAATGGCAGGGCCTACGCCAGTATCGGCATTGATTCACGCCGCCACGATGGTAACGGCTGGCGTGTATTTGATTGCGCGCATGTATCCTTTGTTTGAGCTGACGCCAAGCGTGCTGGTGTATTGGGTGGGTGGCGTTGGTGCGCTGTCTATGCTGGTGGCAGGATTTTGCGCATTGGCACAAACCGACATCAAGCGTGTGCTTGCCTATTCCACCATGAGCCAGCTGGGCTATATGTTCATTGCGCTGGGCGTGGGCGGCTGGCAGTTGGCGATTTTCCATTTGATGACGCACGCATTTTTTAAAGCCTTGCTGTTCTTGGCGTCTGGTGCGGTGATTATTTCTGTGCATCATGAGCAAAATATCCTAAAAATGGGCGGACTTTATAAGAAAATTCCGCTGGTGTTCGCCTGCTTTGTGGTAGGTGGCGGTGCCTTGGTGGCATTGCCGTTCGTAACGGTGGGTTTTTATTCCAAAGAAGCGATTTTGTGGGAAAGTTATGCCGCTGGCTTTATGACGCTGTTTTGGGCTGGCGTGGTGGGCGCGTTCATTACGTCTGTTTATACTTTTCGCTTGATTTGGCTGACCTTTTTTGGCGAAGAAAAAACCCATGCCGAAAAACTTTCTGGCGTGTCTTATTGGCTGCCTTTGGTGGTGCTTTTGGTGCTGTCAACGGGCGTTGGCGCGCTCATCACACCGCCTTTAGATGGCGTATTGCCACTTGGCGCAGGTCAATTATTAGAGCTTGCAGGCAATGCCGAAGCCAAGCACACGGCAGAGTACATCGCCATGGCGTTTATGGCGGCAGGCTTGCTTGTGGGAATTTTCTTGTACGCCATCAATGGTGGCCGTTTGGTGGCAAGTTTCACCAACACCAAAGTGGGCGCAGCGATGACGCATTGGTGCCATCATGGGCTTGGCTTTGATGCTTTGTATGATTTTTTGTTCGTAAAACCGTTCATCATGCTGACAAAAGCGCTCAAAAAAGACCCTGTGGATTTACTCATGGGTGTGTTTGGGGTAGTTGCTTTGGCGGCAAATAAACTTTTTGCCAAGACGCAAACTGGGCTTTTGCGCACGCACGCCATCAGTTTTGGCGTGGGCTTGGCATTGATTTTAATCTTGGCAATGGTGATGGTGGGATAAGATGATGATGGAACAAAACTGGATATTGCCGACACTGATTGCCATACCTTTTATTACAGGCTTTTTGTGTTGGCTGATTGAAAAGGCGGACGATCGTTTGCCACGCTGGATTGCGCTTTTGGGCATGATTGCTACTTTTGCGCTGACTTTGGTGCTGTGGCAGGGCAATGAGTTTAATACTTGGCTGGCCACCCAAAATGCTGGCGCGGATAATGTGCCTTGGGCGGCTGAATTTAGCGTGCCGTGGATTCCTTTGTTGGGCATTGAATTTCATCTGGCGATGGACGGTTTGTCGCTTTTGATGATTGCATTGACGGCATTTTTGGGTATCATGGCGGTGGCTTGCTCATGGGGCGAAATTCAACGCCGTGTGGGATTTTTCCACCTAAATCTGCTGTGGTCGCTGGGCGGCGTGATCGGTGTATTTTTAGCGATTGATTTGTTCTTGTTCTTTTTCTTTTGGGAACTGATGCTTTTGCCAATCTACTTTTTGATTGCGCTGTGGGGGCATAATGCCGAAGGTGGCAGAACCAAAGAATACGCTGCGACCAAGTTTTTTATCTACACCCAAGCGTCAGGACTTATCATGCTGATTGGCATTTTGGTGCTGGTACTGATGAATTATGTGCAATCAGGCGTGCTGAGTTTTAATTATCACCATCTTTTGGGAACAGATCTTGGCGGCTGGGAATTTATCGTCATGCTGTGCTTTTTTATTGGTTTTGCGGTCAAATTGCCCGTATTTCCATTGCACGGCTGGCTGCCAGATGCGCACGCCCAAGCACCAACGGCAGGTTCGGTGGACTTGGCAGGTATTTTGATTAAAACGGCGGCGTTTGGTTTGCTGCGTTTTGTATTGCCATTATTTCCAAATGCGTCCGCAGAATTTGCGCCTATTGCCATGACGCTTGGGGCGATTGGTATTTTCTACGGTGCGTTTTTGGCATTTGCCCAAACCGACATGAAACGCCTACTTGCTTATACTTCGGTGTCGCACATGGGCTTTGTGCTGCTGGCGATTTATGCAGGCAATTTGGTGTCGCTGCAAGGTTTGATGATTCAAATGCTGGCGCATGGTTTATCCAGTGCGGCGCTGTTTATCATGGCAGGGCAGATGTACGAGCGTCTACACACGCGCGATTTGACAAAAATGGGCGGTATGTGGGGGCAGTTTCGCTATTTTGCACCGCTGCTTATGTTCTTTTGCGCGGCACTTTTGGGCATTCCCGGCACGGGCAACTTCATTGGCGAAATCCTAATCATGCTGGGCGCTTTTGCTAAGTTTCCTGTGTTTACCGTGCTTGCGGCGGCAAGTTTGGTTTTTGGTGGTTTGTATTCGCTGATTTTGATTTATCAAGCGCTGTTTGGCGAAAACACAAGTAAAGCCTTGGCGGAGCAAAACGGCGGCAGATTGCACGATTTGGGCAAGCGTGAGCTGGTGTTGCTCGTGTCTTTGGCGGTAGGGCTTGTTTGGCTGGGGCTGTATCCGCAGCCTGCGCTTGATGTGTCGCATGACGCGATGGCGTGGATTGAGTCGTCTTATCATGCGCCCATCGTTGCCGAACACGCACACGCTCACCAAACGCATTCACATCTTGCAGGGGGTCAGTAAATGAATTCTTGGTTGTTGGTTTACTTGCCACTTGCACCGATGGTCGTGGTGGCAATCACAGCACTTGTGGTGATGCTTGCCATCGCCACTAAGCGCTCGCATTTTTGGACGGCAACGCTGTCAGTGATTGGCTTAAACGCTGCTTTATTGGCAAGTTTGCTGCTGTTTTTGGGCAATGTGCCTGTCGTGCCAAATCCGCTGTTTGTGGTAGATGGCTTTGCGCTGTTTAATATGATTGTCGTGCTGATTGCGGCATTGGCGTGCTGTACGCTGTCTTATGGCTATTTTGGTACGCTTAAGGACAATAAAGACGAGCTGTATTTGCTCATGCTGATTGCCACTTTGGGCGCACTTTTGATGACCAGCGCACAGCATTTGGCGGCGTTTTTTATGGCGCTTGAGCTGCTGTCGGTGCCGATGTATGGCATGCTTGCTTATACCTTTTTGCGCAGTCGTTCGCTGGAAGCTGGACTAAAATATCTGGTGCTGTCGGCGGCTGCTTCGGCAACTTTGCTGATGGGCATGGCGTTTATTTTTGCGGACGTAGGCACGCTGCAATTTGCTGATTTTGCACGCATTTTAGGCTCAGGGCAAATCACGCCATTGTTTGTCTTAGGTGCGGTGATGATGTTTGCCGCCATTGCCTTTAAGCTGTCTGCTGCGCCATTTCATGCGTGGGTGTCTGATGTGTACGAAGGTGCGCCTGCACCAGTGGCGGCATTTTTGGCAAGCGTGAGTAAGGTTGCCATGATGGCGCTGGCTTTGCGCTTTTTGGCAACGAGCGCCATTCCTGCGCTGACGGCATTTAATGCGGTGCTGATTGTGGTGGTTGTGGCGTCTATCGTGCTGGGTAACGTCTTGGCACTGCGCCAAACCAACCTAAAACGCCTGCTTGCTTTTTCATCGGTGGCGCACATTGGCTATGCGCTGGTGCCGCTTTTGTCGGTGGGTGCAGCCAGCACTGGCGTGGCAAGTATGTACATGGCGGTGTATGCGCTGACTTCTATCGGTGCGTTTGGCGTGATTACGCTGATGTCCAGCCCGTACCGTGAGCGTGGGCATACGTCTGTGAGCGGCGAAGCGGACGATTTGCGCTTTTATCAAGGGCTGTTTTGGCGCAGACCTGTGCTGACGGGGATTTTGACCGTGATGCTGCTGTCTTTGGCGGGCATTCCGCTGACCGCTGGCTTTATGACTAAGTTTGTGGTGATTTTGACTTCAGTGCAGGGTATGCGTTTTTGGGCGGCGCTGTTGATTATTTTGGGCAGTGCGATTGGCTTGGCGTATTATTTGCGTGTGCTGGTGCAGCTGTACCAAAAACCAAAAGCGCACCTAGAATTTGACGCACACGACCAATGGGGCATTAAGGCTGGCGGCATCATGCTGTTTGTGGTAACGGTGCTGATTGTGCTATTTGGCGTGCTGCCAAATGGGCTGATTGCGCTGGCAGGTTTGGCAAGCATTGCTTAGCGTCAGCTGTTTTGCAAAAAATGATAAAACGCTTGGTAAAATTGCCAAGCGTTTTTCGTTGGTTTGTGAGCAAATTTGTGAGAAAAGTTGTTTGATTTTGCAAGCTATCAATTTAATTTAAGCTCAATTCAATTTAAACCCAATTCACCAATCGCCAAATCTTACCATCATCAATCATGCCACTTGCGAAACTTTCATCAAAAGACTTGCATTTTGGGTGGCTGGCTTTATATATAAATGAAAGTTTTAAACCAGCGAAAGCCATTCACTAAAATAAAACGCCTTCACTAACTTAACCAATCCAACTCAAACCGAGAAATCTCATGTCAGACGCTAACGCTTATTCCATCACTGTGCTGTCAAAAACCGTACATTCGCCAACGCTATTTAGTTTTCGTACCACGCGTCCTGACGGATTTCGCTTTGAAGCAGGGCAATTTGTGCGCTTGGGTGTCAATCCCAGCGAGCTTGCCGCCACGCCAAACGCTGCCGATGAGCGGATTTTTCGTGCCTATTCGGTGGTGTCGTCGCCTTATGATGAGTTTTTGGAGTTTTTTTCGGTGGTGGTGCCTGATGGGGCGTTCACCAGTCAGCTGCAGCATTTGCAAGTGGGCGATGTGCTGTATTTAAACCCTGAGCCGTTTGGCTTTTTGACATTGTCTCG
Source organism: Moraxella caviae (assembly GCF_002014985.1). Classification (GTDB taxonomy): domain Bacteria; phylum Pseudomonadota; class Gammaproteobacteria; order Pseudomonadales; family Moraxellaceae; genus Moraxella; species Moraxella caviae. Next base: position 36,801 of record NZ_MUXU01000049.1, on the reverse strand, counting down.
CTATCAAGAGCCAGCGCCGCAGGATTTGTGGCTGCTTGCTACAGGGACAGGACTTGCGCCGTTTTTGTCCATTTTGCAGGATTTGAGCGCATGGCAAAATTACGATTCCATCGTGCTGGCATACAGCGCACGCACGCAGGCGGAGCTGGCTTATTTGGATAAAATCAATGCGCTTGCCAAGGATTTTGGTATGCTCGTGGATAATCCTGCCAAGTTTAAATTCGTGCCAATCGTTACTCGTGAAGCGGTGGAAAATTGCTTGGGTGCACGTTTGCCTGCGCTGATTGCTGATGGTGCGCTTGAGCGTGCGGCAGGTTTGACGCTTAATCCAGCGACATCGCACGTCATGCTGTGTGGTAATCCTGATATGGTAAACGACACCAAAGAAGCCTTAAAAAACAAAGGCTTAACCATGAATCGCCGTAGCGTGGGCAACATCGCCGTGGAAAATTATTGGTGATTGATAAGTTGTTACAAACATATTTTTAGCAAATGTTTTCGCTTTTATAAAACGCCTTTGTATTCGCAAAGGCGTTTTTTGTTTGTAGATAAAATTAGGGTAATGAAACGACAATTAAATGATAATTAACGACAGTCAAGCGACGTTGATTTGAGCATAATTTACAATGATGGCTTGTACAAAAAAGCAAACGTGATATGATAATTGTCTTTTTATGACAATTTGATGACAACGTTGCGCCCGCTTGCCGATTTGACGCAAAAGGCGCATTTTGAGCCTGCCATGAATTTTGCCAATCACACCAAACGCTATTTAAATTATCTGGTTTTGCCACTGTTCGCCATTGGGCTGGGCTTTTCGTTTTGGTACAGCGAGGCGTGGCTTGCGCTGTGTTATGGCTTGGCGCTGTTTTTGTTTGGTATGCAGTGCATTGAAGAGGGGCTGCACAGCGCGGCAGGCGGTACGCTTGAGCGGTTGATGAGTAAAAGTACCGCCACGCCGTTTAAGGGATTTTTGTTTGGCATTGGCTCAACTTTTGTGCTGCAGTCCAGTACGCTGGTGTCGCTTTTGACCATCGCCTTTTTAAGCACGGGCATGATTACGCTGGCTGGCGGCATTGCCATCATTTTTGGTACGAATTTGGGGGCGACCACAGGCATTTGGCTACTGGCTTTGGCAGGGCAGAGCGTGAGCTTAAGTCCGATTGCCATTCCTATGCTGGTGTTTGGCGTGCTGGTGGGATTTTTTGGCGGTCAAGCCAAGGCGATTGGGCGCATTTTGATTGGTGTGGCGCTGATTTTTCTGGGTATTGACGCCATCAAGGCGGGTTTTGGTGGTTTTGGTGAGCAGATTGATTTTGCGTCTTTGCAATTTGATGGCGCAACGCAAGTTTTGATTTTTGCAGGCGTGGGATTTTTACTTACTTGCGTGTTGCAATCATCGCACGCCACGCTGATTTTGACGTTGGCGGCGTTGGCAAGTTCGCAAATCACCATCACGCAAGGCTTTGCCATTGCCGTGGGTTCAAATCTTGGTTCGTCTGCCACGACCGCCATCATGGGCATGATTGGCAGCGAGCGTTCTGGGCAGCGTTTGGCGCTGGTGCATTTGTTTTTTAATGCGGTTACAGCATTACTGTCTTTTGTGCTGTGGCTGCCGTTTACCGCGCTGGTGGCGTGGATTGCCAAGATGACGAATATGTCGGTGCTGATGCAGCTTGCGCTGTTTCATTCGCTGTTTAATATCGTGGGTGTGATGGCGTTTTGGCGTTGGCAAGAGCGATTGGCGGCGCTTTTGGTGCGTATTTTGCCAGACAAAAGTAACATTGCCTTGCTGCCTGATGGCTCACAAGCGGTGTTGCCACGCCACTTAGACGCCAATGCGCTGCTGTCAAGCGACATTGCCATGCGTGCGGTGTCAAAAGAAATTCGCCATTTATCCACGCTGAGCATGGAAGTGATGTGCCACGCCATTTTTGTGCCAACGAGCGCCTTGCACCAAAAAACCGACACCTTGCCCAAGCCAAAACTGCCGCTGGAGCTTGATGTGCAGGCGTTGTACGAATGGCAAATCAAGCCTTTGTATGGCGAGATTTTGGATTTCACCAGTAAAATGGACGTGGACGAAGCCGACAGCCGCAGCGATGAGCTGACCGCCATTCACATGGTGGCGTTTGCCATGATGGGTATGGTCAAAGACGGCAAGCATTTGCAAAAGAACATGAGTCATGCGCTGGCTGATGAAGCGAGCGTGGTGTATGGCGAATACAGCGAATTGCGTGCGCATACCTTTGGGTCGCTGGCGTATTTGTCGCAGGCGGGTAATTTGGCACTGGATTCAAATAATTGGCATAAGCACATTGATGAATTTAGCACGCATATTGAACGCACTGAAGCCATGCGCCATCGCTTGCTACAAAGATTGCGTGATGATGAATTGGACAACTTACACGTTTCGTCTTTGATGAACGACATCAACTATGCACGCCGCATTGATTTGTCTATTTTTGAGATGCTGACAAGCGCAGGCGAGATGTTTTGCTATAAGGCGAAATAATTGGACGAAATGACTGACTGAAAAATAGCTGGGCAAAAACTATTAGGTGAAACAATCATCAGAAAAAAGAATGGCAGGGCGATTTGGCGGGTTTGATGTGCTGACAAGCCATCAAATTTCGCCAATTTTCCTAAATTTCACCCAAGTTTTTGTAAAATTTACCCAATTTTGGCAAAATTTTGCGAAAATGACGAAAAATTTTAAAATTTTTACAAAAAACGCTTGCCAAATTTTAAAAAGGGTGTATAATGCACCCCATCAACCGCACAGCAATTAAGATTGCAGGTTGAGCTAAAAAACTTGGGGACGTGGCGAAATTGGTAGACGCACCAGATTTAGGTTCTGGCGCCGCGAGGTGTGAGAGTTCGAGTCTCTCCGTCCCCACCATATTTAAAAAAGAGCCAATGACTTAGCGGTCGTTGGTTTTTTTATGTTTGCTTTTTATGACAACTCAAAATCATTCTGCGTGATACCATGCGACATTTTTTATTTGATATTATTTTTACCATCATCTGCCTAATCGGTGCGGCGTGGTGGGGCTATTCTCACGGCGGCGTGTCGGCAATGCTGATGGCACTTGGCGTAACGGCGATTCTTGCCATCATGGAAATTTCACTGTCCTTTGATAATGCGGTGGTGAATGCGTCCATTTTAAAAGGCTGGAATGCTTTTTGGAAAAAAATCTTTTTGACGGTGGGGATTTTGATTGCTGTTTTTGGTATGCGTTTGGTATTCCCAATCGTCATCGTGGCGGTTACGGCAAATCTTGGCATGATGGAAGTCATCAACCTAGCGCTCACCAATCCTACGCAATATGCCGAGCATTTGAATGCACACCATGCGGAAATTTCTGCCTTTGGTGGTATGTTCTTGCTTTTGGTGTTCCTAAAATTCATGTTTGGTGATAAGGACGTGCATTGGTTTACTTGGCTAGAAGCGCGCTTGGTGCGTTTTAGCAAGGTGGACGCAATGAGCGTGTTTGTGGCGCTGCTTGTGTTGATGTTGTCAATGACTTGGGTTGATGAAGCCAAGCAAGGCGTGGTGCTGGTGGCGGGCATTTGGGGGATTTTGGTGTATTTGGGCGTCAGCGTGGTGTCGGCATTGCTTGAAGGTGAAAGCGATGACGATGACGAAGAAGTGCTGGACGCAAACGGTAAGCCAATCACCAACACCGCAGGCGTATCACCAACGATTTTAAAAGGTGGTGTGGCAGGCTTTTTATACCTAGAAGTGCTGGACGCGTCTTTTAGTTTTGATGGGGTGATTGGTGCGTTTGCCATCACCAATGACGTGATTATCATCATGATTGGTCTTGCCATCGGTGCGATGTTTGTGCGTTCTATGACCATTTATTTGGTGGACAAAGGTACGCTAAGCGAGTTTGTGTACTTAGAACACGGTGCGCATTATGCGATTGGTGCGCTGGCGATTATCATGCTGCTGTCTACCAAATTTCATGTGCCAGAGATTATCACAGGCTTGATTGGCGTGGCGTTCATTGCGCTGTCGGTGTATAATTCGGTACAATATAACAAACGCCAAGCACAGTAACCCAAGCGCAGCAACACTAAGCGTAAATTTAGCCTAAAATGAGTGAAATTGGTGAGCGGTTAAAAGCGGTTTTGTAAGCATTTTTGGTACAACTTGCCAACACAACGTTGCAAAATCTCACCAATTTTCACAAAATTGAAAAAAATACCAGCAGATTTGATGAAAATCACTGGTATTTTTTTGTGCAATTATATATAATAGGCGAAATCTATATCAAAGCGAGCAACCATGAAAAAGACGACTTAACTTCAGTAATTACTGCATTAAGTTTTCTTTTCGGTGCTTGCTTTTTTGTGGTCAAATTTTAGGGGAAAACCCTAAAAAAATTTGCCTAAAATTTGACCGCAAAGCAAGAATTTTATCAAATTTCGGAGCGTGTGAATGACAACGTCAAAGCAGACAGCGGCGATTTTAGCCTTGGCAGATGGTACGGTTTTTAAGGGTGTGAGCATTGGCAAGCTGGGGGCTAGCACGGGCGAAGTGGTGTTTAACACCGCCATGACAGGCTACCAAGAAATCCTGACTGACCCAAGCTACGCCAACCAAATGGTAACGCTCACTTATCCGCACATCGGTAACACAGGCTGCAATGGCGAAGACAGCGAGTCTGGACGTATGCACAAAGTGTGGGCAAACGGTCTGATTATTCGTGATTTGCCGCTACTGCACAGTAATTTTCGTGCCGAAATGTCGCTTGGCGAATATCTGACCAAGCATGACGTGGTGGCGATTGCCGATATTGACACACGCAAACTGACCAATCTTTTGCGCAATACTGGCGCACAAAATGGCTGCATCATGAACGCTGACGAAAACGGCAACCTAGACGAAGCGCGTGCCATTGAACTTGCCAAAGCCGCACCATCTATGAAAGGTTTGGATTTGGCAAAAGAATGCTGCGATAAAGACGGCTTTGAGTGGACACAAGGCTCTTGGCAGCTAAATCACGATGGTAAAAACGGCAAACTGAGCGAAACTGGCGGCCGCTTTGCTGAGCTTGGCAAAGACATTGAAAAACGCTTTAACATCGTGGCGTATGACTTTGGCGTAAAAACCAACATCTTGCGTATGCTGGTGGATCGTGGCTGTCATGTTACGGTTGTGCCTGCGACCACGCCTGTTTCAGAAGTGCTAAAACACAACCCAGACGGCATTTTCCTATCAAACGGCCCGGGCGACCCTGAGCCATGCACCTACGCCATTGACGCCATTAAAAGCATTCTAAACGACACGAAAATCCCTGTATTTGGCATTTGCCTAGGGCATCAGTTGCTGGCATTGGCAAGCGGCGCAAAAACCATCAAGATGAAATTTGGTCATCATGGTGCTAACCACCCTGTGCAAAATCTGGCAGATGGCACGGTGATGATTACCAGCCAAAACCACGGCTTTGCGGTGGACGAAGCGAGCCTGCCAAGCCACGTTAAGCCAACGCATCGTTCGCTATTTGACGGCTCAAACCAAGGCATTGAGCTGGTGGGGCGTTCGGCATTTAGCTTCCAAGGGCACCCAGAAGCAAGCCCGGGCCCGCATGATTGCTCGGTGTTGTTTGACCGCTTTGCTGATGAGATGGCAAGGGCGAAGGGGTGATAAAGAGTATGGGTGTAGCGACCTATATTGAATTTTTCAATCAGCTTAATTGTGCTTATTCTGCCAAGATGGGATACGCACCGCACAAACCTATTTTATTGATGAGCGTGATTAAGTTGTTTGAGACAGGTCATTATAACAGCGCCATACTGAAAATTACACCGTAATTAGAACATACGTTTGAGCGGACGTGGCGCCAATACGTCAAGTCAGCTCATCGCATGAATTTGGCAATGCCTTTTTATCATTTAAAAAGCGAGCCATTTTGGGAGTTGAGAGCAAAAGATTGTGAAGATTTTCATGATAAAACTAAAATGAAAAGTCTCAACAATCTAAAGGCGGTGGTCAATCATGCACGCCTTGAGCAAGGGCTGGCTGTGTGTCTATCCAATCCATCTGATAGGCAGCGGCTTTATGATTATTTAGTGTGGCGATACTTTACCCGCTCAAATCAGCAGCAACAAGAAGGTATAAAAGACAAAGTCGCAAGCTTTGTTGATAAAGCATTGTTTAGAATGTGGAGAGATTTTTGGGAATTGCGAGTGGCTTAAAAATGCAGGATAAGTTTCACTTAACCCTTGAGCAAAACCGCTTTTTGGCTCGCAAAAACATCGTAGAAGTCATTCACAGTATGTCACGGCTTGAAAGGGTGAATACCACATTCCCCCAAACCAAGACGATTGTTGATGGTATGAGTGTCAGCGGTGTTTCAACTCATGACATACAGGTGGTGTTAAACCTAAAAAACGCATGGCAATTTGCGCTGCGTTCTGATGCGCCTTTTGATTTGGATTTTGCGTGTAAAATCAACGGTTTTGTGGCGTATAACGAAAGCCTTGCTTGGGGCGAGCTGCGTACAGGCAACGTAGGCATTAGCGGTGTCAGTTATGTGCCAAGCATTCCGAACAAAGACGAAGCTCAGCAAGCACTGCAAGCCATTGATGAATTGCCACTTTCCCATACTAAGCGTGCCATCAAAACGCTGTATTATATGGCAAGGCAGCAGCTGTTTTGGGACGGTAATAAGCGCACGGCAATCATTTGTGCTAATTATCAACTCATCAAAGCAGGCGCAGGCATTTTAAATATTAACGAAAGCCAGCTTGAGACGTGGAATGAGCTGTTATCGGCATTTTACGAAACAGGCGATGATGACAAGATTGTGGCGTGGACGTATGAAAATTGCATTTACGGCATAAATTGATTGTCTTGATTTGCTTACGCATGCCTAGCCAGACCAACCCATTAAATTTAAGATTATAAAGTAACAAACAAACCCAACAGATTAAACCAAACAAGCGAGTAACCCATGCCAAAACGTACAGACATAAAATCCATTCTTATCATTGGTGCAGGCCCGATTGTCATTGGGCAGGCGTGTGAATTTGACTACTCTGGGGCGCAGGCGTGTAAGGCGCTGCGTGAAGAGGGCTACCGTGTTATTTTGGTGAACTCAAATCCAGCCACTATCATGACCGACCCTGTGATGGCGGACGCCACTTACATCGAGCCGATTACTTGGCAGACGGTGGAGCGCATCATTGAAAAAGAACGCCCTGATGCGATTTTGCCAACGATGGGCGGTCAAACGGCGCTAAACTGTGCGCTTGATTTGGATAAAAATGGCGTGCTTGCCAAATACGGCTGTGAGCTGATTGGTGCGACCAAAGAAGCTATTGAAAAAGCAGAAGACCGTGAGCTGTTTGATAAGGCGATGAAAAAAATCGGCTTAGAATGTCCACGCGCGGACGTTGCCGAGACGATGGAAGAAGCGCTAGAAATTCAAAGCCGCTTTGGTTTTCCTGTGATTATCCGTCCGTCTTTTACGATGGGCGGTTCTGGTGGCGGTATCGCCTATAATCGTGAAGAATTTATTGAAATTTGTGAGCGTGGTTTTGATTTGTCGCCGACGCACCAGCTGTTGATTGACGAAAGTCTGATTGGCTGGAAAGAGTACGAGATGGAAGTGGTGCGTGATAAAAACGACAACTGCATCATCGTCTGCTCGATTGAAAACTTTGACCCAATGGGTGTACACACAGGCGATAGCATCACCGTTGCGCCTGCACAAACCTTGACCGACAAAGAATACCAGCTCATGCGCAATGCGTCTATCGCGGTTTTGCGTGAGATTGGCGTAGAAACGGGCGGTTCAAACGTACAATTTGGTATCAACCCTGACAACGGACGCATGGTGGTGATTGAAATGAACCCACGCGTGAGCCGTTCGTCTGCACTGGCTTCTAAAGCGACAGGTTTTCCGATTGCCAAAATCGCTGCGAAATTGGCGGTGGGCTACACGCTTGATGAGCTAAAAAATGACATCACAGGCGGCAAAACGCCAGCGTCTTTTGAACCAAGCATTGACTATGTAGTTACCAAAATTCCACGCTTCAACTTTGAAAAATTCCCACAAGCGGAAAACACGCTGACCACGCAGATGAAATCGGTGGGCGAGGTGATGGCGATTGGCCGTAACTTCCAAGAATCTATGCAAAAAGCCTTGCGTGGTCTTGAAACTGGGGCGACTGGCTTTGATGAAGTGATGGATTTGGAGGGTAAAACCGCTGACGCCATTAAGAGCGAAATCACCAATCGCTTAAGCATTCCAACGCCTGAGCGTGTGTTCTATCTGGCTGAAGCGTTCCGTCATGGCTTTAGTCTTGATGATGTGTTTAATCTTACCAAGATTGATAAGTGGTTCTTGGTGCAGATTGAAGACATTGTAAACAGTGAAAATGAAATCAAAACCAGCAAGCTAAACGAGCTGAGCGCTGAAGTATTGCGCCGTTATAAGCGTAAAGGCATGAGCGATTTGCGCATGGCGGCACTGCTTGGCGTGAATCAAGATGACGTACGCCAAAAACGCTGGGATTTGGGCGTGTATCCTGTGTATAAGCGCGTGGATACTTGTGCGGCGGAGTTTGAAACTTCTACAGCGTACATGTATTCAGCCTACGATGACGAATGTGAAGCACGCCCAACCGACAAAGATAAAATCATGGTAATTGGCGGTGGCCCAAACCGTATCGGTCAAGGCATTGAGTTTGACTACTGCTGTGTTCATGCGGCGCTTGCCATGCGTGAAGATGGCTTTGAAACCATCATGGTAAACTGCAACCCTGAGACGGTTTCTACCGATTACGACACGTCAGACCGCTTGTATTTTGAGCCAGTTACTTTAGAAGATGTGCTTGAAATCGTGCGCACCGAAAAACCAAAAGGCGTGATTGTGCAATACGGCGGACAAACGCCACTAAAACTTGCGCGCGCCCTAGAAAAAGCAGGCGTGCCAATCATCGGTACAACACCAGATGCGATTGACCGTGCTGAAGACCGTGAGCGCTTCCAGCAAATGCTGCATCAGCTGAGCCTAAATCAGCCGCCAAACGCCTTGGCAACCAGCATGGAAGAAGGTATTGAGCGTGCCAAAGAAGTGGGTTATCCGCTGGTGGTGCGTCCATCTTATGTGCTTGGCGGCCGTGCGATGGAAATCGTGTACAATGAAGATGAGCTAAGCCACTACCTAAAAACTGCCGTACAAGCGTCTAATGAAGCGCCAGTGCTGCTGGATCGCTTCCTTGATGATGCGATTGAAGTGGATGTGGACTGCGTGTCAGACGGTAAAGAAGTGGTGATTGGCGGTATCATGCAGCACATTGAGCAAGCGGGCGTACACTCTGGCGACTCTGGCTGTTCTTTGCCGCCGTACTCGCTGTCTGCCGAAATCCAAGACCAAATCCGCGCACAAACCATCGCCATGGCAAAAGAGCTTGGCGTGGTGGGCTTGATGAACGTACAGTACGCCATCAAAGACAACACCGTTTACATCCTAGAAGTGAACCCACGCGCCAGCCGTACTGTGCCGTTCGTTTCTAAGTGTATCGGCACATCGTTGGCAAAAGTGGCAGCACGCTGCATGGCGGGCAAATCGCTTGCTGAGCAAGGCTTTACTCGTGAAATCGTGCCTGCACATTATTCGGTAAAAGAAGCGGTATTCCCATTTGCTAAGTTCCCGGGTGTTGACCCAATCCTAAGCCCAGAGATGAAATCTACAGGCGAAGTGATGGGCGTGGGCAAGAGCTTTGGCGAAGCGTTTTATAAAGCGGTCATCGGCTCAAATGAGCGTTTGCCGGGCTTGCCAACCGAAGGCGAAGTGAAAAAAGTTTTCCTATCGGTGCGTGATAGCGATAAAAAATACGTCGTTGATGTGGCGAAATCACTGCTGAACTATGGCTTTAATTTGGTGGCGACTGGCGGCACCCAAAAAGTGCTGGCGGACGCTGGTGTGGCGTGCGAGCGTGTCAATAAAGTAACCGAAGGCCGTCCGCACATCGTAGACAGCATTAAAAATGGCGAGATTGCCATGGTGATTAACACCACCGAAGGCAAGCAAGCGCAAGAAGATTCGTTCTCTATTCGCCGCAGCGCCTTGCAAGGCAAAGTGTTCTATGTAACGACTATGAGCGCAGCGCAAGCGGTATGCAAGGCGTACGAAGTGAAATTGCCGTTTGATGTGTATAAGCTGCAAGACTTGGCAAGCTGATTGTCAAGCTGATTGGCAGATTTGCAACGTTTTAAAACGCTTTGTAAAACGTTTGATGTGTTGCAATTTTGGCATAAAGCTGATATAGTTAGCCAAATGTATTGATTGGTGGCGTTTGTGCTGTGCGCACGCTCACCAATCAGCGCAAAATTGCCATCAAAGCAATCACAAATCGCGCGTGCCAAATACACATTTATCAAAACACCACTCCAGATGGCGTGGTGTTTTTAGCTATGTTTGCAATTTAACTTTTTGATTGGTTTTTAATTAAACTTCTCGATTTGGTTTTAAATTGCACTTTGGTGGATTTGGCGTTAATGAACGTTTGGGATTTTGATTGTATAAAGTGCGATCTTGCTTGATTAAATTGATAAATACAGATGAAAAAACTTAGGAGTTGTTATGCAGCGTTATCCTATGACCCCACAGGGGCACGCCGCACTTGAAGCGGAACTAAAACAACTAAAAACCATCGAGCGTCCACGCATCACCAACGCCATCGCCGAAGCGCGTGAGCATGGCGATTTAAAAGAAAATGCCGAATACCATGCGGCGCGTGAGCAGCAAGGTCTGTGTGAAGCACGCATTCGTGATATTGAAGCGAAACTTGGCGGCGCACAGGTGATTGATCCAACCACTTTGCCGCAAGATGGGCGTGTGGTGTTTGGTGTAACTGTGGTGCTAGAAAACGTGGACGATGGCGAAGAGCGCCGTTATCAAATCGTGGGCGATGACGAAGCGGATTTTAAACTGAATAAAATTTCGGTCAATTCGCCAATCGCGCGTGGTTTGATTGGCAAATCAGAAGGCGATGAAGCGCAAATCCAAACGCCAAGCGGCTTGGTGGCTTTTGAAATCTTAGAAGTGCTTTATCAATAAGCAATACTTTGATAATGGCGGTGTTTGCTTGAAAATACCGCCAAACAAGAATGAGTAAAAAGGCAAAAATATGAAGCATTTTCATTTGCTGATGGTGGCGCTGACTTTGGGGCTGTTTTTGTACCAAGCCATCGTGGTATTTGTGGGTGAAAAAGCCAATCCTTCGCCGATGCTGCGCAGAGCAATGCACGTTTGTTATGCGCTGTTGCTGGTGAGCGGGCTGTATATGTTTACCGTGTGGTATCAGTTTATGGCGCCGTGGGCGTGGGCGAAATTGGTGCTGTTCATCGTGGCGGTGTCTGCCACTGCCAAGGCGGCACGCCCAAGCACCACGCCAGCGCAAGCCAAATTCGGTATGCTGCTTGCCACCATCGCTTATGTGGCGATTTTGGTGTTGGCGGTGAAAAAGCCGCTGGGTTTATTGTGATGGTGGTTTCATTGAACGGCTAAAATGGCTGGTTAATTTATTTTAAACCAAAATCTAAGCCAAAAACTTAACAAGTTTAAAACCCAAAACGACAAACTGACAACGGCTTGTCGTTTTTTATTGGGCGTCAGCATTTATCGTTTGATGATTACAAATTTGTCATAAAATTATGAAAAAGATTGGCTTAAAAAATGGTAAAATGAAGCATTTTTGAAAATTAAATTCATCACATAACTTTTCATTTGGTTTGGCGTACTGTTGGTTGGTTTGGTAAATGATGAGATGTTGCCAACCACGCAGATTAACCCAAAGCCAAAGTGATTTGACTTACCAAAAACTGCCAGACATAAGTCTGGTGGTATACGGGCTGATTTAAGGAGCGTTATGCTGACCCTTACCACGCAAGATGTGCGCATGAATATGCGTGCCGCCAATAAACAAGAAGCGCTGAGCGTTTTGGCGCAGGTGCTGGCAGAAGATGGGCTGACCACACCCGATTATATTCAAGGACTACAAGACCGTGAAGCGCAAGCGGCGACTTATTTGGGGCAAGGCATTGCCATTCCGCATGGCACGCCTGATTCTCGTGCGGCAATTTTACGCACAGGTGTGCGCTTGGTGCATTTTGCTGATGGTGTGGTGTGGACGGACGCAGGCGATGTGGTGTATTTGGCGGCGGTGATTGCAGCCAAATCCGATGAGCATTTGCAGGTGCTTAAAAAGCTGACGCGTGCGCTTGATGCCGATGTGGCAGAAAAAATCAAAACTGCGACCACGCCTGATGCCATCATTGAGCTGATTGAAGGCGAGCCAAAATCGTTTTTGGCGCATGAAGCCCTGATTGCCACAGACATTGCCGCTGCCGATACTGACACCCTTTATCAGCACGCGGTGGCACGCCTAAAACAGCAGGGTGTATTCACCCAAGACGTGCTGGGCTTGCCGCTGACGCTAAACCGCATTTCTCAGGCGCTGTATGTGGCGACTGTGGCAAATGCTGACAAGGCGGCGCTGGCGCTGGGCGTGGCAAAACAGCCTTTTGCTGATGGTGTGCGTGCTTTGGCGGTGATTGCTGATGGCAAAAATACCGATGAAGCGGCATTGTCGGCAAGTTTGGACGGCTTGTTAAGCGATGAATTTGCGCAGGCGTTGGCGAAATCTACTCCGACAAGTGCTGAGCTTGCGCAAATTTTACACGCTGAGCTGATTCCAAATTGGCAAGGCAAAAGTGCGCTGGTGCTAAATGCACACGGCTTGCACGCACGTCCAGCGACTTTCTTATCTGAGCTTGCCAAAAAGGCGAATGGCGAGATTAAAGTGGCGCTTGAAAATGGTGCGTATGTGTCTGCCAAGAGCTTAACAAGGCTTTTGGCGTTGGGTGCTGAGCGTGGACAGACGCTAAATTTCATCGCTGAGCCAAACACAGACGCAGTGGCGCATTTGGACGCACTGGTGGCGGCTGTGGCAGATGGCTTGGGTGAAGAAGTAACGCCAATCACTGCTGAGAATAAGTCAAACACCGCCAATAAAAACGCAGCGCAAACCATGCTTAGCGCACCAGTTGCCAGCATTCAAGCAGGCGAGCAAACAGCGGCCGTGCCAGCGTCCGCAGGGCTTGCGGTGGGCGAAGCTTATGTCGTGCGTGAAATGCGCTTTAAATATCCGATGACGGCAAATAATCCAGCCGAGCAATTCACCGCCTTACAAGACGCCATTGCCGCTGTCAAAACCGACTTGCACGCCATCGTCAGCAGTGCAAAAAGTGCGTCTGTGGCGCAGATTTTCACCGCACACATTGCCCTGCTTGATGACGAAGAGATTTCTTATGGTGCAAAAGACGGCATTGATGATGGCTTGTCTGCGCCTGCAGCGTGGCATGCACACATTGAATCGCTTGCTAAGGCGCAATCGGTGCTATCAAACCGCTTGCTGGCGGAGCGTGCGGCAGATTTGCGAGACGTGGGGCAAAAAGTGCTTGCCAAATTGACAGGGCAAGACGTGCCAGCTGCGCCTGATTCGCCTTATGTGCTGATTAAAGATGATCTTTTGCCGTCTGACGTGGCAAGACTTGATCCTGCGTATGTGGCAGGGATTTTGACGGCTGGTGGCGGCGCAAGTTCGCACAGTGCCATCGTGGCAAGAGCGCTTGGTATTCCTGCGCTGGTGGGTGCTGGCAAAGGCGTGCTTGAGATTGCCCAAGGCGAAAAAGTGCTGATTGATGGCGGTGCTGGCTGGTTTGTGATGAGTCCTGATAGTGCGATGATTGAGCGTTGCCAGCATGAGCAGGCGCAGCGCACCGAGCGTAAACGCATTGCCCATCAGCACGCATTATCACCCGCTAAGACGCTTGATAATCATCAGGTGGAAGTGGCGGCAAACCTTGGTAATGTCAAAGACGCTGCCGATGTGGTGGCGCAAGGTGCAGAAGCGGTAGGGCTTTTGCGCACTGAGCTTGTGTTTATGGCGCATTCGCAAATTCCAGACATCGCCACGCAAATTGCCGATTATGAACAAGTTTTTGATGCGCTGGACGGCCGTCCTTTGGTGGTACGTACGCTGGATATTGGCGGTGATAAGCCGCTGCCGTATTTGCCCATGCCAAGCGAAGATAACCCATTTTTGGGCGTGCGTGGCGTGCGTTTGACCTTGCAATACCCAAATCTTTTAAAAGATCAGCTGACGGCGTTGGTGCGTGCCGCCAAGGGCAGAGACGTGCGCATTATGTTTCCGATGATTGGGCGTTTTGAAGAATGGCAAGCTGCCAAAGCCATCTTGGACGACGTACTGGCAAATGAGCCGCACGAAAATGTGCAAGTGGGTATGATGATTGAAGTGCCAAGCGCTGCGGTGATGGCGCACGCTTTTGCCGCTGATGTGGACTTTTTTAGCGTGGGAACGAACGATTTGACGCAGTATGTGCTGGCGATTGACCGTGGACATCCTGTGCTGTCAAAAGACGCGGACGGCTTGCACCCAAGCGTGCTGAATCTTATTCACCAAACTGTGCAAGCGGCACACGCCCATGGCAAATGGGTGGGTGTGTGCGGTGAGCTGGCTGCGGACGAAAAAGCCGTGCCGATTTTATTGGGGCTTGGCGTGGACGAGCTGAGTATGTCGGCGGCGAGCATTGCGCTGACAAAAGCGCAGATTCGTGAGCTTGATTTTACCGAGTGTCAAGCCTTGGCGGAGCGTGCGCTGCGTTGCCGTACCGCCAAAGAAGTGCGTGCGCTGGCAGGATAAGGGGTGAGTATGAAAGTTTTATGCGTAACGCTCAATCCTGCCATTGACTTGACGGTGTCTTTGGACGTGCTGAATTTGGGCGAAGTGAACCGCGCGCATACGCAGCAGACGGATGCGGCAGGCAAAGGACTAAACAGTGCGCAGATTTTGGCGGACTTGGGCGCTGATGCGCTGGCGGCTGGATTTTTGGGGGCGGAGAATGACGCCTTGTTTCGCCAGTTGTTTGCCGACAGAGCCACCGAGCGCACCAAAAATCCCAAACTTGGCGCACTTGGCGATGAATTTATGCGTGTGGCAGGCGCAACACGGACGAACATTAAACTGGTGGACGGTGCTGGCACAGGCGTGCGTACGACTGATGTCAATGGCGCAGGTTTTCAAATCAGTGCCGATGACACAGCACGCCTAAGTCAGCATTTGTGCGCACTTGCCAGCCAAGCGGATGCGGTGCTGGTGGCGGGCAGTTTGCCAAAAGGCTTTGCGCTTAATGATTTTAAAGATTTGCTAGAAAATCTGCTGGCGGTCAACTCACGCCTTGTGGTGGACGTCAGCGGCGAAGCCCTAAAAGTGGCACTTGGCTTGCCTTTGTGGCTGATTAAGCCGAACGATGATGAGCTGTTTGAAGTGTTTGGCAAGCCATGCCGTACGCTTGATGAGCAGGCAAAATTACTTGATGAAGCAGGCGCAAACATTCAAAATGTGGTGATTTCTATGGGCGCAAAAGGCGTGCATTGGCTACAAAAAACGCCAGATGGACTGCACGCTTATCAGGCTACGCCGCCTAAAATGACGGTCAAAAGCACGGTGGGTGCAGGTGATACGCTGGTGGCAGGCATGATGTTTGGCTTACTTGGCAATCTTGCGCCAACCCAAGTTTTGGCGCAGGCTACGGCACTAGCGGCTCATGCGGTGAGTATCATTGGCTTTAAAGCGGCAGATGATGACAGATTGCGCACGCTTTTGGCGCAGGTTGAAGTTTTGCAGGTGGACGTGTGATTTGCAGACGCTTGCAAAACGCATGAATTTACCGATGATATATAAAGTCAATCACACCTAAATTTATGAGTGTGTAATTTAATAAAATTTTAATAAAATCAGACGATTATGACAACTCAAACCGATTTTTCTTGTGTGGATTTATCTTGTGCTGAGCGTTTTTTGGTGGGTAGTGAATCGCCATCTGCGCAGGCACTACTTGTGGCAAAGGCATTGACAGCCAGCCTAAATCGCCATGGCAAATCCGCCCAAATGCTAAGCATTGCTAAGCTTGACCAAGCAGGCAGCGAGCCAAACACCGTGCGCATTGTGATTGGCGATACTGCCAAGTCAAGCAGCGCAAATACTTTGTATTTACAAAAAGATGCCGTGCAGCTGGACGAGCTTGCCAATGCCGAGTACGTCAGCGAGCTTTTAAATAAGGCGCAAACGCAAACTCTGCCAAGCCAAGCAGCGCAAAGTGCGGTGAAAAACATCGTGGCGGTAACCGCTTGCCCAACGGGCGTGGCGCACACTTTTATGTCGGCAGAAGCGATTGAAAATTACGCCAAAAAACAAGGCTGGACGGTCAAAGTCGAGACGCGCGGACAAGTGGGCGCAGGCAATGAAATCACGCCTGATGAAGTGGCGGCGGCAGATTTGGTCTTTGTGGCGGCGGATATTGACGTGGATTTATCCAAATTTGCTGGCAAAAAAATGTACCGCACTTCCACGCAGCTTGCTTTGAAAAAAACCGAGCAAGAGTTCACCAAGGCATTTGCCGAAGCAAGCGTGTATCAAGGCGCAGGCACGGCAGCACAAAGCGCGCCAGCGGACGAAAAAAAGGGTGTGTACAAGCATTTGATGACAGGCGTGTCGCATATGTTGCCGCTGGTGGTGGCTGGCGGTCTACTGATTGCGCTGTCGTTCATGTTTGGCATTGAAGCCTTTAAAGATGAGAATTTGGCGTTTGGCTTACCAAAGGCGCTGATGGACATTGGCGGTGGCGCGGCTTTTGCGCTGATGATTGCGGTATTTTCTGGCTATGTGGCGTTTTCTATCGCTGACCGTCCCGGTCTTGCGGTGGGTTTGATTGGCGGTATGCTTGCCAACAGCGCAGGCGCAGGGATTTTGGGCGGTATCATCGCAGGTTTTTTGGCAGGTTATACCGTCAAATGGCTAAACAGTGCGATTAAATTGCCCGCCAGCCTGACATCGCTTAAGCCGATTTTGATTTTACCGCTGCTTGGTTCGCTGATTGTGGGGCTTTTGATGGTGTACGCCATCAATCCGCCAGTGGCAGCACTGATGACGGCTTTGACCGACTGGCTAAAATCCATGGGCGAAGTCAATGCCATCATTTTGGGCTTGATTTTGGGTGCGATGATGTGCACCGACATGGGCGGCCCTGTGAATAAGGCGGCTTATACTTTCTCGGTGGGTATGATTGCGTCTGGGGTGTATACGCCGATTGCCGCAGCGATGGCAGCGGGTATGGTGCCGCCAATCGGTATGGCGATTGCGACTTGGCTGGCACGCCGTAAATTTAATGAAAATCAGCGCAATGCTGGCAAGGCATCGTTTGCGCTGGGTTTGTGCTTTATTTCTGAAGGGGCGTTGCCATTTGTGGCGGCAGACCCTGCACGCGTGATTATTGCGTCTTTGATTGGCGGCGGCTTGGCTGGGGCGATTTCCATGGGACTTAGCATTGAGCTGCAAGCACCGCATGGCGGATTGTTCGTGATTCCGTTTGTGTCGCAGCCGCTTATGTATTTGGCGGCAATCGCCATCGGTTCTGTGGTAACAGGCGTGATTTATGCGCTGATTAAAAAGAGCGAAGTGCAAGCCTAAATTTACCATCGCTTTGAAAAATTGTAACTTTATTTTTCAATCACGACCCATCGGCACTCGGTGGGTTTTGTGATTTTGACAGCTGTGTTACAATACCAAGTTCGCAGCATTAGTGTTCACTGTGGCTTTTTGATATTGAGTGTTTGATATAAACAGTGAACGCATTTATCCATGCTGACAAAATATTTGGCAAATGATAAAAATCAAACTTGCCAGAGCAAATTGGCGCAATGTTTAAAATTGAAAACTTCAACACACTTTTAAATCAAATATACTTTTAAAAACACAACAACAATAACGGAGTGGTGCAATGATGGTTCAGCAAACGCAGCCGCATTTTGATCAAGCAATTCATCAGCCTAACAAGGGCAAATTTTCTGGCAAATGGCTTGTGGCGGCGTGTGCGGCGGCAATCGTGCTGGCAGGCTGTGCCAGTAAGCCAACCTATCAAAGCGGCGCAAGCGCCAGCGAAAAGGTGCTGACCAATAACCGCGGCGTGCCAAATCGCTATTTGGTAAAACAAGGCGACACGGTGAGTAAGATTGCCGAGCGTTATGGGCTAAATTGGCGTGAACTTGGGCGCATGAACAACCTTGACGGTAATTACACCATCTATACAGGGCAGTGGCTGACTTTGTGGCAAGGCAGCGCAAATAACAACGTGGGGCGTGTACAAAATACTCGCACCCAAAGCCAGCCGCCACGCCAAAGCACAAACACACGCACGCAGACAAACACCCAAGCCACACGCAATCCTACACCAAGCCAGCCTGCACCTGTTGCACCTGCGCCAGCGGCAGCCAGCACCAATACGCCAATCATCGGCAGTGCTGGGGTCATGCAGTTTAGCTATCCTGTGGCGAAAAACGTGCCGGTGGTGCGCCGTTTTGGTACGGTAACCATCAATGGACAAACGGTGTCTAGCGAAGGTATGTGGTTTAGCGGTACGGATAACGAAGCGGTGCTTGCCAGCCGTGCAGGGACGGTCATTCACGCAGACGGCAATAACGTACAAGGCTCAATGGTGATGATTCAGCATTCGGACGGCTTTGTTACCAGTTACATTCACATCAAGGACGCCAGCGTGCGTTCGGGTGATTCGGTGCGTGCAGGTCAGCAAATCGCCAAAATGAAACGCCAATCTAACGGCGCAAGCTTGCTGGAATTTCGTGTTGCCAAAAACAGCGCTTATGTTGATCCTTTGATGGTGCTTAAATAAATTTTTAATAAAGCAGGCAAAAGTCTGCTTTATTTTTTTGTGTAAAACCATCGTGATAAAGTTTGGGGCTGGCAATTTCATTTGAATTGCAAGCCGTGATTTGGTGTAGCTAAGCGAAAACCCAACGATTTTAAGTTAAATTCTTAGATTTGTTGAGTTTTCGCTTGGCTTAACCTAACTTACCATCGTTCTTTAATCCAAGAGTTGTTGATTGGCGATGGCACAACCCAACATTTCAAACCATAAATTCTTATTCTAAACATTTACCAAAACCACCAAACCTGCAACAACCAACCCATGATTGTACGCGATAAATCCAACGGACTAAAACTTTTATTTGTGTGGCGCGGCACGATTTTGCCAAAGGTGCTGCCGATTGTGCTGCTGCTGATGGCGATTTCTACAGGCGTGTGGGCGCTCATGCACTTTGTGGACATTCACATCAACAGCGTGCCAGCGATGGGCTTTGCGATCTTTGGTGTGATTTTGTCCATCTTTTTGGGGTTTCGTAACACCGCGTGCTATGACCGCTGGTGGGAAGGGCGTAAATTATGGGGTGCGCTGATTGCCAACACACGCCATTTTACGCGCGATACGCATTTTTTGCCAGCGCATGAGCGTGAAGTACTGCTTGTTGATATGCTGATGTTTGTGAGTCTATTGCGTGACAGATTGCGTAAGCAGCCGTGTCAAGCGGTGCAGTTTTCTTATTATCGCACGCCCACCAATGATGAAATCACCAAACTCAATGCGCACATCAACGCACCGCAATTTGTGCTTGAGCGCATTCAAAAACGTCTGATTGGTGCATATAAGCAAGGCATGATTAGCGACATCATTTACACCAGTATTCAAAGTCATATCGTGGAGATGGGTAATATCCAAGCAGGCTGCGATCGCATTGCCAGCACGCCTTTGCCGTTTCCGTATTCGGTGCTTTTGCATCGTGCGGTGTTTGGCTTTTGTTGGCTGTTGCCGTTTAGTTTGCAGTCGGTGATGGGGTTGTGGACGCCGCTGCTGGTGGGGTTTTTGTCGTATTTGCTGCTTGGACTAGATGAGCTGAGCTATGAGCTGGAAGAGCCGTTTGGTTTGTCGGATAATGATTTGCCACTGGACACCATCGTGCGCATGATTGAGCGTGAGACTTTGGCGCTGATGGATAAGCCCATGCCGCCTGAGCTTGTGGCGAATGAGTATTATAATTGTACTTGATGGGGTTTTGGATAGCCACTTACCATTGCAATCGTGTATATTTTAAATAGCACACAAACAAAAAACCAGCCCAAATGAGCTGGTTTTTTGACGCCTTAGATTAGCGTTCCACTTGCGACACATCACGCACCGCACCTGTATCAGCGCTGGTTGCCATTGCGGCATAGGCACGCAGGGCTTGGCTGACATAGCGTTCACGAGCCACAGGTTTCCATGCGTTTTTGCCGCGTGCATTCATCGCTTCACGGCGTTTGGCAAGTTCTTCATCGCTCACATCAAGGTGAATGCTGCGATTTGGAATGTCAATTTTGATGGTGTCAAATTCTTCCACCAAGCCAATTGCGCCACCTTCGGCAGCTTCTGGGCTGGCGTGTCCGATGGATAAGCCTGACGTACCGCCTGAGAAACGACCGTCCGTCAAAAGCGCACATTCTTTGCCAAGACCTTTTGATTTAAGGTAGCTGGTTGGGTACAGCATTTCTTGCATGCCGGGGCCGCCTTTTGGGCCTTCATAGCGAATGATGACGATGTCGCCTGCGACAATCTTATCCGCCAAAATCGCTTCTACCGCTGCGTCTTGGCTTTCAAACACGCGCGCACGCCCTGTGAAGGTCAAAATGCTCTCGTCCACGCCTGCGGTTTTTACCACGCAGCCACGCTCAGCGATGTTGCCAAACAGTACCGCCAAGCCGCCATCTTGGCTGTAGGCGAATTCTTTGCTGCGAATACAGCCAGATTCACGGTTTAAATCAAGATTACCCCACACTTTGTTTTGGCTAAATGCCTGCGTGGTGCGAACGCCGCCGGGGGCTGCGATGTACAGCTCACGCGCGTCTGTGTTGTCAGGATTCATCACGTCCCATTTGGCAAGCGCGTCCGCCAAAGTCGGCGCGTGAACGGTTGGTACGTTGGTGCTAAGCAGTCCAGCGCGGTCAAGTTCTGCCAAAATCGCCATCACGCCGCCAGCACGATGCACATCTTCCATGTGGTATTTTTGTGTGGCAGGGGCGACCTTAGATAGACAGGGCACGCTGCGAGATAAGCGGTCAATGTCCGCCATTTTAAAGTCCACACCTGCTTCGCTTGCCGCTGCCAAAAGGTGCAAGATGGTGTTGGTGCTGCCACCCATGGCAATATCAAGGCTCATGGCGTTTTCAAAGGCGGCTTTGGTAGCGATGGAGCGTGGCAATACAGACGCATCGTCTTGCTCGTAGTAGCGCTTGGTAATCTCAACGATGGTGCGACCTGCTTGCAAGAACAACTCTTTGCGTTTGGCGTGCGTGGCAAGCAGCGAGCCGTTGGCAGGCAAAGAAAGCCCCAAGGCTTCGGTTAGGCAGTTCATGGAGTTGGCGGTGAACATACCAGAGCATGAGCCGCACGTTGGGCAAGCTGAACGCTCCACATTTGCCACGTCGTCATCGCTGATTAAATCATCGGCTGCGTCAATCATCGCGTCCACAAGGTCAAGTTTGCGGATTTTTTGTCCGTCATCGCTGGTGATGGTTTCGTGTACGGTATGCCCATCGCCCAGCGTGCTTGCCAAGACTTTACCAGCTTCCATCGGGCCGCCAGACACAAAAATGGTTGGAATGTTTAGGCGCAGCGCTGCCATCAGCATACCGGGGGTGATTTTGTCGCAGTTTGAAATGCACACCAAAGCGTCTGCGCAGTGGGCGTTTACCATGTATTCAACGCTGTCGGCAATCAAATCACGGCTTGGCAAGCTGTACAGCATACCGCCGTGTCCCATGGCAATGCCGTCATCTACAGCGATGGTGTTAAATTCTTTGGCAACGCCGCCAGCTTTTTCAATCTCACGCGCCACCAGCTGTCCCATGTCTTTTAAATGCACATGTCCCGGCACGAACTGAGTGAACGAGTTGGCAATGGCGATGATTGGTTTGTTAAAATCATCATCACTCATGCCTGTGGCACGCCAAAGTGCGCGTGCGCCTGCCATGTTACGACCTGCGGTGGAGGTTTTTGAGCGGTAAATTGGCATAATAATTCCTGTCATGATGAGTGCGTGGCAAGTAGCGGCGCACTTTTTGGTTTGTGTGAATTGTTAAAATTTACATCTATTCTTTATTTTTGCGTCTATTCTTTTTTACGCCTATTCTACCCAAAAAACCGTAACAGCGCACCTGTTTTTCTATAAAAATTGGTTATGACTGATAAAAACTTTGCGATGGTGTTTGGTTTTTGGCAGATGGCTTGTGAATATTGGCGATGCGTTGAATTTATCAAGCGTAAAATTTAAATAAAATCAATATATTGCCATAGTTATTAAGCGATATTAAAAAATCCCGCCACTAAAAATGTAACAAAACTTATCAAGCTGTTTATAAAAAATTCTTGAGTAAAATACTAGGAAAAGTGAACAAAAAACAAGCAGTTACCGACAATTCATAAGAAAAACCAATAAATAATTAAGAGAGAATTTTTTGTGAATGATACAAAAAACTAACAGTAATAATTTGCAATATTTCGGCAAACTTGGTAAGGTTATAGCCATTGTGATGAACGCAGTGCGGTTTTACAATGCAGTTTTAAAGGCGAATTGAGTAAATTTTGGCAAGATTTTGGCGCAAAATAACAGCAAAAATTGCGCTAATACCACAGCCAAATTTACGCCATATCGCTTGAATTGATGATATTAACTTATATATCAATGACAAAACCATCAGTTCATCTAAAATTTTGAAATAGTGTAAAGTGAAAGGTATTGTTATGAAGTTGATTGCACGAATGTGTGCTAAGGAAGTGTGATGAATAAGGAAAATCAAGATTTAAATCATGAGCATTTGCCAGCAGATGCGCAGTCGGTAGACACGCTAGACGCCGCGCAAAATGACACTGCGCAAAATGACGCCGATGGCAACGCCTTGCCGAGCGATTGGCATGATGATGGGGCGGTGGACATCACCAGTCAAAACATCAGCTATGAAGCTGAGCTTGATGAAGATTTGTCTTATCGTACCGCCATCGTTACGCCAGAGACGCCAGATGAGCACGCTCAGCTTGCCCAAGATTATGCCACGATGGTAGACGGGGCGAAAGTGGGGCGTTTTGCCATTTTTCCGCAGGTGAGTAAGCCTGTGTTTGTGGCGTCTGCGTTGGCGATTATCGCATTTATCGTGTTTGGTGCGGCATTTACCGAGCTGGCTGGCGAAGTATTTAGCGCAGCGCAGAGCTTTATCACCACGCATTTTGGCTTTTTATTCATCATTTTGGTGAATTTGGCGATTGTGTTTTGTCTGTATGTGGCGATGAGCGGCTTTGGCGACATTCGCTTGGGCAGACAGACCGAAACGCCAGAGTACAGCTTTGGTTCGTGGATTGGTATGCTGTTTAGTGCAGGCATTGGTATTGGTTTGGTGTACTGGGGTACGGCTGAGCCTTTGTATCATTTTGTGGCGCCGCCAACCGCTGAAGCCAGCACGGTAGCAGCCGCCAAAGAAGCGATGAACATTTCGTTCTTGCACTGGGGGTTGCACGCGTGGGCGCTGTATACGGTGGTGGCATTGGCATTGGCGTATTTTCATTATCGCCGTGGCTTACCGCTGTCCATTCGCTCGGCATTGTTTCCGCTGATTGGCAAGCGCATCTATGGCACTTGGGGTCATGTGGTGGACGTGCTGGCGGTGTTTGGTACGATGTTTGGCGTGGTTACGTCCCTTGGCTTGGGCGTGATGCAGCTGGACACTGGTTTGCAGACTTTGCTTGGTATTGAGTCTAGCTTGACTTTACAAATCATCTTGATTGCCGCAATCACCGCTTGCGCTGGTTTTTCGGTGATGGCAGGGCTTGATAAAGGCGTGAAGTTTTTAAGCGATATTACCATCGTTGGCACGCTTTTGCTGCTGATTTTTATGATCGTTACTGGCCCTACGCAGTATGTGTTTGACAGTTTTGTAGAAAATGTGGGCAATTATGCGGGCAATCTGATCACGCTGGGTCTTTGGAATGAAGCCTATTCAGACAGCACTTGGCAGGCTTCTTGGACGCTGTTTTATTGGGCGTGGTGGGTGAGCTGGTCGCCATTTGTGGGGATTTTTATCGCGCGCATTTCTCGTGGCCGTACGATTCGTGAGTTCATTTTTGGTGTGCTGTTTGTGCCGATGACTTTGCTGTTTTTGTGGTTCACCACCTTTGGTGGCGCGGCAATTCAGATGGAAATGTCGGGCGATTATGGTCTGAGTGCGGCGGTGCTTGCCGATACAGGCAGTGCGATTTTCAAGCTGATTGAATACTATCCGTTTACCCAAGGGCTGACGCTTGTGATTTTGGCGATGATTGTGCTGTGGTTTGTAACATCGGCAGACTCAGCAAGTCTTGTGGTGGATATGCTCACCGCAGGCGGCAATACCAATCCACCAAAAATTCAGCGCCTATTTTGGGTAACGTCTGAAGGCGTCATTGCGGCGATTTTGCTGGTGGTGGGCGGTTTGTCTGCCTTACAAGCAGCGGCAATTTTGGCAGGCTTTCCATTTGCCATCGTGATTTTTGTGATGATGTATTGCTTGTGGCGTGGCTTGCAGCGCGACCGTCTGACCTTGTATCGTAAGGGTCAATGGTACCTGACCGAAGAGTCTGCCGAGCATAATATGGCAAATGAGTTTGTGGACGAGCATTTGTTGCCCGGCCCACCAAAATTGGAAAAAGAAGAGTGATTGCTCTTTGTCAATGATAAGTTTGCCAAAAAACAGTCCGTCTGCTGATGGGCTGTTTTTTATTGGCGAAGATAAATTTTGCCAATATTTTAATCGCCAAATGCTGTTTTAAGGTAAAAAATGGCGCAAAATCCATCGATTTGCACCATTTTATTATTTGCTTAGACGCTAAAAACTGCGCTATGCTTATTCGGTTCGGTTCGGTTCGGTTCGGTTCGGTAGCGTTTGTATGGCAACTTGTATGCTGGTGTCGTAAATCGCTCGAGCTTCGTAAAGCTCTCCATAATTATTTGTCCCTTTTGCCCCCAATGCGGTTAAATCGCCGCCCACATTGCCTTGTTTATGTAGAGCAAATAATAAGCCGTTATCTAACACAAAGCCACGATTTTTATTCGGATAAGTTGGCGTTAATTCGGTAAATACACCTGTATGGACGTTGAGTGCATCAGCGTGTTTGGCGACGTTTTTGCCCAGACAAATCGGGCCAGTTGGTGCAAGAACGTGCTGACCGTAGTTTTCAGTGGCGATATTTCTTAACACATCGTTGATCGTATCTTCTAAAATAATCGATCCTTTTTTAGAATAAATGATCGCATTATTACACGCATACGACACTTTTGAATAAAACGGAAAATCAAGAAAAGTGAGAAAATCCAATTCATCAATCACTTTGATGCCATTAAGCACATGCACAGAAATATCAAAATACCAACCACCAAAATGATAAAGTAATAAGTAACGTGCCAAATCTGCTTTAAACGCATAAGGCACTAATTTATCAAAGGCTTTGCGAATATCGCCACCGTAAGTTTGTTCAATCCATTCTCTTAATTCCTGATGAAAATAGATTTTATGCACTGTGTGTGGCATTTGGCTTTTTACAGAATCTACCGCCTTTTTTAAATAAGGCGAAAGTTCACGCCCATCATTATCAGCGATAAAAATTTGTGAGATATTCATGCTGTCTTCCTAAATAATAACTGTTAGATTGATTATTTAAATTTACAAACCATCGCATCAGGCAATACAATGCCGATAAAACAAAACCCCAAACATCTTGTGCTTGGGGTCGTTATGTATTTTTAAAATTTGGAGCGGGAAACGAGATTCGAACTCGCGACCCCGACCTTGGCAAGGTCGTGCTCTACCAACTGAGCTATTCCCGCTTAATCAGCCATCGCTGTATGGGTGCGTATTATAGCGTAATTTTTGGCAGTGTCAAGCGTTTTTTATGATTTTTCTTAAAAAAATGCGAAAATTTTAAAATTGTTTGCGTTTGGGTGTAAATTGTGATGACAAAGCCATTGCAAAGCAGGGCGGTTTATTTCATAATGGTGAAAGTTTGCCTGATTTTGGCAAGTGTGTGGCGACTTGTTAAAGTAAAGTTTTACCAAATTTTAGTGAAAGATTGGGTAAGGAATTATTGAGTAAGGAAAAGTGCGATGAAAGCGGTTTTATTTGAACAATTTAATCAGCGTCCAAGCATTGTGAATGTTGCCGACCCAACGCCAAGCAATGATGGCGTGGTCATCAAAGTGCAAGCCACAGGCGTGTGCCGTAGTGATTGGCATGGCTTTGTGGGGCATGATGCGGACATTGAATTGCCGCACGTTCCGGGGCATGAATTTGCAGGCGTGGTGGCAGCGGTAGGGCGAGACGTCAAGCGCTTTAAGGTGGGCGATCGTGTTACCGTGCCTTTTGTGGCGGGCTGTGGCAGTTGCCCTGAGTGTCATGCTGGACATCAGCAGGTGTGCGATCATCAGTCGCAGCCGGGATTTACGCACTGGGGATCGTTTGCTGAATATGTGGCGGTGCATCATGCGGATTTGAATTTGGTGCATTTGCCTGAATCGATGGATTTTGTAACGGCGGCGAGTTTGGGTTGTCGTTTTGTAACTTCGTATCGTGCGGTGATTGACCAAGCCAAGATTCAAGCAGGGCAATGGCTGGCGGTGCATGGCTGTGGCGGTGTGGGGCTGTCTGCGGTGATGATTGGTGCGGCAGCTGGCGCAAATGTGATCGCAGTGGATGTGCAAGATGACAAACTTGCGCTTGCCAAATCTTTGGGTGCAGCGGTGTGCATCAATGCCACCAAAGTGCCTGATGTGGCAGGCGCAATCCGTGAGCTGACAAAGGGTGGCGCGCACGCTTCGCTGGACGCATTGGGCGCAAGTGTAACCTGTGTCAATTCTATCAACAGCCTAAAAAAGCGCGGCAAGCACGTTCAAGTCGGCTTAATGCTTGGCGATGACAGTATGCCTGCCATTCCGATGGGGCGTGTGATTGCAGGTGAGCTTGAGATTTTGGGCAGTCATGGTATGCAGGCGCACCGCTATCCTGACATGATGGCGATGATTGCAGCGGGCAAGCTAGAGCCAAGCAAATTGATTGGCAAAACCATCACGCTTGAGCAGTCCATTGATGCTTTAATTGGCATGGAAAATAATAAAGATGTGGGCGTAACGGTGGTGGTGCTGTAATTTGGCTTTATGCGATGGTTTAAAATGGATTGGTGTTTGGTTTTGTGTTATGTATCTATACACGATACATAACACGATGCCATCAAGCCTATGTTTGCGCAGACGGTTTATGCTTAAATTTAGGTTTGGGCTAAAATCAAATGACTGAAATTAAGATAAATCGCAAGGTTTGGATTTATTAAAAGGCGATCTGGCTAATAAAAAGTGCGCAAAGGCGGTTCAAAGCGGTATTGCCACATTACAGCCAATAAAGCCTTACAACCACCCAGCCTTTTTAAATTTGTGATGTAAATACAAACACACGGCGAAAATCGCACCCAAGATGATGAAATAGCCGTATCGCCAATGCAGCTCTGGCATGAAATCAAAGTTCATGCCGTAAATGCCAGCCACTGCAGTAGGGAAAGCAGCGATACCCGCCCAAGCGGCAAGTTTACGTACCACGTCGTTTTGCCCCATAGTAACCATCGCCATGTAGGTATCCATCGCCACAGACAGCATTTCGTTAAGACCGTTTACCGCATCCAATGAGCGTAACAGATGGTCGTTCACGTCACGAAAATAGGGCTTGGCAGCAGCTGGAAAGGCAAGCAGCAGCTCGTTTTTCTTATGATTGATGAAAAAATTACACACATCTTGTACAGGTAAAATCACCGCACGCATATGCACCAGCTGCGATTTTAATTCGTACAGACTGCGCAAGGTGGATTTACTAAATTCATAAGAAAAAATGTTACGTTCTTGTTCGCGCAGATAATTACCCAAGCGGTCGGTAATCGGCAAGTAGTTATCCACGATAAAGTCCAAAATCGCGTGCAGCACAAAAATTGGCCCAAGTCGCAAACGCTCTGGGCGGCGGTGATAATGCTCACGCACAGGCGCATAAGAGTTGGACGCGCCACGGCGAATGCTGATGATGTAATTTTTGCCCATAAAAAGGGCGGTCGTGCCGTAGCGGATTTGGTTGTCTTCTAATTTAGCGGTACGCACCACCACGAAAATGGTGTCGTTGCCGTAGCTTTCTACTTTTGGGCGCTGATGGTCGGCAAAGGCGTCTTCTAGTGCAAGTTCGTGCAAGTCAAAAGCGTCTTGGACTTCTTGGACGGTTTCAATGCTGGGGTCATAAAGCCCAAGCCAGATGAATTGGCTGGTATTTGTCAAAGCACGGCTGACTTCGTCCAAGGCAAGCTGCTCAACGGGTTCGCCAGTTTTGCGAGAATATGAATAGCAGACGACCGTCTCATTATCGCCAGAATTTTCTTCAATGTCTTCAAAGCGGTCTGCGTCTGGGTCGTAGACGGTCATCGTCTCGATGGTGTCCTCGTCCGTGGCGTCCGCATCACCGTAAATATAGCTGTCTTGAGTGTCTGGCGGACTAAGCTCTTCGTCTCGCTCGTCTTTTTCTTCTTTTTCGCGTTCTTCCTTTTCACGCTCTTGTTTTTCTAAGTCTTCCCTGCCTTCGTGCGAGTTTTGCGCAAGTGCGTCTTGGCGTGCGCCGCTGTGAATGTCATGCTCGCTGGTGGTCGCATCCAAATAATCTTGAACGGTGTTTGGCTTACTATCCAAATCGGCATTCAGATTAACATCACTGGCATCGGCAGGCGTGCTGTGGCGATGGCTGAGTGAATCGTGCTGCGAGTCATGCTTTGGCATACCATCTCCGATTAGATAAGTGAATGAAAAAGAAAATCGCCCCATTATAGCAAGTTTTGGGCGATTTTTCATCTGTCTTTGCGTGCTTTGTGCAGATAAAAGGGTGTATTTTGACAAAAATGGCAAAAGTGCTAAAATTTTACAAATTAGCCCAGCCGAACACTAGTCGGATAGGGTAATTAGTGGTACACTATGGGCGGTGTTTTGATGGAGCGGTTTGCCGTTTGGTATTTGCTGGGCGGTGGTTAAAGTCTTATTAGTCAAAGTGAATAGTCAAAACACAAATTTATGAATGGCAAATTTATGAATAACGCAAGCAAACTTTCGCTAAGTTGTCATGGATAAAATTGGCGGCATGGATAGTAAGCAAAAAAGCGAAAGTTGCACAGTTTAAAAGCTGCGAAATTAAAAGCTGAACAATTTAAAGGCTGTAATTAACAAAGCAAAATTGATAAATCTGAAAACTTGATAAAATCATCAGATAATTAAAAACAACAAAACAAAAACGGCAAACCCATTGCAAAATCGCACAAGTTAAATTTATATAAAGTTAAACTCACAAAAGTTAAATCTAAAAAGCAAATCGCACAAGCAAAGAGAAAAGATGATGTCGCACAGTTTTGATTCTAAGCCAGCGGCGCGCAACTGGCTTTTGCCTGATGGCGTGGCGGATATTTTATTTAAGGACGCACAAAAACAAGAAAGTCTGCGTGATGCGCTGCTCTTTGTGCTGACAGGACATGGTTATCGCTTGGTTTCGCCGCCACTCATTGAATACACTGATACCTTGCTTGGCGAAGCGGATGAAGATTTAAAGCGCCAAACTTTTAAAATCGTGGATCAGCTAAACGGCCGCTCCATGGGCGTGCGTGCCGACATTACGCCACAAATCACCCGCATTGACGCACAGCATGGGCAGGGTGTGAGCCGTTATTGCTATGTTGGGCAGGTGCTGCGTACTTTGCCGACTGGGCTTTTTGGTTTGCGTACGCCGCTGCAGCTGGGCGCGGAGATTTTTGGTGTCAATGACATCAATGCTGAGCTGTCGCTTATTGATTTACTGGGTGCGCTGATTGATGAAATTGGCATGGCACGCAGTGATTTGCACATTGACGTGGGTCATGTGGCGGTGTTTGAAAGACTGTGTGCGCTGCATGATTTGGCGGCGGCAGACGTTGAAAGACTGATGGCTTTATATACCAAAAAAGCCTTGCCAGAGCTTGCCGAGCTGTGTCAGCGTATCGCAGGCGGTGCGGATTTTGCGGCACTTGCCAAGCACACGCTTGCCACAGACAGCGTGCCTGATGCCAATAATCTTTTGCGCAAACTGTCGCCAGTGGCGCAGGCGGACGCTGGTATTTTTAAGGCGGCGCACGAAATCGCCACGCTGACACGCCATATCCAAAACGCTGGCATGGGCGTAAGTGTGGATTATACCGAGCTTTCTGGTTATCATTATCACACAGGCGTGGTGTTTCATGCGTATTTGACACGCTCAAGCACCCAAACGCAGCCTTTGGTGCGTGGTGGACGCTTTAGTGCGGGCGCAAATCGTCAAGCGACTGGATTTAGCTTGGATTTAAATCGTTTGCTTGAATTTGTGGAGCTAGAAGAAGACACCGTCATTGTCGTGGATTTCGCCGATATGATGGACGCAAATGACAACAAACTTGCCGATTTGCACGCACAAATCAAAACCTTGCAAGACGAAGGCTGTATCGTCATTAAGCCTTTGTGCGCCGATGATCGTCCTGTTCACATTGATGGCGTGCTGCATTTTGATGCCGAAGTGGGCGAATGGGCGGTGCAGCTGGTTGGTGATGAGTGATTTTTTAAAGATTTGATTTTAAATTGATAGTTTTTTTGTTTTATGTTTAATTTTTTGCTTAAGTTTTAAGGTGAGTTTCTTATGGGAAAAAATGTCGTTGTTCTTGGCAGTCAATGGGGCGATGAAGGCAAGGGTAAAATCGTTGATTTGCTGACCGAAAAAGCCACCGCAGTTGCACGCTATCAAGGCGGCCATAATGCTGGTCATACGCTGGTGGTGGGCGGTGAAAAAACCGTGCTGCACTTGATTCCGTCTGGCATTTTGCGTGAAGGCGTAACTTGCTTTATCGGTAATGGCGTGGTGCTTGCGCCAGACGCATTACTAAAAGAGATGAACGGCTTGATTGACAAAGGCGTGCCTGTGCGTGAGCGTTTGCGTGTGTCGCCCGCGTGTCCTTTGATTATGCCGTATCATGTGGCACTGGATCAGGCGCGCGAAGCCAAGCGTGGCAGCGGCAAGATTGGCACGACTGGCCGTGGCATTGGCCCTGCTTATGAAGATAAAGTGGCACGCCGTGCGCTGAAAGTGGCAGATTTGTTCCGTAGTGATTTGCCAGAAAAATTGGCAAATTTGCTTGAATATCATAACTTTGCGCTGACTCAGTATTATAAAGTTGCGCCTGTGGATTATGATGAGACGCTTGCCTTGTGCCAAACTTGGGCAAAAGAGCTTAAAGATTTGGTGGTGGACGTTACCGAAGCACTAGAAAGTCGCCGTCAAGCAGGCGAGAATTTGATGTTTGAAGGTGCGCAAGGCACGCTTTTGGACATCGATCACGGCACTTATCCGTTCGTTACCAGTTCAAACACCACCGCTGGCGGCGTGGCGACTGGTACAGGCTTAGGGCCTTTGTACTTTGACTATGTGCTAGGCATTACTAAGGCTTATACCACGCGCGTGGGTTCAGGGCCTTTCCCAACCGAGCTGTTTGACGATGTGGGTGCGCACTTGGCAAAAGTGGGTCATGAATTTGGTGCAACCACAGGACGTGCGCGCCGCTGTGGCTGGTTTGATGCGGTGAGTTTGCGCCGTGCGGTGGTGCTAAACTCTATGAGCGGCATTTGCCTAACCAAACTTGACGTGCTAGACGGTCTTGAAGAGATTAAAATCTGCACCGAATACCAAACGCCAAGTGAAGAGTGTGCCGGTGCGTATGATGCAGAATACTACGAAAAAGTAACGCCAGTATTTGAAACGCTCAAAGGCTGGAGCGAGTCCACCATCGGTATCACCAAATACGAAGACTTGCCAGAAAACGCCAAGATTTACATCAAGCGCATTGAAGAAATCGTGGGCTGCCCTGTGGACATCATCTCAACAGGCCCTGACCGCAGCGAAACCATCGTTTTGCGCGACCCATACGAAGCGTAATGTGCTATTATTTGATAAAAAATCGGCTGACAGAAAATCAGCCGATGAGAATATAGCACAACCAAAAAAGCCAGCAGCGATGTTGGCTTTTTTGTTTTATTATTTAATTAAAAGTGAATGAATTAAAAGTTAAAACGAAAACCAAGAGAGTAAAAAGGGAGTAAGCTGTGTTTGATGGTGTGATGCTGACGGTGTTAAATTTTCTGACATCGCTTCTGACAGCGGTGTCTGGGCTGGGCGGTGGCATGATTTTGATTGGCTTGATGCCGCTGTTTTTGCCTGCCATGGCGATCATTCCTGTGCATGGCGCAACGCAGCTTGCCAGTAATGCCAGCCGTGCTTGGCTTGGGCGTAAGCAGATTGATTGGCGAAATTTCTATCCGTTTTTGGTAGGTTCGCTGGTGGGCGTGGCGGTGTTTGGCGTGGCGGTGCGTTTTGTCAAATTGGAAATGATTCCGCTGTTTATTGGCGTGTACATTTTGCTGATTCAATGGTCAAAGACGGTCAATCGTGTGCTAAAAAGTATGCAAAATTTTTATTTGATCGGCTTTTTGCAAACAGGCTTGGGGATTTTTGTAGGCTCACCCGGCCCGCTTAATATGCCGCTGCTTATGCAAACTCATGATGATAACGACACCGTCATCGCCACGAGTGCTGCGCAAATGTCAGTGCTGCACGCTGCTAAAGTGGCGGTGTATGTGGCGATGGGCTTTGTGTTTTGGGAATATTGGCAAGTGGTGCTGGCGATGGTGATTGCGGCGGTGGCAGGCTCGTGGGCAGGCGTGCGCATTCGTGGCTACATTTCTGCAGGCGTGCTAAAGCGGATTTTACCTTGGCTTTTGAGTGCCATCGCCATTAAGGTGATTGTCAGTAATTTACTAAAATTGGGCTGGCTTGCATGGTAGGGTGATTTGGTGATGAAAATTGGCAGGGTGCGATGATTGATTTGTGGGTGAAATGAAGCAAATTCTAATAAATTTAAAACTTGCTACAAAACCTGACGTGGATTTAAAATTCGTTTTAGAGTGCTGGGTTGCGCTTCGCTAATCCAGCTTATAAATCTAAAAACCCAATAAATTCAAGATGTTGTCTTAAAAATAGACTGGGCTGCACTGACGCCAATTCAATTTACAACCAAATCATCAAAACCCATCAACACGGCATAGACAACGCCCACGCCAAACGTGTTTGCCATAAATTTAGCAGACTTTCTCGCTGATCGCTGCTCATGCTTGGCTCAAAGGTGCGCTCGCATTGCCAATAAAAGTTTTGCGCCCAGCCAAGTTTGCGTGCTACCATCATCGCTGCGCCTTTGGCGGTGCTTTCAATGTCCTTGGCGCGCAGCACTGGCACGCCTAAGATGTCCGCTTGAAACTGCATAAGATAATCATTTTTGGCAGCGCCGCCGTCCACACGCAGTTCGGTGAGCGGCTTTTGGCTTTGGGCTTGCATGGCGTGTAGCACGTCATAGCTTTGATGGGCGATGGCGTGCAAGGCGGCTTTGGCGATGTGCGCTTTGGTGTGGCTGCGTGTCAAGCCCGTCAGACTTGCGCTCAAATCACCGCGCCAATGCGGTGCGCCAAGCCCTGTGAAGGCAGGAATCAGCACCACACCATCGGTGTCTGGCACGCTGTTTGCCAAGGCTTCAATGTCGCTGCTATTTTGAAGTATTCCTAAATTATCCTTTAGCCAACTGACAATCGCTCCAGCCATAAATACGCTGCCTTCTAAGGCGTAATGCGTGGCGTGCGCAGCTGGTTTTTCTCGGGATTGATTGTCTTTGGTAAGTGTACTTTGTTGCCATGCAATCGTGCGAATCACAGACTGCTCATCATTGTGGTGCAAGTGTGCGCCTGTGTTTGTCTGTTCTACGTTGTCCGCTTGTCCCACATTCATCAGCAAAAAACAGCCCGTGCCGTAAGTGTTTTTGGCTTGTCCGATGTCGTGGCAGCCTTGTCCGTACAGCGCCGCTTGCTGATCGCCCATCATGGCAACCACAGGAATTGCACTGGAAAATAGCGCACGCTTGGTATGTCCAAATTCGCCATCGCACGGCAAAACTTGCGGTAAAATTCGCCTATCAATGCCAAAACCTGCCAAAAGCTCGTCCGACCAATCACAGCGGTGAATGTCAAACAAAGCGGTGCGTGATGCGTTGCTGATGTCGGTGGTATGATTGCCCGTCAGCTTAAAATTCAGCCAGCTGTCCACCGTGCCAAAGCGCAGCCGCCCTTGTGCATGGGCGTGTGCGACTTTGGGTAAGTGCGTAAGCGCCCAGTGAATTTTGGTGGCGCTAAAATATGGGTCAAGCCTAAGCCCTGTCAGGCGTGGTATGGCGTCAGCAAGTTTTGGATTTGTCTTGGTAAGTTGTTGGCAGAATTTTTGGGTGCGGCGGTCTTGCCAGACGATGGCAGGCGCAAGCGGCTCACCTGTCAAAGCGTCCCAAAATACGCAGGTTTCTCTTTGGTTGGTGATGGCGATGGCACTGATGTCATGCGCGTTTAAATTGGCACGATTGAGCGCTTCTTGTATACAAAACAGCGTGGTAAACCAAATTTCATTGGCGTTTTGCTCAACGAAATCAGGCTTTGGTGTGCTAAGTGCGATGGGTTTTTGTGCCATGCTGACGGTGTGCAATTTGTCGTCATAAATGATGGCGCGGCTGCTGGTCGTGCCTTGATCAAGAGTGAGAATATAAGCCATGCGCTAAATCCTTTGGTGGCTTTTATTGGGTTTATTTTTAAGATTTTCTAAAAAGATGTCAGAAATTTTTTGGCGGTTTTTTGATAAATTTTTGGCAAATTGCCAACGATTTTTAGCTGATTAGCGGTTTAAATTATCACGAAAAAACGTTTATAAAACCATTTATTCAGAAATTAAATTCAGCGACAGCACGCCAGTTTGCGTTTCGGCAAGCTGTATGGCTTGCACTCTGGCGACAATGCGCTCGGTGATTTGCTCGGCTTTGGCAAGATGTTCATCGGTGATGTTGGCGGGTTTTTTGTCAAACAATACCGCATCAAGCAAACGCTCAGCGTGCATACCGTCTCGGCAATAATGCAACACGCCAGCGTGGTCAAATAGCGTGCCGATTTGTGTCAGTCTTGTGGTGGCAATGCCCAGCGCGCCATCTTCACCGCCAAATTCACGGAACAGCTCGTCAGTCGGAAAGCCGCCACACGCCATAAAAAAGCTGCGGCGAAAGGCGATGTTACCACCGCAAGTCATCGCCATGTGTTTCCACGCACGCTCAAATTCTGGGTGCGCAGCGTAGCGATTGCTTAGATTGACGGGTGTCAAGCGCAGGCGAACGACGTGCAAACTTGGGCGAAAATAAAAGCACGCACTCACGCCAGCCAAGGCGTCTGGCTCAAAAGCGTCGTCTGCGTCCAAAAAGGCGATGAACTCACTGGTGGCGTGCAATGCGCCAAAATTGCGTGCAAATGCCACGCCAGAATTTTGTGGCAGTCTGTGGTAGCGTACGTTGTCATGCGTGTTGGCGTATTGCTCACAAATCGCTGCGCTGTCGTCCGTTGAGCCATCAAATGCAGCACGCCCAACGCAGATTGCGACAAGACGCTATCCACCGCACGTTTGATGGTAACGGCGGTGTTATGCACAGGAATGATAACGTCAATTAAAGGAAATGAGTTGGCGTGGTTCATGGTTGCGTTCGCTAAATGGGTCTTTTAAAAATTCGCTCGCTAAACGGATTTTACCGAGCTTAATTTTTGCCGAGCCTAATTATAGCGATTTTTAAAAAAATTTATGTAAAATTGTGTATTATTTCAAGCGTGCTAAGGTTAATTGCCCTACATAATGCCGTGAAAATTGGTAAGCAATGCGCCCAGAGCGTCCGCCGCGCGTGCTTGCCCACTTGAGTGCTTCGGCTTTGGCGGTGTCGTCAAAGTTTTCATTGGCGCGCGCCAAATAATGCTGCACGATGTCAAGAAAAGTTTGCTGATCCATCGGATAAAACGACAGCCACAAGCCAAAACGGTCTGATAATGACACAGTTTCGTCAATGGTTTCATAAGGATTGACTTCGTCCGTTTGTCCGTTGTAGATGTTTTGATTGTCCTTCATCAGCTGTGGCAGCAGATGGCGGCGGTTGCTTGTGGCGTAGACGAGCAGGCGTTCTTGTTCGCTGTCTAATGCGCCGTCCAGCACGCTTTTTAGGGTGCGATAATTCTCATCTTGGGCGTTAAACGCCAAATCATCACAATACACGATGTAGCGGTGCGTATTGCCAAGTGCGTGGCTTTGTTTTAGGGCGTGGCGGATTTTATCAAGGTGTAACAAATCATCGCGCGCCACTTCAATCACACACAAACCCTTGTCATGATAAGCGTGTAGTAGCGCACGAATCAGCGATGATTTGCCTGCGCCGCGTGTGCCTGTCATCAGCA
Organism: Moraxella caviae; assembly: GCF_002014985.1. Taxonomy (GTDB): domain Bacteria; phylum Pseudomonadota; class Gammaproteobacteria; order Pseudomonadales; family Moraxellaceae; genus Moraxella; species Moraxella caviae. The sequence continues at coordinate 382 of NZ_MUXU01000049.1, read as the reverse complement.
CATGATTGGCGGGCAAGCCTGCTAAAAACTGCTCGGTGTTGGCGATGAGTTTGGCTTTTTGGGTGTCAATGCCCAGCAAATCATCAAGCGTGCCATGAAAACTGACGTCAATCGGCACAAGCTCGCCTGCGCCGCCGCCCACCCAGCGATACGCCAGCACATCAGGGTCAATGCTGATGGGGCGCGGCGTATGCGTGCGCAAAAATTCGGTGAGTAGGGCGCTTAATTCGGCAGGTAAAGTGAGCGTGTGCATGGCGTTTTTTCCGTGATTTGTGCGGTTATTTGTCCTAAATTTTATCTTGGCAAAGGCTGCTTTGTGATGATTGCAACGCTTTGGCAAGGTGCGTTTGCTAAGTTTAACATTTGGGGCTGACGTAGATTA
>NZ_MUXU01000048.1 GCF_002014985.1 Moraxella caviae | reverse complement strand
CTCGGTTTTGAACATAGCCTGCTAACTTTAGCGGGCATTGGTTGGATTTTACAAATCATCCAAACAGTTTTTGCTATGCCAATTTTCTTGGTTATGCACGCCTTACCAGGTGATAGATTCATGGGTTCGCAGCAACAAGGGTATGTTACTATTTTGGCGCTGTTCTTTAGACCAATACTTATCATTGCGGCATTCTTCTTAGCGTTCTTGATCTACGAGCCTATCGTGATATTATTCACACAAGCATTCTTTGCAATCCGCCAAGAAGTTTCAGCCGCTTCGGCAAGTACATCAATTGGTGATTTTTTCATCACCCTATCTACAATGCGCAGCTACTGGTATATGTATGCTGGTTTGCTCATCATGCTGACCTACCTAATCTTTGGTTTGGTGCAAGAATTAGGTGATAATGTGCTAGATTGGCTGGGCACAAACCTGCTTAGAAACTTTGGCAATATGAATAGCGAAAAAGCGATGCAAGGCATGGCACAAAGCACTAAAGCTGGCAAGCAGCAACATGATAAATCGCGCGACAGAGGTCTGGCTGCCATGAAAGGCAAGAAGCGAAAAGATAGTGCTGACGGTCCCCCAACTAAAGCAGGTCTTGCTGGGGCAGGTGCTGGCGGTGGTCCTGAAGGTCCAGATGGCGGTGGCAATGGTGGCGGTAGCGACGAGCTAAGCGCCAGCGGCAAAGAAAGCGGCAAATCAGTTACTTCTGCGGACGCTACTTCAGAAAACACCGTTAAGCCTGATGAAGGTCCAAAAGGCATTGGTGGCGTGCAGCAAGAAGTTAAGTTCCAAGATACCGCAGATACGCAACCTATTGGTGCTGGAGTTAGCGGTAGCGGTTCAGATATTAGCGGTTATCTTGCTGATCGCGGTGATTTGTCTGATGACACTTCAGCAGCTACTGATGTGGGCATGGACAATAACGCCATCAATGACGATACGCAAACGCTTGCAGAACTCAACAATAATGACGGTGCACCTATGGATACAAACGTTCCTGATGGCACTATCAATGACAACACTGACAATGCGGCAGGCGAGAATGCTGATAATCTTCAAGGCAGTAACACCTCAGATAATCTTGTTGATGGTTCGCTTCAAACACCGACTGCTGGCGATAACACTATAGCTGACGGTGGCGCACTTGGCAACACCATGAGAGAACAGCAAGACAATCAAAATGCTCTTAAAGACGGCAAAGACTTTGTTGCTGGCGCGCCTGGCAACACGCCTGCTGGCGGTGATATTAATGACGCTACAAGCGCTATTAGTGATACTGATAAAGCTGGTATTGCTGCGCTTGCAACCAAAGGCAACGCCTTTAACAGCCGACTTAAAGACAAAACAGAGCTTACCAGCAAAGCTAACACAGCCAAAGATGGTAAAAATATTGCTTCAGCAACGTCTACTTGGGTTGATAAAGATGGCGTATCGCACATGCAAGAAACCACGCAAAACGCTGATGGTTCTACCAGCATGTCTCGTATGTCAATGAAGGACGGTCCAAATGGCTCTGCTATGACAAGTACAAGCGATATGACTATGGACGCTAACGGCAACCTAACAAGTGCTAAAGAGCTTCATACGGGCGCTGATGGTTCTAAGTTGCAGCTACAAACCAACGTTGATGACAATGGCAACGTTGTAACTTCGAGCAACTGGCAAGATGCTGGCGGCAATATGATGTCTACAGAGTCTATCAAAGATCAAGATGGCAATTTGGTTAGCTATTCAGAAACCATGCAGGATACGAACGGCAACACCAGCACAACCACTTGGTCTACTGACGCAGACGGTAACGTTCATGTTGATTCAACGGCTACTAACAAGTGGGCAGACGGTTCTATTGAGCAAACAGAACAACATTGGACTGCAACACCTGATGGTAAAGTTTCTGGCAGCGAAGACAGCACCTTCATGTCGAATGATGGCGGTCTGGAAGCAAGCCATAGAGACTTCGCACCTAATAGTGCAGAATCTGCTGGTGCAGTTCCTGATTGGTCGGCAGTACAGCGCATGAGTGCGGCACAGCCTACCGTTAATTTGGGCAACATGAAAGCAATGAGCAAAGACCAAGTGTCTCAAACTCAAAACACGATGTTGAATGCCAATAAGCCACAACAAATGGCTAAAGTGGCAGATGTGTCAAAAGGTGCTTCAGCAACTACTACGGGTGTTGCCGCTCAAGGCACAACCAAAGATACAACTATCGGTGGTGGTGCAGCTTCTGCGGAACGCAGTTCAGCTTCTAAAGCCACAGGCGGAGCTAGCAATGCCAACACCCAAGGCACTGGCCATGAAAATGCGCAGTTTACTGGTTCACCGGCAGGTTCTGCTGCAAATGAAGCTGGTCGCACTTCAGTAGCAAGCACTGTGGCTGGCGACAGAGTAGCATCTGGTAAGAATGACCCATTCACTGCAACTGCTACCGCTAAGGGCGCACCTGCTGATATGGGCTCAATCACCAATACTGGAAAAGCGCATGACAACAGCGCGCCTGCAAACAGCAGTACGACACTTGCTTCTAGCACAGTACAACCGAATGGCATGCCTTCAGCTGATACGCACGCAGCTGTCGCAAGCAATTTGGGTAATAATCAGCAAGGCGGTCAATCTGTAACTGGTGGCAACACAGCACAAACTGGCGCTGCTGCAACCGCACAGTTGAACACCGTGATTATGCCGCAAGCAAATGCACCACATGCTGCACAAGGTGCGACTGTGAACGTAACACAGGCGGCCGCTCAAAATACGGCAGCAACCACTGCTACGAGCGCACCGCTAAATAACGTGTCCACATCTGGACACAATGTAGCGCAATCTGCGCCAGTGAATGCCGGTGGTAGCACGCCTGCTCAAGCAACGCCAAGCATGAATACTGCGGGAACACAAAACACTTCACATACACCGCAAGGACAAGCAGCAACGCAAGCCGCCCCTACTCAAGGCACGGCAAACGTCCAAAGCCAGTCTGCGCAAGTGATGGGTGCAAGTGTTACGAACAGCAGGAATGTTGGCGATAGCACGCCTACTGTCAGAAGTGGTAACGGTGTAGTCTCTCAAAGAGATACAGTAGTAAGTCATGGCAGCAATGCAAACCAAGCTACTTTCACACCAGTAAGTCGTGCGCAAGCAGCTCAAGTAACGTCTCACAGTGCTCCGCAGGCTGCACCGCAAAGTGCGCAGCAGACTACCCCACAAGCGCGCCCTGCACAGCAAACGGCTCAAGTAGCTCCAGTTGCAGCACCGCAAAGTGCGCCAAACAATGCACAGGCACAGCCAAGCGTACAAAATGGCACACAACGCACGGCAACCAACCCACTCAATGAGAGAGGTCCTTATGGTTATGGCGGACAGCAACAACATCGCCAAGCGCAGCCGCAGGCAATGAATCCTGCAGGAAGCGCACAACCAATGCCTTATGGTGCTGCCAGCTATGAGACACGCGTTGAAGTTGTTCGCGAGCAAGTAGTCCGCTCACCAGAAGTGCGCACTGTGGGAAGTTTCTCTTCAGAACAAGCGATTGATGAAGAGCGCGTGAAAATTGTGAAAGAAGACGACCACGGCAAAGCGGTAACTGATAGCGGTTCTACACCTACTCAAGGTGGTGCGCAATCATCAGAAACACCGGGAAGTAAGCACGATGAAGGTCTGAATATCACCTTCGACGCAAGAAATGAGTAATGACAGAGCAAACAAAAAAGGCTGCGATAATTCGCGGCCTTTTTTTGATGAATTGAAAAAAAAATTCAATCGCGCAAAAGTTGCTCTAGGAAATCAAACAAACGCTTTTCTTTATCTGCTGACAAAGACTCATTAGATAGTTCTACCGTAAGCTTCTTAGCGTCTTGTTTGATTTTGCCCAGCGTCTGCCCACCTACCTGCAAGGTGCGTTTAAGCGTTTGGCTTTTTGCTAAGCGTGGCGCACTGGATGTGTCCATATCTGGACACTCTGCATTGCGCTCAATAAACTCTGCAAGTGCTGACTGCTGCAACTGACCGCCACGAATCTGCTCAATGCCTTCACACATTAGGTTTGCAAAGTCATCGTCGTTAATTTCATGCGTTTTAGCGACATTAAGACATTGCTCTGCTGTTACCGCTGAAATTGTTTTAGGGGCAACGTCTAGCACGTCGTGTACCGCCTGCGGCAGCTTAGCAAAAGACAGATAGCGGTACAGCTTATGACGTGGAATGCCCAATGCTTTGGCGTATTCTTTGCGGTTTGGGAAATTGTGTTCAAACATGGTGATTGCTTGACCGATTTCATAATCCGACAAATCACTGCGGTTGGTGTTTTCGGCCAAAGCCATCAGTGCGTTGGCTTGTTCATCAATTTGCATAACAACACAGCTGACGGTACGCTTACCTAACAACTGGTGCGCTCTATAGCGACGCTCGCCTGCAATGATGTAGTATTTGTTAGAGCCGGGAATTTTGCGTACAGAGATTGGTTGAATCAGCCCATTTTCATTGATTGAATCTGCAAGGTTCTGAAGTTCGGTTTCATCAAAACGTCGTCTAGGCTGTGCTGGATTAGGCACCAACAAGTCAATGGCAATATCCACAAGCTCGGTACCACTTTTATTCAATAGTTTTTCTTTATTGTGGTCTGCTTGTTCGTGGCGTTGTACGTTTTGTTGTAAGGTTGCGCGCAAATCTGCAAGGCTGTATTTCGACATATCAAGATCCCTTCTTCACATCTAGTTTGATTTCATTAGCCACCCACTCTGCAAGCTCTTTAAATGCAATGGCAATGCGCGATGTTGGGTCAATATCACCTACTGAAGTCTTGAAAGCTTCAGCTTGCTGTGTCTTGGTGCTAGAAGGAATGTCAATTGGGATTAGCTTATCTGTCGTTGCTTCAGCAATTTCTTTCATGGTACGGCAGATTTTTGTGCGGTGGTCGTGCTTAACAAGCAACACACCCAAAAAGTTCAAATCTGCGTTGATTTCACCAGTGGTCTCGGTAACGTCTTTTAGAAGGTCTACCATACCATTTAGGTTGTATTGGCTGCCACTAACCATTGGAATGATAAAGTCTGTAGCAGCTGCTAAGGCGTTTGCTGTCAAGAAGCCTAGGCGTGGCGGTGTATCAATCAAGATAACATCAAAAACACCGATGCCAGGTTTGAGCACAGATGACAGCGCCCCTACTGGGTTTGATGGAAACATCTTTTTAATAAGTTCTTCATCATCTGTTAGAGAAATAGAAGCAGGTAACAAAGATACACCTTCAATATTTGTCTCTAACTGGATTACATCCATAAAGTCAGCGTCTCTTTTAAGTAGTAAGTCGCTGATAGACAGTTTCATATCTGTAGGGTGTTCTTTGCCTAAATGGTAACTGGCATTGAACTGCGGGTCCAAATCCACAACTAGGACTGATAGCCCTTTTCTTGCGAACTCGGCTGCAAGGTTGATAACGGTAGCTGTTTTACCACAACCACCCTTATGGTTGGCAAGCGTAATAACGCGTGTGTTTTTCATTTCTAACTCCGATTTGTGTTGTAGGCTTTGGCAGAGATTTGTACCCAATCCATCAAAGCAAATTTATTCTACAAAATAATACGCTATTTTTCAACATAAATGTGCAATAAATTATACATATGTAGAATGTCCATATCTGGACACTTTTTAATTTCGCAAAAAAAAGACCGCTGATGTGGGTCCACAGCGGTCTTTCGGAGTTAGTGCGTTTTTCAACACACGCAGTTATTATTGCAAATTTCTGCTAAAAAGTCAATAAAAGAATAGCGTGTCCACATCTGGACACAATCAACGCAATAGTATGCGTTCAACATCGTCAAGCGCAACTAGCTTTTCCTTTTCATCTGGCGACAGTTTATTGAAGCCGCAATAACCTGTGGTCTTTTTAGCCCATATACCGGTACATACCACTTCAGATTTATCTTTGTTCAAATTCAATGCACCTTGACAATCTGGGCACTCAATACGAACTGATTTTCTGTCATCGCTCAAGATTGCTGCGAACCGCCACTCAAATACTGACTCAGGATTAAATTTATGAACTTTACCATCATCTTTTTTCTTGAGAGAGTGGTAATAGCTCGCATAACAACCGACACAATCCCAGCGCATATATTTACCTTCAACCGTCTTGCCAGGCACTAAGTGGTCTTCACAGATTGCACAAGTATGTTTCTCTGCTTTAGAAGCCAAGTGCTTTTCAAGTCTTGCTTGCATTTGCTGTTTTCTATTTTCAGCAAAGTTTGCAGCATAAGAGTTGTTTTCATAGTCTGGCGCACCTTCAAAATCTGCCAAAACACCGCAATCTGACTTATCGTCTGAAGCTTTAGCATTACCACTACATACCCAGTATTCCTTGTTGTTCTTGCTTGATGTGATACGTTTTAGAGCACTGCCACATTGCTTGCAAGGGTGCTTTGGCGAGCCATCTTCGTTTAGGTACTGCAATATGTCCAGATCTGGATTGAATGGTTTGCCGCCACTAGACCAATATAGCTCTGCGCAATCGTTGCAACGCCAAAAATCACGCATGCCGCCATCTTTGTGTTTGTATTGGTCCATAATAAGCACACCGTCACAGTCTGGCTTCTGACAATGATGTAAATCATCAGGTGCTTTTAACGCTACAACACTTTGGTTGTTCTTATCAATCTCATCAAAGAAAGCATAAAGAATATCAGCTTTGTTTAATTCACCTTGGGCAATGCTGTCCAGCTTGTCTTCCATTTGCTTTGTGAATTTCGGATCCATGATAGAATAGATTTCGCAAGTACAAGCAACCAGACGACGCGCCAATTCTGTAGCCATAATGGCATTGTTTTTATCTTCTTGGATGTACTTGTGCTGTAAAATCTTTTCATAGATTTTTGAATAGGTTGAAGGCCTGCCAATGCCTTCATCATCAAGCAGTTTGTTGAGCGACGCTTGGTTTAAATGTGGCGGTGGCGCAGTTTTTTCGTGCACATATTCAGCGTCAGCAATTTCTACCGACTGTCCATCGTCAAAGACTGGCAATAAAGAGTCTGTCAATTCGTCATCATCAGATGTAAGGTCTTTACCGAAACCAGCCCAACCTTGAGAAATGATTCTTACCCCAGATGCTTTGAAGAAGTATTTCTTGCCTTCGTATTCAAGCTCAAACACAGCGTCGCGCTTGGTATAGATTTTATCTTCCAACTGCGACATGATGGCTCTGTCTTTAATCATCTCGTACAGTGCTCTGTGCTCATCAGTCGCAAAAGTCAGCTTGGCGTTTAAATCTGTTGGTAAGATAGCTTCGTGAGCTTCCTGCGCACTTTTCTTATTTGAAAAAACACGCTTTTCTTTTACGATTGAAAGTCCATTACTTATGCCATAAGCTTGAAGCATGGCGAACTTTTCATCAGACATGTTGGCATTGTCTGTTCTTGGATAGGTGATGTATCCTTCTTGGTATAGCGACTGTGCAATCTCATCAACTTTCTTGCCGCGTAGCTTTAATTTTTTCCAAGCAGACTGGTGTAGCGTACTGGTGATGAATGGCGCAGGTGGTTTGCTTGATTCTTGTTTTTCAGATTGAGACACCAGTTTCAAATCAATCCCGCCTGCCTTGATGTGCTTAACCAAATTATCTGCGGCTTGTTGGTCTGTCCAAATGCGGGTTTCACTGCCTTTGTGTTTTGCAATTTCGCCCAGCTCTGACATTTTAAGGTCAAGCTTTGCCGTCCAAGTGTTATCATCTGCCATACCAGTTTTTGACTTCACAGACACCTTATAGTGCTCTTTGGCATCAAAATTCACAATCTCTTGGTCGCGTTGCACGATGAAACGTACCGCCTGCGACTGTACGCGTCCAACAGGCATCTTTCTGCCATTGTGTGCGCTCACGGCTGCTGTACACTCCCATCCAACGTATCTGTCCAAAATACGACGGGTTTCTTGTGCGTCTACCAGCTGCCTGTTGATCTTGCCACCTTTGCTTTCTTTAATGGCTTTATTGATGGCTGATTCAGTGATTTCGTTGAATGTGGCTCTGCTAGAGTTTGTGTCATTCAAACCCAGTTCGTCTTTGAGCGATTGCGCAATGGCTTCGCCTTCACGGTCAGGGTCAGCTGCCAATATGACATGGCTAAACAACCCACGGTCCAACACGTTTTTAATTTTCTTAACCCATTCTTTGTTATTGCCAGTCATGACGTACTCAATGTTCAAGGATTGTTTATCAAATCCCAGCCCATCCTTTGTCATATCTCTAATATGACCGCCAGAAGCAATGACCTTATAATCAGCACCAAGAATGCCTTCAATGGTTTTGGCTTTCTTTGAGCTTTCTACAATGACGAGTGTTTTTGCTGTCATAATTTTCCCCTTTTTTGTGAGTGTCCAGATATGGACACTTCTTTTATAAAAAAATGATTTCTGCGTTCGTGTCCAGATTTGGACACATGTTGTGTTTTTTTGGGTTGTGTCCAGATGTGGACACTTTCACCTTTCTATATTTTTTGGTTTGATTCAGCCTGCGTGTCCAGATATGGACACTGGCTAAATTGCGTTTGTTTTTTTTTTACAGATCCAAAGCATCTGTCCAGATGTGGACACTTTTTACATCACTTGCACATTTAGCACGCCTGCAAGGTTGTGACAATAGGATGGCTTGTCTTGGGTTTTATTTTGAGCAAGACGCTCACCTAGAGTATCTAAGCGCTCTTGAAAACTTTGCGCACCCAGTGCTTTGTAATACAGCGGCACTCGCTTTCTTGCAATCAAATTGATAACTGGCTCGTTCTTGCTTTGCTGTTTTGCCTGCGTCTCAATGTCTTGATAAATATTCATCATCTGCACAAATGCTTCCAACAATAGCTTAAATTGCAATGGTTCATCATTAAGTGATATGTTGGCTGCTGCATGGCGTGCAAAACCATCGTTTCGTTCAAGAAGATTGATTAGTTCATTTGGCAGCAGCATTGGCTGCAAATTGTATTCTTTGCTTTGCTCAATGGCACTTGTGGCATATTCATCAAAAGCCCTCAGCATGGTGTCTGCTAATGATGTAATACTCCCTCTAATATTTGCAAAAATCCAATTAACTGCTGGCACTAGTGATTGCAACGCAAAATACAAACCGCGATTTCTTTCTCTAACTGCTGACGCTTGCTTAGCTTTGCCTAAAACCGCTGTCGTAAAATAGGTATGGTTGTACGACACCCAATGCGCCAATAACAATGCCCATTGTGAAGGTTCGGTGAGTATAGCAAATGCTTGGTCGCTTTCTTTGGTTCTGTTTACCTGCAATTCAAACATATTGTTTTGAACAATTTGTCCGATACGCGTGATAAGTTTTGAGCATTCTTCTTCGTATCGCTCTTGAGAAAAGTTATGTAATCTGCCGCGTAAAAATGGCTCTGGAAAACTTTCATAATCAAAGCGACGATATTCAAGCGTACCATTAAATATTTTGCGTGTGATTTCTGCGCCTTCTAACACCATGCCTTTAAAGCACTTGATAGACAGACTGTCTTTTTCTAATTCATAAATTGGGAAGGTCGCTGCACTTTGAATGTGTGGGTCAATATTTCGCAGGTACACATCTAAAATCATCATGAGCAGCAAATGCTTCGGATTGCGCCATGTATTTTGGTCTGTGTAGTCATACGCAAAGGGTTTGATGGTCTTACTGTAAGCGTACACCATGCTTTTTAATGTATGATAGTATTGAACGCTGTCGTCGATGTAAGCATTTAGCACATCAGAAGCTTGTTTGGTGGTTGTACTGCCTAAGCTTTCTGCAACGACGCACAAACGGTTTTCACGCTTCGCAACTGACAATTTGATGTCTTTGGTATAAAGCCCCGTTTCAGCAATTACTTTGAGCTTTAAAAGATACGATAAAACTTCATATCTTTTTTCATATTTTTGTGCGACTTCCAAGAAGTCAGAAGGGTGCGCCTTCCTATTTTGTAATGTTAAAAATTCAAACATTTTGATTCTCGTTCTTTGGTGTCCAGATATGGACACTTTTAAGTGTGGCTAACTTTTTGGTTGATGTGTCCAGATATGGACACACTTCTACCGGTTTTGATGGCTTGTGAAATCTGTCCAAATCTGGACAGATTTACCTAAACGTTTTTTCTTGATGTGTCCATATCTGGACACTTTCAAAAAATCAATAATCCAAATCTTCGTCATCGTCATCATGAGCTATATTGATGTCGCCTTTTTCTTTTTCGTAGGTTTCGCCTTCTTTAAATTCAATCATTGGCGGGTCTTCTCTAAAGATGTACGTCAGCTCACCTTTTTCAAACAACCGCAAATCTTCTTTGGTATATGAAAAAGAATACAAACGCTCCATCAAGCCTTGATAAGCGGCATTAAAATCTGGCTTGTTCAAACGGTAGCCAGCTTTAAGTTCTGCATGGTAATGACTCACAGAACCAATGTTTTCAGCGAATACCGCACCACGACCCGAATTTTGCACCAAAGCCCATAGGGTTCTGTCGTACAATCTTAGCCATCTAAAAATACTTGGCTGCAAAGTACCCACATCTCTTGAGCGTACCAACATGGCTAAAATCATAGTGTGCGTATAAGCATGTTGCTTACGGATTTTTTTGATTTCTTCAGAACGATTAAACCAATAATAGATGTATCTTTGGTACTCTTTAAATTCTGGATACTCTTCAATAGGGGGTAGGGCGCTTAAATCATAACCATCAGGCCATTTCGCTTTCATGGCTGCCGTATACTTTTTCGCAGGTATTTTGGCTTTTTCTAGTGCCACATCACCCAGCCACGACCAAAACGCATTAGAGCGTTTTTCAGCCCATTCTTTTGCTTTGTTTCTATCTTCACTATTCACAGGACCTGCTGACGCGCATTGTCCAATGATAGTGCCCATAATCACTGTTTCAGCTGGAGATAGGTTTTCAATACCAGTAAAAGGGTTGCCAAGCTGTTTTAGCATTTCAGTATTGAATTTTTTGTCATCCAAAATAGGAACAAGGTCATTGTCTCTACCGCTATAATCTTCTTCGCCATCTTCTGATAGCAGGGGCTTTGTGCCCGTATTACGCACCTCGCTGATTTTATAAGGTCTTTGAATAAAACCAATCACCAAACCTTTTTGTACAGCAAAGGTACGACTTCTTAGCAATCTTGCAAAAATCCCTTCATAAAATGGGTATTTATTAGGATTGAGTTTTTTGTAGAACTTCAAATGCGGAAAAGTTTCGCTTGAAGCCTCCAAAAAAGAATCAAAACCTTTGATTTGTTTGCGCATTGAGAGTTCTGGGTGCTCTGAAGATAAAGCAATCGTGCCACGAATAAGTGGCGGCGCAAAAAGTGCTACCAGCAATACACTTGGTACAGACATAGCAGTGATGACATATAAAAAGCCCGACCCAAAAAACGAGCCAATGCCGTTTTGGCAGGTTGTATAAGGGCTGCCCGGGTCTTCTGGGTTACATAGTACCGATACATGCCATAGTAAGCCCGTCTCTTGCGGTGGGCCGCTGGCGAAGGTGTGCCATGCTGCCAGTAGAAAGAAGTACAGTGCTACAAACAACATTGAACGTCCACGCTGTGCTGATAAGACGCGTCCTTTTTTTGCTGCTTCTAAGTCTCTATGGGTGAATATGGCTTCTACAATCACACACACGGCTGCGTAAATGAGAAGCATTAAAACTAAGCCTATTCTGCCCAAGTAATGAGCCGCCATCCACGGTAGATAAGTAAAGATCGAATAAACGAATGGCGTCATTGCTGACATTGACGTATTTAAAAAATACATCGCCACCAATGCAAAGATACCGAGAACAATATTTAAAATATCGTTGCTGTCGCCACCGCCACCACCTCCGCTTGATGGTGGCGGTGAAGAAGGCTTGCTACTGTGTTTTGGCGCAGTGCTCATTATCATTCACCTTTTGTGTTTTGTCGGCCGAATACCGCTGGTATTGCCATTGCTTTACCCTGCGGTTTACTCATTGGGAGCACATCGGTTATATTTTGATTGGTTTTGCCATCAGCTGCTTGCTGTGTTTGATTTGGCACAGTTGGACTGGCAGGTGTGGCATCTAAAGGTTTCTGATCACTGGCTTTATGCTTCTGCGCGCCCTTTTTAGCTTTGTCAGCTTTATTTGGGCTTTTCTCGATGGTGCTTGCTTTAGCAGAGCGTGCTACTTTTGGAGTATCAGCCACCGATAAAGGCGTTCCTGAAGGCTCATAACGCCAGACCAACGTTTCATTATCATCTACTTCATGAATACTGAATGAAAACTCTGGTAGATAATTGGTTGTGCTGGCGCTGATACGCACTAATGAAAGCAAAGATAAGTCCGGGGCACGCTTAGATTGGAATAACCCTAGTGATGACAAGAGCTTTTGGAAATGCTTCCAATAGCGTAAATCACCGCTATCAATTGATTGTGCGGCATAATACAAAAGGGCACTTACCAGCTTTACACCCATCAAGGTGTAATAAAAAGGGCTAAAGTTATTGTCGTCTGTCACCATTGCAAGGTTCTTGCTTGCTTTGGTGTTCTTTGACATTTTTCTGCCTACGGTATCAGCCAATTGCTTCAATGCACGTCTGTTGGCCGCAGAACCCTTTTTAAGCACGGTATAGGTCTGCTGATGGTTTGCCATACCAATGAGTGCATAAGACAAGCCGTCCATGCATCTAAAGTATCTACTGCGCACATTCTTGTGGTAGGTGTTTTGATACACTAATTTTTCACAAGGGTGGAGTAGGGCGGTTGGTATCTCATCTAAAGCACATCTAAAACGATATATAGCGATAAGGCTATTTTCGCTTTGCGGGATTTTAATAGACAAATATTTTGGCAATTCAAACATTATTCGCTACCCAATTAGCTAATGCGTGCGCATATGAAAATTCAATGAAGTTATATGTTGTATTTTCATCTTGTGAATGGATTATCTGCGGGTTATAACCACAAAACACGACACCACCAATAGAAGCTGGCGTGTGATTTAATGCAGTTAGACCTTGCTGCAATTTTTGAAAAAATTCGGTGTTGATGGCATTGATTTGCTCTTTAATATCACGCGAAGAAGGGCTGCCCACTGCACCCACAACACCAGTCTCATAAATTGATGTCAACGTCTTTCTAGTGAAAGCAATATCGCGTCCAATTGATTCATTGGCTGCTTTAGCGACTTGCGATAAAAGCTCTTTATAACCACATTCAGGCATAACAATGCAATCATCTAGTGCACAACCATCAGGCGATACAGCCATGGCGATTGCTTGCGAGTCAGCTACATCAACCAAGATAAATCCATAGGGTGATACTTGTGTTTGCTCAAGGATATGGGGAATGATAGTTGTATGTAATGATACGACTGTACCTACGATTTGGGTATCGGCCAGACCCATATTAGCTGTGCACAGATCCATAAACTCTTGTATAGCGTCTGTGTACTTTTGCTCTTCTTCTTTAGTGGCTGGCAGCGCAGGCGTGCTACATGCAACTAAGAGCCATATTTGCTGCAAACCATCTTTGGCTATCTCATGTTCTTGGCAATAGGCTTCTAACATAGAAGGAAAATGCTTTACACAAAGCGCAGCCAAAGCCTTAATGCGTTCAGCAGATGAGAACACACCGGCATACTCACCAATCTCAATACACTTGTTTGCTGGCAGGGCGTTGTGGATCAAATATTGAATTTTCGATTCGCTGTTTGGTATTGTTAAGTCAATCACTGAATTAAACTCTTGCCCAAATGGCAACAGCTTTTTCATTTGCATATCAGTGGTGATATTCACTGATTTGCTTTCAGTTTTTAAAGGCTTGTCCTTTGCAAACATACAAAATTCAATACCATCAACGCGTGGCACTATGATGACCGATAAAGCATTTGGCTGCATGGCTTATCCTTTAGTATTGAAGGTAACTGTTTTCGTTCTTGGCGTTTCTATCTTTGCCAACCAGCCAAGTTCTCATCAAATGAATGCTGTAGCGCGGTCTGATTTTCAAAATGAAAACAAATACAATATAGTAAGCCCACATACCAAACATGATGTACCAGAACAATGGGAAGCCTCTAGTTGCAATCAAAATAAAAACAATACTCAAGATACAAGGACCTGCTGGTAGCCCAAAAATCGTAAATTCGCGGCTGCTTTGCGACCAATGACCGTGTCTCATTTTTGCTGTCTCCTATCGTTAGCATTCGTCTAAAGCTTCTAAAGTTTCTTTGTCTAATGGGTCTGTTGCGTCTACCAAATGTCGGTAGTTTTCAACATTGATGATGTTCTTTTGAAGCAAATCCCTGCCTTGCATTTCAAAATTCACCACACCAAACAAACCCCTAGCCATGATGCCTGAAATCTTTCTTGCAACGATTGTAGGGTCGTCTGTATAGCGTTTTAAGTATGCGCGCAGCGGGGGAGTGAACTTTAAATGTTCTCGCACGGCCATGATTTTGCCGTCCGTTGTCCAAATCAATTTTTGTGAAGCGAATACGCGCGACGCTTCAATAATGTCAAAGCATTTTTGTGTTTGCATTTCTTTTGGAAAGCGCGAAAGCAGGCGTGGCAAGATGGCCGAAACGTTACTTGCGTGCGTGGTTGCAAACACTGGGTGGCCTGTTAATGACAATTCAACGGCTTTATCAACCGATTGGTTATCACGAAGCTCACCCACCAAAATTAAATCTGATGAACGACGCATGGCAGCACTGTTTGCCAAATCAAAGGTCTTAATGTGTGGACCAATCGCTGATTGCGTTACATAAGAATGTTGGCTTTTGATTAAGTCATAGGCAATCTCGATTGGGTCTTCATGCGTGATGATGTTGCCTTTAATCTGTGTGTCGTTCTCTAAAATGTAGCGAATGATTGATGAAAGTAGGGTGGTTTTGCCTTCACCAGTTGCACCACCGATAATCACAATGCCCTGCGTAACAATACAATCATTCACAAAATCCAATGGAATATTTAAGTCTGAATATACTGGCGGCTCTGATGGAATAGGGCGCAATACCATCGAAAAAGATGACTCTTGTTCAGCAGATGATGAGCCAACAATTTCATAGCGGTAGCGCGTTTTTCTTTGGAACGCATATTCAACATATGTTTCTGCTGCGTGCAAATCCACCACATCGCCTTGAATCAAACGACCAATACCACTTAGCGGCATGCCTTCTTTAACTGTCGAAATTGCATGTTGGTTATTGGTGATAACACGCACCAAACTTGCTGCTTCTAAGTAGTCAAGTGTGCGTTTGGTAATTGCAAACAAGCCTTTACGTTTGACTTTAATAATCACCGGCAAGCCCGGTGAAATGATTACATCCGATACGTTTTTTTGGTGCGATATTTCATTAAATAGCGCATAAATAGGTTGCAGTTCGCCTTCTTTGAACAACTGCGGGTCTTGATAATTTGTTAGCCAAGGTAGCTTTGGAAGGTCAGCAGCGGCATTGGAGGTGACAGCAGCCACCTCTTCGTGCTCTTCTAAAATGTCATGACTTTCTAGCAAATTATTGAACGTCATTTTGGGTTACACCATCGCTTACTGACTGGTCGTGGTTAGGCATTTCTTCTACAACATCTTGTTTTGTGCCAATGACTGTTGTGCGAATTGTGCTTACCAAATACTGACCTTCTTCTCTGGTTTCGTACTGATCAACAATGGTGTATTGCGGTGGTGTTTCAACAACTGGTTGTTCGTTAACCGCCTTATTTGTTTGTTCAATTACTGGCTGATCGTTTTCTTTTTCGAGCGCAGTGTCGTGTTCCATGAGTGTCAGATTTTGTAAAGGACCTTGGGTATCTAAATCGTACCTACTGCCTTTTCTAACACCAGTTGGCTCTACTTTGAACTCTGGCAATGAAGTAATTTGTAGCAGCTCTTCACCCATCAGCATACGAATACCATCGGTATTGTCTGACAACTTATAAGAGGAAAGCGCAGGCATATCTAACTTGCCTTTAGCTGCAAGTTGATGGAATCTCACCATGCCGATGTAGTCTCGGTTGAGTCTATCCATTGCTTCTAGCAAGATGGTATTGGCTTGTTTTTGCCCAAGCTGCCAGCCTTCTTTTGTGGCTTTTTCCCAAACGTTTCTTTCCAAAATGCCGTTCGGTTTTAGTCCAGCGGTTAGATAAATGTAGTCGTGATACGCGTCTGCTTCATTAGAAAATTGCAAATAGTCTCTCCAGTTTGGAGCAGTAGAACTGATGTGAGCTTGCTTGGCAATTTCATAAACTCGGTCAGTAAGACGCACTTGCATTCTGCCATTTTGATTGTATAAACCTGTCGCTTCAGTGACTACTGGCG
This sequence comes from Moraxella caviae, assembly GCF_002014985.1. Classification (GTDB taxonomy): domain Bacteria; phylum Pseudomonadota; class Gammaproteobacteria; order Pseudomonadales; family Moraxellaceae; genus Moraxella; species Moraxella caviae. The sequence continues at coordinate 26,987 of NZ_MUXU01000048.1, read as the reverse complement.
GCACAACACGGCCCTGAATCATAAGCGGAGTGAAGTCATAAATCGCATCCAAGTTGCGTGCATTTGCAGCAATCAAATTATTAATTTGGCGCATGTTGCTGCGAATACTTGCTTGCATCGCTACGCCTTTTGCATAATCTTCAATCGCTTTTAAATGCACAGACTGCTGCATATCTTCAGCTGATTTTGCAATGCGATGAATCTTAGATTGCGCTTTTAGAAAGTCTTCTGCACTTGAAAAATGAGTTTGATTTCCTGAATCAAAATGCCAATTTGCAGAAGCGCCTGTTGCAAAAATCGCACCTAAACACAGCGATAATGTTGTAAATATTTTGACTGGTTTCATGTTTTGACTTGCCTGTTTTGATTAGTAAATCAGTGTGATGGTTTTGTCTTGTTTGTTAATTGCAATGCTTGCAGTGTCGCCAAGCTTCGCATTCAAATTAATCAAAATATCTTCTGGTGTGCCATGCACTTTTGTGAAATTCACCGTGTCTAAATCACGAACATTGCCCACTTCAATGAAGCGATAGCCGTACTTAATTGCCACACTTGCAAGCAGTTGTCTTGGTTTTCCGATGTAGTCTACATAGACTTTATCGTTCTCAAAACTTGCTTGGCGCATGTCCAAAGTGCGAGATTGTGCTTGACGATATTTGGTTAAAACTTGCATTGCCGTGGCGGCTTTTTGTGATTCTTGTGCGATGATTTCAACGGGTGAATAGCTCTGCACGTTCGCTTGATTGATGTGATGTGTTGTGGTCGCACAGCCAGTCAGTGCCACTGCGCCAGCACCGATCACGAATGGTAAAAATCGCTTTTGCATAAAAAACTCCTAGATGAGTGGTTGGGTTTTGAGTTGAATAAGGTGTATCAAAGTACACTATAACTACATACACATATTAGCATATCTTAAGTTCAAAAAATAGCCATTTTTGCAGGTTTTGTGCGCTAAAAGCTTGCTTTTTGACGCGGTAGGCTGGTTTTGTGTAGCGTGCCGCTCTTTTTAGGTCGTTTGCTGCTGGTTTTAAGACGTAAAAATCGGGTTTTGTGCACTACAGAGCTTGATTTATGGTGCAGTAAACTTGTTTTATGACGTGCTTGGCTTGATTGGTGTAGTGATAAGCTGGTTTTGTGTCTTTTTATGCTGATTTAATGACGCAAACGGCTGATTTTATGCTTTGATTGGCTTGTTTCGTGTAGTGGTGTGCTTGATTTATGTCGTGATGCGCTGATTTCGTGTCGCAATAAGCCGTTTTAATGACGTTGTCTGCTCGTTTTGTGTTGTAAAAGGCTTGATTTATGACGTGGTGAGCTGATTTTATGTAGTAGGGCGCTTGTTTTATGCAGTAAAATGCTGATTTTATGTCGCAGAATGCTCGTTTTTTGACGCATTAAGCCAGTTTTATGACGCAGTTGGCTTGTTTTGTGTAGTCGTATGCTGGTTTTATGTAGTATAAAGCCCGTTTTATGTAGCAGTGAGTAAAACCCGTGTTTTTTATGAAGATTTTTGGGTGTAAAAAACAGCGATGTAACAGGGGGAATACACCCACTTTTGCAAGTTCAAATCTAAGCGCATTTTTGCATAAAAAAAGACCTTCTTTTTACAGAAAGTCTTTAATCTTTTCCAAGAAAGCCTACAGGTAAATTTTAACTTTGCGCATGCCTTCCCATCTTTGTTCGATGCGTTTTAGGCAATTACCTTTATAGATAGTGTCTGTAATAGAGTATTCTTCACCCATCATTTGTTTTAATTGCGTTCTAAAAAACTCTCGTCTTTCTAGAAATTCACCATACGCTTCAATACATTTTCTTTGAGATTTCATTGCCTCACGAAGCTCTTTTTGTTTGTCTTTTAAGACGCCACGTCCGTACTCTTTGATCAACAATTCTCTATCTGTGCATTGATCATCTGGTGGAAGACTAAGCACAATGTCTTTGTGCCACCAGTCCAAATCTTGGCACTGATAAGCAATCACTTCTTTAAGACTTTTGACGCGCCAAGTCAAATCAGCTTCCTTTGGAAAGAGCACTCCAAGATGACAAAGACCAAACCTTGAATCCATCAGCACTTCCCATTCATCAGGCACAACCACTTTTAAAGTGACTGGATGTTTAACGCCATGCTCATCTCTTTGAGTGGTTTGATACTCTACCAAAGGACCAGCAACGCGCACTTTAGATTCATTCCTCACCCACTTTTCTGTGAGCACATACACCTCTTCGTTGTAATAATCATCGCCCACTTGCAGCGTGAATAAGTTGCCAGTAGGCTCTACTTGAAAACCTAAAACCACGCCTTCGATGTCCACAGATTTTTCCACAGTTTTATCATAATCGAGATTCGGAGTACAATAAATACTGAAATTATCAAGCATCAATTCATGGTTCTTAAACCTTTCTTCGTTTCTTACATAAGGTGCAAATTCTTTGCCTGCCATAACTTTTTTATCCTCTTTTTAAATTCAAATTTATGATGGTTTGTTTTGTTGCTCGCTTTGGTTTTTGCTTGGCTTAGCTTCATCTTTGATGCCAGCTCTTTGCATGAATTGATAATTTTGTCTGCCTTTATAATAGCCACAACACATCACAATCCACACAAAAGTTGTCAAAGGAAATGCAAAGACTTTGACTAAATTATAAGTCAATGATGAAAAATATCCCGACTGTGTTCTGTCATAAATTGACGTAGATGTGAACACATCATGAAAGAATAGGGCGACTAAAACGAGTAGCACACTCACCAAAAAACTCTTCACATACAGCCACAAACTCATCTTTGGATTTGCGGTAATGCTGTGCACGATTGTTGATAACACCCACAAAAAACCATGCGGGTTTCTCATAAACAACAACCTCCCAAACGACTCACCAAGCCTTTCTGAAAAACTTAATTGTGTGGTAGTATCATCGCTCATTATTCGCTCCTTTTCAAACCTTGCCCACATAATAAACCAGAAAACAAAGCAAAACAACCAAAAATATCCCAAGCACCTATGGCGTTAGCCTTAATACTTCTATCCTATCTTGCACAACCATCTGCACAATTTGCGCACCCACCCATGTCCCCAAAAGCTCTTAAAAGCTTGCAAAACCATCACCACCTAAAATAAAAAGCGGCTGCAATCACAACCGCTTTCTCGCTCAACAATACACAAAACCTTTGGGCGATACGCTCTGAGACACTGCACGCTTAATCCGCACTCTTGGCACTGGCTTGTTGCCCAAATGATAAGAATCACCGCACAAAGTCATCATGCCATCTTTGATTTTAATGTTGCTTTGGCTGATGGTTTTCAGCTTGCCATCCACCAAAACCGTATCGCCACTTTTAATCTCGCTGATGTGGCAGGGCACCAAATCATAATCAATACCTTGCATAATTCGCCCCCTTTACTCGCTCACTTGCATAAGTTCTTGCTTGTACTGGCTGATGTAAGCTCGTTGATTTTCGTATTCTGCATCGCATGATTTTAATGCAACAAAAAACAATGCAAAGAACATCACAGCGTAAACTGAAAAGCCAAAAACACTTGAATTCGTCATGGGTTGCACTCCTTATTGGTTGGTGTGTTCATAATAAACCCGCAAGGCAAACAAAGAGCAAAACCATTTTCCAAGCCCCAATAGTTTGCCGTTAGGCTGTCTTTGTCTACCTACCATCACTGCACAATCACCCAAAACAAAAGGCAAAAAAAGCCCAGCTCAATGGCTAGGCTTCAAGTAAGTTACTGACAGATTTCGTACAACGGTCTCTCAATTTGATGTCTGGCGCAAATCGCGTCTACCCCATCTTTGCTGCATTCAGTAGCACTTTTAACAATGCCGTCTACTGTAAAAATATCTATCGCAAGAGCTTCGCCAAGGTCGCCAGTGCGATAGCCATAGCCAACAATTTCAAATCCGTATTCGTCTACCATGTATTGCAACACACCCATTGGCACATCGCAGACAACAAAAAACCCCACCGTAAGGCAGGGCTTTGCGTGGCAATGTGGGGTCAAACTGGCATCAGTTTGGTTAAAAAGTACATGGCAACACCACCAGTCAAAAGACCAGTAACAAGCGTGGCTAGCAGTGTCAGAATTTGTACCCAAGGGAACCAAGAAGTCTCTTTTCTAGCTTTTTCAGTTTCGGCTTGCATTTTATTTACAGTTGCCTTAATCTGCTCAATAGTTGCTAGGCTTTGGTTGGTTTTCGCCTGCAATTCAATGTTTTCAGAATGAATTTTCTTGATATTGACAATGGCAGCCATTCGCTCCAACTCCTTCATGTTTAGTTGTTCTAGGTCTAAATCATTTACGTTATCCATGATACCACCATTTAGCTTTCACGTCCATCAAGAAACAGCATTTCGTACAGTCCGTGAATGCTATCAAACGCTTTGCCTTGGTACACGCCAGCAACAAGGGGAAGGCGGTCTTGGTAATAAGTGTATCTAAGCTCTTCAACCATATCAGCCAACATACGCAAATAGGCTAGGCGAATGGCGGCTTTGATATTTTCTGCACTATGTTTTTGCCATTTGGCGAATGAAAGCTCATCAATGATGTAAGATACAATGTGCTTGAAATGATAGTCTTCATCCAAATGCGCACAAATCTTATCAAGCATTAGGATAGAAATGTCAAAGTAGCGATAAGACAAAGACGTTTCTTCGCCATCTTCCAGTTGTTGCGCCAATCTTTTGACGTTTTGGTCGCTTTGCTCAAGGAAAATGGTAATGCCGTCCAGTCCATAGCTGTCGTCTACATGGCTTGCTAGGTCTTTGACGATTACAGCCAGTTGGTTTTGAAGTTGAGTGTTCATAGCAGTTGCTCCGTTGTGGTTGGTTGATGTAGCTATGATAAGCCCAAAGAGGGGGATAAAACTAAAAACATAATCCATAACCCAGTCACCGCGTTAGCGCGTCGATGTCTTTTTTGCTATGACTGGCACAATATTTACTACCGCCCAAAAAAATACCCCATGCTTGCATCGCATGGGGCTTGTGAATAGTTTAAGCAGCTTCACCATCAAAGCCAATGCCCAGCAGTTCTGTAGACTGCTCAAACATGATTTTGTTTGACTTCTCAAAGATTGGTGCAACCTGCTCAATATCGACATCAAGTTCATGGCTTGCTTGTTCTGCGCTATGCAACCACCCAAACAATTTACCAATCGCAATATTTAGGCGCAGTGCAAATTCTTGGCTTGGGCGGATGTGATATGTACCTTTCTTATAAAAGGTAATATCAAACAAGTTTTCATCTTGTGGTACATTGAAGTCCATGCGCTTGACTACTAATTTTTTACCTATTGACAAATCATCCTGCGAATTTAAAACCAAACAGCCACCAAGTCCTAAAGAGCGTGCAACGACCCTATAATCGTTGATGACGTCGTACATAGCCGCGCTAACTTCCCAACTGTGACGCGACATATACCAGTTACAAACCAATCTGTATTCTAGCTTTGAGCATTCGTAATGTTTGATGATTTCATCGTTTGCAAAAGGGTGGCAGTAACGATAGTCCCCTTTCTCAAAAACTCGCTGATTAGACTTGTATGCCTTTAGATTGTCAGAATTGGCATGCTTGACGAATAAGTCTTTGATTTGCGTGTCTACATATTCATTCGCACGGTCAATCACAAGCATGGTGATTGCGTAGCAATTCTTGGCAGTGAAATCAATTTCTTTTGCGTTATCGAGCACTTGCTCATACAATTTCTTACGGCTGTCTTTTGTCAAACGACGCGTAATCGGCTCATAGCGGTTTAGGAACTCACTCCAGTAAGCATTTTTCAGGTTTTTGATTTCCTGCTTAATAGCTTCGATGGCCGTATGCTTACTAACGTTCAGCAATTTGATGACGCGTGCATCCATTTTAGCCATCGCATTATAAGATTCGAACAAGGAATCCATATCCTTGTTATAAAATGCCACCATAGAATCAATGCAACCGCCTGTTGCAATCAATTCTTGCGCTTCATCAAAATGGCTTTCATTGATTTCTTTGGCTTCATCAAACCCATCAAAAAGGGTGCTTTTAACATCAGCAGATGTGGCTGAACCAATGTAAAATTTTTGTCCTTTTGGCAAGCCCTGCGCCTTATATACGCGCACCACTTGAACCTTAGCGCGCGCCTTTCTATCCGCTTCTAAAAAATCCCCCTCAAAAATAACTTTAGCGGTCATTTTTGATTCAGATAGCGCTTGTTTGATAGCGTCGTTGTTTTGCCAGCGTTGTGGCACAACAAAGTAAGTAACGCTAGCATTGGTTTGGGTTAAAATGCGCTCCATCCAGCATTCATATTCGCTGTATGGCGGGTTGCAAAATACCATGCTGCTTTTGATAGCAACTAAATTCGTTTCAAAGAAGTCAGCACCCACAAATTTAACGTTTCTTGGGAAGTTTTTGATGTGCGTGATTGCTTTTTCAATGGCTAAAATATCCACTCTGACAGATTTCGCATCAAGGTGATCTGCTATAGCCTGATTGACACGGCAATCGCCAGCACCAATTTCAAACAAGGTTATCCGGCTGCCTATTTCTGCCGTATCTAAGTCATTTTTGATTGCCTCAATCATTTCGGCTGTCGTTGGATAAAACTCAAAGTCTTCTTGATTTTGCTTAAGCTCTTTAACAAGCAGGGCGGTTGTCATGGCGGTTACTCCGTTGTTGGTTGATATAGACATAATAGAGCGCAAAACAGAGAGCAGGAAAACCATAATATCCAAATCCCACCCACCGCGTTAGCGCTTCCATGTCTGCTATCTGTCATGCAATAGCGGCTGGTGCGCACCGCTCACCACAAATCATCAATACAAAAACACCGCCACTAATGGGCGGTGAATCGACCGTCACAACCATTTGCTTTAGCGGATTTTCTAAAGCAAGCCACGTCCTTGTGAACCAATGAGTAAGCTGGTAGTCGCCAATCGTCCTTATATGGCGTACAAATATTTAGATGGTTTCGTTGACAGTCATTACTGCATTTACTAGATAGTCAACATAATTAAGCTGTGCCAAAGCGTCTTTTAGTGCGTCATGCGCCACATTGCCTTGTACAAATTGCTTATAAGTCATGGTAGACCAATTGGCTGCAAGTGTAAGTGCGCTTTCAAAGGTGCGATGGTCTCGTTCTTGCCAATAATGCCAAGGCGTATCTAAGCCCAGTTGTTTGAAATGCTGACGCAAAATCGTACAATCAAAAGTCGGTGCTCGTGCAATCACCACAAAATCACCGCCAGAAAGCTCGCCAATGCGTGTGATGGCTTGGTGCAGGGCGGTCAACGCCTTTTCTACGCTGTCTGTGCCACGATTTAGCGCACTTTTGGCTTCATCGCTTTGCTTTTCCCACCATGCAAGCGTTTCATCGTCTTGCGTGCCATAGCCCAAAGCAGACTTAGGGTCGATTTCTGCATAGAAGGTGTCCAGCATTTCACCGCCCAATACTTTAGCAGCCATGCCTGCGCTTACTAGGGCTGCGCTAAGCGGGTCTGCGCTTAGCGTTTCTACGTCAATGCTCACCAAAACAGTTTTGCCGTATTGCATAATTACCACCCCCAAACATCATCGCCTTGCACAAAAGCATTTGCCTGAGCTTGTGCTTGTTGGGCTTGCATTGGTTGATTAAAGCCACGGTTTTGACCTTGGCGGTTGAAATTTTGTGCTTGATTGCCATTGTGGCTGCGCTGTTGATTAAATCCGTTTTGCGCTTGAAAGTTCGCTGGTGCTTTTGGGTCTCTGCGATTACCACCTACCCAATTCATCATCGTGCCACGAATTTGTAGCTGACTGCGCTCTTGACCGTTTTTATCAACAAAATGGTTAGTTACCAATGAACCTTCAACATGAACGGTTGAACCTTTCACAAGGAATTTTTCGCAAATCTCTGCAAGATTGCCAAAAAACTTTACAGTGTGCCACTCGGTCTGCTCTTTGCGCTCGCCTGTATTGCGGTCTGTCCAGCGCTCACTGGTAGCGATTGAAAGTGTGGCAACTTTACCTTTGCCATCACGGGTATTATGGATAACTGGGTCTTTGCCAAGGCTGCCGATTAGAGTTACACGATTAAGCATGATTCATTTTCCTATAGTTGGTTGTTGGTTTATAGCGGTGTTGTCGTTCGCTATGGGTATATAGTAGAACAAGAAAGAGCGCAGAAAGACGAAACAACTGCCCAAACCCCTTCAGGTCTGCCGTTAGGCTTAGGTTGTCTATGCTAGATTTGCCCAGTCTGCAGAAATTTCAATAAAACAAAGCATTTCTCCCTTTGTCTGATAATTTCGTGAGTTTACCAAACAAGATTTGCGTTATAAATCAATGTCTTATAAGCCGTATCACGAACGTGATAGCCGCGCATGTTCTACGCAAAGCAAAGCTCCCTTTTTAGACTATCATGTTTACGTTTTGACGAATCTTGAACATGAGAAGGTTATCATGTTTATGGCGCAAATATATCACGCCTGCAAAAACCGCCCATATAGGGCGGTTTGCTTTTCCTTTTTTCACATAAGCGACTATGCAGCCGCTTGATTAGTTACGCTTGCAATGTACGATTGCAACGCTTGGTGAATTTCCGTTCCGAAAAACCTACCCAAATCTACTCAATGTAGGCTTGGTGTTTTCTTCCTACTTCACCGTTGTCTGCAAAGAGTAGGTTTAGGTAGATTTCAAGGGGCTGTTAATAGCCTCAAGCGGTTGGCTTAGGGTTTGTTGTATTTTAGGTTTGAAACTCTTATTTACTCCATTTTACTCAAATAATCGTCCTTAATGTCTTCTAGTGCGCACATCAGCTCTTCATAATCGTGGTAGCACTGGTTCTCAAAAATTTGTGGATAATCTTGTACCAACTTACCACCGTCCACTTCATCAACATCAAAAACGTCTTGAGCCAGCTCGGCAATATCATTATAAAATGCAGGCGAACCGTCCATTGCATAATCTACAAAGCCATGTTTGTTTAGGTTTTCGGCTGTGTAAGGTAGGTTTTCACCTTCTACCAACTGAGCATAAACCACTCGGCTGTAGTCTTCTTCATAACTGCCACAAATGAAAAGTTCTTGCACTAGCTGCAGATTGCCTGGCTCCCAATCGGTGTACTCAAATTGCAATTCCCAGTCAAACGTTTTTAGTTTGGCTTGCAAGTCTTCATCTAGCCAATCAAGCCAATATTTCATGACGTTTGAAAATTCCCATCGACCAACGCCAGTAAAATGATAGCTTTCACCGTCTTCTAACTGGATAACGTTGGCAGGGTCAATGTGTGTAATCATAAAGCCGTAGTTGCCTGCCACAGTGTCATTATGAATGAATTGAACGGCTTTATTAAGCAGGGCTAGACCTTTGCGGTCTTTGCATTTAACGGTTACTGTGCCGTAAGCGGTTGAAATATTAGCCATGGGGTATGCTCCGTAAGGTTGTTTGGTTGATGGGTGTATAATAAGATGGAAAAGACACTAGAAAGAAAACCATATATCCAAGCCCCATCATTGGCCGTTAGGCTTACCACAATCGCTTATCACCGCAGGCTGCTATTTAGTCAATCCACCCAAGGCGCACAACTGCCAGACAACAAAAAACCCGCACTGGGCGGGTTTTGGTTACTTAAGAAAATGTTCTACAAGCTGTGGTCCAATAGCGTTAATTGTAACCCCAACTGTACCAATAATAGCAATCGCAACAGCTATCCATGGAAAAAACTGGTTTTGTTTTTTGATGTGCGCAACTTCAGCTTCAATCTTTTGGCGGTCAATCTCGTATCTTTGACGTGCCAATTCCATTTGAATTCTGTTTTGTTCCTGTTCAGCTTCCAGTTTTGCTCGCTCGGCTTCTCGTTCAGCTTGGAATTTTTGTTTATCAAGCTCAATATCGTTTAGAATTTTTGCCATACTTATCATTTTATCAAGCTCCTCCAAATTTTGTGCAGTGAACTTTTCAAAATCTTTGAACATAATATCACCTTTGCCGCAATAAGTCCATCATCACTTAGGCGGCTTCCACGCCATATTCTGACAAGACTTCTTGTAAATCACTTTGGCAAATTTCTTCATCAAGGTAGCCACTGCAACCATCAAGGTAGTTGCCGCATTCGTCTTTGATAGCCCAAGCATATACTTCGCCATTTAGCCAATCTTCCAGTGCGTCAAGTTCAGCTTGCATGGTTTTTTCGGCTTTTTCTAGCACTTGGGCGGTGATACGCTTTATCTTGTACTCGTTGCGCAACTGCGCTTTGCTTGCATAGTAAAAGCCCACAATGCAGCTGTCAAATCCCTAAATTAATGTCATTTACCCAAAATAAATGTCATGAAGGGGATGTTGCATGAGCAGTTTTAAAAGATTTCAAGTACTACCCTATCATCATTACGAAAACAGAATTAACATTCAGGAATTTTTAACTCAAGATTTTCGAGCTAATACTCCATATATTGTTAGTTGGTATGGAAGACTAACAAACAAACAAAATGGTAGTATCAGAAATGGTAGTATCAGAGTCGAAGTTTATTTTGTTAATCAAAAAAGTGAATTTTATACCAGAGCTGTGATACCTATTGAGCTTATTCCAAAGATGCCTATTGGCTCTGTTTGGATTAATGGGACTTGCAGCTCAAAATTACTAGCATCTAGCGACACTCTTGTTATGTTAAGGGATGTAGGGTATGAGGGTTCCGTTGATACAAACATAGAGTATAAAAATCTACACAATGAAGATTTTCCAGAATCCCTGAAAAGACATTATCATATTTCAAAAAATAAAGATAACAAAGGTCACAGTCGATTTGTTTTTCAAGACTTCAACACAATTCTAACCGTCCCTGCATCAATTAACGGTGCTGAAAAACTAATAATTATCCATCCACTAACATTTCTTCAAGCACATTACGGGGTGTCAAAAAGCATCTCAAACACTCTATTGGGATACTTATGGGATGATGTTTGCGATATATTGCATCTTGATTATAGGAACCCATCATGCCCTAAATCGGTATTTATTCCAGATGAACTCTTGGTGGCTGATTCTGTATTTTTGTACCACCTCAAAAATGACCACCACACGCAAAATGTGGTTAGAAAACTCAATGCTCGCGTTCGTGAGAATTTCGCCAGCAACCTAAAGAATCATGGGTATTCCTATAGCTATCTTAAAGTTGTGCCTTACCACAGTCAGCCTGTTCACCTACTATGCAATTACATTGCTATTGATGACAAAACACTGCTTTGTACCGAAATTACAGGTATATCAATGCCACAAGGCGAAACGGTTTTTTATGATGTGGATAGAGCAAAACGCACAGCCAGTGGGGAGTATGACTATCCCAAAAGCAACACTGCCAAAATTTTAATGCATGATATTGCAAACAATGAAATCATGCTAAAGGATGAAACGGCTGATAATCGAAATGTAGCTGTCGTCAGACAGGGAATACAGACCGTGGGCGATGCACGAACAATAGCTCGAAATCAAAATATCAGTTTAGAAGAACAGTTGCGTGCAAACACCACAAGAGTGGTAATGGAGCCACCACCTGAAGGATATACCGATGGCCATAGAATTGGTGCAGGTGGCACTACTGGCCTGCTTCAAGTTACGCTGGTTGATAGCGAAAAAGATGAATTTGGTATAACTGGATTTGACAGTCAATACCAAAGACTTTTGAAGTATGCACAACATCTCAAGCAGAATGCTAATTTTCACGGTTATCATAAAGTGAAGATTGATTGCTGCGATAAACTCGGGGAAAGACAAGGCGAGATAGTTGAACCGATTGTTCTTAACAAAGGTAGTTTTCCGCGGTCTGTGTACATTCTTAGATTGCAGATTGATAGTTCTATTTACTACTTCCTGGATTGCGAATCTCGTGACAAACAAAGCTCAAGTGGAGTTGTTGTTAAGGTTTTGGACGAAGAGAGGTTTCTACTTGATTGGGACAGAGGTTATACGCTTAAAATGCTGGTAAATATACTCGAAGATAATAAGGGCCGTCTTGAACAAAGCATTTATGATGAGTTTGGTGTTAACGGGGTAAAAGCAAGCAATATTGTTGTGGGCAAGTATAAGCACATGAATGAGGAAACAAGTGATTGGGTGTTGAGTGGACTGGGGAAGTTTAAGGGTTTGAGATGAAAAAACGTTACCAAGTGTTTGTTAGTTCAACATATACTGACCTAATAGAACAAAGACAAGCGGCTGTCGAGGCAATTTTGACAGAAGGACATATTCCTGCAGGAATGGAATTATTTGCTGCCTCTAATCAAAGTCAGTGGGAAATAATCAAGAAATGGATTGACGACTCCGATATTTATATGTTGATATTGGGCGGTCGTTACGGTTCGGTTGATCCAAGTACTGGAAAGAGTTACACACACCTTGAATATGAGTACGCTAAAAAGCTAGGAAAGCCTTCATTTTGCATCGTTATGGACGAGACATTACTCCCAAACCTTGCTGTAAAGGATATTGAGCGCGACAATCCTGAACTCCTACAGGGTTTCAGACAGGAAGTTACTAACAATATGGTCGAATTTTTTAAAAATTCTACCGAGCTACAGAATGCTGTTTTTAAAAGTTTGCGCTATATTGAAAAGAATTTTGAAAATGAATTAGTTGGCTGGATCCGAGCTGATGGCACGCAAATAGCACCATGTAACGAGCCAGCACCGCGCACACCAAAACTAGAGCTAAAGATCAATAAGGGGGAGGATATTACCTTAAAAACTCTGCCTTGCAATCAAACTGTTGTTAGACACCACCTGATAACAGAAATCCCGGAGTATCTCCAAGATTTTTTATCCCAAAAGATGGTGGATGAGTACAATGATAAGGTTGGAAGTATTAACTACGATGAATACGATGCTTTAAAGACTGAACTACATAAACACACCCATGAATCTTTACCATTAGTGATTGATTTGGCCAACATAGGAAGTTGTTTGGCTGAAAAGACGAAGGTGATTATCGAATTCCCAGATATTGTGAGCGTTAAGGAGGATGAAGATATTAACACCCTTATCGCCGATTGGAATTACAAGTTAGAACAGGTTGAAAATATAAAAAATCCAATTGATTTAGCTTATGAGAAATATGAAAGGAGTAAAAGGTCTTATCCTGGTAGCGTAATTAGTTCATTGGATATTTTAAACAGCTCTGTCATGGATGTATTTAAAACAGTAAAGGCACCTAATATGGTAGTCAATGAGTCTATGCATGTACTGAAGAAAATACCAAATCCTAATTTTTTGCACTATACAGAAGGTAATAAAATCGTCATCAATCTCAAAGAGTTAATGCATGAAGAATGTGTAAGAATAGAGGATTACTCTTTAATCCCGAAGAAGGATGGCGAGGGAGTAATCAAAATCGCTTTACACTGCAAAGAATATAGCCGTTCCGAAAGATTTGAGGTTGCTATAAGGGTTTTAAGTGAGATATGACACCATACAAACAGGTGTCATTCTGCTTGTATGGTGAAGAGCTAGGTATTTAGAGGTGATAAGTAGGCCAAGCCAAGCCTTGCATCTATATGGCCTGCTTAGACCTATAAGAATTTCGTATCTCATTGATGGATATTAGTTCGTTATCGCGCATCACATACCAGTGGTCAAAGCCATTTAAGCGTTCAGCTTTTGCTTTTTTGGCTAGTGCTGCACATGTATGCATATTAATTGCCTCATCGTTGTATAAAAGCTTGCCGTCGGCGAGTAGAGTGGCAACTTTGTTTCCTGTTTTTAAATAGAACCATTCACCCTCAATAAAATAGCCATCTCCAATCATATCTTTCATAGTTACCTTGAGAGGCTTGATATCAAAAACAGCATTGGCAATATTTTGGTTTTCAAAAGAATCAAACACAACAGAATCTAAGCGGTGCTTCCCATAGTGACAGTACTCTAAGCTGCGTTCGATAGTGATGTAATTGCGCCCTAGTTTTTTAGCTGCTGCTGCAGTAGTCATTGTTCCACCAAACGGATCAAGCACTACATCTCCTTTATTGCTACTAATAGCAATAATACGCTCAAGCAGTTCTTGCGGTTTTTGTGTAGTGTGTAACTTCTCCCCCGAGCTATTTTTAAGGCGCTCGTTGCCAGAACAAACTGCGAAGCGCCAAACAGAACCCATTTGTTTGCGTACGCCAGCAGCATATTCTTCTGGAGTTACTGTATCGGTATTAAGCTCTTTGGCGGTTTTATAGTGAAAAGTGTATTTGGATTTTTTTGATTTAGTGGCCCATATCAAGGTTTCTTGAGCATTATTTAGTCGTGTGCCTTTGAAGTTAGGAGTAGGGTTTTTCTTATGCCACACCACATCATTAATTAGCCAAAAGCCTAGTTGCTGCATAATCGCACCAATGGAATAGACACACTGCATGCCACCAATGACCCAAATAGAACCATTGGGCTTTAAAACGCGATAGCAAGCAGAAAGCCAATCTTTAGTAAACTGCTCGTATTGCTCAAGTGTATCAAATTGGTCCCATTCATCATCACAGCCATCAAAATCAGTACCTTCTACGCGTTGCAATACACCATCCACGCGCATCCAATAGGGAGGGTCTGCAAAAATGAGATCTACTGAGTTTTCGGGCAGTTCATTGAGTTTCTGGATGGCATCACCGTTTATTATTTGGTTTAGGATCATTTTATTCTCTATTAATTTAGAAGCTGAAAATAGTTGGAACCAGCTTTTCTTGATAAAGGGTTCATTATATGACATAGGGCAACTCAACTCAACCCACTAATGATCATAAAGTGGCTATATGCCAAATAAAGGAACATGTATTTTATTCCTTAACAAAGTAGTGTTATGGTACTTAAAGTCCGTAGATGTCTCACAATAATTTTGATTTAATCTTCAAATGAATAAACACCCTCATCAAATCAGGTTCGGACAAGCCCTATCCTCCCATAGAAAAAAACAGGGTCTAAGTCAGGAGCAGCTTGCTTTTAATAGTGGGCTCGATCGTTCTTATATCGGAGGTGTTGAGAGAGGTGAGAGGAATATTAGTTTAATTAATATGTACAAATTAGCGGATGCCTTACAAATCAAGGTGGCTGATTTCTTTACGGATGCAGACAATGATTAAACCTTATGAAGAGTTTTCAAATATATTAAGAAAAAGAGTGGGTAATTTCGGCGATGATTTTATTTATAACCTATTGATAAATATTATAAATAACCCAACCAGATACACTGGCGTCTTCAGGCTAACTAATGCAAAAACCAAAATAATTCAGAATGTCACGCAGAGTCAAGAGATTAAATTTGGGGATTTTATGGAAGAAATCATCACTCAGTACATTGAGCACATGGGATACACAAATCTCCTTAAAAATATTGGAAATGATGAAGATGGCTTCCCTTTGAGTGCGGATCAAGTTTTTCAACGCGACGATGTAATTTATCTAATTGAACAGAAAATTAGAGATGATCACGATAGTACGAAAAAACGTGGTCAATTCTTAAATTTTAAGAAAAAAGTTAATTGTTTAAAGGAAAAGTACCCTGGTAAGCAGATTATTGCGGTCATGTGGTTTGTCGACGAGAGTTTAGTTAAAAATAGACGGTACTACCAGGAGCAAATGCTTAATGATATGCCAAAAGATGTTGTTGCCGAAATCAAATATGGTAGTGCTCTTTTCATAGAAGTATTTAATCGGCCAGAAGTATGGGAGGAGATTTACGCTTATTTATTAAGAAACAAAATAGAAAGATCTCAAGATGTACTGCAAATTCCAGATTTCGATACAAGCAATGAGATTTACGCTGCCTTATGTAAGCTTAAAGCAAACGAGCCACGTCTGTACAAAAAATTAATGTCTGATGATAACAGGTATAGAGAATTAAGATCTGAACTTTTTCCAACTGGCAAAAATTTGAGATGAGTTGACTATGAGTTATTTGTATAATTGCGCAACCTGTCCAACAAAATGTGATGGCAGGTCAAAGGGGGTTTATAATTTTTTAAGCGATCTGGATTATTCTAAAGAATACGAAAAGAAAATTAGGGAAAAGCTCAATGATTGTGGGTATTATGCAGTAGAAACGGAAAGGGATCAATACCCTGATATTGAGGTTTATGACCGAGAAGGTGGGAAGTTGCTGTGTTTTCTAGAGGTTAAGGCGCAGAGAAGGACTTTTATGACTATCGAAAAGCACTTACCATACAGCGGATTGCTACCGTCTGAGACTGTAGCTTTAAACCGGTCCGATCTGGAACATTATATTGATCAAAGCGATATTGAGGAAGCACCGATCTTTATTATGTGGGTGGTATCAAATAGGCCTTGTATAACAGGGGAAGGTACAAAATTCTACTATAATCATATTGATGTATTTAAAGGTATATTTGATCATTCTGGGAATGTTAGACAATTTCGTAGAAGCAGTGGGTCGGGGGATGTAGTGGATGGCGTCCACAAGGGCGTTGTTGTTAATTATCACTTTAGCCTGCGTGAAATGATCCCCTTTACTATATCTTCTTTCATGGAGCATGCACATCAAATAAATCACGACAGGCATTATTAAATATTTTGATTATTTAATACAAGTGAATAATTTATCCATTGGACTGTTTTGGTTTCAGGTTTTATCCATCCTTCCTAATGTTATTTCTTATTTCTTTTGGTTAATTGTTTTTTCAAAGATTTTTTTAAATACTTCTATTTGAAGTTAATTGCCCATGAGGGGCTGAATTGAAACCCTGCAGAGTGTTTTGGTCTAAAGCATGGCTTATAGAATATCAATGCAACCCCATAAGCCCTAGTTAATTCATACACTTTCCTCAATGCAAAACATTCAATGCCTAAACAGCATAATCAGCTTTTTGGTAATATATGATCAAAAAATGGCAAAAATCGCTCATTTTTGATAATATGTTATCAATCCAAAAATCATTGGATGAAGAGAGGTTATAGTGCTGCAGCTATATGATGACTTTGATGCACGCCGTGATTTAGCTGCTTATTTGAAACAAAAACGCAAAAGAGCAAATAATGTCACGACGCATCTTGGCGGCAAAAATCAGGCTTCTAGCACCAACGATTCGTCGATTTGAGGATGCTGGACATATTTCCATGAAGAACTTCTTACGGCTTTGGCTGATTTTGGATGATATGTCAAGAATTATGGCACCCACCAAGCCACCGCCATTTGAACCAAAAAAAACGATGGCAGAAGTACTGGCTTATAATGATTTATGGTGATTGAGAAGTTGGCAGATTGTTTGATTTGAGTTGTGTTAAATGAAGTTGCATTTGCTGCATTTAGGGGTGTTTGTCTGCCACATCAATCAAATGCCCAAAGCGATAAAACGGCTCGTTGTAACTAAAATACAGTTTGTTAAAATCTGTTCGATCGCGGCAAAATACGGAGGTGCAAATATTGTTCTTATAAATATCAAGACAAGTGCGCAACGATCCAGTCAAAGGTCGGGTATCTGCAAGTTGATACAGATATTCAATGTTATCCAAAATTAGAAAATAAGCTTGCTCGCCTTGTGCGATGGTTTTAAAGACATCACTTAAAAAGCTATACGGCTTTGATTGACAAGGATCTATTATCTGAACCAAATGCGCCATAAAATGCGGATACACATCAACAGGCGCGGTTTTAAAATCATAATAAACCACACAAACGCCCTGCTCCTTAGCCAGTCTTTCAAAGACTTGTCTATATTCATCCAATCGATACAAATACGCATCATCACTGCTATAAAACACAGCAGTATCCAATATCCCTTCATAAAAGGCATCAAAGATACGCGTTGGTAGGTCTTTCATGGGTTTTAGATTGTCATAAATTTGATAGTCATCTCAATCATCTAAAGATGTATAAGCTGTTATTTGTGCATAAATAAATTCAGGCATCATACAAAATTTAGGTTCTCCATCTTTTATGATAGCAATCACATCTTTTTGAACAACTTCCATCCAGTAATTAAAGTTCTCTTCTAATTCTGATAGTTCGATGTAGTGTTTGGGTGCGTAGTCTTGAAGTGTCAGCTTTTGGGTGCTTGCTTGTTCCATATGAGTTTCCTTTTTTATGCTGTGATGGTTCTAAGGTTATTTGAAATGGGCGGTTTTAGTAAGTTGTCGCTCATAGGTATTTTGCAATTCCAACCAAAATCTAGGGCTGTTGCCAAAATACTGTGCTAAACGCAAGGCAGTGTCTGCAATAATACCACACCGTCCACTGATAATATCATGAACATGATCAGGCACAATGCCCAAAAACTCAGCCAAAGTCGCTACTGACAACCCTAAAGGTTTTAAAAATTCTTCACGTAGTATCTCGCCCGCATGAATTGGTCTCATGCTGTTGTTTGGCATATTCTTCTCCATTTTAAAGCACTTAATGAATTGGCAGCAACTCATCCCAACGCGTGGTAAACCTTTGGCTCATAAAGCCCCGATTCATCTGCCAGTCATCAGACAGCTTTTGCGAGCCTAAAATCAGCTTGCCTTTGCCAAATTGCTTATTGATGGCATCTAGCGTTTGCATCAGATGTTGATTTTCTAAATGCTCAAATTCATCTTGTTGTGCAAATAAATCATACTGCACACGATGGATGGATTCAATCCCGCCAAGTTCAATGCCACACTTTTTGTAGTGATAGCCTTGTTTGTATAGGATTTTAAGCAGTTTTTGGGCATGTTGGTTCAATACTCGAGTATCGTTACTACCTTTGGTAAGGGTAATGGTCTTTTTGCCATAGTACTGCTGATGATTGCCAAATGGATTGGTTCGGATAATGACTGTCAGTGTATGAGCCAGAGTGTTTTGTTCTCTGAGTTTTTGGGCACCGCTAGCGATATGATAAGCGATGGCTGATTGCAATGGCTCAATCTCAGTGATTGCTTTGCCAAAGCTTCTGCTTCTAATGATGTGTTTCTTTGGCTCTTCAATCTCAAGTCCTGCACAGGGTTTACCATTCATCTCTTGCCAAGTTCTTTGGGTGGTGACGCTAAAATGATGCTTGATAAGATGTCTGTCAGCATCGACGAAGTCTTTGGCGGTTTTGATGCCTAACTGTTTAAGCTGTAGTGCCGTTTGGCTGCCAATGCCCCATATTTCATCCACGCTTTGGCTTGCTAAGGCTCTGTGTTGAATGTCTTTTGACCAATCATCCCAAACCACGACGCCGCCAAAGTGCTGTGGATAGCTTTTGGCAAGGTGATTGCAGAATTTAGCCAGTGTCTTAGTTGGTGCAATGCCGACACAAGTAGGGATACCAACCCATTGCCAGACTCTGTCTTTGATGGATTTGCCTAAATCAGATAGTTGATGCTGGTCAATCCCTGTTAAATCTGCAAAGCATTCATCAATCGAATAAATCTCAACGGCTGGCACAAGGCTTGCAATGGTGTTCATCATCCGAGCAGAGATGTCACCATAGAGCTCATAATTACTTGAAAAGGCGATGACTTTACCGCGATGAACCAGCTCTTTGATCTGAAAATACGGCACACCCATTTTAATGCCAAGTGCTTTGGCTTCAGCCGTGCGAGCCACCACGCAGCCATCATTGTTTGATAGAACGACCACAGCTTTGTTTTTAAGCTTAGGGTTAAAAATCCGCTCACAAGAGCAATAAAAGCTATTGCCATCAATCAGTGCGTACATGAAGTATCATCTTGAAAAAAGTTACCGATATGATACTGTAAAGTTTATCAGATTGCAATTTGAAATTGGTAACTCTTTTCAATATGAACAAGTTAAGTGATATTGATGGCTTATCGCTTACGCACATCCTTAATCACATGCATCACTACACCAACAATAGCAAGTTCATCACCATCGCTAAAGGTGTAATTAGGATAGCTTTCATCACCACGACTGTTTTCAGAGTGTAGTTCGACACATCCATCATCTAGAATATGCAATCGCTTGATGGTATATTCAGAACCCAAATCAGCCATGACGATATCTCGATGGCTTGGGGTGATGGCACGATCAATGACGAGTAAATCATCTTTATCAATCCCAGCATCCAGCATCGAATAACCGCCACAGCGAGCAATGATGGTGGACGAAGGATTGCGTACCAAATACTCATTAAAATCCAAATAATCTTCGATATAACCCTCAGCAGGGGAAGCAAAGCCTGCAGGGATTTTCTCTGTGGCGATGGGTAAGTCAAGCTTAGTTGGATTAGGATGTACGACAAGCGCATCTAATGGTACAGAGCCTGTAGTCAATACCACACCCAATTTCCCTGCTTTATTCTTTTGAATTAAAGACTCTACCATCGGTAATAAGTTTCTGGGAATCTTCTTCGCCACAGGACTACCAAAAGGTGATGGCTTACGCCCACTGCCTGCACGGCGACCGCCATGAGTGGATTTGGGACGAGATTCGGGTTGGGTGTCATCTGATTGGGTCATGGTGGTGTCTTGAAAAAGGTTTCGGTTATCATATATGAAAAGGTGGGTGGGGTCAAGCGGTTCACTAAATACAAAGGGAAACCAATCCACGCCTCGACCTATTCACCTTTTCTTCTAAGATGTTATAATAAATCAACAATACTTTATGGGAATAGAACTATGGAACAACAAAACAACCTCTGCGCTAATCAAGTTTTAACTGAGTATGCCAAACTTCGCCTACAACAGTCACAACTCGAGTTTGCACGTGGTGATTTTGAAATTTTTGATAGTCTAGACGAGCTGAACAGAGCGGCGACAGAGTTTGTGTGCAAGCTAAGCGAAGCTGAGTAAATCTGATAGCACGCCAACTTCAAGCTTTGTATTTTGGAATCCAATACTCTTTACTTTCATGAACTAATAAAAACATATCCTCCTCTGTGTAATCGGTGATTGTGGCACTCTTTAAGGCTTTCTTGGTGATTTCTTTCTTATGAAAAAATAACATGCTGAGCATGAACCACTCTATCTGTTCTTTCTTTGATAGGGGATTTTCCGAGTTTATTAAAGCCATCAACCTTTTTTCCACTTCTTTGCGTTTGGATTGGATGGATAACTCGTCTTTTGTATCTTTAACCTTGGCTCGTAGCTCAACGCCATAATTATTGCGTAAAAATGGCAAAAATGACATTAAAGATGCACGCTGGCCACTTTTGATAGCTAAATATGCATCTAATTGCGCCTGAGATGGCGTATTTTCGTCTTTAAGCTCAAATTGGTGGTACATATCCACCACAGGCTGTAAACTCAATCTAAGCGTTGTTATGGACGTTCCACGTTCTAATCTTCTTGTATGCAAATAATCAAGATATTTCAAAATGATTGGTGGCGTGGTTTTGCCAAGTTTAGCAAGCAACTGCTCAATTCTTTGTTCCTCAGCCATCTCGGTCTTTAGTTGCTTATCAACCTTAACTTGATTGGTTTCGATAAGCCATCTTAGGGCATTAAGATAGGTTCTTAGTCCATCGGGTTTAAACTCAATGACAAGTTTTTTATAACTTGGAATCTCACCCCATGTTTTGTCACAGTGTGCAAAGAAGTCTATATACTTTAAATGCTTCTCAACCGTCCAACCATACCCACGAGTTTCAGCAAGCCACTCAATAAAATTGGCGTACGATTCTTTGATATTTGGATTTCTAAACAGATGTTTATTTAACTCGATCTCTCGTGTCAGTCGTTCACGAAGATAGCATTCATGGCACCGCTGACCACGCCCCGCCCACATTGGCTTTTGGCAACCAGAGCAAGGTATTTGCCCTAAATCATGGCATTTTTGGCACATCTCACCCTTATCAGTTTGGACAAGCTTTCGGTACCGACCACAGCAAGGGCAGGTTTTATGGGTGTATTTTTGAGCACATGGTGCACAAATTGGTTCATCATGGGGTACGGCTGAATATCTTGAAACATTGACCGCTTGTTTGTTGCACTCATAGCAGGTCTTTTTTTCAGTAAAATATCGCTGATAGCAAGATTGGCAAGCAATCCCATACGGGGTTCTGGCCGTACTTTTTGCTACTTTCCCACAACGAATACAAGGAACACTGCGTAAGCAGCGTTCACAAACATTGTGTGTATCATTTTTAAGCAAGCGTGCATCTTTACCACACTTAGGGCATGGTTTTTTGACAAAACAACGTACATAACATGCTGTACAATAGGCTTTGTTTAAATAACGGCGATGAATGTCTGGCTTAAGATTGCCACAACCATCGCAATATGTCAGTTGTTTATTTTCTAGTGAGGTGTTGCTCATATTCCGCCCATGCATTTGCTTTTTTCTGAAGCCTAGCCCAAGATTTCTTCACTGCATTCAAAGTCGCTGGTTTGTCAAACTGTCTTTTTTCTCGTTTCTGTTCTTCAACCAATGGAAGTTGATTAATAACCGGCATAAACGCTCGAGGTAGAACAGACTTTTTACCATTAAACATAAAACTATTTTGGTTGGCTTCAACAGCCAGACAAGCACAAACCCACTTATCAAGCGGTATATCTAGCAGCATTTTGGCATATCTTAGATAACGAATGCGCTCATGGATCGGCAAGCTTTCAAAAACAAGACCTGTCTCGCTTTCTTTTAAGGAAAAAGCCGATACTCTTGAGGTATCCAAACCTAGCTCATTAAACAATCTAAACATCTTGTATTGATTGTCGGCATGTCGCGCAGCAATTTTGGTTAATGTAATAAAAAACCCAATCAGATCAAACCAATCAACACCGTTAACTATCTGCCCAAAAACAACAGCTTGTTTATCTTCTAAAACCTGCATCGCTTGTTTCTGCAATTCAAATACTTCAGGTATCAACAAAAGGTTGCTTAAGTAGTCATTTGTGACCACTTCATGACAACTGTGACAATGATTGATTGTTTGCAGCTCTTGTGACAACAAACCAGGTTGAAACAAAGCATCACAGCTATGACATCGATTTTCCATCTTAACCGCATGGACATGGCAATAGGTGTACCAACTGTACCGCCAAAGAAGGCGCATGTACGGTACTTTGTCTTCTTCTAGGCACACTGGGCAATAATGATAACCATACAAAGCATGACGATTTCTTTTAAATAAAGGCAACACCCACGGGGTGGTGCGATATTTTCCTGTAGTGGATGACATGTCTTTAGACAACCAAGTCAAATTTTTGAAATCAAAGCGCTCCCTGGTCGTTTCTGCAAGTATCGCCATATCTTCATGGATTGTTTCGTCCACAAAATTAAAACCTTTATCAACATCCAAGGTCCACAGTCGATATTCTTCCCAATAATAGCTGGCAAAGGTAGTGACTGAACATCCTTGACGGAAGGCTGCGCGGATCAACCATGATGCTATACTTTCATCATCAAATATCGGTGTTCTAAAAAACAAAGGCTTTACATGAGATTTCTTAAGCCCAGAGTAGGACGCAACCATGATTTTCCCTTGATCATTTCTACACTGATGGTTTCTTTGCCTTGTTTGATGGCATCAATAGCACATTCATTAAGCAATCGCCTTACATTGCCAATTCTGCCGTCAGTGATGCTATAAATCAGATTTAGCTTTTCCGGTTCGGTTAAATTAGACGGCTCTTTCAATGGTAATATTCTCTCGAAACTACCGACGAGACGTTTAAATTCACCATCATTTTGCCAAATCGGAATTGGCAACACATCAAAACGACTGATGTGTTGAGGGTCTGTGTGTAAGACCCTCACCGCATCAGGCGTACCAGATAGCACAATAGGAATCTGTAATTCATTGCATAAAAATTTAATGCAATTCATAATCTGGCGTTGCTGACGGGCTGTACCGCTGAGCAATGAATGGATTTCATCAATAATTAAGATTTTTACGCGGCATTGTCGAAATGCGTGAATCACTTGATAACGCAGAGCGCTAGCAGAATCACTCATTTTGATTGGTAGTGCAAAGGTGGCAAGTAAAGCAATATACAAGTCCTTTTCAGTTGAGGCTGGGGGAGCCTGTATAAACACAACAGGGATCACCAAATCTAAATCATCCTCTAAATAAGTATCGCCAAATTTACGAGAAAACTGATTTAAGATTGTGGTTTTTCCATTATTTGACTCACCTATGATTAATAAATTTGGCATACGGTGTTGGCGGACTGTGTTCATCAAGCCTTGCATAATATCAATGGCTTTGTTGGCAGCGGTATAACCAATCCAACGCGGGGAGCCAATAAATTCCAGTCGCTCTTTGTCAGAAAGATGAGCGATATGTCGAAATTTTTCATGGATGTGTGTTTTTCTTCGCTGTGCTTGTCTTCTAGCTGTCTTAGTTGTACTTTGAGCAGCATCGATCATTGTACGCATTTCTTCCCATGCCTGATAAATCAATGACTCATTTACTGTACCACTGCGCTGTTTCACCTGTTTTTTAAGCTGGTTATATTCCCAAATGCTCATCGGTGGAAAAGCTTGATTAGCACAAGGTATCTTAAAATATTGTTTAATATTTGGATCGAAAAACCATACCATGCTGATATCTCTAGGATCTTGCCTAAAGATAAATTTGCGCTTTTTGTCCGTCTTGTTATCAGTGGTGTTGATATAACTGTTCAAAATCGTATCGTAGTACTGCAACCCATCAATGGTAACGCCAGTATGTTGAATGGTGCGCTCAACACTTGGCATAAAATCCAATACTAGAGTTTGCGGACTGGTTGGAATACTTGGGATACCAATGCCTTCGTGCTCATCATCCCCAAAAATCCCGATGCGCCATTGATGGGCTGGGCTACAACCCAAAGCAGAGTGAGGTTTTTGATGATAAACCTTGGTGATGTAGGTTAAAAACCATGTTTCAAATTCACCAAGGGTAAGACTGGCATGTTTTTCAGAATCATAACCATCCTTTTGGCGAATATTGGAAAAGGTAGTTCCTGGTAATTTATGAACCTCATGCATAAGATTCCCAATAATCCGCTCAATATGCCCACCGTATTCAGGGCGTGCAAGGGGTCTAAACTCAATATCAATACCATATAAAGAGCATGACCGTTTAAGTGACTCCGCTCTAAAATCAGAACCATTATCCACATGGATTTTCTTAGGTATGCCAAAGACATCCCATGTGACATCTTGAATGCCATGGCTTAATAACAATTCTTCTTTAGGCAAGATACTGCGTGTTAAACACATGCCTACCGAAGTCACCGAAGGTGCATCCAAAGAGATGTAGTAGCCTGTAATCATTCGGCTATAAATATCAATGGCTACAGTAATGTACGGTCTGCCGATTGGTTTTCGATGCTTATCGTCCACCAAAATAATATCTGCTGGCGTATGGTCGATTTGAATCACCGACAAAGGCGCATTGACATTCGGAAAGCTACCAACCTTAGGTGTAAATTTATTCTTCGCTCTCGATCTATAACCGCGAGCCTTGAGATATTCTTTTTCATCAATTTTGCCAATTTGATAGCGAATGGCATTTTTACTAGGCTTTTTTACACCAGAAAGATGACAACGCTTAAACACCTCTTGTATGGTTGCTTGAATTGTTGGTCTTTGAATTGTGAGGTAATAATCTTGTATTACTTCATCAATAATCAGCTCTTGCACAACGTCGATACGGCGCCGACCTTCTTGCCAACCACGCTTTTTATCAATCAATGATGCAATAGAGTTCGTTTTTACATAACTTGCGAGCCATCTTTGAAGAGTTCTAACGGACACACCGCACTCTTGAGCGCGCCTTTCGAGCCCTGCATAACCATCGTAGTCATCATCATATCGTAAAATGGGTTCAATAGCCGCGTGTTTAGCCTGTGCCCGTTCCCATTCTTTATCACTGATTGCATCAATGTCTAGTCGCATCACCGCATGATCTGCATCATGTACATTTTCAAACTGATGAATGCTAAGCACCTGTACTTTAAGAGTTTTTAGATTTTTAAAAAAGGCTTGGTTGGCATCGACAAATTCAATCAGTTGGTATTCTTCATCACTATCTTGTTTCTTATAAATACCGCCAATACTAAGACGCAACGTGCCACGGTTAATAACCACGCCTTTGTTATTCATACTGGTAAGATCTGATTCATCTTGCTTTTTAAGCTCTCTATCTTCAAAAATCGACATGGTATATCTCCAATTTTTCACTTGTGATATCTTCCCAGATATCAAATCCTATTAGGTTGTGTGACATTAAATGCCAAAGCACACGCTTACCATGAGGGCGATATATGTCACCTTTGAAGAACAGTTCTAAAATGACTTCAACGGTAGTTTCACCTCGCATCTCAATTTGTTGCAAAATGGCATTAATTTCTTTTCTGTCAACGGCTAGATTCTTGTATTTCGACAGAAAATTGACATTGTCCAGAGCGTGATGGCGAATCCTATCTTCATCATAAATTGAGAATCGAAAGTCATTTTCGTTACAATAAGCGATGGCTGCTTTCCATTTATCTGACCAATCACGCCAATTCACCTGCCATTCTTCCTTGGGTTTGACCTCCACCATTAATGAGCGAGGTTTAAATTTATCATTTAATTTAAATTGCACAAAATAATCAGGCGTGTATTCGTAGGTTCGCCCATTTTTTATAAAAGGGATGCTGATTGGTTGTGGGGTGATATCTATCACATTAGGCAACGCAGCATGATAAAGTAGAAAATCCCTTTCCAAGGTCGACTCGTATGCGATAGACTCACCTTTGTAAGTGACAAAACCTGTAACGCTGCGGTAATTGGGTTTGATTTTTCGGACTTGTTTTAGCATAAAATATTATGACGCTTATTACGGGTAGAATATAAGAAAATGTCATCAATTACGGGATAAAAAAGACATTAATTAAAGGAATAATGCCAGTAAAAACCAACAAAATCAAGAGATATTATGACATTTATTTAAGGATTTGACACTTGCTGTTTAGATTATCTATGCTTAATTCATTGTTTTCTATTGGTTTTTGCCAGTCAAAAGACAGGGGTAAAACGCCTGTTTTGATGGACTGATTGGCAAACAATTTGAATGCTTGAGCAACGGTCAAGCCATAATTCGCCGTCAGTTGTGCAAATTGTTGTTTAACCACTGGGTCAAAGTGCATATTGACATACTCCCACCACCA
>NZ_MUXU01000047.1 GCF_002014985.1 Moraxella caviae | reverse complement strand
AGGGAGGGGAGTACGTCACGCTTGGTTGCGATTGCAAGAACAAACTGGCAGTTTAAAAAGACGTGTAAGAATAATCGATCCCCAAGAGCTCGCAAAATATCTTAAAAAATACCCAGAAGCTAACTTATATCAAGTTGCTGAACATTTTAATTGCAGTATGGCAGCTATTTCAAGTGTGTGTAAAAGACACATCAACGCAGCGTTTGAATTTCGCTGGGAGCTTCCAGATGAACTATCAAACTTAACCGCTCAAGCAAAAATTGATGCCGTCAAGGCACAACAATACATTGAACAACATCCAAACGCAAGATACGATGAGCTTGCCAAACATCTTGGTTGTTCAGATACCCATGTGCGCCATCAATGTTGGCTGTTAGGCTTCAAACGTAAAAGAGTTTGGATTTTTCATTAATCCTAAAAAATTTGAAATTTTTTTGCAGAAAGTGCTTGACTATGAAGTTAATCTACATTATATTATAAGACATATTGCAGAGAGCGATATGTTTGGTTCGAATCTCCAAAGATTCAAAACAAAACTTGGGCAAAATCGCCAATTCTTGTGCAGTGCACCACGCCAAGAATGGCGCAGGACAAACTCACCTGATTTGCCCTAATTTAGCGAAGTAGAGCAATGGTAGCTCGTCGGATTCATAATCCGAAGGTTGTCGGTTCAAGTCCGACCTTCGCTTCCAGATTTTAAGAATTTTTGAATTGGCAGTTTGTTGATTCAAAAAACCAGTCAGCGATTGGCAGTGCAAAGTAGTTGCTTGAGGGGGAGGATAAGGCGTTTGCTTTGTCCTATGATGAGCCGTAAGTTCTACGGTGATAGCCTATGGAGTTGATGTAAGTCCAAGTTCAAAAGAACAAGGCAGACAACGGTGAAGTAGGAAGAAAACGCTGAATCTACTTTAGTAGATTTGGGTAGGTTTTTTGGAACGGTTGCTTCGTGCTGCTGTAATAGGCGCAGCCACTGAGAAACTCTCGTGGCACTGCGCCAACCTTTTTCAAGCCGCCATAGCTCAATGGTAGAGCGTAAACAAAAGCAAGGTGATCTTCGGTGCTTTTGTTTGAGATGTAGGTTCGATTCCTGCTGGGGGCGTCATTTTTTCACTCGGGCTTGTAGCTTAATGGTTAAAGCAGCGGACTCATAATCCGTTGAGTGTAGGTTCAAATCCTATCAGGCCCACCAAAAATATGCTTGTCAGCATAGTAATTTAGCTACGGTCTGGACTGGTTCGCTGGTCGTAAACTACGGATTCCGTATACCGTAGCGCTTTTTTTGGGTAATTATTTGGCGGTAAGCATTGAAAGGAAGATGCTTGATGGTGATAGTGGTTTGACTCCCCTACTGTCGAATATCCCAGTAATATGGTTCCAGTGACGTACTCCCCTCCC
>NZ_MUXU01000046.1 GCF_002014985.1 Moraxella caviae | reverse complement strand
TCTGTGTAGACAATGCTATCAGGCTTGATTTTACTTGTGATAATTGGCATTAGTGTATTTGTCTTAGTATCTTTAACAACAACAGTGTAAACTTTATCATTGCGTTTTAATAAACCAAATACAGCAGTCTTGCCAGCTGCACCACGACCACGTTTGCCTTTACGAATACCGCCGAAGTAACTTTCATCAAGCTCTACTTCACCGTCAAAAACAGTGTTGGCTTCAAGAGCTAAGTGATATTCTATCACAAGGCGGATTTTGTGGTAAAAAAGGGCTGCTGAATTAGGGTGAATACCCAGTAAATCAGCTGCACTTCTAGCAGTAACTTCGAGTACAAAAAATTCAAGCAGTCTTTTTTGAACTTTTTTACTTAGTTTACAATGGGTTATCTTCATAAAACTAGTATAACATGGTTGTTATTCTAGTACAGCCCCTAATCTTGGTATCATGTATTACAATGGCGAAGGCGTACGCCAAGATTACACCAAAGCTGTAGAATGGTACACCAAAGCCGCCAATCAAGGTGATGCGGGTGCGCAGTATAATCTTGGTATCATGTATGATCAAGGTCAAGGCGTACACCAAGACTATATTAAAGCGCATGAATGGTACACCAAAGCCGCCAATCAAGGCTATGCAGAGGCGCAAAATAATCTTGGCGTGCTGTATGCTGAAGGCAAAGGCGTGCGCCAAGACTATGCCAAAGCTGCAGAATGGTACACCAAAGCCGCCAATCAAGGTTATGCAGGTGCGCAATATAATCTTGGTTTGATGTATGCTGAAGGCAAAGGCGTACGCCAAGATTATAAAAAAGCCGTAGAATGGTACACCAAAGCCGCCAATCAAGACTATGCGGATGCGCAAAATAATCTTGGTTTGATGTATGTTGAAGGCGAAGGCGTACGCCAAGACTATGCCAAAGCGCGTGAATGGTATTTAAAAGCCGCGGCGCAAAATTTTGCGCAGGCGCAATTTAATTTGGGTACTTTGTACTATAATGGTCAAGGCGTACGCCAAGATTATCACGCCGCCAAAGAGTGGCTTGGTAAAGCCTGTGATAATGGTTATCAAGGTGGCTGTGATGAATATCGTAAGCTCAATCAGCGTGGGTATTGATACGTCTTTATATATGATAAAACCCATCACACGATGGGTTTTGTTTTTGATGGGGTGTGATTTTTTTTCGTTCGCCCTGAGCTTGTCGAAGGGTTGAACTGGTAAAGGCTTGAGCTTAAAAAACCGCTCATGGTTCGACAGGCTCACCACGAACGGTTTTTTTGGGGTTTATCGTTTGGAATGTTGGGTTTTCGCAAGCTCAACCCAACTTACGGATTATCACGAACCCAACTTACAGTTTTTCACGAAATCAATTTCTAATTTACACCAAAAATTCCAGCACAAACTTACTGCCCACAAAGCCAATCGCCAGCAGGATAAAGCCATAAATCGCAAAGTTTGCCGCACGTTTACCACGCCAGCCCGCCAGATAATGCCCAGCGATAAACACGCCAAACACCACCCAGCTGAGCGCACTAAATAAGAGCTTATGCGCAACGTGCTGTGCAACGACATCATAAGTCGCCAAAAGCCCCAAGCCCAGCGCAATGCTTAAAATCACAAAACCCAGCAAAATCATATCAAACAGCAGGCTTTCCATGCTTTGCAGGCTTGGCAGCTTACTCACCCAAAAGCGGTGAATGGTTTTGTGCTTGAGTTCGCGGATTTGTAGGCGCAGGATAATCGCTTGCACCGCCGCCATCAAAAGCACGCAATACGCCGCAAAAGACAGCAAAATATGCACCTGCAGCAGCGTGCTTAGCTCAGTCAGCGGCTGATAATGCGCCTTGCCAAACACATCGCCAAAATAGCCGATGGACACACCAATCAATGCCGTGGGTGCAGCCAGCACGCCAAGACTTAAAATCGGACGGTATAAACTAAAAATGATAAAAAACACCAAGAAAAATAGGCTAATCAGGCTTAGGGTGTTATAAATATTAAAATTCAAGCCGTGCAAGGTGATGATTTGTGGCACAATCAAAAAACCGTGCAAAATCGCACCGCAAATCAGCATACCGAGCAGTACAGGGCGTTTGATGGGTGTTTTTTTAACGAGTTTGCAATAGGCATTCACGCCAATGCCAAGATAAAATAACACGGTGAGCAAATAAACAATCAGCACGGTTTTCTCTTTTTAATTTTTTAATAAATTTGCTAGGTTTTGCGCCAAATTCGCCCAGTTTTCCATTGATGAATTGACGGATTTTCACGTTGTCAATTTTGCCAAACGATTTTTGCTAAGCGGTTTTTACCAAGCGGTTTTACCAAATAGTTTTTACCAAGCAGTTTTGGGCTGGTTGGTAAATGGGTGTGCTTGGCTGGGCGTGGCAAGTTTAAAACGTTGGCTTGAAACTTGATTGCAAACGCTGCTAAAAATTTGGCAGTTTTTATGATGATTTTACCCAGCTTGCACGAAGTTTGGCGTTTTCAAATGGTAATTGGGTGCAAATAATTGTATAATAGCAAAATTTATCCCCTTTTTATAGGGTGAAACGATTAAATTTATCATTTATTGACGCTGGAAAACTTATGTTTGATACCCTAACCGAACGACTGTCAGGCAGCTTGCGCAACATCGCAGGCACAGGTCAGCTGACCGAAGATAACATCAAAGACACGCTGCGTGAAGTGCGCATGGCGCTTTTAGAAGCGGACGTGGCATTGCCTGTGGCGCGTGAATTTGTGGCGAAGGTCAAAGAACAAGCACTGGGTCAAGAAGTGCTAAAAGAGCTGCAGCCGGGGCAGGCGTTTGTAAAAATCGTCTATGATGAACTCACTGAGATGATGGGTTCGGCAAACCAAGCGCTAGAAATGACGGGCAAGCCGCCTGTGGTGTATTTGCTGGCAGGCTTGCAAGGCGCTGGTAAGACCACGACTGCAGGTAAACTTGCTAAGTTTTTACAAGAAAAACAAGGCAAAAAAGTCATGCTGGTGTCGGCAGACGTGTATCGCCCAGCGGCAATCCGCCAGCTTGAGCAGGTGGCAGGGCAAGTCAAGGCAAGCTTTATGCCGTCTAGCGCGGACGAAAATCCTATCGACATCGCGCGCCGTGCCATCGAGCAAGCTAAATTGCAATATCAAGACATTCTTATTATTGACACCGCTGGTCGCTTGGCGATTGACGAAGAAATGATGAATGAAATCAAGGCATTAACCGCAGCGGTGAACCCAAGCGAGACCTTGTTTGTCGTGGACAGTATGACAGGTCAAGACGCGGCAAACACCGCCAAGGCGTTTAATGATGCACTACCTTTGACAGGCGTGATTTTGACCAAGACGGACGGTGATGCGCGTGGCGGTGCGGCGCTTTCGGTGCGTGCGATTACTGGCAAGCCAATTAAGTTTTTGGGGCGTGGCGAGAAGCTTGACGCACTGGAGCTTTTCCACCCTGAGCGTATTGCCCAGCGTATTTTGGGCATGGGCGACGTGCTGTCTTTGGTGGAAGAAGTTGAGAGTAAGATTGACCGCGAGCAAGCCGAACGCATGGCGAAAAAGCTGCAAAAAGGCGGTGAATTTGACCTTGAGGACTTGCTCAATCAGTTCCAGCAGATGAAAAATCTTGGCGGTATGGCAGGATTTTTGGACAAAATGCCGGGCATGGGCGGTGTGGATTTACAAAAGGCGATGGACGAAGCCAAGCCTGAAGAAAAGGTGAAAGAAATGGAAGCGCTCATTCATTCTATGACACCGTTTGAGCGTCAAAATCCTGATAAAATCACCCCAAGCCGTAAGCGCCGTATCGCTGCAGGTTCGGGCAAGCAAATCCAAGACGTGAACCGCTTGCTTAAGCAGCACAAACAGATGGCGAAAATGATGAAAATGATCAGCCGTCCTGATGGGCTTGGCAAGATGATGAAAGCGGTGCAGGGCTTGGCAAAAGGTATGTCTGGCGGCGGCCCATTGTTTGGCAATAAAGGCGGCAATGATGGCGCGCCAAACATGGAAGAGATGAAGAAAAACATGGCGGCGATGGGACTTGACCCAAGCCAAATGCCGAGCGCAGAAGAAATGCAGCGCCAAATGCAAGCCATGCAACAAAATGGCGGTTTTCCGTTTAAAAAGCGTTTTTAATTGATTGATGGTTGTGAGCTGTGATGATTGCGGTGCGAAAGCTGGCTTAAAAGCTGGCTTAATAAGCGCAAAACCACAATCAGCACCGCCACAACCAAAACAGCAAAAAGTTAAGCCAAAACTATGTTAGTCGCCATTGAAACGGTGTTTGAGCAGTGTTCAGTCGCTGCGTGTCAAACCGAGCTAAAACCTACGCCAGCAAATCAAATAAACCCAGCAAATCCAGCGCCACAAGTGCTGGCAGTCGCCACCAAAGCAGGCAAACGTGGACAAACCGAAGATGTGCTACCCATGCTTGATGGTGTGCTGGCACAGGCAAATGCGCCCATCAGCGATGTGAGCATTTGGGCGTTTACACGTGGGCCGGGGGCGTTTAGCGGCATTCGCATTGGCACGGCAGTGGTGCAGGCGTTATCCGTTGCCAATGGTGTGCCGTGCGTGGGCGTGTCCAGCCTTGCGCTTTTGGCGGATACGGCACGAGTTTTGCACGATTTGGCGGACGGCACACGCATCGCTGCAGTGATGGACGCGCGCCAAGAGCAGGTGTATTTGGGCGAGTTTGTCATCAAAGATGGGCAAATTACAGCAAATGCCGATGGCGAAGCCTGTGAGCGACTGCTGGATTATCAAGGTGTGGTAAATGCCGATGTAGTGGTGGGCGATGGCGCAAATTTGGTGAAATTCGCCAATGAAAATGCGCAGGTGCTGGACGTTCACCCTGATGCGGCGGATTTGACACGCCTTGCGTTGTACCAATTTGCCCGTGAAGGCGGTGTGTCTGCCGAAAATGCGCTGCCTGTGTATCTGCGCAATAACGCTTGGAAAACTTTGGCAGAACAAGGCAAAAAGTCTTAAAATTTAAGAAAAATTTGGCGTGTTTGGTGAGATTTGTTTGTGAAATTTTGCCAAGTTCGCCAAGTTTATCGGCTTGTTAATTTGTGAAACTTGTTGCCAAATTAGCCAAATTAACTAAAGCGTAACCGCTTATCGCTTGATAGTTTTGTGATTGCCTTGTTGCCAAAAAACCAAAGCCACTAAAACCATTTTCCAACCCAAATCTACAACCAAAAAACCAACACCCAAAATAACAAAAAAGAGAACATTTGTGGACATTTTACTGCTAATCAAAGCCGCCATCATGGGCATTGTTGAAGGCATTGCTGAGTTTTTGCCGATTTCTAGCACAGGCTATCTGATTTTGTCAGGCGATGTGCTGGATTTTTGGACGAAAAATAAGCGTGATTTGTTCATCGTGTTTATCCAGCTGGGTGCGATTTTGGCGGTGATTTATGATTATTGGGGCAGGCTGTGGAATGCTTTTGTGGGGCTTTTGACAGGCAAGGCAGCAGGGCTTGAAAATCCGCGCGGTCTGGGCATTGCGCTGATTGTGGCGACTTTACCTGTGATGGTGGTGGGCTTTTTGTTGGCGGATTTTATCACCAGTTCGCTGTTTCACCCTTTGGTGGTGGCAGCCATGCTTATTATCGGTGCGCTGCTCATCATGTATGTGGAGAAAAACCCAAAGCCTGCCAAATATGCCGAAGCGGAGAATATCAGCCTAAAAACCGCGCTGTTGATTGGTTTGTGCCAGTGTCTTGCGCTCATTCCGGGAATGTCTCGTTCTGGCTCGACCATCATCGGTGCGCTGTGGCTTGGCACATCACGCAAGGCAGCGACTGAGTTTTCGTTCTTTTTGGGCATTCCTGTGATTGTGGGCGCAGCACTGCTTGATTTGCTGGGCAAAAAAGACGTGCTACAGACGAGTGAAGATTGGGCGGTGCTTGGCGTGGGGACGCTGGTGTCGTTTGTGGTGGCGCTGCTGTGCATTCGTTTGATGGTGGCGTGGGTTTCTAAAAAGGACTTTATGATTTTTGCGTGGCTGCGCATTGCGACTGGCGTTGTGGTGTTGCTGGCGTATTTTGTGTTTGGTTATCAAATTCAAGGCTGATACTCAGCAAAACAATCCGCCAATGCGCACGATAAGTCTTTGAAAAGTAAAGTATTTATGAAGGTTTTTGTCATCGGCACTAAAGACGACACGCCAGTTTTTCAAGCATTGCAAGCCATCAATGATGAGCAAGGCTTAGGGCTGGATTTATCGTTTACCGAGCTTGCCAAGATGAGCGATAAATACATCAGTTATTTTTATCAAGACCGCATCTCTCAAAACGATGACAGCCAAAACGATGACAGCCAAACGCCCATCATCGCCATAATCAAAGGTGCGCCCACGCTGATTCAGATGGATAATCACGCCATCATCAAATCGCATCTAAATTGGCAGTCGCTGACGCAGCGCATCGTCAGTGCAGGGCGTAAGTCTGAGCTGGTGTTGCAGGCGTGCAAATTGACGGCGCAGATGAGCGTGATTGATGGCACGGCAGGTTTTGGGCATGATGGTTTGATTTTGGCAAGCAGCGGCGCAAGCGTGCTGATGGTGGAGCAAAACCCTGTGATGGCGCTGCTTTTGCACCACGAACACGCCAAAATGCACGCCAATCCAAACTGGCACAAACTACTACAACGCATCACAATTCGCCATCAAAATTTTCTGTGCGCAGAGTTTACCCAAACTTTACACAAGGCGGATGTGGTGTATCTTGATCCGATGTTTCCGTCTGAAAGCTATTCGGCGAAAGTGGGCAAAAATATGCAGATTTTGCACAAACTTGCCGCACCGCCAAGTGCTGATGATGAAGCGCAGTTTTTTAAAATGGCGCAAAATTGCTTGGCACAGGGCGGTAAAATCGTGGTGAAGCGTCCGTTGTCCGCACCGTTTTTGGCACAGCGAACACCCAGTCAAAGCATTGCCAATGACGCCATTCGCTTTGATCGTTATGATGGTTGATGGGTTTGGTTTTTTGGCCGAGTTTGTAAAATTTGCCAAACTCAACCACAAATCACTAATCCAGTCGTGCAATTTCAGCACTGATAACGATAATTCACAACAATCACCGATAATAAAAAGGAAGATAAAATGCGCCTTGAATATGTGTTGTTTGCCATTGTGCTGCTGCTTTTTATCAACAGTTTTTCCTTAAAAAGACAATACCAGCGCCTGTGGCTGGCGATGGATAAGACAAAATACATCGCGCGGTATCGTGAGCTGCTTGCTCAAAAGCAAAATCAAGCGCACGCGGTGAAGGCTTTGCGCCAAGAATATCCTGAGCTTGGACTCATGCAAGCGGTGGAAATCAGTCAGCTTGCCATTCAAAATACCGCCAAAACAGACGCTGCCAATCAAGCCGCCAACCAAACCAACAGTCAAGCAACCAGTCAAAATTTAGACAAATAACCGTCAGGCGTTTGCTAAATTCATCACTGATAAAAAATCATTGATGACATCCTTAATAAAAAACGCTTATCAATTTTAGCCAGTTCAAATTTAACCCTTTTAAAGTCCCAAGCAAAACACCGCCATGACTAAGCAAACCACCCACATGACCGCCAAAGACAAGCTCATCGCATGGCTACAGCTCACTCGTTTTGATAAGCCTGTGGGAACGGAGCTTTTGCTGTATCCGACTTTATGGGCGCTGTTTTTGGCAAATTTTGGCGTGCATGGTGATTTTCCGAGCGTCAAGCTGATTGTCGTATTTACGCTTGGGGCGGTGCTGATGCGTGCGGCTGGCTGTGCGATTAACGATTTTGCCGACCGTAAAGTAGATGGCAAAGTTAAGCGCACCAAAGACAGACCGCTTGCCGATGGCAGGCTGTCGGCACGCACGGCAGTGGCGACTTTTATCGGTTTGTCGCTTTTGTCGGCGTGTTTGCTGTTTTTCCTGCCTGTGAGTGTGTTTTATTGGGCGATTGTGGCGGTGCTTTTGGCGTTTATTTATCCGTTTATGAAGCGTTACACGCATTTGCCGCAAGTGGTGCTGGCGGCGGCGTTTGGCTGGGCGGTGCCGATGGCGTATGTGGCGGTGTTTGCCGAAGCGGGGCAAAATCCTGCGCCTGATGTGTGGGGCTGGGTGGTGTTTGCGGCGTATATGTGCTGGACGGTGGCGTACGATACCGCCTATGCGATGTGCGACCGTGATGACGATGTGAAAATTGGCGTAAAATCCACAGCGATTTTATTTGGTAAATATGACGTGGCGATGATTATGCTGCTCAACGCCATTTTTGTGGTGCTGATGATGGCGGTGCTGTGGCATTATTTTGCACCTCTGTGTTTTGCATCATTGCTGCTGTGGATTTTGTTTGCGAGTTTGGCTGCTTATTATGTGTGCCAGTATCATCAGATTAAAACGCGCGACCGCTTGCAATGCTTTGCCGCCTTTAAAAGCAGTGTGTGGGTGGGGCGAGTGCTGTTTTTGTGCGTGGTGTTGCTGGTGTTTTTGGCGCGGTTTAAGACGATGTAAAGACGGCATAATGATGGCGTAAAGCAATTTTCAATCTTGGGCGAAATGGTGATTTATAAATTGGGTTGAATGAAACGAAAACTCGACATTTGGCATGGCATTCATCTAAAAATGCTGGGTTACGCTTCGCTCACCCAACTTACAGATATGGTTTTTCCCGTTCGCCCTGAGTCTGTCGAAGGTTCGAATTTGAGAAGGATTTGCAAAAACCGCCATGGTTCGACAGGCTCACCACGAATGGTTTTTGAGCGGTTTTGCATGAAATGACGGTTTGTCGTTTGGAATGCCGGATTACGCTTCGCTAACCCAACCCGCATTTTATCCCTAGTTCAACCTACAATTTACCCTTAATTTAACTCACAACAAAAACACGGAACGCACTCATGCACACACTTCGCATTTCTACGAGCGACAAAGCCGCCATTTATCAAGAAATCCTGCCGCAAATTCGTGCCATCATTGCAGATGAGCGCAATTTAATCGCCAATCTTGCCAATACTGCTGCCATCTTAAAAGAAGCGTTCGGCTGGCTGTGGGTTGGCTTTTATTTGGTTGATGAGCGCGATAATACGCTCGTACTTGCGCCATTTCAAGGACCGCTGGCTTGTACGCGTATTGCGTATGGGCGTGGCGTGTGCGGGCAGGCGTGGAAGTCGCAGCAGACCATCGTGGTGCCAGATGTCAATGCGCACCCAGATCATATCGCTTGCTCGTCTTTGTCGCAATCAGAAATTGTCGTGCCTTTATTTGATAGCGCGCGCCGCTGTGTGGGCGTGCTGGACGTGGACGCTGATACATTGGCGCAGTTTGATGAGATTGATGCGCAGTATTTGGGAGAATTGGCGCAAATGTTGCAGCCGCTTTTTGGGTGATTTTCATTGATGTTTTATTGGCGGCGGCGCAGCGATTTGCCAAGAAATACACATTTTCTTACTTTGCGCCCTTGAATTTTTGGGCAAAACACTCTATATTGAAAGAACAAGCGATTGCTTGTTGATTTTCATTCTAATTCATTTTCAACCAAGGATATTATCATGGCATACACTCTACCAGAGCTTGGCTACGCATATGACGCACTAGAGCCGCATTTTGACAAAGAAACAATGGAAATTCACCATTCACGCCACCATCAAGCCTATGTAAATAACGCAAACGCAGCGCTAGAAGGCACTGAGTGGGCGGACAAAACGGCTGAAGAAGTTATTGCAAATCTTGACAAATTGCCAGCAGATAAGCAAACTGCCGTGCGCAACAACGCAGGCGGTCATGCCAACCACAGCCTATTTTGGTCAGTGCTAAAAACTGGCACAACGCTTGGTGGCAGCCTAAAAGACGCCATCGTGCGTGATTTTGGTTCGGTAGAAGCCTTCCAAGAGCAATTTGAAAAAGCAGCGCAAACTCGCTTTGGTTCTGGCTGGGCGTGGCTTGTGAAGCAAGGCGACAAATTGGCAGTGGTTTCAACCGCCAACCAAGACAGCCCATTGATGGGTACAGCGGTGGCAGGCTGCGAAGGTACGCCAATCATCGGTCTTGACGTGTGGGAGCACGCTTACTACCTAAAATACCAAAACAAGCGCCCAGATTACATCAAGGCGTTTTGGAGCGTGGTAAACTGGGACGAAGCCCAAAAACGCTTTGACAATGCGTAATTCACACAATTAGTGTGGTTTGTAAGTTGGCAAATGTTAAATTACCACTGATAAATCACAGTTAAGATAAAAAACGCTCAGCAGTCGTTGAGCGTTTTTTGTTGGGTTTTTAAAAGTTTCTTTTTTGTTTGTTTTGTTTGCAAGTTTGCAGATTAGCAATTATCCGTAAGCGGCGTTTGCAGGCGTGGGCGGGCAGGCGAGAGCTTGGCAAGCAAGTCATCGTCAATCGGCAAGACTTCATCGCACAGCAGTGCTGCCATGATTTGAGCGCACAAAGGCGCAAAGCTAAAACCTTTTGAACCCATGCCATACAAGGCGTAGCGGTGCTGAGAGCCTGCAATTTGCCCAACTAAAGGGTGATAATCTGGCGTTTGCGCGCGAATGCTGGCACGACCGCCAAGTTCATCAACCTTTATATCAAGCGCTTGGGCGTACTCTGGCAAAGCGTGCGTGAATTTTTGTAGATTGAATTCATGCTCGTCCGTGCGCACGTCCGTGTCGGTGCGGTTGCGTACAAAACTTGCGCCAATCAGCAGAGTTTGCGCACCGTTTTCTGAAAAAGCTGCACAATAGCCATCGTATTTGATGGGCGTACTTGGCAAATGCGCCGCTCGCCCATCGTGCTGCGCCACATTCAGCCACGACACTTGCCCACGAATTTTACGGCAATTAAACACATCGGCAAGCAAATGACTTTCAAAACCTGCGCAGATGATGGCTTTATCGGCACAGATGATTTGTGAGCTGTCCGTCAGGCGCACGCCATCGTCATGCTCTTGAATGTCAGTGATGGCAGCTTTTACAAAGTGAATGTGCGGGTGGGCTAGGATTTTTGCTGCCAGATTTTTGGGACTGACAAGACCTGCGCTTGGCACGATGGCATTGATGGCGTGGGCGGAAAAAGGCTTGTCATCAAGGCTGTAAATCAGCTCGTCTGGATAATCCGCCACCAAAGCGTGCAGTTTGTCGCTGCTTTTTTGGGTGGGCAGTAAAAAATCCATCACGCCTGTTTGGGTGAAAATTGGCGCAGGGGTTTTGGTAGAGTTTTCGGCAAGATTTTTGGTGCTTTGGGTGGATTTGCAAAGATTGTCAGAATTACAAACCGTCTGGTCGGTTTTGTCTTGATAAGCGTCATCAAGAGTGTTGTCATCTTGCCAATTAACACCATTCAGCCAGCGATAAAAACGCTCAGCAAATAAAAAACTTACCGTAGGCAAATGCGAATGTGCGCCATCAAGCAGGCTGAGCTTGGGCGCAAGTAGGGCGCGCGGATTGCCAGACGCACCTGCGATGGGTGCGCTTTTGTCAATAAGCGTGATTTTTATGCCACGCTGCGCCAATGCCAGAGCGGTGCATAAGCCACTAACGCCTGCACCAACGATGGCGACGTGATTTGGTCGGTGTTTTATTTCGGTGCGCTCGCTGCTGGATTCGGCGGGCAAGTGCGCAGTGAGCATTTCACGCTTACGCCCAAAGCCTTTTTGCTTGACAGGGATAAAACCAGCTGCCGCCAAGCCACGCCGCACAAAGCCTGCAGCGGTGAAAGTCGCTAATGTGGCGTCAGGACGACTGGCGTTTTTGAGCGTTAAAAACAGCTCATCAGACCATAAATCGCTGTTTTTACTTGGCGCAAAACCGTCCAAAAACCATGCGTCTACCTTACCGCCATTGGCACGCCCAAAGGTGCGCAGGCTGTCGGTGGCGTCGCCCAGCCATAAATCCAGCGTGATGTCATCGGCAATCAATAAGCGATGACAGCCCGCCATCGGCAAAGGATATTGGGCAATCAGCGCATCAATAAACGGCGTAAGCTGTGGTAAATGTGTGCGCCATGCGGCTAGGGCGTGGCGCAAATCGTCTTTGGTGAGTGGGAATTTTTCGGTGCTGACAAAGTGCAGGCGTGTACGTGCGGCAAGCTGTCCGCAGGATTTGAGCGTTTGCCAAAGCTCGCAGAGCGCGAGAAAATTTAAGCCTGTGCCAAAGCCCGTTTCACCGACCGTGAAAGTCTTGCCAGTCGCCAAGTTTGCCAAGCGTTCTAGCAGGCGATTACCTTGTAAAAACACATAGCGGCTTTCGTCAAGTCCACCTGCGTGCGAAAAATACACGTCATCAAAGGTAGGCGAAAAAGGCGTAACTTGACCGCTGTGATCGGTTTGCCAGTGGATTTTGGCAGGGCTGACGGCGCTCATTCTGCGGCAGGTTTTGGTAGGGCTTGGATAAAGGGCTTGACGTCCACATGGCTGTACACGCCAGCGTGCAAATACGGCTCGTCCGCCACCCATGCTTTGGCAGCGTCCAAATCATCAAAATGCGCAATCACCACACTGCCACTCATGGCAGGTTCGCCGTGCGCGATGGGTGTTGGGCCTGCGACCACAAGGCGATTTTGGGCATCTAAGGCTGCTAGGCGCTCGATGTGTGCTGGGCGTGCGGCAAGGCGTTTTTCGCTGCTGTCTGCGGTGTCGTGTCCAATGATGACAAATAAAGGCATGGTTTTTCCTTGATTGAGTTGGTCTGATTTGGTTGGCTTAATTTAGAGAAATTGGGTGAATTGACTGGATTAAAGCGGCTTAAATTTGCGTTTTTAATGCGTCAATCACACTTATTCATCATTGTTCTTTTAAATTCAAATGTTTACGCAAGACAAACAGCATGGTGATGATAAAAACAAACATCACAATCATATCGCCAAAAGCGGTAAAATCGCCCCAATATTTGCCGTCCATAAACACAAAAGCAAAAAATCCGTGCAGTGCCGCCATCAGCGCAAATAAGCCCGCCCACGCCAAATTAAGCCGTTGCCAGCCTGCTTTACTGAGCAGAAAAACGCTGCCAAACAGCTTTTGTACCGCAGGCTGTCGGTCTTTAAAAAACAGCGGTGAAGCCAACAAAGCAATGGCAAAACCTGCGTTAATCAAGATGGCTTTTAGGCGGATATAATAATCATCGCTCAAAAGCAGCGTTACGCCGCCAAATACCACCGTCATCAAAAGTATGAACCATTGCTGCTTTTCTAGGCGAAATTTTTGCTGCACAAACATCGCACCATAGACGATGATCATCGAGCCAATCAAGCCTGCGGTCGCAACCAAAATGTGGTTATTATCCACGCCAGCCGTGCCAATCAGGCGCAGCAAAGGGTGGTCGGTATCGGTGGGGCTGACGGTTTTGTACAGGTAGTAAAACACAATCAGCGGCACAAAATCAAGTAAGGATTTCATAAAGATTTATCAACTGGCGGTGGTTGGATGCGGACAACAACAAAAGGCAAGGCTTTTGTGGGTTTGTTTGGCTTGATGCTGCGTTTAATATTGCAATACATCAGCAAGCCTTGTTTGTGGGGTTTATACAAGCAAGTACAAACAAGGCTCACCAAATCGCCATTAGCTGCGCAAAGCCTTATCATCAGCGCGCGCGATGGCGGCGGCTGGCTTGAGCGGCATTGGCTTATCCACCAAGGCAGCCGCCAGCACTTCATCAATGCTTTCCACCGCTTGAATGGTTAAGCCTGCCTTGACATTGTCAGGAATATCCACCAAATCTCGCTCATTATCCTTTGGAATCAGCACCAAGCGAATGCCGCCACGGTGCGCTGCCAGCAGTTTTTCTTTAAGTCCGCCAATGCGCAAGACCTTGCCACGCAGCGTAACTTCACCAGTCATGGCGATGTCAGGGCGAATGGCAATGCCTGTGAACGCTGAGACGATGGCGGTTGTCAAGGCGATACCTGCCGAAGGGCCGTCTTTTGGCGTTGCACCTTCTGGCATATGAATGTGCAAATCGGTGTTTTTGAATTTTTCGTAATCCACGCCGAATTTCTCACCGTTGGCACGCACCACGCTCATCGCCGCACGAATCGATTCTTTCATCACATCGCCAAGTGAGCCTGTGAATAAAAGCTCGCCCTTGCCTTGCATGGTGGCAGATTCGATGGTCAAAAGCTCACCACCCACCGAAGTCCACGCAAGACCAGTGATACGACCGATTTCCGCTTCTTTTTCTGCCAAGCCGTAATCATAAGGTTTTACGCCAAGATAATCGCTGATGTTGGCATTATCCACGCTCACTTTTTCAATCACCACGCCTTTTTTAGGCTTGACACCGTGCGTTTCTACTTGCGCGCGCACCGCTTTACGGCTGATTTTGTTAATCTCACGCTCAAGATTACGCACACCAGCTTCACGCGTGTAATGACGAATGATACTGGTGATGGCTTCATCACTGATTTCCAGCTCGTCCGTTTTTAAGCCGTTTTGCTCAAGTGCTTTTGGCGTTAGGTAATTTTTGGCGATGCTCAGCTTTTCATCTTCGGTGTAGCCCGGCAAGCGAATCACTTCCATGCGGTCAAGCAGCGCAGGTGGAATGTTCATGCTGTTGGCGGTGCAGATGAACATCACTTGCGATAAGTCCAAATCCAAATCTAGATAATGGTCGTTAAAGCTGTTATTTTGTGATGGATCAAGCACTTCTAGCAATGCCGAAGCAGGGTCGCCACGAAAATCTTGCGCCATTTTATCAATTTCATCAAGCAAAAATAGCGGATTATTCACTTCTACTTTTGCCAAAGATTGCACCACTTTGCCGGGCATAGCACCGATATAAGTGCGGCGATGGCCACGAATTTCCGCTTCATCACGCACGCCGCCCAACGCCATGCGTACAAATTTACGTCCTGTGGCGCGCGCAATGCTCTCACCCAGCGAAGTTTTACCCACGCCCGGCGGGCCAACTAGGCATAAAATCGGGCCGCGCATTTTTTTGACGCGTGATTGCACCGCCAAATATTCCAAAATGCGGTCTTTGACATCGTCCAGCCCATAGTGGTCTTTGTCCAGCACTTCTTTGGCTTTGTCCAGATTGATGGCGACTTTGGTGGATTTTTGCCAAGGCGTATCCAAAATCCATTCCACATAGCCACGCACCACACTGGCTTCCGACGATGTGGCTGGCATCATTTTAAGTTTTTTAAATTCGCTTTCGGCTTTTTTGCGCACATCTTCTGGTAAATTTGCTTCTTTTAGGCGTTTTTCCAGCTCGCCATCTTCTTCATCAAAGCC
Source organism: Moraxella caviae (assembly GCF_002014985.1). Taxonomy (GTDB): domain Bacteria; phylum Pseudomonadota; class Gammaproteobacteria; order Pseudomonadales; family Moraxellaceae; genus Moraxella; species Moraxella caviae. The sequence goes on along the minus strand of NZ_MUXU01000046.1, from coordinate 812 downwards.
GTCATTAAGATCAGAAAGCTCATTTTTAATGGCTTTCATTTTTTCGTTGAGAAAATATTCACGCTGATTATTTTCCATTTGTTTGCGCACAGTGTCTTGCAATTCATGCTCGATGGTGCGCTCGGCTTTGTTGCTCGTGAAATATTCGGTCAAGGCGGTGTAATAGCCTAGCACGTCGTCTTTTTCTAGGATTTGCTGCTTGTCTTCTAGCTTCATAGACACGCGCGTGGCGATGAAATAGATGAGTTCTAGCAGATTGTCAATGCGCTTGGCGACACGCACGATTTCTCGTGAATTGCGCAAGGTGCTTTCGGCATAATCGCTAAAAAAGTCCAGCAAAATCGCACGGTGCGCCGCCGCTTCATCGTCAGGCAGAGCGATGTCAATCGGCGCTTTGGTGATTTGCGCCATCAAAAACGGCTCGTCATTGATGCTGTCAATGCGCACACGCTCCAAGCCTTCAATCAGCACCTTTAGGCAATTTTCGTCCGAATCGTGCGGCATGGTGCTGATGATACGGCAAAGCGTACCGTGTTCGTACAGATTGTCCGCGCTGATTTCTTCGCTTAGCGAATCTTTTTGGGAAACGAGTACAATTTTGCCGTCAAATTCGTTTTGTGCAAGCTCCACTGCGGCGATGGATTGCTCACGGCCGACAAACAAAGCAAGCTGAGTTTGTGGATAAACCACCACATCACGCACGGCAAGCAGCGGCAGTTCGGCATCTTGTGGCAAGGTGTCAAAATCGTCTAAAAGTTTGGTTGTCATTGTCAAAGTCCTGACTGTAAATTTTAAGGGGCTGTAGTAGATCA
>NZ_MUXU01000045.1 GCF_002014985.1 Moraxella caviae | reverse complement strand
TAATCTACGTCAGCCCCAAAATCATATCCAAAAGCACATTGACGCCTGCAGTGAGAGCAACAATTTCAATGGGTAATCCAGCTTGTGCAAAGACGATGGACATACCAATCAATCCAGCACCAGGCACGGCTGCAGTACCGACAGCTGCCATGACGCCAATCACGACAATGGTCGCCAGTTCAGAAACACCCATGGAGATACCCACGATTTCAGCAGCAAAAATTACTGCCACGCCAAATCGCAATGCAGTGCCGTTCATATTGACGGTTGCGCCAATCGGCAATGTAAGGCGTGCGATGCGCTCATTGACACCAGCGCGTTCAACAGCAGCAATACTGACAGGCAAGGTGCTTAGACTGCTTGAAGTTGCAAATGCGGTAAACATGGCATCTTTAACGTCTTTGTAAAATTGAAATGGTTTGATGCCAAACATTTTCATGATAAGCGGGAACACAATGACAATCAAAGAAATCACACCCAAATAAGAAGTGATGATGAATTTGCTAAGCGCAATAACCGTTGCAAATCCTTGAGAGCCAAAGGTGTTGGCGGTAATGCCAAACACGCCAATGGGTGCGTATTGCAAGATGCCTGCTAGGATTTTGGCAACAACGGCGTTGGCAGCTTCAACAACTTGATAGATTTTTTCGCCAAAATTATTCTCTTGTGTGTCATCGCCATGGCGCATAAATAAAATGGCAAGTCCAAACACCAAAGAAACAAACACGACCGCTAGAATGTTGCCTGCTGTCAGCGCTTCAAAGATGTTGGCAGGCACCATATTGAGTAGGTTGTCAATAAAAGATGGTTTTTCTGGCACGTTAATTGCAGCATCGGTTGGCAGGCTAAAGCCCTGTCCTGGTTTGGTGAGTTTCGCCCATAAGATGCCGACAACAACAGCGATACCAGTGGTGATAAGGTAAAATGGAAAGATTTTAAGACCGATGCGTCCAAGCTCTTTAGGGTTGGAATGATTGACAGCAACCATCAGTGATAATGCAACCAATGGAATGACAATCATTTTTAGCAAATTTAAAAACAGCTGTCCCAAGGGGTTGAAAATTCCGCTGTGTTCGCCAAGTAGCAGTCCTGCCAACATACCGAGCGCAAAACCTGCACCCATCTTTTTCATAAAAGAAATGTTTTTATACCATTGCCAAAGTTTCATAAATACTCCTTTTTATGGACTGATAAAATGTCAGTCTTTGGTAAGTCCATGACACACAAGCAATTTACCTTGATTGCAAAAAGATAGCAAAAGAATGTAATTCTTTGTGGCATTCCTTTTTGGAATGGCAGCTTGTGCGGCTAAAATGTTTGCGTATCAGACATGGCGATTTGTACAAAAAAAGGTGCAAATTCATACAATTCACACCTTGGTTTGTCAGCTTTTTGAAGCTACGCCAGCGCAGCCAAGCAGCTTTGCAGCGATTCGTCCATCATGGCTTGATATAAGGCAAATTCGTCATGCACTTTTGCACCAAGCGCCGCTTCAAATTCTGCCTGACTGCCCAGCGCTTGCTCAGCGGTTTTGTCATCTGCATCGTCTGTGGATTTATCGCCCAAATTGGACTGAAAAATCCCTGCCGCTGACACAGGCAAGAAATCTTCGTACACAATTGGCTCAAGGCGCAGCACGCCTGCTTGGATCAACGTTGGCACGTCTTTATTGGCACGGGCGATGTTTTGTAGTTTGTCTTGATAATCATCAGCAAGCTGATAATAAAAGTACGCCAAGCCTTCATCGTGCAGCGTGCGATAATCATCGGCAAAGTCTTTAAAACTCTCGCTCAGTGCTTGATAGTAGTGCTCAGGATTACTTTCTGGCGTGCCATCTAGGTTTTGGCGTGCTTTGGCGAGCAGTGCGTCATACAGCGCGCGTCCCTTTGGTGTCAGTGCCACGCCACGTTGTTCAATTTCACCAAAACGTGCGGTATGATGTCCGCTTTCTAGTGTGCCATCAGCATTTTGAAAGGCGATGGGTTCTTGCAGTGCTTTAAAGCTGGTTTGGCGCAGTAAAATCGGGCATTGGCGGCGCGGCGGGCCTTCAATGATGGCTTTTGGCGGAATGTTGCGTGCGCTCATGCCAGCTTGCACAGCATCAATATCCAGCGTGCGCGGCGTTAAATGATTGATGTGCGGGCCATAAAACCCCACCACATCAGCAATCAAGCGGTGTTCTTGGTGTAATTTGTCATAAAAATTTTTGGCAATGGGTGATGTGGCGTGCCATTGAAAAGTTTTGGTGGCTTCTTGGACAAATTCGTGCGCATCATCGGCATCAAGTCCGCCTTCGCGCTCGCATTTATCAATGAGCGCAAGCACTTTTTCGCTGAAAATTTGTCGTTTTTTCAAGGTGGCTTCGGCATGGTCGCGCAGTTCTTTATCAGCAATCAGCTCAAGACGCAGTAAAGAGCAAAATACCCGAAATGGGCTGTGCTGCAAGGCTTTGCTGTCTGTGGCACGAAATGCGGTGGAATGCACAGGCACGCCAGCAGGCGCAAGGTCATAATAACCCACAGGCAGCATACCCATCACGGCAAACAGGCGGCGCATGGTGGCAAGCTCGCTGGGCAAGCCAAGGCGAATTGCGCCATGACGCTCAAGATCAATGCGCTCAAGCTCGCCTGTGTGCGCCAGCTGTGATTTAAGATTGACATCGCTTGACAATGTTTGTTCATTGACGTCCGCCACCAAATCCATCAAGTCTTTGTACAAAGGCACTTCCTTTTGGTACATTTGACTCATGGCTAGGCTAAATTTGTGGCGGATTTCATTGGGGTGTAGAAAATTTGACATAAAAACTCCGTTTTGGTCGTGGGTAAAATTTGCTGTGTTGCCATATTGGCTGTAAAACCAGCGCATTATTCAAGGATTGTCTGGCAACTCGCTCAGCACATTTTTTAAGATGGCTAAGCCTTGAGTTAGGCTGGCTTCATCAATGGTGATGGCAGGCAGCAGACGAATGATGTGGCGATGTTTGCCGCTTGGCATGAGCAGCAAGCCTTGCTCTCGAGCTTTTTGTAGTACAGTGTTCATGATGCTTGGATGCGTGCCGTGCGTTGGGTGGCTAAGTGTAATGCCACGCATTGCGCCCACGCCTGTGATGTCGCCAAGCCATGCGCTGATGTTTTGCTGCTGCCAAGTGGCGATGGTGTCTAGCAAAATCTCTTCGTAGCGCTTGGCGGCTTGCCAAGTGGCGCGCTCTTGCATGATGTCCAGCACGGATAAAGCAGCAGCGCAAGCGATGGGATTGCCAGAATAAGTACCGCCCAAGCTGCCTTTGATTAAGCCATTCATCAAAGACGCACGTCCTACGACTGCCGCCAAGGGCAAGCCGCCTGCCATGCTTTTGCCAAGTAATAACAAATCTGGCTCAATGCCCAGCCGACTAAAGGCAAATGGCTCGCCTGTGCGCCCAAAGCCAGATTGGATTTCATCTACAATCATGACAATGCCGTGTTTGTCGCAAAAGGTGCGCAGGTATTGGGCGAATTGGGTGTCCATTGCCAAAAATCCTCCTTCGCCTTGCACGGGCTCAAAAATGACTGCGCCAATGCTGCTCACGTCTGCTTCTACGCTTAGCAGGCGCTCAAGTCCACGCACCGCTTCATCAAAACTTACGCCATTGTCTTTACTGGCATAAGGCGTGTGATAGACACCGCCTAATAATGTGCCAAGTCCTGTTTTGTAAGCGGCGGTTTTGCCATTTAAATTGACCGCTGCCAGCGTGCGCCCATGAAAGCCGCCATCAAAGGCGATGACGCCAGCACGCCCTGTTTTTTGGCGGACGATTTTTAAGGCGTTTTCGCAGCTTTCAGCGCCTGAGTTGGTAAGCATACCGACCAACTCATCTTTGATGGGGATAAAATCGCACAGCTTTGCCATGTAGTCTTGATAAGGTTTGTGCCAGACGGCATTGTAGGCGTAGTGGGTGAGTTTTTCGGCTTGTTGGCAGATGGCACGCACGATTTTTGGATGGCAATGCCCAAAGTTTAGCACGCCGATACCGCCCACAAAATCAATGTAAGATTTGCCAGTACTGTCCCAAACGGTGCTGCCAAAACCGCGCTCAAGCGTGACGGGGTGTACGATGGAAAATGCGTCTGTGATGGGGTGAGTCATGAGTTGTCCTACGTCCTTATTGGATTTGATGTTGCTTGTATGTCTTTGCTTTGATGTGCGCTGGACATCATCTGTGGTTTATTATCTTGTCAAACCAAATTTTAACAAAGCCAGTTACCAGCAATCATATTTTGTGAAATTTGTTTAAAGTGGGCAAGCGAATAAAGGTTGGGGTAGGGCAACTTTTTGGCGTACTAAAAAGCCAGCTTGCAATGATGCTTCAAGCTGGCTGGGCGGCGCGGGTGATTATGCGTGAGTGTCTGCGATGTAGCGGTTAATCCAGTCAATGGCGATTTTAATGCGTCTGGTGTTACCAAGCTCGGTGCGATACGCCATGTAGTAGGCTTTTTCGGTGATGAGCGGGGTGTGCCACGCCATGACAAGCTCGCCAGATTGCAACTCATTCATGACCAGATTATGCGGAATCAGCGCAATGCCGTAGTGGTTTTTTGCAGCGTTAATGCAAGTGCGAAAGGTGTCAAATCTTGGGCCTTGAAAGCTGTTTGCAGGCATGCTTTCGTGCGTGTCAAAGAAGTGATACCACAGTGCAGGGCGTGAATTAAGCTGAATGAGTGCGTGATTGGCAAGCTCGTAGGCGCTGTCAATAGGGTGAGTTAAAAATTGCGGGTGGCATACGGCAATGCACTGCTCGTCAAAGAGTTTGATGGCGGTCATGCCCGGCCACACACCATCGCCATTTAAAAACGCCAGTTCGGCATCGCTTCTTTCAATAAAATTGCCGAATTGCTCTTGAATGTCCAGATGAATATCAGGGTGGCTTTGATTAAAATCACGCAGCGCAGGAATCAGCCACTGAGCGCAAAATGTGGGGTGAGCGTTGATTTTGAGCGTGTCTGCTTTATCGCCATGCGCCATGATGTCAATGGTGGCAAATTCCAGACTTTTTAGGATATTTAATACTTCGGTGTAGTAAGTTTTGCCCGCTGGCGTTAAGACAATGCCTTGTGCCGAACGAAAAAACAGTGCAATTTTCAAGGTGTCTTCTAGCTGCGCCACTTGCTTGCTGACGGCGCTTTGGGTCATGTGCAGCTCTTTGGCGGCGCGTGTAAAACTTTGATGGCGTGCCGATGATTCAAAGCACTGCAATGCGGTGGTGGACGGATATTTGCGAAAACTTAAAGTGTGCATGGGTTTGTGATTGTCGGTAAGTTTAAAAATGTTTGGCAGTGGGTTATCTTAGCATAGCTTTGGCGTGTTTGGGTGTGCGCTGGTGAAAAATATCTAAAATGAGCTGCGTGCAAAGACCAACAATCAGGCAATGTATTCATACAATTTTGCACCACAAATCCCCCAACCTTGCCCAAAAATTTGCTATAATAGCAAGTTTATTGATTGAATTTACGGTTGGCAGCGCTTAAAAAGAGCCGCCAGCCGTAAAAGATGAGATTTTTGCGCAATTTTGCACCAAACAGCTTTTAAAAGACAAATTAGGTTTGCCATGACAACATACACCCCAGAACTGCTTTGCCCTGCTGGCACTTTTAAAAATATGCAATACGCCTTTGCCTATGGGGCGGACGCGGTGTATGCAGGGCAGGCGCGCTACTCTTTGCGTGTGCGTAACAACGACTTTGACGAAGAAAATTTGGCAAAAGGCATCGCTTATGCGCATTCTTTGGGCAAAAAGTTTTATGTGGTGGTGAATATCCAAGCCCACAACGCCAAGCTCAAAACTTTCATTGAAGACATTCGCCCTGTGATTGAGATGAAGCCTGACGCGCTTATCATGTCGGACGCTGGCATGATTATGATGGTGCGTGAAGCCTTTCCTGAGATGGACATTCACTTGTCTGTACAAGCTAATGCGGTGAACTGGGCGACCGTGAAATTTTGGAAGCAAATGGGCGTTACGCGCGTCATCGTCAGCCGTGAGTTGTCCATCAAAGAAATTGAGCAAATCATCAAAGAAGTGCCAGACATGGAGATTGAAGTCTTTGTGCATGGGGCGCTGTGCATGGCGTATTCTGGGCGCTGCTTGCTGTCTGGCTATATCAACAAACGTGATGCCAACCAAGGCACTTGCACCAACGCTTGCCGCTGGTCTTATAACACTTATAAGGCGGTGGAAAACGAAACGGGCGACATCGTGCCTGCCACGCCAGAAGTTTTTGTGCCAAATCAAGGCGAGATTGCCAACGTCAATCTAAATGGCGATGTGGTGATGGGCGATGATTATGTGCAAAAGCCGTCCGATGAAGTGGTGTTGATTGAAGAAGAAGGCCGCAAGGGTGAGCTGATGGCGATGTACGAAGATGAGCATGGTACTTATATCATGAATTCTAAGGACTTGCGCGCGGTGGAGTTGGTGCCTGATTTGCTCAATATTGGCGTGCATTCGCTGAAAATTGAAGGGCGCACCAAGTCGCATTATTATGTGGCACGCACCGCCCAAGTGTACCGCCGTGCGATGGACGATGCCTTAGCGGGCAAGCCTTTTGATGTAGGGCTAATTCATGCGCTTGATGGGCTTGCCAACCGTGGCTACACCGAAGGCTTTTTGCGCCGCCATGTGCATTCAGACTACCAAAACTACGATTATGGTTCATCAAAAACCGACAGCCAGCAGTTTGTGGCGGAAGTTACCAGTTTTGACGATGAATTTTTGAGCCTAGAAATCAAAAACAAACTGATGGTGGGCGATGAAATTGAAATCATGACCCCAAAAGGCAACGTCAAATACACGCTTGATAAAATGTGGGACAAAAAGGGCGCAGAGATTGACGGTGCGCTGGGTTCTGGCTGGGTGTGTAAAATCGCCAATCCGTTCAAGGAATATGACGACAGCCTGCAATTTGCCTTGGTGATGAAAAGCGTGAGCGAGGCGATTTATACTTGATGGTAAAGCCGATTCTTAAATGGGCGGGCGGCAAAAGTAGCCTGCTCGGTGAGATTGTTGAGCGCTTGCCAACCTATGTGCATCACCAAGATTTTTGTTTGGTTGAGCCATTTGTTGGCGGTGGGGCAGTGTCCATTTGGGCGTTGGTTAATTTGCCGCATTTGCGTCAGGTTGTCATCAATGATGTAAATCATGATTTAACCAATGTTTATCAGACAATCAAAGCCACGCCCGATAAACTTATTGATGAGCTGGCAAGTCTGCAAAAAGAATACGATGAGCTGACAGAGCTTGACGACAAAAAACCTTATTATTACCACAAGCGAGACTTATTTAATTGCCGCTTATCATCGCCCGTGTTGCAGGCGGCGTTATTTATTTTTTTAAACAAAACAGCTTTTAATGGCTTGTACCGTGTCAATAAAAACAACCAATTCAATGTGCCGATTGGTAGCTACAAAAAACCAAAAATCTTAGATAAAGAGTTGATTTTATCGTTGTCAGAAAAAATGCAAAAGGTGCAAATTTTATCAGGCGATTTTGGTGAAGTTTTGGCGCATCTGCCTAATGATCTGCCTTGCGTTTTTTACATCGATCCGCCTTATCGTCCTATCAGTGAAACTGCAAGTTTCACCGCTTATGCTGACGGCGGTTTTAATGATGACGAGCAAAAACGCTTGGCGGATTTTTGTAAAAAGCTAGACCGACTGGGTTATGATTTTATTTTGAGCAATTCTGATCCTAAAAATCACGACAATAATGATGATTTTTTTGATGAATTGTATCGCGAATTTTGTATTGAGCGTGTGCCTGTCAATCGTGCTATCAGTGCTAGAAGTACAGGGCGAAAGGCGGTAACAGAATTGCTTATTAGTAATGGTAAGATGGTATAAAGCATGAAAGTTGATTTTGAGAAATTTTTTGATGGTTTGTCGCAAACCAACGCGACATTGGATTATTTCACCGATTTTAATAAGGTTAAAAATAATGTTAGCGCCATAGAAATCCATCTAAATCAACTTAACTACTTGCTTGGCAAGCAGGATTTATCAAAGGCGGTTGAGACTTTGCATCAAGAATGCCCTAATGCGTTTTTGGTATTAGAAATACTGATTGCAGTCAGAGCAAAAGAGAATAAAATTACATTAAATTCGCATTCTCAAACGGTATTGCTCAAAGACTATTTAAAATCGCCAGACTTAATTGTTGAGTTTTTACAACAAACAGGGCTGGCGGAGATTTTTAGGGATAGACACATTAAAAATCTTGTTGACTATGTGTTTGGCATAGAAGTCGGTTTGGATACTAATGCACGCAAAAATCGTGGTGGAGATAATATGTCCAAGGCGGTTTCGGCATTATTTGATAGGGCGAATATTCGCCACCAAAAAGAAGTCAAACATACGCTATTTGTTGACATCGATAGTTTGGGTAGTGATGTAAAACGGTTTGATTTTGTGATAAAAACCAATACTAAAACTTATCTGATAGAGACAAATTATTATAATAGCGGCGGTTCAAAATTAAATGAAGTAGCGCGTGCCTACACGGATATTGCCCCAAAAATCAATCGCTATCCCCAGTATGAATTTGTGTGGATTACTGACGGTCAAGGCTGGAAAAGTGCCAAAAATAAATTGCAAGAAGCATATTCTCACATTCCTTCGGTGTATAATTTAGCCACCATTGGTGATTTTATTGAGCAGATTTTGGCAGAAGGGGTGGTTGATGATTGGTAGTATAGATTCAAACAAACCTTATTTTAAATCACAAGCTGATGATTTTTATTTGTTTTGTGGGGATTGTACAAATTTGCTGCCCGTCATCAATCAAAAGTTTAATATGATTTTTGCCGATCCGCCGTACTTTTTATCCAATGACGGCTTGACGGTCAAAAATGGCAAAATTCAATCCGTAAATAAAGGCGACTGGGATAGGCTGACTTCCAGCCAAGACGTTTGGGAATTTACTCGGGATTGGTTGCTGCAAGCACGGCAAGTATTGGCAGATAACGGCACGATTTGGATTAGTGGCACGCACCATAATATTTTTATGCTTGGTCAGGTTTTGCAAAACTTAGGTTTTAAAATCTTAAATATGATCACTTGGGAAAAACCCAATCCACCGCCAAACTTCTCTTGCCGATATTTTACACATTCTACAGAATGGATTATTTGGGCGAGAAAACATCCCAAAATACCGCATTATTTCAACTATGATTTAATGAAAGAGCTGAATGCTGATAAGCAAATGAAAGACGTGTGGCGACTGCCTGCGGTGCAATCGTGGGAAAAAGAACATGGCAAACATCCCACTCAAAAGCCACTCGGACTTTTGTCTCGTATTATTTTAGCTTCTACACAAAAAGGTGATTTGGTGCTTGATCCATTTTCAGGATCTGGCACAACAGGTATTGCAGCAGCGATATTGGATAGACGATTTGTAGGCATTGAAAAACAGAATGAATATTTGGATTTGTCTATGCGTCGTTATTTGTCAATTTCCCCCACACAAAAACTCACCTTCAAACAAAAAATCCGCAGTCAAATTAGTTTGGTGTAAGCACGGTCTTATCTTTAGTAAAAGTTATGCTGGTTTGGCTGTGTTTTATGATAAAATTAGATCGCTTGGCAAAACGTATCGCTCAATAACCAATAAAAATCATTGACATAATGGCCCTAAAAATCACCACCGACTGCATCAACTGCGACATCTGCGAGCCAGAATGTCCCAACGAAGCCATCAGCTACGACAACAAGGTGCAAAAAACCTACGTCATCAATCCAGATCTATGCACCGAATGCGTGGGCTTTTATGACGAGCCGACTTGCGATAAAGTCTGCCCGATTGACTGCATCATCAAAGACGACACACGCCCAGAATCGCCAGAAGAGCTTTTGGCAAAATACAAAAAAATCTGGAATAAATGATAAATTATCCAAAATTTTAAAACATCAAGCCCAAGCCTTTGGTTTGGGCTTTTTTGTACGGCTTTTTATGAGTATTTGTTACAAATTGCCAAGAAAAATAGAAATAAAAAATAATTTAAAATGATAATAATTTTTATTTGACTTTTTAAATGAGATTAGGTATTATAATCATCGCTGGGTTACTTAAATCATACAAACTGCATAAAAGGAAAAGGTATGAAACAACGTGTATTTACATTGTTACCGCTTGTAGCGATGATGGCAAGTGTGTCAGCACAGGCAAACGATGAGCCTGTGGCAAATTTGGGCAACATCACGGTGCAGGTGGATCGCCAAGGCACAAAAGTCAAAACTGATGTGGTTACACTTCAAGAAAAGGACGAATCTACCGCCACAGGTTTGCGAGAATTGTTAAAATCTGAGCCTGCAATCGATTTTGGTGGCGGCAACGGCGCATCTCAGTACATCAGTATCCGCGGCATGGGTCAAAATTCTATTGATGTAAAAATTGACAACGCTTATTCAGACAGCCAAATTTTATACCATCAAGGTCGCCATCAGCTAGATCCTAGCCTTGTAAAAGTTGTCTCTGTACAAAAAGGCGCAGGCTCAGCCAGTGCTGGTATTGGCGCAACCAATGGCGCAATCGTTGCCAAGACGGTAGATGCGCTTGATTTGCTAAAAGACAATCAAGAGATTGGTTTTAAAGTAGGTGCAGGCTACAGCTCAAATGATGAGCATTCTTATAATGCAGCCGTTTATGGCAAAAAAGGGAATTTTGACGCCTTGATTGCTGGCAATCGTGTCCAACAAAGCAATTATAAAGCAGGCGATGGCTACACAAACTATCTTGGTGGCGACACAGTGCCGTCTACTGATTTAGACAAAGTCAGTTATTTGGCAAAATTAGGCGCAACCTTTGGCGATCATCGTTTTGTACTAAGCCATTTAAATCAAACCGATAAAGGCGAGCGAAACGTTCGTGAGGAATTTGATATTTTTCCTGCTGATAAAGCCGATGGTCGCTTGACTGTTCAAAGACAAGATCCACGCTATCGTGAATTGTCATTAACGCAGACCAACCTTGAATACATCGGCAAAAACATCACAAGCAATACTGACGTAAACGCCAACGTCTATATGATGGAAAATAAACGTGAATCAGTCGGTGGCGAGCAGTACGGCAGCACAGGTGTTTACAATCCCGAAACTCGTGAACCCATTGCAATTGGTCATAATGTGGCAAAAGTAGAGACCAAAGGGGCGAACGTCAATTTTGACACCCAAGTTCGCGATGATGTGCTGGTAAAATATGGATTAAACTACCGCCATCAAGAAATCACGCCAAATTATTCTCGCAAAGCAAGCGATTTGGTTAATGTTGCTAAGCGCAGACAGCCTGTTAATCTGCAGCTGTTTGGCACTGATTTGGTCAATCAAGAAAAAACAGATACAGGCGCTTATGTGGAAGTTATTGGTGATATTGGTAATGTAACTGCGACGGCAGGTTTGCGCTATGATCACTTTAACTTTAAAGCAATGGATGGCAAAGAAGTTTCAGATGGCACGCTAAACCCAAGTGTTGGCTTGATTTGGCAAGCAACCCCGACGCTTAGTCTTAATGCCAACCACAACCATGCTACTCGCAGTCCACGCTTGTACGATGCGCTGCGCAGCGGCAATACACTTGTGTCAATTGCTGATGGAGTAAAAGCAGAAAAAGCCAAAAATACCGAAGTAGGCTTTAACTATAATAACGGCAACTTTACGCTTGATGGCAGCTACTACTGGCAAGAAATTGACAATCTGCTAACCAGTGGACAAATTTCAAGACATGACGACACAGGCGCAACAGCGTATTATGACGGCATTGACAATGTGGGTTATGCAAAAAACAAAGGTTGGGAGCTTGGGGCAAGTTATCGCTACAATGGCTTGACCGCTCGCTTGGGTGTGGCTGAAAGCAATCCTGAATTTTATAGCGAGCCTGATGATCAAGGCAATCTGCCTAGCTTTGGCAACCGTGAATATGCTGTCGTACTGGGTCGTACTTATACGGCAGGTCTTGCCTATCGTTTTGCCAATCCAGACCTAGAAGTAGGTGTGAACTACCGCAAGGTTGATGACGTGAAAGGTACTGCTTGGAAAAATGATCCAAACTACAATCCAGACAATCCAAATGCAACTCGAGACGGCTACCACACCACCGATGTGTATGCCAACTGGAAACCTTACGGCACTGACCGCATGAATGTAAATTTTGCCATCAATAATATTGCTGATAAATATTACATTCCGCAGACTTTGGCAGGTTTTGGCTTGCCGGGCGTTGGTCGCGAGTTCCGTGTGGGCGTAAATTACCAGTTCTAATTACCAGCATTTCATTCTTTCTCCACCCACCCAATCTTGCTTGTCAAGGTTGGGTGTTTTTTGTCTGAATGGCTTAGGTGTAAAATTTAGAAAAATTCATTATACTGACGGCTTAAGTGTAATTTCGCCTAAATTTAAATCACGTCAAGGAAATTTTTAATGAAAATCAAAGCCTTAGACCATCTGGTGCTGACAGTGGCGGATATGTCCGCAACCATAGAATTTTACACCAAAGTGCTGGGAATGCAGCTGCAAACCTTTGGCGATAACCGCCATGCGCTGCATTTTGGCGCACAAAAAATCAACCTACACCAAAAAGGCGCAGAAATTTTACCAAATGCCAAGCGTGCCACTTGTGGCAGTGCAGATTTGTGCCTTTTGACGGATACGCCTTTGCCAGAAGTGTTGCGCTATTTACAGGCGTGTGGCGTGGCTGTGGTGCATGACGATGACGGTGAGTTTATCGTGCCACGCACAGGTGCGATGGGGAAAATTCGCTCCATTTATGTGCGTGATCCTGATGGTAATTTGCTGGAAATCAGTCGTTATGAATAAGATGGATAGGTTTAAAACAGGCATTCGGCAAGCACGACTGGGTGAAATTAGCCGAAAACTTGGCGAATGACTTAAGATTTGCGTGATTTGAGTGCATTGGCGCGTGGGTGCGCTTTGTCATACACACGAGTGAGTGCGTCAAAATCCACTTGCGTATAAATCTGTGTGGTGCTGATGTCGCTATGCCCCAAAAGCTCTTGTACCGCGCGCAAATCACCGCTGGCAGACAGCAAATGCGAAGCAAAACAATGGCGTAACAAATGCGGATGCAAATGCTGAGCAATGCCTGCTCTGTCGGCACAGGCGGTGAGTCGCAGTTGTACCGCTCTGGCAGACAGCCTTGTGCCAAGCCGCTCGCTGATAAAAAGCGCAGGGTCGTTTTGTTCTTGCCACAAATCACGGTGCGGCAGATAATCGGCAATGGCGGCGCGCGCCTTACTGCCCACTGGTGCAATGCGTGTTTTATTGCCCTTGCCCAGCACACGCACCACGCCAGCATTCAAATCAAGGTCGTGGATATTTAATCCCACCAACTCCGACAAGCGCAAACCGCTGCTGTACATCAGCTCAAACATCGCCTTATCACGCACCCATAGCCGCGCGTTTGCTGCGTCATTTGGTGCAGGCTGGTCAAGCAGCTGGCTGATGAGATCCACATCGCCAATCTTTGGCAAGGGGCGCGGCTCAGATTTTAGGCGGTAGCCTGTGGCAGGGTTTTTATCGGTCGCACCTTGTGCAATCAGATGAGCGTAAAATTTACGAATGGCGGCAAGTTCTTGCTTGGCGCTGGCAGCTTTGATGTTGTCGCTTTCTAGGCGTTCACTCAAAAATGCTGTGAGCGCTTTTTTGTTGCACGTCAAAACATCGCCAAAGCGCCCATCTTGCGCCAAAAAATGCAAAAACCGCCACAGCGCCGCTTGATAAGCACTGATGGTATGCGCTGAATAATTTTGCTGCGTAAGACTGTCTAGCCACGCTGCGGCAAGCTGCCAACCGTGCGGTGGCGTATTGGCATTTGCCAAATCGTCCGCCAAGCCGTGTGTATCGTCCGCCAAATTTTGTGCCGCTTGGCTGGCGTTTTGCTTGGCAGCAGGCTGGGCGGATTTTGGATTGGATTTAAGCAAATGAGCAAGGCGCATGATGGTTGGGCTTTGATTGATGAATGGCGGTGTAAAAATGATGAAAAAGCGGATTTATCGGTATTTTGAAAAATCCGCTTGGGTAAGTTGATAAATTGTCCAAATTTGCAAACAAACTTGGACTTTTAAAAAATCAATAGTCGTCCGCTTCGTCTGGCGTAAGGTTGATGCCCGCTTGGGCTGCCAAACCATCTGGGCTAAACACGCCTTCGTACACAAACGATGTTGGGCCTGTCATCATCACCGAATAGCCGTCTTGCCAGCGAATCGCAAGGCTACCGCCAAACAGCTGCGCGCGCACGTCCACGCCTTCATCAAGCCAGCCTTCACGCACGCCTGTCGCCACCGCGGCGCACGCCCCTGTGCCGCAGGCTTGGGTTTCGCCCACGCCACGCTCATACACACGCAGGCGAATATGGCGTTGGTTGATGACTTGTACAAAGCCCACGTTCACACGTTCAGGGAAGGCTTCGTGCGATTCAATCGCCTTGCCAAGTCGCTCCACGTCTGCCGTCAGCACATCGTCCACTTTGATGACGGCGTGCGGATTACCCATGTTGGCGATGTACAGCTGTACTGGCGTGCCGTCCACGTTTAGGCGGTAAGAATTACCCACTTTGGTGATGGTGCTTGGCGCAAAAGGAATCTCGTCAGGTTCAAATTTTGGTTTACCCATGTCCACCTGCACCCAGCCGTAGCGGTCGGTGGTTAGGGTGATGATGCCGCTTGCCGTTTCCATGCGCAGACGCTGTTTAAAAGACAATTTGCGCGCGTGTACAAAAGACGCAAAACAGCGCGCACCGTTGCCGCATTGGCTGACTTCCGTGCCATCAGCATTAAAAATTCGGTATTTAAAATCCACGTCAGGGCGGCTTGGCGGTTCAACAAGCAGCAGCTGGTCAAAACCCACGCCAAGATTGCGATCGGCAAGCAGGCGCACCAATTCGGTGGTGAGATTCATGCGCTGAGTTACAAGGTCAATCACCATAAAGTCATTGCCCAACCCGTGCATTTTAGTAAATTCAATCAACATGGTCGTTCCTTAATTTTTCTAGTTTTTGCTTTGAGTGCTAAATTTAAACGATGATTTAGATGATAAATTGCCAGCAGTTTTACATCCATCAAACCGCTGACGATGTACGCCTATCTTATCATGTTGTGTGGCGATTGGCTAGGTGGATTAAAAATATCGTTGTTTTGATTTGGGGAATGGTGGGTGGTTTTTTGCGATTAGCACAAAGCCGTACTTATCATTGCGATTATATTAGTCTTGCAATAAAAAACGCAAACCATCGCAGTTTGCGTTTTTATTTGCGGGGCGATTACACGCTTTCGCCACGCCATAAATCTTCCAGCGTTTCTCTAGCACGGATTTGGCGGTGTGTGCCGTTTGCCGTCATTACTTCGGCAGGGCGCTGGCGTGAGTTGTAGTTGCTTGCCATGCTAAAGCCATACGCACCTGCGCCAGTTACCGCCAGCAAATCGCCCACCGCCACGGACAGCAGGCGTTCTTTGCCCAGAAAATCGCTTGATTCACACACTGAGCCGACCACGTCCCACGCTTTGGTTGGTGCATTGTTATCAAGTTTGGCAGGCACGATTGCCATGACAGATTCGTACAAAGCAGGGCGTAAAAGCTCGCTCATGGACGCATCTACGATGGCGAAATTTTTATGCGCGGTCGGTTTTAGCACGTCCACGCTGGTGAGTAGCACGCCTGCGTTGGCGGCAATGTTACGCCCCGGCTCTAGGTGTAGACCTAGCCCATAACGTGCTTGCAAATCTTGCAATTTTGGCAGTAGCGCATCGGCAAATTCACGCACGCTGGCAGGATTTTCGTCAATGTAGCGCACGCCCAAGCCGCCGCCCAAATCAACGTGTTTTAGCGTAATGCCCAAGTTTGCCAGCGTATCAATCAGCTCAATCAGCTTGTTAAGTGCGTCCACGAAGGGCTGCACTTCGGTGAGCTGTGAGCCGATGTGGCAGTCTATGCCAACGATTTCAAGGTGCGCCAAGGTGCTGGCGTGCTGATAGGCGGCGATGGCTTCATCGTGAGCAATGCCAAATTTGTTATCCTTCATGCCTGTGGAAATGTAAGGGTGCGTTTTTGCGTCCACGTCAGGATTGATGCGCAGGGCGATGCGTGCTTTTTTGTTCAGCGCAGCC
This sequence comes from Moraxella caviae, assembly GCF_002014985.1. Lineage (GTDB taxonomy): Bacteria > Pseudomonadota > Gammaproteobacteria > Pseudomonadales > Moraxellaceae > Moraxella > Moraxella caviae. The sequence continues at coordinate 15,310 of NZ_MUXU01000045.1, read as the reverse complement.
GCCACATCGTTAATCAAATCCAGCTCGCTCACCGCTTCCACATTAAAGCAGCCAATGCCAGCGTCAAGGGCAGTTTTGATGTCTTGGGCGGTTTTACCCACGCCAGAATATACGGTTTTTGTCGCATCGCCACCCGCCTTAATCACGCGCGCAAGTTCGCCCACCGATACGATGTCAAAGCCAGAGCCAGCTTTGGCAAGCGCAGACAGCACGGCAAGATTGGAATTTGCCTTGACGGCATAGCAGACTTGCACGTCTTTGAGCGCAGAAAATGCCGACACATAGGCGTGATAATTGTCCAAAAGGGCGTTTTGGCTGTACACATACAGCGGCGTGCCGTACTGCGCGCGCAATTCTTGGGCGCTCACGCCATCGATGTGTAGCACGTCATCTTGATAAGTCAAATGCGGCAAAGCGTCAATCAAGGCAGTAGAATTAATGTGCAGCGCACCATCAATAAGGCGGCTGGCAGGCTTAAAAGAAGTCATGGTGTGTCCGTTGGTTGTGAAATTGATTTATAAAATTAAATTTATAAAACTTACAAATAAACCAAATAAAGTGCGATTTGGTTTTAAAATTTAAAATGCTTGTGCGGCGTCGTTTTGGTTTTCCAAGTTTTCCATGTCTGGGTTTGCCAAGCTGTCCGCATTGCCCAAATCGCTGGCGTTATCCAAATTTTTTGAGTGTGAAACGGCAGGCGCAACGTTTTTCGCAGCGTCTTTGGCTGGCAGATACAGCGCGCCTTTTTGTCCGCAGGCGGTGAGTAGGGCGATGGCTGACAGAGCGATGGTCGGCAAAATAACGGCTGGGCTGAATTTTTTCATGATGATTGATTTTTTTAATGGTGGCTTTTTAAATAGTGGCTTTTTAAATGTTAACTTTATCAAGCATTGGCTTTTGGTGTTGGTGATGAAATCTTGGCGGCTTGAAATGGCGCAAAAACAAGGCTGGCACATGATTTTGGCGATGGTAAATACCGCTAAAACCCAAAATCATAGCCGTTTTTACAAGGTGTGTAAAGTAAAAATTACCAACTTGGGCAAAATTCAAATTTTTCACGCATTTTATGCCTTAAAATTGCCATAAAAACTGTGTTATAATGGCAAGAACGCACGTCGGTTCGTGCGGTTTGGTGCGCTCGTGCTGTTTATTTATGCAGCGCAGGTTTATGCGCCAAAAGTTTGTTATCAAATTCCAAAGGAAGACACAATATGTCATTAGTGAATCCAACTTTAGTGTTAAACTGTGGTTCATCGTCTATCAAATATGCGCTGATCAGCGAGGACGGCGAGCAGCGCATTGAAGGCTTGGCAGAAGCGCTGGGCAACAGCGACGCACGCATCAAGCATAAAAACCTTGACGGTTCAAAAGTAGAAATCAATATCCCAAATTCTGGTGCGCACGCTGAAGCCTTGCAAATCATCTTGGGTGAGCTGATTGCTGAGCATAAGCCTGTGGCGGTGGGTCATCGTGTGGTGCATGGCGGCGATAAATTCAAATCAGCGACCATCATCACGCCAGAAGTGCTGGCAACCATCGAAGAGCTGGCAAGTCTAGCACCACTTCACAACCCAGCCAACGCAGCAGGCATCAAGGCGATTAACGCCATCTATCCTGATTTGCCGCAAGTGGCGATTTTTGACACCGCATTCCATCAAACCATGCCAGCGCACGCTTATCGCTACGCTGTACCAAAAGAGCTATACACTGAGCACCAAATCCGCCGCTATGGCTTCCACGGTACATCGCACGCTTATGTGTCAAACCGTGCTGCCACGCTAAGTGCAAAAGCAGGCGAGCAAGGCTGGCTTGTGGCGCACCTTGGCAACGGCTGCTCAGCCACCGCAGTGTATAACGGCAAAAGCCAAGACACCAGCATGGGTATCACGCCACTAGAAGGCTTGATGATGGGTACACGTTCAGGTGATATTGACCCAAGTTTCCATCTGCACATTCACCGCACGCTGGGTCTGTCTATTGAAGAGATTGACACGCTATTGAACAAAAAGAGCGGTCTTTTGGGCGTGTCAGGCGTATCAAACGATATGCGCCTACTAGAGCAAGCCGAGCGTGAAGGCAATGTGGATGCAATTTTGGCGCTAGAAATGTTTGCCTATCGCACCGCCAAATGCTTGCTTGGCTTGACCGCTGGTTTGCCAGCATTGACAGGTATCGCCTTTACAGGTGGCGTGGGCGAAAATGGCGCAGACATGCGTGCTAAGATTGTGGCGCACCTAAAACACCTAGGCGCAAAAGCCGACACCGCCAAGAACGCTGAGCTGTTCCGTGGCGCAGAAGGCAGCTTCCACGCCGAAGATTCAGCGATTGAGCTGTGGGTAATCCCAACAGACGAAGAATTCCAAATCGCCAGCGAATCTCGCGCGGTATTGGGTCTGTAATTTACTTTTTTAAAAAACCGTTTGTGTGATACAAACGGTTTGCTGATTTAGCGCTTTGCTAATTTCAAGGATAATTTATGACAACGATTTTATTTGTGCCTGTCAGTGCGCAGGCGGATTTTGACGGTGTGGTGGCAGCCAGCGATGCGGTGTTTGCGCCATTTGATGTGCTGGGTCAAGCGGCTTTTGAAACCGCGCTTGCCAATGACAACTTGGACGATTTGCTGGAAGTGGTTTTCGCCAAAAACAGCGAAAGCAGCCAAGCCATCAAGGTGGTAAAAGGCGTAAGCCTAGCGCACAGCTATGCTGACAAGGTGAATTTAAACCTAGCGCACGCCCTAGACGCTGACGTGGTGCTGGTACACGCTGCGGGCGATGATGCGCTACTTGCCATCGCCAAGCAAGTATTTGGCGAGCGTGTGGTGGGTCAAGCCGCAACCGCTGAAGCTGCCGCTGCACTTTTAAAAGCCAACGACCGCCCAAGCAAGCTGTCGCCATCGGCATTTCGTCATGCGCTGGTACAAAAAGCCAAAGCCGCCAAAAAACGCATCGTATTGCCTGAAGGTGATGAGCCACGCACCGTTGAAGCGGCGGCGATTTGCCAAAGCCGTGGTGTCGCACAGTGCGTATTGCTTGGCGATCCAGATAAGATTGCTGCAGTTGCCAAGGCGCGCGGCGTGGCGTTGCCAAGCGACATCGAAATCATCAAGCCAAGTTCGGTGGCGGATAAGTACGTTGCGCCGATGGTGGAGCGCCGCAAAGGCAAGATTGATGAAGCAGGTGCGCGCGCTGCCCTAGAAGATACGGTGGTGCTTGGCACGATGATGTTACACGTTGGTGATGTGGACGGCTTGGTATCAGGTGCGGTACACACCACGGCAGACACCATTCGCCCAGCGTTTCAGTTGATTAAGACTGCGCCGCAGTATTCTTTGGTGTCAAGCGTATTCTTTATGCTTTTGCCAGAGCAAGTGGTGGTGTATGGCGACTGTGCAGTGAATCCAAACCCAACTGCCGAGCAGCTTGCCGAAATCGCCATTCAGTCGGCAGAATCAGCGCGCGCCTTTGGCATTGAGCCAAAAGTGGCGATGATTAGCTACTCAACCATCAACTCAGGCGCAGGCCCTGACGTGGATTTGGTGAAAGAAGCGGTGGAAATCGTACGCCAAAAAGCGCCAGCATTGGCGGTTGATGGCCCATTGCAATTTGACGCAGCCAGCGTGCCAAGCGTAGGCAAATCAAAAGCGCCAAATTCAGCGGTGGCAGGCGAGGCTAATGTGTTCATTTTCCCTGATTTGAACACGGGCAACACCACTTATAAAGCAGTACAGCGTAACGCCAACGTGGTAAGCGTGGGTCCAATGCTGCAAGGTTTGAACAAGCCTGTGAACGACTTGTCTCGTGGCTGCTTGGTTGATGACATCGTCTTTACCATCGCTTTGACCGCCATTCAAGCGGTGTGATGGTTTAGAACCAAACGTAAAACGCCTTGTATCATCGGTGCAAGGCGTTTTTTTATGGGTTTGGTTTGCGTAATTGGATTTGGACGGCTAGATTTGATGCGATTGAGTTTGGTTTGATGAATGGCAAGTTTGTCTATTTGCCATGCCAGCTCATCGCACCAATTTTATCTCATTAATTTCGTTTCGCCAATTTCATCTCATTAATTTCGTTTCGCCAATTTCATCTCACTAATTTATTTCACCTTAATTTCATACCAATTCTTCGCGGCGGAACACCCACGTTTTATCATCGCTGACATCGCTGGCAAAATAATAACCGTCCGTGTTGAACTCTTTTAAGCCTTCAGGGCTTTCCAGTTGGGCTTTGGCAGCAAAATTCACCATCATGCCGCGCGCTTTTTTGGCATAAAAACTGATGACTTTATATTTGCCGTTTTTACAATCTTCAAAACGTGGCGTGATGATACGTGCCTTGATGTTTTTGGGCTGCACCGCGCCATAATATTCGTTGGACGCTAGATTAACCAGCGTGTCTGCGCCATTTTGCGCCATGCGTTCGTTGATTAAATCGGTGATGGTGCTGCCCCAATATTGGTACAAATCGTCCGCTTGTGGCGTTTTAAATTTCGTACCCATTTCCAAGCGGTACGGCAACATCATATCCAAAGGACGCAGCAAGCCATAAAGCCCTGACAAAATCCCAAGATGCGTGTTCAGATAGCGCATTTCATCGCCATCAAGCTGATAAGCGTCAAGCCCTGTGTAGACATCGCCATCAAATAAATAGGCGGCTGGCTTGGCATTGTCATCAAAAGGATAGCTCCACGCAGCATTGCGCGCGACATTCAGCTCGGCAATTTTTGCCGAAACGTGCATGAGTTCTTGTAGGTCAATCACGTCTGCTTTTTTGAGCGTTTGCATGAGTGTGGCGGCGTGCTCAATCAGCGCAGGCTGGCTAAATTCAAGCGTGGCAGCCGCTGGTGGCAGGGGTGTTTTTTCGTCTAAGTTTTTGGCAGGCGATAATAAAAAATACATACGCAATCCGTCAATGATTAAAAAGATAAGCCCATTATAAAGCAAAATGCGGCTTTGGTAAAATTACGGAAAATAAAGGCTGGATTTGGCAAAATTAAAGTTGGCGATTGGCGATTGGCGATGGCTGGGCGAAAATTGTTTTGGGTGGTTGGTTTTTTGTGGGCAGTTTTGTATAATCAAAACGTAGTCAATAAATCAACCAACCAATCAATAGCCAAAAAAGGATTTGCCATGACAACACCAAATACCAATCTTTCAAGCACACCAAGCCAAAGCGAATTTATCCAAAGCACGCTCATCGCCACCGCAAGCGGACATAAAATCGCCCATCTGACTTTAAATAATCCCAAGCTACTAAACGCCCAAAACCTAGAAATGGTGCGCACCATGCGTGTGCTGTTTGATGCGTGGGCGGCAGATGATGACGTGGTGATGGTGCTTTTGACAGGCAGTGGCGAGCGGGCGTTTTGTGCAGGCGGGGACATTAAATCACTGCACGCGCACGGCATTGATGAGCAGGATTTGGCGTCTGCTGATAAGGACGGCTTACTTGCCGAGAAAATTCAGCTTGCCAAAGAATTTTTTATCCATGAATACGGCACGATGTATGCCATGCACACCTATCCTAAGCCGATTGTGGCGTGGGGTAATGGCGTGGTGATGGGCGGCGGCTTGGGGCTTTTGGCGGCGTCCAGTCATAAGGTGGTTACTAACAGTACGCTGATGGCGATGCCTGAAGTGAGTATTGGGTTGTTTCCTGACGCTGGCGGTTCGTATTTTTTAAATCATATGCTGGGCAAGGTGGGGCTGTTTTTGGGTTTGACGGGCGCACGTTTTACGGGTGCGGACGCTTTGCATTTGGGCTTGGCGGACGCATTTTGTGCGCATGATGATTTTGATGCGCTGCTGGCGACGCTGTGTCAGGCGGATTGGCAAGCGACAAAAAACGATGCGCACGCACTGGTGAGCAAGGTTTTGCAGCAATATCACCGTGCTTATCCGCCAAGTCAAGTGCTGTCTGCGCTTGATGAAATTAACCGCCTAATGAACGCAGGTGATTTGTTGGCGGTGGACAGTGCTTTGCAAAATTACACAGGCGATGATGCGTGGATTAAAGCGGCGATTGACAGCTACAGACAAGGCTCTGCCACCACCAAGGCGCTGACGTGGCGAATTTTTCATGCGCTGCGCACCACGAAAAAGGGCGTGGCTTTGAGTGAAATTTTCAAGATGGAAGAATGTGTGGCGACACAGTGCGTGGTGCGTGGCGATTTTAAAGAAGGCGTGCGTGCGCTGCTCATTGACAAGGATAAAAATCCAAAATGGCGTTATACCTTGCAAAATTTACCTGACGAATATCTGGCGCAGTTTTTTGAAAATGGGTGGTGAGTGCAAATTTGATGGGTTGGTATAAGTGCAATTTAGTGTATTTATATCAGCGTTTCGCATTGGTTGGGTTTTCGCTTGGCTGAGCCCAACTTACTTATCGTCATTTATTCTGATGTGTAAATTGCATGGTAAGATGGCTGTGGGTTAGCGAAGTGTAACCCAACTTTTTTATCACGCTTGGTATTTCAAATGGCTTTAAAAACAAAAAACGCAGACCGAAATCTGCGTTTTTATTTGCTTGAATTTTAGACTAAGTTTGTCAACCGAAGTTTTTAAACCGAGGTTTAAACTTAAGCCATCAAATTAAGCTTTTGGCGCTAGGCAGCTTTTTAGGTGCTTAGCAGGGTCAGTTTCATAAGCACTGATTGCGTCAGCAACGGTCAAGCCAAGTGCTTTAGCAACGCCTGCGCCGTATGCTTCGTGGCAAGCGTGGCAGTTTCTGATGTGGCGATATTTGATGAAATCAGGTGCATCGCCCATCGCAGCAGCGGTGTTTTCAAACAAGGCTTGTTTTTCTGCGTCGTTCATCAGTTCAAACAAAGCGCGTGGCTGGCTGAAGTAGTCGCTGTCGTTTTCACGATAATCCCAGAATGCCGCATCGCCAGAGATTTTTAGTGGTGGCTCTGCGTATTGTGGTTGTTCTTGCCAGTAGCCGAAGCTGTTTGGCTCGTAGTGTAGCGCACTGCCGTAGTTGCCATCGGTGCGGCCTTGACCGTCTCTGTGGTTGCTAGACACTGGGCAGCGTGGTGCGTTCACAGGGATTTGGTGCAGGTTTACGCCTAGGCGGTAGCGTTGTGCGTCTGCGTAGTTGAACAAGCGAGCCTGTAGCATACGGTCAGGCGATACGCTGATGCCCGGTACTAGGTTGCTTGGTGCAAAAGCAGATTGCTCAACGTCCATGAAGAAGTTTTCTGGGTTTTTGTTCAGTTCAAACTCGCCCACTTCAATCAGCGGATAGTCGCCTTTTGGCCATACTTTGGTCAAGTCAAATGGGTGGTAAGGCACTTTTTCAGCGTCTGCTTCTGGCATGATTTGTACATACATTTTCCATTTTGGGAAATCGCCACGTTCGATGGCTTCGTACAAGTCTTTTTGATGGCTTTCACGGTCTTGACCGATGATTTTTTCTGCTTCAGCGTTGGTTAGGTTTTTGATGCCTTGCTGAGTGCGGAAATGGAATTTCACCCAGAAACGCTCGTTGTTGGCGTTGATGAAGCTGTAAGTGTGGCTACCAAAACCGTGCATGTGGCGATAGCTGGCTGGAATACCACGGTCGCTCATCACGATGGTAACTTGGTGTAGTGCTTCTGGCAGCAAAGTCCAGAAATCCCAGTTGTTGGTTGCGCTGCGCATATTGGTGCGTGGGTCGCGTTTTACAGCTTTGTTTAGGTCTGGGAATTTGCGTGGGTCGCGCAGGAAGAATACTGGCGTGTTGTTACCAACCATGTCCCAGTTGCCTTCTTCGGTGTAGAATTTTAGCGCAAAACCACGAATATCACGCTCAGCGTCTGCTGCGCCGCGCTCACCTGCTACGGTGGTGAAACGTGCGAACATTTCGGTTTTTTTGCCAACTTGGCTAAAAATCGCTGCACGAGTGTATTTGGTGATGTCGTTCGTTACGGTGAAAGTACCGAATGCGCCAGAACCTTTGGCGTGCATACGGCGCTCAGGAATTACTTCACGAGCAAAGTTAGCCAATTTTTCGTTCAGCCACAAATCTTGGGCTAGTAGTGGGCCGCGTGCGCCTGCGGTCATAGAGTTTTGGTTGTCCACGACAGGCGCGCCGTTATTCATAGTAAGATTATGAAATGGGCATTGTTTGATGTCGCTCATAACGTCTCCTTGGATAGGGTTGTTGATGGATTGATTGGTGAATTTGTTTGTGCGAGCATTATGGCAAATTTTTTATCATTGATAAAATGATGAATTTTTATATCTTTGATTTATTTTTTTAAATTATAATCAGCAAAAATGATGGATTTTATCAAATAAAGCGATTTTCGGTGCGACTCACGGGTTTGATTTGCTATTTTCGTTGCTTTAATGCAATGTTGTGCTAATTTAGCACAGGTTTATGACAAGCCTTTGTGACGCGAAACGGTTTTTGTCAAATTTTGGTATCAATTTTTTGCAGGCTTTGTTACAATTTGGCTGACGGCTGAAAATTGCGCCAAACTGTGCGTGATTTGCTGGTAATTTTAAACAACACAACCAACACAAGGAATTTTTATGTCTTTGACTTGGCAAGATACCCTAGACATCGCCATCGCTTTGGCGGAAAAATACCCCGATGAAGATGTGCAGTACATTCGTTTTACCGATTTGCACCGCTATGTGTGCGAGCTTGAAGAGTTTGCGGACGACCCAAACAAATCCAACGAGCGCATTTTAGAAGCCATTCAAATGGCGTGGCTTGATGAGTTGTAAGCACTGCTTATTGCATCATGAACGACCTTCGGGTCGTTTTTTATTGGTTGTCATTTATTGATAAAAAATCGGCATACAATATGTAATAAAAAGTTTGTTTTTCTTGCGTTGATGTGTTTTAATGGTTAGGCTGTAACATATTGTACGAAATATAATCAATCAACGCATGATAACGATGGCGCAATCCATCTAAAATCATTCAAACAAGGAACGACAATGCAAGAAAAAGCAACTTCTGGACGTATGCAGCGGTTTTTAAAAACGGTGGAATGGCTTGGCAATCTTTTACCGCACCCTGCGATTTTGTTCGTGTGGCTGTCTGTGGGTTTGCTGATACTCTCGGCAGTGCTTTCGTCTATGGGGATTTCGGTGATTGACCCAAGACCTGAAGGCGCAAAAGGGCGCAGCGAAGACGGCATGATTTATGTGGTGAATTTGCTCAGTGGCGATGGCTTGGCAAAAATCGTAGAAAATCTGGTGAAAAATTTCACAGGTTTTGTGCCGCTGGGTACGGTGCTGGTTGCCATGCTGGGTGTGGGCATTGCTGAGCGCTCTGGCATGATTTCGGCGGCTTTGCGCGGACTTGTGATGAACACGCCGAAAAAGCTGGTTACTTTGACCATCGTCTTTGCGGGCATCATGTCAAACACCGCCGCTGAGCTTGGTTATGTGGTGCTGATTCCACTGGCGGCAATGATTTTTCATTCGCTGGGCAGACATCCTTTGGCGGGACTTGCGGCAGCTTTTGCTGGCGTGTCTGGCGGCTATAGTGCCAACTTGCTGCTGGGTACGGTCGATCCGCTGCTGTCTGGCATCAGCCAAGAAGCGGCGCGTATCATTGACCCTGATTATATCGTGGGCGCAGAAGCCAACTGGTATTTTATGGCGGTCAGCACCTTTTTGATCAGTGTGCTTGGCTATTTTGTTACCGAAAAAATCGTTGAGCCAAGTCTTGGCAAATACAATCCAGCGGACGCAGACGACCCAAGCGTACTGCAAGCTAAGATGGACAAACTCACCGCTTTAGAAAAGAAAGGGCTTATTTGGTCTGGCGTGAGCATGGCGATATTTTGCGTGTTGTTGGCGTGGACGATTGTGCCTGCCGATGGCGTGCTGCGCAATGCTGAGACAGGTTTGGTGGCAAATTCGCCATTTTTAAGCGGTATTGTGGTGTTTATTTTTGTGTTTTTTGCGATTCCGGGGATTGTGTATGGCAAGATTGTCGGCACGCTAAAAACCAACAACGACATCGTAAACGCCATGAGCCACGCCATGAGTTCTATGTCAATGTATGTGGTGCTGGTGTTTTTTGCTGCGCAGTTTACCGCCTTTTTTAATTGGTCAAATTTGGGGCAAGTTACCGCAGTGGCAGGCGCAAATTTCCTAAATGACATCGGTCTGACCGGGCCTTTGCTGCTTGTGGGCTTTATTTTGATTTGTGCGCTGATTAACCTAATGCTTGGCTCGGCTTCGGCACAGTGGGCGATTACCGCACCGATTTTTATCCCAATGCTGATGCTGACAGGCTATGCGCCAGAGATGATTCAGGCGGCGTATCGTATTGGCGACAGCACGACCAACATCATCACGCCAATGATGAGCTATTTTGGCTTGATTATGGCGGTGGCGATTCGTTATAAGAAAGATACGGGCGTGGGTACGCTGATGGCGATGATGCTACCGTATTCGATGATTTTCTTGGCGGGTTGGACGCTGCTGTTTTGCGTGTGGGTGTTTGGTTTTGGTTTGCCAGTTGGGCCGGGTTCAGCGACCTATTACACGCCTTAATTTATTGATTTTAATGAGAAAAACCATCACCAAGGGGCGGTGGTTTTTTCATGGGGTATATTTAAATGATGTTTAAAGCATGTTGTTTTTGAACATTTTTTATGGTACTGTTTAAGACATAAACTAAGCACATAGGGATTTGTTTTGAGCCATGCCAACGACAAGATATGAACTTAACGGTTTGATTTTTGAATGGGATGATGATAAAGCTGACAAGGTTCAAAAGTCACACAAAATACAGTTTGTTGAAGTGTGTACTGTATTTTTTGATGAAAATGAACTGACTTATGAAGATGTAAGATTTGATTATGACGAACAGCGTTTTATCACCATTGGGCTTAGTAATCGAGCAAGGCTCTTGGTGGTTGGCTGGACATTAAGAGAAAATATCAGACTGATCACAGCAATAAAGGCGGAAAGAAAACATGAGCAAATATATCAACGAAAACGCTGATTATTTTGATGGGTTTGATTTTGAAAATGCCAAGCCTGTCAAGCACCCATTAATTGCCAAGGCGCAAGCACAGCAAGCGCAAGATCGCTTGGCGGACTTTTTTGATCGTGATGTGCAGCAAGTCATTAAGCAGCACAACACACCAAAAGATAGAGAACGATTAAATGCAATGATTAGAGTGCTGTTTGCCTAAGTAAAAACTCACCATGCCAGCACACAGTGAGTTTTTATGGCAAATTGGCGGTGATTTTGGAACTAAGTTTGCAACTTTATAACACCATCTCTTCCAAAATCCGCTCATAAATTTTCGCTAAGTTTTCCACGTCCGCCACCGCCACACGCTCATCAATTTGATGAATGGTGGCGTTTAGCACGCCAAGCTCGACCACTTGGGCGTTCATCACAGGGGCGATAAAGCGTCCGTCCGATGTGCCGCCAGACGTACTGAGCTTGCTGTCCGTGCCAGTAACCGCTTTGATGGCGGCAGTGCAAGCGTCCACAAATGCGCCTTTTTCGGTCAAAAACGGCTCGCCTGACAAATTCCATTCAATTTCATAACGTGCGTCTGATGCGGCAAAGTGCTTGTCAAAAATGGCGTGGGTTTTGGCTTTTAGTGTCTCGGCGGTGTTTTCGGTACAAAAGCGAAAGTTGAACAGCACTTCGGCAGTTTGGGCGATGACGTTGGTTGCGCCTGTGCCGCTGTTGATGTTGGAAACTTGCAGGCTGGTTGCATCAAAATAGTCATTGCCATTATCCCAAGTGGTCGCAATCAGTTCATTGAGCGCAGGCGCAAGCGCATGAATGGGATTGACCGCCAAATGCGGATAAGCGATGTGGCCTTGCTTACCCGTTACCGTCAGGCGGGCGTTTAGCGAGCCACGGCGTCCGTTTTTAATCACATCGCCCAGCGTAGCGGTGCTGGACGGCTCACCCACAAGACAATAATCAATTTTCTCGCCACGCGCCTTTAAAGCGTCCACGACTTTTTTTGTGCCGTTAATCGCCACGCCTTCTTCGTCAGCGGTGATGAGCAGGGCAATGCTGCCTTTGTGATTTGGGTGCTTGTTGATGAAATTTTGTGCCGCCACGGTAAAAGCTGCCACGCCTGTTTTCATGTCGGCAGCGCCACGCCCCCACAAAAATCCGTCCGCCACCGTCGCTGAAAATGGCGGATACGTCCACGCCGCTTCATCGCCAGTTGGCACAACGTCCGTATGCCCTGCAAAGCATAAGACAGGCGCGCTACTGTCTGCGCCTTTTTTGATTGCCCATAAGTTTTTAATCTGGGCGTTTTTGCCATTTGGCGCATGATAATCAAGGCTTTCATCGCCAAAAGGCATGAGTTCGCATTCAAAACCAAAAGGCGCAAGCTCTTTGATTAAAATGTCTTGGCAAGCGCAATCGTTTGGCGTGATGGACGGCTCTTTGATAAGCTCAATGGATAAAGATAGGGCGGTTTGGGTCATGGAATTTCCTTGGGTTGTTCGTAATTTTTTAAATGATTTTAAGGTGGGTTTGGTTTATTAAGTGATGATTTTTTGGATAAGTTGTTTTGGGCAAATTGTTTTGAAAAAGTCGGCAAAACACTTGCAAATAAAACAAGCGATTAAAAATGTCATAAGCATGCCTATTTTCTCGTTCAAACTTTTTTGCTCAAGTTTTCTTGCTAATACAATTCACAAAACCCCATCATCACGTCTTAGCCAAGTCGCAATAGAAAAGCGTCTGCGCTGGGTGATTTCTACTTGATGGCGCAAATTGCTGTCAAAAATCACAAGGCGGTTGAGTTTGGGAGTTAATTGCACGGTTTCGCCAAGTTTATCCACCACGGTGATTTGACCGCCGTCTGCATCCGTCCAGTCGTCATTAAGATAAAACACCGCCGAAATCACGCGCTCGTCTCGCCCTGCTGGATTGTCGGTGTGCCATTTGTAGCCAAAACCCGCAGGATAGCAGGCGTAATGCGCTTCTGATGAGCGAATGCCAGCAAACAGCGTCTGATTAAAATACCGCCCAAGCTCGTCAATAGCAGACAAATACGCCATACCCACAGGGCAGCTCTCATCAATCCAGCGAATGCTGTCGCCACGAATACTGGTGTCTCGCTCGCCATGTGTCAAATGCGCTTCTTTGTATTCTATAAATCCGCTTTCAGCTTGCAAGGCAGCCAAATCGTCATCATTAAACACATCGTCCAAAAACAGCGTGCCAGTGGTTAAAAATTGTTCTAATTTGGCATCAATCAAGGCGTGCCAATCGGTTGAGAAAGTTGTCATCATAAATAAAAATTAGCCAAATATCGCTGATTATGCTACCATAAGATATTTTGAATTGCACCTATTTATCACTGATTATGAACTACAAACACGCCTATCACGCTGGCAATTTTGCCGATGTCGCCAAGCACATCTTGCTGCTGCAGCTGCTTGCCCAATTTTCCAAAAAAGCCAAGCCATTTTATGTGCTGGACGCTTATGGCGGACGTGGGCTGTACTCGCTGGACAGCATTGAAGCGCACAAAACCAACGAAGCGCAAAAAGGCGTGTTCGCACTAGAAAACGCCATCGCAAACGGTGTTAATAAGCCCACACCAAAAGCCGTGCATCAGTATCTGGACGATTTGGCGTACGCGCGTAAAAAGTACGACCGCCACGTTTATCCGGGTTCGCCTTGGTTTATCGCCCATCACAGCGAGCATCATTCGGCAGATGCGCCGCTGCGTGCTGAAGCCTTTGAAGCGGTGGCGGACGAATACGATGCGCTCAATTATCAGCTGTATCAGTTGCCCATCGGCATTCATCATCGCAATGCCTTTGAAGGCGTGCCTGCGGTATTGCCGCCCAAAGAAAAGCGTGGCGTTGTCTTGCTTGATCCGCCATTTGAGCAAGAGCATAAGGATTTTAGCCGTTTAGTGGATTTGCTGGTTGCCAGCCATAAAAAGTTTGCCACAGGCACGCTGGTGCTTTGGTATCCGATTAAAAATATTGAAGCGGTGGAATTGTTTTATAAAAAAATGAAACGCACCGAAATCAAAAAACAGCTGATTTGCGAGCTGAATTTGTACCCAAATGACGTGGCGGTCGGCATGAACGGCACGGGGCTTTTTGTCATCAATCCGCCCTGGCAATTTGACGAAAACGCCAAAGAAATCCTAGAATTTCTTGCACCAATCCTAAAACCAGACAACGCCCCTGCGATGAAACTTGAAGAGATGGCAAAAGTCAAATGGCTGGTGGGTGAGTGATGACTCATAAAAACGAGCAAATCAGCCCAGACAGCCACGATGAGCATGACGGCATCGCCTTTGAAGTGGTGGAAACCGAAGAAAAAGGCGGCGTGCGCCAAGTCAGCCGTGGCGTGTATTTGGTGCCAAATCTCATCACCACAGCGTCCATGCTGGCGGCGTTTTTTTCCATCACGGCAAGCGCAGGCGGGCAGTTTTATAAGGCAGGTTTGGCGATTTTTTTATCGGCAATTCTAGACGGCATGGACGGCAGAGCTGCCAGAATGTTAAACGCCCAAAGTCCGTTTGGTGAGCAGTTTGACAGCTTGGCAGACTGCGTGGCGTTTGGGCTTGCGCCTGCAATGCTCATGTATTTTTATGCGCTGCACCATTTGGGGCGGTTTGGCTTGGCGTGCGCTTTTGTGTTCATGGCGTGTGCGGCATTTCGTTTGGCGCGTTTTAATGTGCAAATTGGCAGCGTGGATAAAAAGTATTTCATCGGCTTGGCAAGTCCGCTGGCGGCAATTTTAATCACCAGCAGCGTGATGGTGGCGATTGACCACGCCAGTTTCGCTCCGCAAACTTTAGCAATGATGGCGGCGGCTTGGACGGTGATTTGCGGATTTTTGATGGTGAGTAACGTCAAATATTACTCATTTAAAGAATTTGACCGCCAAAAAGTACCATTTGTGGCATTGATTGTTGGCGTGCTTGTCATGGGTGTGGCGCTGTATGATTTGCCTGTGGGGATTTTAGCGATTGGCGTGGTGTACGCCTTGTCGGGTTTTTGGACGACTTTAAGAGCCAAAAAATGATATAAGAAGGATTATAAAGCGGTGAACAAAAGGGCGACTGGATGATATAAAATGTATTTGGTGAAAATTTTTCAACCAAAAACCCCCATAAAACCAAACACTTACAAACTATTTTCACTCCACCCAAAAAAACCACTTGACCTTGATCAATTTTAACGTATAATACGCACTCACTTGATGACGACAACGCTTTAACAAGCAAGTCAACATCAAAAAAATTAAAAAAAGTGCTTGACATTATATAAAACCATGATATGATAGTCAGCCTTGATTGATGAAACAGACGATGTTCATCACACACTATTTAAAATCCAAAC
>NZ_MUXU01000044.1 GCF_002014985.1 Moraxella caviae | reverse complement strand
TAGATACCATCCCCACCCCCAACTGTCAAGCACAAATGACAGCATTTCGTGCTTGATACTTGCTTTGATGTTTTAGCACGCCAAAGCAAATATGAACAAGTCGTCTCATTGCCGCACCAATGGCTTGCATTTTTGCTTTGCCCTTGGCAAGTAGACGCTCATAGCAGTGTTTTATATCAGGATTGTGTGCTTTTGCAACAACGGCAGGTAAATACAGTAAAGCCCTTATTTTGCTGTTACCACGCTTAGACAGCATTGCCTTGCCTTTATAATTGCCTGACTCTTTAAGTCTTGGCACAAGCCCTAAAAAAGCTGCCATTTGAGATGCGCAATGAAACTTATGGCTGTGATATAAACTCATCATTCTCAATGAAACTGCTTCGCCTACACCGGGAATGGTTTTAAGTAATTCGCAGTCTTTTTTAAGCTTGGGGTGGCGATCAATATGATCATCAATCTTTTTCTCAAGACGCACAATCTCTTGTTTTAAAAACGTTTGTGTGTTGATAATTGACTGTAAAATATCTTTTGGATAATCGCCCACTTCTGCTTTTTCATAGCGGTTTTGTTCTCGTTGTAAATCCGTTTTTAGGGCATCAAGGCGTGTAATTAACGCATTTAACTGACGGATTTCAATAGGCTTAGGTTGCCATTGAACAAGTTTGTCTCTTAGGTTTAATGCCACACCAAACTCAGCTAAGGCAATGGCATCGCATTGATCGGTTTTATGTAAGTTGCCAGAAGCAATAAACTTATGACTGTCGGCAGGATTGATTAAGCTGACAAATAAACCATGATCCGCCAAAAAGTAAGCCAAGCTGCGATGATAAACACCTGTGGATTCAATAATGATACGAAGTTCTGATAAGTCTTTATCAACATTTTTGTTGAGCCAATCCAGCAACAATTCAAAGCCTTTGGCGTTGTTATCAAAGACTTTGGTTTTACGTTTACGGCTGTTGATGTCATTAAGTAAAGCTAAATCAAGTTTGCGTTTAGAAACATCAATGCCTAAATAACTACAATGATTCATCACTTTCTACCCTTGTAAATGCAGTGTCATTGTCAAACAAGCACTAAGATACCATACAGATTGTTG
>NZ_MUXU01000043.1 GCF_002014985.1 Moraxella caviae | reverse complement strand
TTTGAAAATAGCCAAATTTTCTTAATGGCGCCGCAGCCTTGGTATTAAAGCAGCAGATTTTGGCGGCTTTAAGTTAATTTTGTCAGTCAATTACAGTTTTGATTTGGTGCGATTTTAAACGATTGCCAGCGATGTTTAAACCAAAGTAGTTCAACAAAAAAGCCAGTACAAAACTGGCTTTTTCTTTCTTGACTTTACAATTTAGGGCGAATGCTGCGTGTCAAATGACAACAATTACGGCCCATCAACACGCTCAATGGTAACGTTGCCCACGCCTTTTTGGGTAAGACCAATGGCTTTGGCAGCACCATAAGATAGGTCAAGCACGCGGTTGCCGTGGAAAGGGCCACGATCGTTCACTTTTACAACCACAGATTTGCCGTTGTCTTTGTTGGTTACGCGAATGTAGCAGTTTAGCGGCAAAGAGCGGTGCGCTGCGGTCATTGCGTGCATATCAAAGCGCTCGCCACTGGCGGTTTTGCGGCCGTGGAATTGGCGACCATACCAAGACGCCAAGCCTGACTGCTTGAATTTATTCACCGTGTTTGACGCAACGGCAGTGAGTTTTTCTAGCACTGGCTCTTCACCGCTGATGGTGGTGGTTGCTTTATTTACCAGTGGGCTATTTAGCGCAAGTGAAACTGGCTGTCTGGCGGATTTTACCAAACTTGAAGCACTTTCATGCTGACGAGTCAGCTCGCCTAACACTTGCTCAATGTTGGTTGTGGCACCAGCTGCGTTGGCACTACTGGCGTGTGCATTTAGTCCAAACGTTGAACCGACAACGACCATGCAGCCAAGCAATGTGCGTGAATGTTTCATAATTACCTCTTTGGTTGTCTTTGGTGTGCAACCAGCCATTTATCAGCGCCTTGCCAAATCAGGGTTTGGCTGGGCGAATGTTTGTAAATGACGTGGTGGGTTATGTGCACGCCAAGCCCAAAAGCACACGGCTTTATGGGGTGAGTTTGCCAAATGCTCGGCTTTATTGTGGATTCAATGTTATCGGACACAAGGTTATCCAAGCCAAACATTTGCTGCGTTTTTCTTAGTAATGGATTGCTTTTTAAACAGCTTATCCTACTAAGATGATGTCTGTGCGCTGTCTTTTCAAGGGTTTGAATAAGAACTAAGCCAAGGGGTTTTAAGTGCGCTTGATAAATTTGGATTTATCACACTATCTTAAAAACCGCACGCGTATGTCAAAAAAATACGTCAAGTTGCACACAGGCATTGGTTTAGAAAAACTAAAAATTATGCAAAAATTTAAACACGCTGTAATCACAAAAATTCATCAATCTTTTGTCATGATTTTCACCCATTATTCTTTTGATGAAAACCGTAAGCCTGCCTATAAATCAAGGTGATTTGGCAAATGGCATAAGTTTTATATGCGTGGCAAATTTTGCTTTTTATATGGTAGCACTATTTTTATAAAAGACAAGCATATAATTTTATTTATTTTCAATAAGTTAGATAAATTTTTGTCTTCATCTTGCCTAAAATCCGTAAATTTTTTGGCGATTTTCATCAAATGTTCATCAAGCATTCGCTAAAATAGCCAAGCTGTTTTGCTGTGATTTTTGGTGTGGATGCGGGCGCAAATCGTACATTTATTAGATGGATTTTAGGTGGCTGATTTTGGGCGTGTCTTGATGGGATTGATAAGTTTGTTTTATAAATATTTTGGTATGATTTGGGGTGTTAGTGGTGGAAGTTGGGGGTGTCGTTCGTTTTTCTAATTTTTTATTGTTCTGATTTTTGCAAGATGGCTGATGATTTGTCGTTGTTTTGAAAAGTGATTTGCAATGACGGCTTGTCTTGACTTTGAATGAATTAAAATTTACCATAATGAGATGTGTATGATGGAAAATAAACATGACAGACAGACTTGATGAACGTCTAAAACGTCAGTTTGCCCGTGATGCCAGTCGTGATAATCCGCAGTATAATCATGACGAATTTCAAAAATGGAGTGAAGAAACCCAAGCTGAGCTTGACCAAGCAAAGGAAAAGCTGGCAGAAATGCAGCAAATCATTGACGAAATGGAACAAATGGAACGCAACCGCCCAAGTGCTGCTGATACCCTTGCCAATGCCTTTATTAGTGCGTGGTCAATGTTGGCATTTGTCTTTTTTGGTTTTGGTTTGGTTGTCATCGGTATTTTGTTTTTGCATTTTATCGGTTTGATTTGACCGCTCATATGTACAGGGCTGATTGTGTGTATTTTTAATGAATAAAAAACATGAAAAAAGAAGCTGAAACTATTGATACGCGCACGATTGAGGAAATTGCACAAAGCATTCAGAGGTATGAAGAACAAATTGCGTACTTTAGGCAAAAAGCCAAAGAGCGTAACGCCCGACCAACATCTGGCAGTATCGGTATTTTCGGCACTTTTGCTGTAGCATTGGGTTTGTTCTTTTTAATCATTATTTGTCTTGTTATTTTCGCTACGGTGTTTTTATAAAAAGGAAAGGCATGGCATCTAACATCTAAAATCGCAGTTGTCATTGGCATTTTATTTTTAGGCTTTATTGGTGTGATTGAGTGATTATTTTATAAGGCGTGATGACATGTCAACACACGACCCTGAATTTGAGCAGTTGCTAAAAAATGCTCGTGAATTAGAGGCGATCAACCAGCGCATAGCTGAGCGTCGCAAACGCTCGGTTGAACTTGATGTACGCATCGCTTCATATCCTCCAATCGGCATTTTCGGTACTTTTGCTGTCGCATTGGGTTTGTTCTTTTTAATCATTATTTTTCTTATCATTTTTGCGCTCATCTTTACCTAAGCCGCTTATCAAAAAAGCCTAAGCCTTTGCCAGCTTAGGCTTTATTTTCAGCTCTCATGACGCACGATGGCAAGCTCGTGCCAATCCATCAGCTCATCAAGCGTCATGCCAGCACAATCGGCAAACGTCCAGTGAAAAATCACCGCCAAATTTGCCACCACTTCTTCTACACGTCTTGGGTATCCGTGCTGTCTGTCTGTGCGAAAAAACCCATCACTTCACCCACCAATGTGCTAAATTCCACCAAGCCCATGCGCTCAAGTGCTGGCTGTGCTGCAATATTGACATTTTAAGCCAAAATATCCATAATGAAATTGTCTTTGTGGCTGGATTTGTATGCGCTGCTGCTGCGAATTTTTAAAGGATTGAGTGAGTTTTTGCTTGATTTATAACGATTTATCTTGAGTAAGTTGGTGTGGTGTAGTTGCTGGCTTGCTTTATCTTAAATGTATCAAAGACGCATTTTAACCAACATATCAGTACGGATAATCAAATGAACAAAAAACACGGTTTGGTAAGTGCGTTGGCAGTGGCGATGGTGCTTGCTGGGTGTGCGAGTGCGCCCACTTATTCACCAAGCAATTCCAACGGCTCACAAAGTTTGTCTAAGCATACTTCTCATACGCCTAAGAGTGCGCACAAAACATCAGCACAAATGGCGGCACCATCTCAAAACCATAGCCATAATGCGTTTGGTGTCATTGATGGGCAGGTGGGCAGTGCAGCGCATTTTAATCAGTGGCTGGCAAACTCGGCGCAGCAAAGCGATGTGGCAAAATACCAGCAGTATTTGGCGCAGCAGTTGGGTGTGGCTGCTGTGCCGCCAATGCATGAGCTTTTGACGACGGCACGTTCGTGGCTGGTGTGCGGTTTTGCGCCTTATCAAGTGCCACCTGAAACGCTTTGGTCGTCTATGTTGCCGACTTTGCGGCTGTATCATGCGCTAAAAACACAAGCGGTTTTGCCAGCGCACACGCAGATTCGCTCGGTGTATCGCAATCCTGCGCTCAATGAATGCGCAGGCGGCGCGCCATCAAGTAAGCACATGGCAAACAGTGCGATTGACGTATGGATTCCTGATTATGCGCCAGATGACCCACGGCTGGCGGCAACTCAAGACGCACTGTGTCAGTTTTGGCTTGTGCATGGCGAACGGTGGAATTTGGGGCTGGGCTTGTATGCGACAGGTGCAATCCATCTGGATACGCAAGGCTACCGCAAATGGGGCGCACAGCATTCTTTGGGCGGTGCGGCGTGCCAGCAGATGTTTGCGGGGCAATAAAGCATGGTGTTTAAAAAGGATTTATTATGACAACTCACACAGCTCGCAATTTGACCAGCAATCCCACCAACAATCCTATCAATCACTCCACCAATAATCCTACTTACATCGCTCACGTTCGCTCAAGCGATGGCGCGGTTCAAACGTTGCAAACCCATTTATTTGAAACGGCTGCGCTGACCAAGTCGTTGGCGGCAAAGATTGGACTTGCGCATTGCGGTGAAATCATTGGGCTGCTGCACGATTTTGGTAAATTCAGCAGTGAATTTCAGCGCTACATTCGCCAAGATACCAATGATTTTGATGTGGATTTTGGGTCGGGTAATCACCAAAGATACCAGCGTGGCGATGTGGATCATTCGACCGCAGGGGCGATGTGTATTGCCAAGGTGCTGGCAAAAGCTTTAAAAGGCGGGCAGACGCAGCTGCTGTCGGACGTGCTGTTTTTGTGCATTGCTTCTCATCACAGCGGCTTGATTGATGTGGTGAATGCTGATGACGAGTTCGTTTTAGATAAACGCAAGCAAAAGCCGCACGATAAGACGCATTTTGACGAAATCATCAAAAATCCGCACGCCAATAAAATCTTGCAAAGCATGACGCTGCAGCAATTGCTTGCAGCTCATAATGAATTTAAAGCGCTTATTGATGGCGTGCTGGCAGAGCAAATCCATGATAGACAAAAGGATTTTTATGTGGGATTTGTAGTGCGGCTGCTGTTTAGCTGTTTGATTGATGCAGACAGGACGAACAGCATCGCTTTTGAAAATCCCAAGCAGCGGCATGAGCTTGAATTTCACAAGCCTGATTGGCAATGGGCGATTGATAAGGTGGAAGCGAAGTATAAGAGTTTCGACAAGCGTCAGGAATTTGCTAAGCATCAGGGTTTTGAGCAAAAGCAGGCTTTGGGCGAGCCAAGCATGGCAGAGCCAGACAACTGTCAAACGAGCCGCACTCAGCACATCAATGCCCAACGCCAAAAAGTTGCGCAGACCTGCTTGCAAATGGCGCAATCCAAACAAGGAATTTTTAGTTTGACTGTGCCGACTGGTGGTGGTAAGACCTTGGCGAGTTTACGCTTTGCGGTCAATCATGCCAAATTGCACGATTTGGATCGCATTATTTTTGTCATTCCTTTCACCAGCATCATTGAGCAAAATGCCAAAGAAGTGCGTGAAATTTTTAGTGGTGAAGGCACATACGGCGAGCAAAGCGCATACGATTGGGTGCTGGAGCAACATTGTAATATCGAGCCTGATGTGCAGACATGGCAAAGCAAGCTGGTGATGGATTCTTGGAATAAGCCGATTATTTTTACCACGATGGTGCAGTTTTTGGAAAGTTGTTTTGCTGGCGGCACAAAAGGCGTGCGGCGCTTGCACCAGCTGACAAACAGCGTGATTGTTTTTGATGAAATCCAAACTTTGCCGATTACTTGCTACCATCTGTTTTGTAATGCGGTGAATTTTTTGACCACGCACGCCAAAACCACCGCCGTGCTGTGTACTGCCACTCAGCCGATTTTGCACCGCTTGCCTTTGGTGCATGAAGGCGTGCTGCATACGCCTACGGAGATTGTCGGTGATCAAAGTGCGCTCAATGAGCTGTTTGATGTGCTAAAGCGTGTGCAAATTCATGATTGCAGCCAAAAACCGCAGTCTTTGGAAGAAATGACAGATTTTGTGGTGCAAAAGGCGCAAACTTTTGATGACGTGCTGGTGATTGTCAATACGAAGGCGTGGGCAAGACAGCTGTATCAAAGCGTGGCGCAAGTTTATCAGCGTGGCAAGGTGTTTCATCTAAGCACATCGCAGTGCGCCAATCACAGAAAGCAGCTGTTGGCGCAGATTAAGAATAGGCTTGCCCAGCGTCTACCAACCATCGTCATCTCAACGCAGCTGATAGAAGCAGGCGTGGACATTTCGTTTCACAGCGTGGTGCGATTTGTGGCGGGGCTTGACAGTGTGCTGCAGGCGGCAGGGCGCTGTAATCGGCATGGCGAGCTGTTTGATGGCGCAAAAGGCGAAAAAGGTCAGGTGTTTTTGATTCAGCCAGATAAGGAAAATCTAAGCCGTCTTAAGACCATTGAGCATGGCAAAGCGTGCATGCTGACAATCTTACAAAAACTTGCCATGCCAGAAAATAAGGATAAAGATCTGCTTGAACCTAGGTTGATGGCGGCGTATTTTAGCAATTTTGTGAGTTCGGGTGCTATGAAAAAATTGAGCGTTTATCCTGTGGATAATTACTCCATGATGACGTATTTATCAGGCTTGCCAAAGCATAACGACAACAAAGAGCGCTATAAATTAAGACAGCAGCCCAAATTGTATCAGTCTTTTATGGCGGCAGGCAAGGCATTTCAAGCGATTGATGCGCCGACCAAGGCAGTCATCGCACCCTTTGGCGAAGAAGGTAAGGCGCTGATTACCAAGCTGTGCGAATTTGTGAGCAAGCCCAAAGATGCAAATTTTTATGCGCTATTTGCACAGGTGCAGGGGCTGAGCGTGAATGTGTTTGCTCACGAGTTTGCAGCGCTTGAAAAATCGCAAGCACTGACAGACATTGACGAGACAGGTTTGATGGTACTTGATGAGCGTTTTTATGATGATGAATATGGTTTGAATTTGACGGGCGATGGCAAGATGACGTGTGAAATTTGGTAATTTAGCCAATGCGCTGATATGGTAATTTTTGTGATGTTTTGATGATGGTTTGGCACTTGGCACTTGGCACGATGATTTTTTACAATAAACCCAACCACCAAACCCAGCAAACTACAAATCCATTACAAACATCACTTGCGAAGCGTGAGTTTTCTTGTTAGACTTGCGCAATTTGCCAAATAAATCCTTGCAAAAGGGTGTTTTTAGCGCATTTTGGCAAGGTTTATCTAAGTTTATCAATATATGAAAGAGTAAGTTTATGAAATCTAAGTATTTTTCGGTATCGGCATTGGCGCTTGCCACTTCTGCGTTATTACTTGCAGCGTGCAGCAGTGCGCCGACACAGCAGCCCATCAAAGTAACGCAAGGCGCAAGCGTGGTATCTAAAGAGCAAACGCCAACTCGCATTGTTACCAGCACTCAAAGCACGCAAGTTGCTAAACCAACTCAAACTCAGCCAGCCCAAACCCAAGCGCCAGCGGTACAATCCACCACGTCATCAGCGCAGTTTTACGCCAGTTTTGATGATTGGAAATCAGATTTTATCCGCCGTGCCATCGCATCAGGATATAACAGCGGCGCGGTTTACAGCCTGATGAATGGTGCAGCTTTGTCGCAGCGCGTGATTGATTTGGATCGCTCGCAGGCAGAATTTAGCAAAATGCCGTGGGAGTATGTGGAAGGCGCTGCCAGCAGCAATCGCATCAATCAAGGTCGCAGCAAATTAAATGATCAACGCTCGGTGCTGGTGGACACTGAAAATCGCTATGGCGTGCCAAAGGAAATCACCACTGCGATTTGGGGTATGGAGTCGTCTTTTGGCGCAGGCATGGGCAACATGGATTTGGTGAACGCCTTGTCTAGCCTTGCTTATGACGGTCGCCGCCGTGATTTTGCTGAGTCGCAGCTGCTGGCAATGCTTAGCATGATTGAGCGTGGCGATGTGAGTCAATCTCAACTAAAAGGCTCGTGGGCTGGCGGCATGGGGCACACGCAGTTTATCCCTGCCACTTGGATTCAAGAAGGCGTGGACGGCAATGGCGATGGTCGCAAAAACCCATGGACGGCAAGCGATGCGCTGACTTCTACCGCAAGCTATCTGGGTAATGCAGGCTGGGTGCGTGGCGTTGCGCCTTATTATGAAGTGCGTTTGCCGCAAGGTTTTGATTATCGTTTGATTGGCGAAAAACGCTCGCTGGACGAATGGCGCCAATTAGGCTTGACATCGGCAGCGGGCGAATATTTTTCAGGTACAACAAGCGCTGAGCTGTGGCTGCCTGCAGGTATCAGTGGCCCTGTATTGCTTGCCACACAAAACTTTGACGTGATTAAAGTGTATAACAACTCATCAAACTATGCGCTGGGCGTGGCTTTGCTGGCAAAACGCATTGCAGGCGGTCAAGGCTTTGTGGCTTCGTGGCCAACTTATGAGTCGCCATTGTCACGCACCCAAGTGCAAGCCTTGCAAAGAAACCTAACCGCAAAAGGCTATAACACTGGCGGCGTGGACGGCATTGCAGGCGCAAACACTCGCAGAGCTTTTGCCAGCTGGCAGCAAGCAAACGGCAAGATTCCAGATGGCTTTATCAGCCAAAGCACGGCAGGTGATTTGATTTGGTAGAATTGACAAGTCATCTTATGCAAAACGACTTAATTTTTGCAAATGGCAGTTTATAAATAACCGTTTGTAAAGCCGCTTGCAAAAAAACCACCAACATAATATGTGTTGGTGGTTTTGTTTTTGGTGATTTTTAGGCGTAACTGACGAATATTGCATTAAAATTCCAAGCTGCGTTTCGTCAGTTTGGCTAAAACTGGCAATCGTCAAGTTGTAAATCACACCTTGTTTTGCAGCAGCTGCGCCAATTCATCACGCGCCTTGATAAAGCCGTCAATGCCTTTATGTACCAAAGCGTCCAGCGGGTCGTTTTCTTGGGCTGCACGAAACTGTGCTTCGCTGATTGGCGCAGGTTTGGCTTGAATGTTTTGGCTTGGGGTCAGCTGTCTTGGCACGTCAAGTTCGCTGTTTGACAATTCATCAAGCAAAGCAGGTGCAATGGTTAATAAATCACAGCCTGCCAACGCCAAAATCTGCGCCGTGCTGCGAAAACTTGCGCCCATCACTTGCGTGCTGTAGCCGTAATCTTTGTAATATTGGTAGATTTGCTTGACGGAATTGACACCCATGTCATCACTGATGGCAACGCTGTCCACGCCATCGCGCGCCTTTTGAAAATCGGTGATACGCCCCACAAAAGGCGAGATGAGTGTAACGTTTGCGTCCGCACAGGCAATCGCTTGCGCCTTGGTGAAAAGCAAGGTTAAATTACAGGCAATGCCTTCTTGCTCAAGGGTTTTGGCGGCTTGAATGCCTTCCCAAGTGGCGGCGATTTTGATTAAAATGCGTGATTTGTCCACGCCAGCTTGCTGGTAGCGAGCAATCAATTCGTGCGCTTTTTTAATCGTGCCTTCGGTGTCAAACGACAAGCGCGCGTCCACTTCGGTAGAAACACGCCCAGCAATCAGTTCGCTGATTTTCTTGCCGAGCGCCACGGTCAAATAATCAATGGCTTCGTCCGTATCCATGCCTGCCACTTCGCCAATCAATGCGTCATGTTCGCCACTTTTAAAGGCGGCGGTAATCAGGCTTGGGTTGGTGGTGGCGTCCACAGGATTTAGGCGCGCGATGGCGGATAAATCGCCTGTATCGGCAACGATGATGGTGTGTTTGGCAAGATTGGCTAATGCGCTCATAAAATTTTCCGTGTGGTTGTTATTTTAAAAAGGGTGAATGATGGTGCGCTAAACTTAGCATATTTGCGCACGTTTTGCCAGTGTTTTGCGCACTTTTTGAGTTTATTGAGCGTGTGATAAGTGTTAATAAACCAAAAGTTTGGCGGATTGATAACTTTCATTTTATAAAACCCTCAAACAAATACGTTTTTCTGCACAAAAATGCGCTTTGGGGTGAAATTGGCGTTTTACAATCTGTAAAAATCGTGTATCATGATGGCATTTTATAAAAAGGGTTTGTCGGACGTGATTTAAAAGACCATCGCTGCATTTTTATAATGGCGGCAAGCCCAAGTTTTCACAGTAAACCATTTTATAACAAGCCATTTACGTTGCGATTTATAATAAGTCTGGCTTTGTTTGGCAAAATCTGCCCGCCAAGCCAGTTTTAAGGATTTTTTATGACGAATACCGCATTAAACACCACCAAAATCCAAGATTTGCGCAAAGAAATTGACGGCATTGACGAGCAAATCCAAACGCTCATCAATCGCCGTGCTGCCATTGCGCAGTCGGTTGCTGATGTCAAAAAACATCACGAAGACCACCCGATTTTTTATCGTCCAGAACGTGAAGCGCAGGTGCTAAAAGCCGTGATGGCGCGTAACACAGGGCCGCTGTCTGGCGAGAAAATGGCACGTTTGTTCCGTGAGATTATGTCGGTGTGTCTTGAGCTTGAAGCGCCGCAAAAAGTGGCGTTTTTGGGGCCGATTGGGACGTTCACGCACGCCGCTGCGCTCAAGCATTTTGGCAAGGCAGCGACCACCGTGCCGCTTGCCACCATCACCGATGTGTTTCGTGAAGTGGAAGCAGGCAGTGCGATGTATGGCGTTGTGCCTGTGGAAAATTCGTCTGAAGGTGTGGTGAATCATACGTTGGACGGTTTTTTGGGTTCGAGCCTAAAAATCATTGGCGAAGTGGAATTGCCAATTCATCATAATTTTTTGGTGGCAGAACACACCAAAGTGGACAGTCTAAGCCGTATTTATTCACACCAGCAGTCGCTTGCGCAGTGCCGTCATTGGCTGGACGTGAATTTTCCAAATGTGGAGCGAGTGGCAGTGTCATCAAACGGTGAAGCCGCGCGCCGCCTGCAAAACGAATGGCACAGCGCCGCCATCGCAGGTGATGTGGCGGTGGCTGAATATGGCTTGCATAAGCTGTATGAAAACATTGAAGACAATCCGGGTAACACCACGCGCTTTTTAATCATCGGTCAAGAAGACGTGCCGCCATCAGGTCAAGATAAGACGTCTATTTTGGTGTCTAGCCCTGACCGTGCGGGTGCGCTGATTGAGATTTTAGAGCCGCTCAAAAAGCATGGCGTGTCTATGACGAGTATTGAAACACGTCCAGAGCGTCCGAATAAATGGGCGTATGTGTTTTTCATTGATATGAATGGACATGTACAAGACGATAACGTGGCGGCAGCGATTGAAGAAATTCGTCCGCTGGTGAAAGATTTGCGTGTGCTGGGTTCGTATCCAAAAGCGGTTTTGTGATTTGGTGAATTGACGATAAATTGGTGGTAATTTAGGTGGTGTATCGTGTTTGATTTGATGGTAAATTAAATTGACTGTTAGTTAAATTGATTGCCAATCAACCATCAATCCAATTAACCGCCAAATCATCAAAAACGGTATTTTAACGTAAATCACAACGCACCATTAAATTTGGTAGAATTATCATGACAAAAAATCGCCACGCCTTGCCCTGTGAGCGTTTGTGCGTGATTGGGCTTGGGCTGATTGGGGCAAGTTTCGCCCAAGGCATCAAAAACCACGCCCTACAAAAACCGCACGCCGCACTTGCCAAGCAAATCGTGGCGGTGGACACAAGCCAAGACAGCATCACCGATGGCGTGATGAGCGGACTTTTGGACGCTGGCAGTACGGACGTTTATGAAGGCGTGGCGGGCGCAGATGTTATTGTCATTGCCGTGCCTGTGCAAGCATTGGCAGGCGTGCTTGGCGAGATTAAGCGCGCGATGGATGCTGGCAAATTAGCCAAAGAGTGTATTATCAGCGATGTGTCCAGCACCAAGCAAAGCGTGCTGGAAGCGGCGCGCGGTGTTTTTGGGCAAGTGCCACCCACGTTTGTGCCAGCGCACCCCATCGCAGGGGCGGAAAATTCAGGCTTTCACGCACGCAATCCTGAGCTGTTTTGCCATCATAAAGTCATCATTTGTCCGCACGAGCGCACCGATGATGTCGCACTAAACACGGTGCAGACGCTGTGGCAGACGCTTGGTGCTGACGTGATTTTTATGGACAGCGCACGCCACGATGAGATTTTGGCGTACACCAGCCATTTGCCGCATTTGCTTGCTTTTGCGCTGACCGAGCAGCTGGCTGGGCATGACGATAATTTGGACATTTTTCGCTATGCGGCAGGCGGATTTCGTGATTTTAGCCGCATTGCCGCAAGCCACCCTGTGATGTGGCATGATATTTTTATGGCAAATAAGCAGGCACTTTTGACGGCATTAGACGCTTATCAAGCGCAGCTCACCCGTGCCAAGCAAATGATTCAAGCGCACGATACCAGCATCAATGCGCAATCTGAGCCACTGCTACAATGGCTTGCCACCGCGCGCCACGCCAGACGGCATTTTGGGCATATGCTGGCAGGCAAACCAAAAACTTCACTTTCAAATCAGGACGACACCATGAGCCAAAGTTATTACATTCAGCCGCAGCACGACATCAGTGGCGTGATTAGCGTACCGGGGGATAAATCCATTTCGCACCGTTCCATCATGTTTGGTTCGCTTGCCGATGGCGTAACGCGTGTGAGTGGTTTTTTGCAAGGTGAAGACGCACTGGCAACGCTACAAGCCTTTAGCGATATGGGCGTGAAGATTGAGCGTACAGGCGATCAAGTCGTCATTCATGGCGTGGGCATTGATGGCTTGAGCACACCAAAAAACCCTTTGTACATGGGTAATTCTGGCACGAGTATGCGCCTTTTGGCGGGGATTTTGTCAGCGCAAAAATTTGACAGCGTGATGACAGGCGACGTCAGCCTATCAAAGCGTCCGATGGAGCGTGTGGCGGTGCCACTGCGCCAAATGGGTGCAAAAATCCAAAGCACGGGCGAAAAGGGTACTGCACCACTTTCTATCACGGGCAATCAAACCTTAAACGCCATTCATTATGAGCTGCCTGTGGCGTCTGCGCAGATTAAGTCGTGCCTGATTTTGGCGGCTTTGTGGGCGCAGGGCGAGACCGTCATCGTTGAGCCTGAAGTGAGCCGTGATCACACCGAGCGTATGCTAAACGCCTTTGGCTATCCTGTGGTGAGTAGCGGCAGAGAAATTCGCGTAACGGGCGGCGGGCGCTTGAGTGCGTGCGACATCATCGTGCCAGCGGACATTTCTAGTGCAGCGTTTTTTATGGTGCTGGCGGCGATTGGCGGCGGCGAAGGCTTGACGATTCAAAAGGTTGGCATGAACCCAACACGCACAGGCGTGATTGATATTTTGCGCTTGATGGGCGCAGACATCACGGTGAGTAATGAAACGGTGGTGGGCGGCGAGCCAATCGCTGACATCACGGTGCGCCCATCGGATTTGCAAGGCATTGATATTCCAGAACATTTGGTGCCGCTGGCGATTGATGAATTTCCTGTGCTGTTTGTCGCGGCAAGCTGCGCCACTGGCACAACTCGGCTTACTGGTGCAAAAGAGCTGCGTGTCAAAGAATCTGACCGCATTGCGGTGATGGCGGACGGCTTAAGCGCGCTTGGCGTGGATTGCACCGTGCTAGAAGACGGCATTATCATCAACGGCAAGGGCGTGGCAGGTACACGCAATGCGGTGTTTGGCGGTGGCGAGATTGAATCGCATCACGACCATCGCATTGCCATGAGTTTTGCGGTGGCAAGTGCGCGTGCGGCAGACGAAATCGTCATTCATGGCACAGAAACGGTAGCGACAAGTTTCCCGAATTTTGCCGACCTTGCCAATCGTGTAGGCTTAAAAATTGACGTGAAGTAGTTTTATAAGAAATAGCTACAAGAAGCAAGCACAAGAAATAATTGCAAGTGAGTGGATTTGCAGATTGGTAAATTGCAAGATAATTTGCTAGATGGTTGTAAGCCAGTTTGCAAGTCTATTTGTGAGATTGTGGCGCAAAATTGCAAGTTTATTCACTTGCAAAAATTTTCCTTTGCAAGTGAAATTTTGTTTTGTAATTTATTTTGCAAGCGCAGCTATTGTGCAAGCCAAGCCAGTTTGCAAACTTGCATTTATCGTATCACAGCCAGCAAATTAACAATCAATCCATTATACGAAAGAGCAATCATCAACCAGCCGCCAAAACCGCCCAATCCACCATGTCAAATTCGCAAAATTCATCAACCACCACAGGTGCCATCAGCGTGGCAGCAAGCAGCAGTAAAGCTGACATTGTTACCACGCCAAAGGGCTTGATGACTGCGTTTTCGGCATTTTTGATTTGGGGTGTTTTTCCTTTGTATTTCAAGCAGTTGGCGCATTATGACGCGGTGGAAGTCATCGTGCATCGTGTGGTGTGGACGTTTGTGCTTTTGGCAGTGGTGATGGTGATTGGGCGCAGGCGCGCTTGGTTGGCTTGCGTAAAGGCGCGCCCAAAATGGCTGCTACTCACCTTCGTGGCGGCACTGCTCATCGGCACAAATTGGTTGACTTATGTGTGGGCGGTGGCGCATGACAGGGTGCTAGAAGCCAGTTTGGGTTATTTTATCAATCCTTTGGTGGGCGTGGCGTTATCCATGCTGATTTTTAAAGAAAAGCTGCGCCCCTTGCAAAAATGGGCGGTGGTGTTTGCTGCGGTGGCGGTGGGCGTGCAGCTTGCTATGTTTGGCGGTGTGCCGTGGGTGAGTTTGCTGCTTGCTTTGTCGTTTGCTTTTTATGGCGTGATTCAGCGGCAAACGCCTTTTGATGCGATTGACGGGCTGTTTCTTGAGACTTTGCTGCTGCTGCCCTTGTGCTTGATTTGGCTTAATTTTGCCGATGTGGCAAGCAGTGTGCCGAGTTTTTGGTGGTCGTCTGCGGTGTGGCTGTTGATGCTCGCAGGCCCAATCACGCTGTTGCCACTGCTTTTGTACAACCAATCCACCAAGCAAGTAAATTTTAATACGCTGAGTTTTATGGGTTATTTGACCCCAAGTTTGGTGTTTTTACTGGCGGTGTTTTATTATCGTGAGCCGTTTGATGTGCGCAGTCTTTTGGTGTTCGGCTTGATTTGGACGGGGCTTGCGATTTTTAGCGTGGATTTATTGCGCCATCGCAAGGCGTGATTGTGCGCCAAAAGTTGATGAAATTTGCGCGGCATTTGATTGGCTTGGCGTGATAACTGTTTGTTTGTCAATGCGCATTTGTACGCTTGGCGTGAAATCAGTAAACCATCGAGCCATCAAATTAGTATTTAAATAAACGTAACGTTAATCATGACACAGTCATTAAAATCGCAATCAAAGATATGATAAAAAGGTATAACAATGAACGATGTGGTATTCATTAAAGGCTTAAAAATCAATACCTTAATTGGTGTTTATGATTGGGAGCGCGCGATTAAGCAGTCTTTGGTGATTGACGCGCGCCTAGAGTGCGACATGAGCAAGGCGAGCAGCACGGACGATGTGGCGCACGCCATCAATTACAAAACCGTGTGCGAAGACATTGAAAGACTGTGCCATGAGCTAAAAGCTAAGCTGCTTGAGAGTTTGGCGCAGAATATTTGCGATTATTTGCTAGCAAATTATCCTTGTCTGCGTGTTACGCTTACCATTCACAAGCCAAATGCCATCAAGGCTGCCGACAGTGTGGGCGTGGAAGTGGTG
Organism: Moraxella caviae; assembly: GCF_002014985.1. Classification (GTDB taxonomy): domain Bacteria; phylum Pseudomonadota; class Gammaproteobacteria; order Pseudomonadales; family Moraxellaceae; genus Moraxella; species Moraxella caviae. The sequence goes on along the minus strand of NZ_MUXU01000043.1, from coordinate 5,114 downwards.
CGTGAAAAGCAGTAATTTTTGACTTGATGCAATAAACTTTAAAAAGACAGTGTAAATACAAAGAAAAGACAATGTAAAGCCAAATCAAGCTAAGCCAAACCAAACGGCTTGAATGCACCATTTGATGAATGAAAAGCGGTTTAAAAGTATTTTAAAAAGTATGCCGATGTGGTTTTCGTCCACTTTGAGTTTGTTAAAGGGCTGGATTGGGGTTTGGTGTGCTTATGATGAAGGATTTTGATCAAGCTGTCTTTACAAACAACATAAGCAACCAGCCGAACAACCGCCTAATAAACGTGCATTTTACAAGAGAATTTTATCCAAACCATGAATAAGCCAGTCATCAACGTGTGCGATGAGTTTGACGGCCGTGAGCAGGTGCGCACGCTGGTGCTGGCGCTTGGCAGCAATCATCATCACGAGCGCTCTTTTGAGCTTGCGCTGGCAAAACTTGGCGAACTTGGCGAACTTGACTGCTCTGATGTGGCGGCAAGTAAGGATTTTACAGGTAAAACCGAGCGTGTGTACCATAATGCTTGCGTGCTGCTTGATGCTGCTGCGCCAAACACGGTGCGTGCGTGGATTGCTGCCACCAAGGAAATTGAGCGACAATGTGGGCGCGGTGATGGACAAGATGTGGCGATGGATATTGATGTGCTGGCAGTGCAAGGCAGTGATGGGGCATGGTGCGTGCATCAAAAACGCTTGCCTTTTAAGGCGCACGAGCGCACGGGACTTATGCAAGTAGCGGCATGGCTGATTTAGCCATGCTTTTTAATACCGAAAATAACTACAAATAAAGCACAAAGGGTTTGATTGGCGAAGTTCTGCTGATTGGGTTATTTGCACCGGATTGAGGGTGGTTAAAAATGGCGGTTTGATAAAAATGGCGCTTGAGTTTTTGATAAAAATGGTGCATAATATGTAATTAGGAATTATTATCGTTTTTATTCTTGTATTTATTTAAGTTGTCATTGTGATTTTAAACACGATAAAAATCAGCACTTATCAAGACGCAGCGGCAACTAAAAAGACAGCTATGAACCGCCAAAACAGGCGAGCAAGCGATAATTTTCGTCCCAATTTTTACCATTCCAAGCGATTAGCCTGAGTGATCACAATGAGCGATGTGCCAGCCAAAACTACAAATCCCACCAATGCACCCATCAAGGCATTGACGATTGGCGGTGTGCTGGCATTGCACGGCTTAGCGGCTTTTGGGCTGATGAATATGCCTGCGCTGGACGCACCACCGCCTAAGGTGAGCGAGCCTTTGCAAATTCAGCTGGTGCAATTAAATCAACTGGAATCGCCTGAGCCGCCAAAAGCTTTGCCCAAACCGCAAGAAGAGCCGCAAGCTAAGCCAAAAATTCAGCCGCAACAGCCAAAAGCTGCTGCGCCTGCGCCTGTTGAGCCACAAAAACCTAAGCCTAAGCCAAAGCCCGAACCTAAACCGCAGCCAGAACCAACCAAAGCTGAACCAGTGAAACCTGTGCCAGTTAAGACGCCTGCGCCACAGCCTACGCCTGATGTGATTGCACTGGAGCGTCAGCGTGCCGAGCAGGCAGCGTTTGAAGTGCAGCAGCGCTTAGAAAAAGAGCGTTTGCAAAAAGAGCGTGCCGAGCAAGAACGCTTGGCGCAAGAACGTGCTGAACAAGAACGCAAAGCCCAAGAAAAAGAGCGACTTGCGCGTGAAAAAGCCGAAGCAGAACGTAAAGCCGAAGCGGAGCGCAAAGCAGCCCAAGCTGAAGCGGCGCGTAAGGCTGCTGAAGCTGCTGCTAATCGTCAAGCAAACGCCCAAGGTGCAGGCGGTAAAGACAGCGACAAACAAAGCCAAGCAAAAGACGACAGTGCAGCCAAAGGCGCACAAGGCGAACTGACTGGACAAAATCTATCCATCACTAATGCCAGCTGGAAGCGCGCGCCAAGACTTTCTATCAGCCCTGATGACGTCAGCGATCGCAGCTTGAATGGGCAGACCATCACTGCATCCGCCACCGTTTCGGTGAACGCCAAAGGCAGAATTACTGCCGTCAGCATTTCTGGCATCTCTGACAAACGCCTAAAAAACGTGCTGGAGCGTCAAATCAGACAAGCGGCACTACACCCTTTTACCAGCAGTGATGGGCGTGCGATGTCTGGCAAAGGTACGTTTACGCTGACCGTGCCAGTGCCGTGATGGGTTGTGAAGTTTTAATGTCATCATGCGCTACAAACTTGCAAAGACTTGCAGATGGTTTGCAAAATTTAGCAAATTAACTTGCAAACAGCTTGCAACTCAACTTGCAAAAGTTTACAAAAACCAAGCGAAATTTAGGCGATAAACGCCATCAAAACATAAAAATTTAAACAAAATCAAACCATTGGGGAAAATTATGGATTTTGCACATTATTGGCAATATACCGATGCGGTGAGCAAAACCTTGTTTTTTATTCTGCTGGCATTGTCGGTGGTGTCGTGGGTGGTGGGCGTTATGCGCCTGCTGAATTCTAAGCGCATGGCGACAAATATCGCCAGCGATTTAAAAGCGCACATGGCAAATAAGCAGGGCGAATTTAGCGCACTTGCATTTGCTGAGCGTAAACTTGTGGTGGAGCAAAATTTGCTTGAGCAGATTGCGCACCATCGCTTTGAAGCGGAAAAAGGTCTGCCTGTGCTGGGTACGACAGCGGCGATTGCGCCTTTTATCGGGCTGTTTGGCACGGTTTGGGGGATTTTTCATGCGCTGCACAGCATTGCCAAAAGCGGGCAAGCAGGGCTTGCGCAAGTGGCAGGGCCTGTGGGCGAAGCCTTGATTATGACTGGTCTTGGGCTGGCAGTGGCGATTCCTGCGGTGGTGTTTTATAACATCGCCACACGCCTAAATAAGCGTGCCATGCACACCGCTAACACCACCGCCCATCAAATTTTGGCGCAAAGCGTGCGCTAAGGGGCGGTTATGGCTTTTGAATTGGGCGATGGCAACAATGACGGCATGAATGAAATCAATCTGATTCCTTTGATTGATATTATGCTGGTGCTGATGATTATTTTTTTGGTAACGGCAACGGTGCTAAACCCAACCGTGCCGCTGGATTTGCCAAAAACGAGCGCTGAAGTGAACGATTTGCCGCCAAAAGTGCTGCAAGTGAGCATTGATGCTGCTGGCGACGTATACTGGGACGCTGAAAAAGTGAGCTTAACTGAATTGCAGGCACGCTTTGAGCAGGCGGTGGCCACAGGCGATGATCCGCAAGTGCAGCTGCGTGCCGACAAAGAAGGCAAATATGACATGGTGGCGCAAGTGCTGGCAACGGCAAGCGGTGCTGGCTTGTCTAAGATTGCTTTTGTTAATGAGTGATGTTGTCAAAAAGGCAATGAATGCAAGGGCAAACTTATTAACTTGCAAAACCAAAAATTTGCAAAATTAAAAAAATCATAAAACTTGCAAGAGCTTGCAAAAAACAAAACCACATTCTGAGTATGAATGTGGTTTTTTTGTTGGTTTGATTTGGGGTTTGAGTTTGGTAAATTCACTTAGTGCTGGCTGACATCAAACACCAAAAGATTGCGCTCATTTAGGGCGTGTTGCCATGCGCTGTGCTGGCTTGCTGGTAGGTTTGGATTGTCGTCATACAGTAAAATCGCCAGTGGTGCTTGACTTGCCAAGCGGTCAATTTTTCTAAGCACGCCACGATCAGGCAGAGTGTGTGTACTGACGGCAAGTAAGATGGTTAGATTTTGTGCGTGGGCGGTTTGGGTCAGCTCGTCACATTGCGCACGTTCGTCCACCGTGCCAAAAGTTGCGGCGATGGTGAGTTTGCTAAGTTTTTCATCAATGGCAGGCGTTGGTGTTACTATGCGCTCAAAATACGCCAAAATCATCGGCTGGGCGGTGTCGGCGGTGCTGTAAGAGGTAGGCGTGCTTGGTGTGAAGTCATCTTGATCCACCACGCGCGGCGTAAAATCCGCCAAAAGTTTGGCATAATAAGGCAAGGCAGTGTCAATTTCACAGCGTGGACGTGCCAAAAATGCGCAAGCCATAAAAGCGATAAACCGTGGCAGTAAGCCATACAAAGCCACCGCCAGCAGCAAAAACCACGCAAATTGTGCGCGTGTGGCGGCATTGGTACTGCTAAAATCTGGCACATCAAAGCCAAGCGCGGCAGGCAATGCGCCAATTTTACCAATCAGCCAAGCGATGTGCGATTCGTGTAATAAAGTGGATTGCCACGCAAAATCGTACTGGCGCACCAAAAACAGCCATACCAATGCCGCCATCGCTCCAAGCAAAGACGCAAGCCACGCACCGTGCAGCAGCTTGCCCAGCGCAAAATGACGCACAGGCTTGATGGTGTCATAGCGCACGGCAAAGGCTTCACGCAGCACGTTTGGATCGCTTGCGTGGTTGAGCTTGCTAAGAATGGGGCGCAGCAGTACCAGACGCTCGCCAAGCTCACCAAAAATAGAAGCAGGTCTTTGCCAAACCAGCGACACGCACCACCACAAAAGCGACAAGCTGTGCCAGCCCAAAAGTGCAAGCAACACATAAAACACATTGACGACTTGCGCTCCAAGCAGTGCCATCACGCCAAGCGCACCCAAGACAAAATACAGTGCGTACACCAGTTTGGCGGTGGCGGATAAATAACGCTTGGACTGCGCTAGAGCGTGGCGCAGTTTGCCATCGCTGTCCAGCTGCTCGGCACGCTCAAAAACAAGCTCAATGGGCGCAGCTGGCGTATTGCTTGCAGCATTTTGGGCGATGAGCGACTGAGTGATGATGTGCGGCGGCTGAGCAAAGCTAAAGCCTGATTCTTGCAATTTACGCACAAGCTCGGCAAGCAGTTTGCGCTCGGTTTCGGTCTTTTGTGTGCTGTGTGTCTGATGGCTCATGGTGAATTTTGGTTTATTTGATGATTTGCACATTGTACATGATTTGTGCGGTCATGTTTGTTATAAACTTGTGATGATGGGTTGTTTTGGTTTGGGGTGTGGGTAGAGATTGCAAAACCCAAACCCAGCAAATTCAAAGACTTGTTATAAATATGTTGGGTTGCGCTGTGCTAATCCAACTTGCAATCGAATCGTCTCGCAAATCCAAGTGGGGCGGCTTGTAGATACCATCCCCACC
>NZ_MUXU01000042.1 GCF_002014985.1 Moraxella caviae | reverse complement strand
CCAGCCATAATAACTCCTTTGGGTTTGAATGGATTTATTATACTAAAAAGCGTGTGAGGATTAATATACTTTTGCTACATTACATACCATTATTTTATCTTTGTGGTATAATATGGTACATAAAATTAAATATCTAATATATATTGGTACAAAATTATTTGACAGTAGCAAATCGATCATTTATCATAAGATTATTGGTTGACATACCTACAAAAGGAGTATCATATGACTGTTCAAAATAATCGCAAAATCACACAAAGCAACATCAAATTACCAGAATATCTAAAAAACTGGGCAAAAGAGCAAGCTGACAATGATTTTCAATCATTATCTGGTTTTATCGCTAAGTTGATTAACGAAGAGAAAAGCCGTCGTGAATCTACAATCGCTACCTGCGGCTCACAAATAAGCAGATCAATACATCCTACATCTGCATAGGACAAGGCACGCTTTTTGCGTGTCTTTTTTAATGACTGAGAAAAAATAAGGAATGGGAGGTGGCTTATGCACTGGCCATAAATTTTTGTGGATAATAAAGCAAAAACGCCACCAACGGCAATTGGTAGCGCTTTTATAATGAGATTGTCTAGCGGACAGTCTCATTATCCCAAACAGTGTTTGACTTGTCAAGCCCTGTAGGGGGCTTTGTTATCCTTAAATTAAGTTTTTTGTAAAATTTTCTTTTTATTTTTAAATTTATTTATAAGGAAACAAAAGATGATTGACTTATTAAGCTTAGCTAATGTCGAAACTGTCAGCATTGAAAATCGTGATGAAACAGTAACTATTTATGCCAAAACAACTTATCATTTGGCCAACTGCCCCAATTGTGGTGGCGGTTTATACAAGCATGGTAGCCGAGAATATCGTTATACAGACACGCCACTGTATATGAAACCCACAACAATCCAACTTAATGTTCATCGCTATCGTTGCAAAGTGTGCAAGCAGGTGCTGAGCGATCATATTGCCTGCGTTGATGAGAGTCGTCGGTGTACCAACAGGCTGGTACAGCACATCCAAAGCCACTGCTTCAGGCTTACTTTTAGCGAACTATCAAGGCAGATCGGCCTATCGGTCAATACTATTCGCAACATTGCACAAGACTATTTAAGTTACTTGGAACAAAGCTACCCAAGATCCACCCCGAGTATTTTGGGTATTGATGAAGTGATGATTGCTGGTGAGTATCGCTGTGTGCTCACGGACCTTGAGCATCATAGATTGTTCGATATTCTACCAACCAGAAAACAATCCTATCTTGAAAGTTATTTTGAGCGGCTACCCAATAAAGAGAATATTCATACGGTTTGTAGTGATATGTGGCAGCCTTTTAAAAATGTTTGTGCCAAATGCTTACCCAATACCACCTTGGTCTTAGACCGATTTCATGTAGTTAAACTTGCCAATGAAGCGATGGAGAGTATTAGAAAATGCCATCAAAATGAATTGGACGCCAAAGGACGCAAGCAATTAAAAAAGCATCTACGCTGGCTGCTGATTAAGCGATTAGCACAGCTGTCTTCTGACGACCTAAAAACCTTAGAAGTACTTGCCAAAGAATATCCAAAGCTTGTGATTGCCTATTATTTAAAAGAGAAGTTCTTTGATATTTATGAAGCTAAAGATAAAAATGCGGCAATATTGGCATTTTTTGAATGGACTGACAGTATTGATGAGCAAGCAACAGGCATGTATTTGCCTGAGTTTTATAGACTTAAGCAAATTGTTAAACGGCATTTCGCCCAAACCTTTAGCTATTGGGACAGTGCCAATAAAGTGAGCAATGGCTACACGGAATGCGTTAATGGTCTGATTAAGCTTGCCAATCGTTTGGGTAGAGGATATAGCTTTGAGATGATTAGAGCTAGAGCTTTGTATGGACACAAAGACTCAGACAAACCCAAAAAGGGACGTCAGGAGAAAATAACCGATCAAGAAGATTGAGCAAGAATCATCAAGAGCGATACACGCTTAAAACAAATCCAGGGCTTGAACAAAGCACTGGATTTGTTTTTATCCAAGAAAATAAAATATGTTAAGTAAAACAGCTTGATTAAAAACAACCCATGCAAATATAATCAATGCTCACACCCGATACTTTCCACCAGATTTTGCAAGAATCAGAGATTTTAAGTGATTTATTTTTCCACCAAGTTTTGCAAGAATCAGAGATTGTGTTAGGATGGATGGGGTTGGGGTTTCAACCGGGTTTTGAAAATAGCCAAAATATAATGGCATTGACAAGAAAAACTTCCATCTTTTTATCAAAGAATGCGAATTTAGATTTAATTACGGCACA
>NZ_MUXU01000041.1 GCF_002014985.1 Moraxella caviae | reverse complement strand
AAAGGAGTTATTATGGCTGGTGATATTCAGGTGAATCTACGCATTCCGCCCGATCTGAAACAAAAACTCTTAGAGCAAGCAGAGTTTAATGGGCGTTCTTTAAACCTAGAAATGAACTATCGCTTGGTCAATTCATTCTCTACCCCTAATGACAGCTATGCAGACATCATCCAGAAGATGGATGAGATTGTCGCCCGTCATCATAAAACCAAGCGATTGAGTGCTATTAAAGAGCGATTAAATACCGTTTTGGTAGAGTTATGCAAAGTTCCAATGATCAGACAGCTTGCTCCTGCACGCATTGCTTATGAATTGGGTTATGAGCGTGCTGATGAGGTGGTTCGCTGGTTTGAGGGCGATCTTGAGCCTACCTTTACCCAGCTTGAACAACTGGCAGATTATTTAGGTTGTCATGCCGCTTGGTTGATGTTTGATGAGGGTTGCCCTTACCCTACTAAAAACAAAGACTTTAGCAATTTAAATACCGTCGAGGCGGTGGTTGAGTTTTGTTTTGAGCCAGAGGTGGGATTTGATGAGGTTCAAAAGGTTTCATTTATCCGAAATAACATTCACACAGGTGAGGTGCTGATCATCAAGCAATTTGATCAAAAGCATGCTCAAGTCTATATCACCAATATCCATTTAAGTGATATTGTCGGTGCCACTGGTGCTAGAATGCAAGCTTTGTTTGTGTTGGCACTCAAAGATATTTGTAAACATGGTGAGTATAAACACCAAGCCATGAGCTACCTATTTGACGCAGCTGTCTGTGAACAGCTAAAACAAGGTGTGGAGCATCCACTTAAGCTGACTGCACGAGCAACCTATACTCCGTGGATGGATGACATCTGGGATCGGTACATGTATGAAAAACAAGATGCAAATTACTACTGGCACGGCTATCGGGATGTCTGCTTTAGGGTGCGGGCGTATATCAATGAAGATCCCAAGCTAAGGGAAATGTATCCCTAAACCGCTTTATCAAGAATAAAAAACCACCATCGAAAAAAAGATGGTGGCGGGGTTGGTTGGGTTTATGTCTTAGCGCAAACTACAGGCCTTTGCTTTGCTGGTGCATGGGTGCGACCTGTACTTTTATACTGACACATATTGTGCCGGTGCATATTATTAATGTCTGTCATTGGCTATTGCATTAACTAGAATGCGGATATCTATAAGGGGTAATGTGAACCTGAAGTGGGTAGGGGTGCAATACGCCAATGAAATGGTTTAGATTGGTGGTGCGCTGTGCGCACCCTACTGTACTGTCTTGATTGTCAGTATGAACAGAATCCATCTTAGCGATAGACTCGGCGACAGGCACATCAACTTGTATACTAGGGCTTACCATCAATGATTGATTAAGCGCCGCTTGTCTTTGTTCATTAAGCAAGATTTGCTGATGGGCAATCTGTTCAGGGGTATTGGCATAAGCTGAACAGCACAAAGTCAAAGAAACAGCCAATGCCAATCGTGTTGGTAAGGATAGTATACAGTAAGATGGGTGGTTGGTATAGGTCATGGGTTTGGGTCTTTTGGGGTTGTGGGTTTTAGGATTGAGTACAGCGAAAGCCAAACAGATTCAATAAGTTAAACCAAAGACGCTGGGTTACGCTTCACAAACCTAGCCTGCGGGCTGGGTTGCACTCTTGCCGACCCCAGTCTAAGGACTAAGATTTCTTTTTATAGCAGTCAGATTGTTTGCTGTAAATAACATAGAATGAAATCCCTGAACCATCCAACATCTCCGAAAAACCAATATCATAAATGCCGTAGCAATATTTTTTAGATGTGCTGTTGTCATAAACATACTCTCCTATTAAAACAAAATCATCATTACCATTGATGTTGCTTAAAATAGCGGCTTTTTGGCTGTCATAAGGTGTATAATATTGGTACGACATGTTGTAATAAGGAAAGCCAATATAACGAAATGTTGGTTTGTATACACCCTCCTCTACATCTTGAGTAATGAGATTAACAATGTCTCGCATGTCTTGAATATATATATCACGATGCTTATAATTATACAAACCACTTGCTATACTCAGCATAAACCACAGGGTGATTATGATAAAATTAAAATTTTCTTTGATATAACTTATCATCTATACTACTTCCTGATTAATTTTTGTAATTCTTGCTCTGTAAACCTAAAGGGTAATTTAACCATATGGTTGATAGAAACTCCAGCCCCCGGACTTCCCATGCCATAGGTATGAATTGGTGTACCGCTTAAAGTTCTGCCTGTACCAAGACAGACGCCATGACACACCTGTGCAGAAAAAGACAATCCTTCAATTGCAGCATCAATAGCTTCGTCCTTCAGATCCCCTCTACCCTCAATATTACCCCAGCTGACAGACATTCCTGGGGTTCTAGCTCCTTGAATTGGTAATTTAGTTTTTCCTTTTTTTAGATCATCATAAGAAGCATTAAAACCCAAAACAGAAGCATAAACATTGCCATTTTTGTTATTGATGATAAAAATTTGCTCCACTCCTCCTCGAGAAACGCTCATAATGGTCATGTGGTTATACTTCTGGTGGAGCTCAATAACACTACTCAATAAATCTTGCTTCGTCCACCCCATACATGTTGCATAATCTCCACCTTGTTGAGCACAATAAGCCCCTAATGACGCTTGGCTTTGTGCATATTCTTTACCACCGCCTACTGCATAAGCCCAAGCTTCTCCGCCCCAGTTATTCTCCACCCCCACTTTCCCAACCTCAACTGCATTCACCGTATCGGTGACATTACCGCCCGTTGTGGTATATGCGGTTGCAACAGTGGCTAGGTTTAGAATGCTTGTGATGGCGTCTTTCTGGTCTTGGGTGAGTAGTTCTGGGTCTTTGGTGCCATACAGATAATCAGCCAAGGCAGGTGCAGCCACTTCACTACTTGCTCCTGATAAAGCACCTGTCGTTGGATTATTACCAGTAGCATAACTTACCGCAGCGCCTAGTATGGCATGGGCTAGTAGATGATTGACTGATTGTTCTTCTGGTCTATTACCATTGTCTAGTTGGTTTAGTGTTTTATTGTTTTTAAAGTACTGCCCAATCTGATAAGCAAGCTCTGGACTTGCTGCTCTTGCCACATCACCTATGATACCATTTGGGTTAGGAGCATACAATGCGGAGGTGATGCCATCGAAGAGTCTTAGGTTGTCGTCTATTTGTTTGGCTTCGGCTTCTAACCTTGTTCTTTCTTGGCTGCCTTGTGGAAGTTCTTCAGCTTGTTTACGATAGCCTTCTGCTTTTTTGGCGTATTCACTTCTAATGGCACGGCGTTCAGCGTCAAATGCTTGGGTGATGGTTACTTGAGCATTTAACTCTTTGACCGCTTGCTCCTTATCAAAGTCATTAGCAATGATTTGATTTAGCTCATGTTGAACTTCTTCTTGTTTGAAGCTCTCTGTGTTGATATGGCTAAGCCCTGCTTGGTCGGTGATGGCAGAGTGGGTGGTGCTGGTTTGATTGACTGGGTCTATTGTACCATAACCAATGCCCATCATCCACAGCACCACACTCAAAGCCCAATATGCCACAGACAGTCTAACACCAGATTTAAAGATGGCCATTGGTGGCAGATACACCGTCAGAGGCTTTGATGGAGAGCGTTCATTATCAGCGGATAATGGCATCCTAATCAGACAAGACATCAGCTTTTATCCAAGTTTTTTAAATCAGCAAAAAGCAAACAGCCAAAACAACTCACAAAACAGCCAATCAAACCATGCCATCTACCTAGGATTGGACGCAGGCTATATCACCAACCACGACAAAAGCCAAAATGAGCTATTGCTTGGACAACATCTAGCAGGTGCTTTCATTGGCATCAAAGGGCAATACACACCAAATACAAATAACCCCTACCTAAGTTTTAACTATGACATCTTTACTTCAAAAGCAATCAGTGAGCCCAACGGCTTTTCAAACAAAGATTGGGTGAGTGGTGTGAGTTTGGGGGTGAGCTTTTAAAAGCAAGTTGACATCAAAACCATCAGTTGGGCAGATTGGCTTGGCTGGTGGTTTTTTATTGGGTGGTCAAATAAGAGTGGAATAAGTGATCACATGAAGAGTGAAATGTGCAAAATATCAAATTTCAACCAGTTAGCATGAATTGCAAATTTAAAACTTGCAAAGAATCAACCACATGCCAGATGTAGTAAGACCTAAATTATTTATGTTTTTGGCTATTTTCAACCTGATTTTGAAAATAGCC
>NZ_MUXU01000040.1 GCF_002014985.1 Moraxella caviae | reverse complement strand
ACCTGATTTTGAAAATAGCCTTAATAAAAAACCGTGAAATAAAAATCATAAAACAAAACCGCGAGCAAATCTTTTATGATGTGCTTGCGGTTTTTTAGTCTTACGGTTTTTTTAATGATGATGAAAGTTGGGCTGTGAAAGTTTAAAATGCAAAAAAACATCGCCACCCAAAAAGAGCAGCGATGTTTTGAAATATGGTGGCGTGGGGCAGGATCGAACTGCCGACACACGGATTTTCAATCCGTTGCTCTCCCGACTGAGCTACCGCGCCGTTGTGCTAAGCTGTATCGCTTAACGTGGTGCGTATAATACCACGTTTTAAAAATTGTGCAAGTGTTTTTTGCAAAAATTTTAAAAAAATGCGAAAAATTTGCAAAAAAGTGCCATTTTTACCAAAATTTCCAAAAATTGATTAAAAATTAACCAATTTTTAGAGTGGTTTTCCCATCGCCAAAAATATTTTTGGGCGATTGCGATGTTAAATGGTGTGAAATTAAGTTTGCGATGAATTTAATTTGCCAAAAATCATCACAAACGGTAAAATTTCCTTTGTTTGTTTTAAAAATTTGTTTAAAGAGTTGGCATGACCACAAAAGATTTTGATTTTTCTGCCCAGCCGCTGCATCAGTTTGCCAAAAATGCGCTTAAGCAGGGCGATTTGGCGCAAATGCGTGCAGCAGTGGCAGCGCAATTAGAAGCGGATATTAAGACGCTGTTTGCTGCGGTGCGTTTGCCTGAGCCTTTGGGTGAAGCGAGCGTGTATGCGATGGCAAATGGCGGCAAGCGAGCAAGACCGCTGCTTGCGGCGGCGGCATTTTTGACGGCAAATTCGGCAAAGTGTGGGCAGGCGTGCGATGAGCAGGCGCTTTCCATGCTGCGCCGTGCCAGCCTTGCGGTGGAGCTGGTGCATGGCTATTCTTTGGTGCATGATGATTTGCCGTGCATGGACGATGACGAGCTGCGCCGTGGCAAGCCGACTTGCCATGTGGTGTATGGCGAGAATGTGGCGCTTTTGGTGGGCGATGTGCTGCAGTCGCTGGCGTTTGAAGTGCTGACGGCAAAGCTGCCTGATTTTGCGCCTGCCGATGAGCAAGTGGCGGCACGCTTGATGGCGGTGTTTGCGCCTAGGGCAAGACGCATGGTGGCAGGGCAAATGCTGGATGTGATGGGCGAGCAGCGTGCGCTTAGCCAAGATGAGCTGCAAGCCATTCACAGCGACAAGACAGGCGCACTGATTGAGGCGGCAGTGCTGATGGGTGGTATTTGTGCGCAGCTTGATGATAACGAACTTGCGCAATTTGCCGAATACGCCAAGCAGTTGGGGCTTGCTTTTCAGGTGCAAGATGACGTGCTGGACGCAACGGGCGACACCGCCACGCTTGGCAAGCCAGCTGGTAGCGATGATAAATTACAAAAATCTACCTATGTCAAACTTTTGGGCGTGCAAAAGGCGCAGCAGTATGCCGATGAGCTGTACGCCAAAGCGATGGCGAGCGTGGCGGCATTTCAAGCGTCTAAACCGTCTGAGTTATCCAAAACGTCTGATGAAAATTTGCTAAACCAGCTGGCATTGTGGCTAAAAGGGCGTGATAAATGATGGTTAATCGCTGACTTTAACGGTAAATTGGCGGTAAATTTAAAACCTTGCGTGATTTGCAAGGTTTTTTGTTGTGGGTTATCACAAATTTATCGCAAAGTGTTAGGCGATGGCATTAAGCAGCTTATCCATGGCGGCAGGTTTGGCAAGGGTATTTACCAGCGGTTGCCAGTGATGTTCTGCGTGAATGTCTGCGAGCAGCGTTTTTAGCTGGGTGAATTTGTCGGCAGATAAAGCGATGTGGCGTGCGGACAGTTGCCAATGAAAATGCGTCAGCGTGTGCTTGATGGCAGCAAGTGGCGGATTTTGCCGTTGTAAATCGCTGTGCAAGTTATCGCTCAGCCATTCGCCAATCACGCCATCATTAAAGGTATCTTGGCGTGTGATGGACAGCAGCGGCGGACACCACAGACCGCCCCAAATGCCGTCATCAGGGCGTTTTAGCCACAGGATTTTGGCGTCGTTATCCGTCAAATCGCCATGCGTGATGAGCAGCACTTGGCTGTGGTGCGTGGGTTTGACGCTCTTTTTGGCTTTGACAGGATAAGCAGCTTGCTTGCCTTGCCGATGGGCGATGCAGTCGGCAGCGATGGGGCAGATTTCGCATTTTGGACGTGTGCGTGTGCATAAGGTTGCGCCCAAATCCATCATGGCTTGGGCAAATTCACCGCTTTGGCGTGCAGGCGTGAGCGTGTCGGCAAGTTGCCACAGCGCCTTATCGGTGGCGGATTTGGTGATGTCGCCATCAATGCCTGCCCAGCGTGTCAGCACACGTTTGACGTTGCCATCGCAAATCACGCCACGACCGCCCACGCCCATTGCCACAATCGCCCCAGCAGTGGAGCGTCCCACGCCTTTGATGGCTTGCCATTCGTCTGGCATTTGCGGAAACTTTCCGTGCGTGCGGATAAACTGCGCCACCTGCTGTGCGCCTGCGTGCAGATTTCTGGCGCGCGCATAGTAGCCAAGTCCAGCCCATAGATTCGCCACCGCTTCCCAGTCCGCCACCGCCAAATCCTGCACGGTAGGAAATGCCTGCATAAAACGCTCAAAATAACCCAACACCGTGGCAACTTGCGTTTGCTGCAGCATGATTTCAGACAGCCACACAGCGTAGATGTCTTTGTCGGTTTTGTGCAGCTGCTGCCATGGCAAATCGTGGCGACCATGCTTGGCAAACCACTTTAGCACCGCAGGCGTAAAGCGTCTGATAGCGTGCGTATCTTGGTTAAAAGGCGTGGGCAAATCGGCAGAATTTGTCATGATAAAGGCGGTAAAATTGGGCGAAACTTTTTGAAAATTTTGCGAAACTTTGCGAAAATCTTACGAAAACGAAGTGAAGGCGGCGAAGTGTGGCGGTGTTTTAAAACGCTTGGCAAGACCAGCGGTAAAATTTCGCCACTTACCAAGCGCAGGCATTATAAGAAGTTTTTTGGCAAATCACAAGCTGGGAAAATGATGGCGGATTTGTGCTTGAGAATTGTACAAGCGATGTATATTTGGCTGATTTATCATCTTTGTTTAATTTGCCACGTTTGCCAATTTCATCACGCTTTTTAAATTTATCGTAATTTATAGTAATCATGCCAAAATTCCAGCACAAATTTGCCACACTTGGTATAATGGGCGCATGATGAATCGTGTGTTTTTAATTGTCAGTCTGATTTTCGCTTTGGTGTTTGCGCCGAGCGGTTTTGGTGCGAGTGCAGCGCAGGCAAAAAGCGCCAGCACGAGTTTGCGTGCGGTGTTTTTAGAATGCCGAGAAAATTTTTATAACAACGTGCCGCCATCGTTCACTCTGGAGCGCAGAAAATCGTTGAGTGCGCAGGCGCAGGGCTTGTGTTTTGATGGTTTTGCGGTGCTACATTCTGGCGTATCGCGCACGCCTTTGTGGGCGGCAGAACATCTGACGCGCGAGCGAGTAACGCTGGCGGCAAGCCTTGTGCGTGAAGACAGCTTTCGTGTGGAAAGTCGCTTGCCGCACGCTGACCGTGCCGAGCTTCGTGATTATTCACGCTCTGGCTATGACCGTGGGCACCTTGCGCCAAATGGCGACATGGCAAGCACAAGTCAGCAGTACGACAGCTTTAGCCTTGCCAACATCGCCCCACAAAACGCCACGCACAACCGCAATTTATGGCGACACATTGAAGGCTCAACACGTCAGCTTGCCAGAAAATATGGCGATGTTTATGTGGTTACAGGCGTGGCATTTCTTGGCGAAAATGTGCAGCAGATTGGCGGGCGAGTGCTTGTGCCAACGCATTTTTACAAGGCGGTGTATATCCCCAGCGAGCGTGCGGCTGGCGTGTATTTTTCGCCAAACACCGAAAACGCGCGCTATGAAGTCATCAGTCTAGATGAGCTTGCCGAGCGCACAGGTATTAAGGCGATGCCAAGCGTGCCAGCTGGTGTGCGAGCGCGGACGCATGAGCTGCTCAAGCCTGCCGATGATGGCGTACAAGATGGCGAGCGTGCCAGTCCAGCGGATTTGCCCGTGGCGTTAGAAGAAGTGGGTGATTTGACAAAGGCGAGCAGCTGGCTTTTGTTTTTGTTGGAAATTTTTAAATATTTGGTAGGTTTGCTGAATGAATAAGCAAAGCAAGCGGTGGAATTTGGCATGAAAGTTTTTGCAAATGATTATGAAGTGCTGAGCATTGGCGGGCTTGATGTGGAAAATCATGCCGATGGCGTCGTGATTTTTGGCGAGACGCATATTACCAAAGATTTGGCAGGCAAACAAAAGGCGCAGGCGTTGTATGAATTTAGCCAAAGCCTTGTGGCGTGGTTTGCCAATCAAGACGAAAACGAGCTTGCCAGCCTTAGGCAAAACGCTGACGAAGCCGAAAATTTAGCTGAAAACTCAGCCCAAAATCCAGCCCAAGAGAATAACGCAGTGCAAACGGTAAAAAACCCATTTGCCTAAGATTAAAATTTATGAAAACGACTAAAAGCGCGAATTTGCTGTCCATCGGTAAAAATTCACCAACAGCCGAGACAGATTTTAGCAATGTTTTGAGTTGCTTTTAAAAATTGACTTGGCTATAATGCAAAAACAGTCGTGCACTGTTGCAGGCTGCAGCGATACAGTCGCTTTTTATATATGTTCATGCGTTGGCGTGTGCCAATGCTCGTAGAAAAGACAGGAGTCTGCGATGAAACTTATCACAAAAATTGCTACTTTGGGCGCAGGATTGGTCGTATCGGCAGCCGCATTTGCCGCTGATCCTATCGTGGGCAACTGGCAAATGAGCGAAAATGGTCAGCCAAAAGCGGTCGTAAAAATCAGCGAAGCTGGCGGTAAGTTTAACGGTGTGGTCGTAACTGGTCAAACCGAAAAAGCCAAGCAATACGTTGGTAAAACTGTACTACAAAACGTAGAAGCAGTGGGCGGCGGCAAATACAAAGGCAAAGCTAAGGACCCACGCTGGGGTGTATTGCCTGCGGTGAATGCTGACATCACCCTAAACGGCAACAAACTGACCCTAAAAACCCTAAAAGGTTCACAAGTTTTGACTCGTAAGTAATTGATAAACTTGCAAGTTTAAACGCAAAAAAACGCATTTGAATAAAATGCGTTTTTTTATTTTGTGGGTTAAAGTTTAACGACACATTAAATTAAAGGGTGGATTGTAGGTTAGGTTGAGCGAAAGTGAAAACCCAGCAAATTCGTAAAACCGCCTTAAAAACGTTGGTTGCGCTTCGCTAACCCAACTTACGGCTGCCAACCAAAGTTGGCTTAATCTGGCTTGACAATCCAATCACAATGCCGTTTCGTCAAGCTCGCCTGTGCGAATGCGAATCACGCCTTCTAGCGGTGTGATAAAAATCTTGCCATCGCCGATTTTGCCTGTGTTGGCGGCTTTTACCATCGCTTCAATGATGGGTTCTGCCATCTCGTCCGTGCAGGCGACTTCAATTTTGATTTTTGGCAAAAAATCCACCACATATTCTGCGCCACGATACATCTCGGTGTGGCCCTTTTGGCGGCCAAAGCCTTTGACTTCAGTGATGGTCATGCCGTTCACGCCAAGCTCAGACAACGCTTCACGAATGTCGTCAAGTTTGAAGGGTTTGACAATGGCGCTAATCAGTTTCATAAGTTGTCCTTTACAAAGTTGTGCTTGGGTATGTTTGTGTAAAATTGTGCTGTGTCAGCGGTGATTTTCCAAGAAGGTTTTTCCAAGAAAGTTTTTCTTAAATGCCGCTGTGCGTTCGTCTATTATATCGCCAAATTGCCAAAAAACAAATTTTTTGCGTGCAGTTTTGTACAAAAGCGCTCATCATCGCTTTGCAAAACTTTTATAAAAACAAGGCGCAATCTTTCGTCATTCCTGCTAAAATACGCATAAGATTGCCGATGGCAGTGCGCCTGTCTTTGGCATATATTAACTGATAAAACTTAAAAGGTGGCGATATGGCGCAGCATTATGCGGTGGTTGGGCTTGGTGGCTCTGGATTGTCGGCGGTGAATTTTTTGGTGCAGCAGGGTTTTGATGTGCTGGTAACGGACGAAAATCCTGCGCCTGCTTTGGCGGCAAAATTGCCAGATGGCGTAACGTGCGCTTTTGGTGGGCTTGACAAGGCGGCTTTGGGTGCAGCGCAGCGCATCGTGATTAGCCCCGGCGTTGATCCACGTCATGAAGCCATCGTTGCTGCCAAGCAAGCGGGCATTGAAGTCATCAGCGATGTGCAGCTGTTTGTGGAGACGCTTAAAGCGCGCGATACCGCTCAAGGGTGCAGCACGCCGATCGTTGCCATCACAGGTTCAAACGCCAAATCTACCGTAACCACACTGGTGGGCGAGATGGCGGCGCACGCTGGCGTGGTGGTGGGCGTGGGTGGTAACATCGGCACGCCAGCTTTAGAGCTTTTAAAGATTGATGATTTGGCGCTGGTGGTGCTTGAGCTGTCCAGTTTTCAGCTGGAGCATATCACCAATCTTGGCGCGCAAGTGGCGACAATTCTAAACATTTCTGCCGACCATCTGGATCGTCATGGCGACATGGCAGGCTATTTGGCGGCAAAATTACCGATTTTTGAGCAGGCGAAATCTGCGGTGATTTGTAAAGATGATGCTGAACTTGCTGCTGCGTGCGAAAAGGCTTTGGCAGGCGCAAGCATTCAGACGACTTGCGGTGAGATTGGCAAGGCGTGTTCGGCGGATTTTTGCTTGGTGCGTGATGCGGACGATACGATTTGGCTGTGCCATCGTGGCGAGAAATTGCTAAGCGCTGATGAGATTGGCATTAAAGGCAAACACAATCTGCTAAACGCCTTGTCTGCGCTGGCTTTGGGGGTGGCAGTGGATTTGCCAATGCCTGCCATGCTGGCTGCGCTAAAGGCGTTTGCAGGCTTGCCGCACCGCTGCGAGTATGTGGGCGATGTGGCTGGCAAGGTGTATTTTAACGACTCAAAAGGCACGAACATCGGCTCAACGCTGGCGGCGATTGATGGCTTGGGGGCGGTGTATGGCGAGCGTTCGCTGGCGCTGATTTTGGGCGGTTTGGCGAAAGGGCAGGATTTTGCCGAGCTTTCTGCCGCTGCCGAGCGTTTTACGAGCGATATTTATCTGATTGGGCAAGATACGCCCATCATTCGTGAAGGTTTGCTGGCTGCGCCTTTGCTTGCCGAGCGAATCCATGATGTGCAAACTTTACAAAATGCGGTGAATGCCGCCAACCAAAGCACAGCAAAAGCGGTGCTGCTGTCGCCTGCGTGCGCAAGTTTTGATCAGTTTTCAGGTTATGCTGAGCGTGGCGAGACGTTTGTGGTATTGGTGAAAGATTTACCAAATTAAGCGCGCTTGGCTGGATTTTCCGCCTAAATTTAAGATAAAGCCATCGTTGATGGCTTTATTTTTGGGCGTGGTTGTGGTGCGGCTTTGGTGCGGTTGGCTGGCTAATTATCGGCTAATTGTCAGCTAAGTTTGGCGTGTTATGCTGTGTTTTTAGTGTGATTTTTGGTTTGTGAATACCAGTTTTTAAAATATCGGTTATAAAATAACAATGATGTTTGTCGTGCAAGTTGAGTCAAGGTGAAATTCATGCGATTGCTTGTGGTGGAAGATGATTTGATGATTGCCAAGGCGCTGATGGCGGGGCTAAAGGACAACGGCTATGCGGTGGATCACCTAGATTCTGGTGAGCAGGTGTTGGCGGCAGTACAGACGCAGGATTATGATGCGCTGCTGCTGGATTTGGGCTTGCCAAAGCAAGATGGGCTTTCGGTGCTGGCGCAAATTCGCCAAAATAAAAGCGAGCTGCCGATTTTGATTTTGACCGCACGAGACGACATTGACAGCCGTTTGCGTGGCATTGATGGCGGTGCGGACGATTATATCATTAAACCCTTTGACATGGCGGAGCTATTAGCACGCATTCGCATGGTGCTGCGCCGCAAGGGTGGCACGTCGCAGCCGCTTTTGAGTAATGGCGCATTGACGTTAAACCCTGCGACTTTCACGGTGCAAATTACAGGGCAAGCGGACGAAATTGTGCTGAGTAATAAGGAATTTGCCATTTTACAAGCGCTCATGCAGCGTGCTGGCGTGATTTTTTCAAGGGCGCAGCTGGAAGAAAAGCTTTACGGCTGGGGCGATGAAGTAGAAAGCAATGCGCTGGATTATTTGATTCATGCCCTGCGTAAAAAAGTTGGCAAAGAACACATCAAAAACGTGCGTGGCGTGGGCTGGCTGGTGGAAAAAGGCGTGTGATGATTGGTAAAATTTTAGATAAAGCCGTGCAGATTTGGCGGTATGCCAAGCGTTCTTTGCAAATTCGGCTGGGCGTAGCATTTGCGCTGGTGTGCTTTGTGAGTGCGGCTTTGGCAGGCGGTTTGGCGTTTTATGACCATTATCAGCAAAGCCACTATTTGCAAGACGAAACGCTCATGCAGATTGCGTCTTATATCAACCCAAAACACCCTGCGCCTGTGATTGATGATATGGATAACGATTCGCATATTTATGTGGCGACATCGGCAGGCGGTACGGCGCACCCACATTTGGCAGACGTGTTTGCGCTGGACGAAGGGTTTTCTAGCGTGGGCGTAGGCGAAGACAGCTATCGGATTTTTGTCATGGATTTTAAAGATGGCAGGGTGGCAGTCATGCAAGAAAGCGAATACCGCACTGATGCTGCTGAGCGTGCGGCTTGGGGCAGTGTGTTGCCGTTTTTATTGCTGCTGCCTTTGGTGAGCGGGCTTGCCTTTTGGATCATCAATCGCCAGCTGTCTCCAGTGCGCACGCTGTCTTACAGCCTAAAAACTCGTGATGCCAAGGATTTATCCGCCTTGACAACTGACAAAATCCCCAGCGAAATGCGTGGATTTGTGCTGTCCATCAACGAACTTTTGCAGCGCATTGAAAAGGTGATGAATCAAGAGCAGCGTTTTATTGCTGATGCGGCGCACGAACTGCGCAGTCCGATGACCGCGCTTTCTATGCAGGCGCAGCGTTTGGCTGGCTTGCCGATGTCTGATGCCGCCAAGGCGCAGACCGATGAGCTTTTGGACAGCATTCGCCGCACTCGTCATTTGCTTGAGCAGCTTTTGTCGTTGGCTCGTGCGCAGGCAGACCATGCCAGCACGCACTCAAGCACGTTTTCGGCGATGGCGCTGTTTGCCAAAGTCATTGAAACGCTGTACCCGTTGGCGGACGCAAAATCTTTGGATTTGGGCGTGGCAAGCGATTTGGATATAAAAATTTGCGCTGATGAGTCTTTACTGTTTTTGCTGATAAAAACGCTGACAGATAACGCCATTCGCTACACGCCAGCAGGTGGGCAGATTGATTTGTCGGTGCAAATGGCAGGCGAGCAAGTGGAATTTATCATAGAAGACAGCGGCGCAGGCATACCAAAAGCCGAGCGTGAGCGTGTGCTTGAGCCGTTTTATCGTGTGCTGGGGACAGGCGTGGAAGGCACGGGGCTTGGTTTGCCGATTGCCAATAGCATTGCGCTGCGCTATGGCGGACGGCTGGTTTTGCTGGACAGTCGTTTTGAATCTGGATTAAAAGTGGTGGTGAGTTTTCCTAAAGCCAAACTGGGCGTGCAGGCGTGATGTTGGCGCACGTTCACCAAATCATGCGCAAACGATTTTTAGCCAAATTTGCAAAAACCCTTAAAAATCACAGCGTAAATTGTAAAAATTCATAAAAATTTGCCTGCATTTCGCCTAAGTTGGCATAAACTGGTTTATAATAAACGGTTTGGGTGCAATGCTTTGGCATTTTGTCCGCCTTTGTCAAATTGATTGTGCCGAATTGATTGGCATTTTATGCTACTTTATCGCCATTTTTTATCGCCACTTTGAGAGCCTTATGTTTGCTTTTTCCGAGAAGTTTTCTGCCGTCTTGCCCAAATTGCCAAGCGCACGCGCCACGCTGATGGTGAGTTTGTTTTTGCTGCTTTCTACCAGTCTTTTGATGATTGCGTCAGCTTCCATTCCTTTTGCGATGAATAATGGCTTGCACCCCATGCGCTTTTTTTGGTCGCAGCTTTTGTATGTGGGCTTGGGCGTGATTGGCGCAGCGGTGATTTATCGTTTGCCGATGAATCTGTTTCGCAATTTTAACAACATTCTGATTATGTACCTAGGGCTTGTGGTGCTGCTGATTTTGACGTTGATATTTGCAGATTCTATCAACGGCTCAAAACGCTGGCTAAACGTGGCAGGCTTTAGCATTCAGGCGGCAGAGATTGCCAAGATGGTGATGGTGTTTGTGGCGGCGGAGTATGTCGTGCGCCGCTCGGCTGAAATGCGTGATGCCATCTGGACAGGCTGGCGGCTTTTGATTTGGTATGCGCCCGTGATTTTTGCGCTGATTTTTCAGCCAGACTTTGGTTCATCGGCAGTTTTAGGCGCAACTTTGCTCGTCATCGCCTTTATTGGTGGTTCGCCTGTGCGTGATTAT
This sequence comes from Moraxella caviae, assembly GCF_002014985.1. Taxonomy (GTDB): domain Bacteria; phylum Pseudomonadota; class Gammaproteobacteria; order Pseudomonadales; family Moraxellaceae; genus Moraxella; species Moraxella caviae. The sequence continues at coordinate 7,502 of NZ_MUXU01000040.1, read as the reverse complement.
ATGGTGATTTTTGGGCTGTTTTTCTCGGCAGCGGTGGCAGCGATTTTGATGTCGGATTATCGCCGTGAGCGCCTGTTTTCTTTTGTTGATCCGTTTGATGACATTCAAGACACCGATTATCAGCTGGCGCGCAGTTTGATTGCCTTTGGGCGTGGTGAATTTAGCGGCGTGGGCTATGGCGACAGCGTACAAAAATTATCGCATTTGCCAGAAGCGCACACCGACTTTTTGATTGCCATCACAGGCGAAGAGCTGGGCTTTATTGGCGTGGTGTTTGTGCTGGTGCTAGAAGCCTTGATTGTGCTGTCTATCATGCGCATCAGCCTTGCCGCACTCAAGCGCAATCAGCTGTATCTAAGCTATACGGTGTTTGGCTTTGGCACGGTGTTTTTTGGGCAAGTGTGCATCAATATCGGCATGAATATGGGCATTTTGCCAACGAAAGGTTTGACCTTGCCGTTTTATAGTTTTGGCGGTTCGGCAATGCTGGTTAGCCTTGCGATGATTGGCTATATTTTAAAAGTGGACGCTGAAAGTGTGGGCATTGAAAGACGTGGCAACAGCCGTTCTTATTAAATGTAGTGATTAAATTGGCAAGTTTTGGTTTGTGAAATTTGTAAAGTTTGTGAAAGTTGGGTTGTAAAGCACAGCCCAACTTTTTTATTTGGTGTGCGATTGGGTGGGCAAAGCGTAGTTTGTTTCAAGCGATAAACCTTGATTTTAAATGTTGGGTTTTCGCTTGACTCAACCTATAAATCTGTCTAATTTTTTAGATTTTCGCCAAATCCACACTGACTGCACTTTATTGCGCCACGCCAAGGCTTTGCCGTCTCATCAGCGGAGCGTGCGTCCAGTGCTTGATGGCAAAAGCCAAAATCTCTTCAGGCGAGCTGTGCTGCATGGCGTCATCGGTGGGCTGCCCTAGGCGTTTTAGGGCTTCTAGCAGCAGCACGCTTGGGCGAGTGCTGTCAATCGGCAGGGCAAGATTTTGCTTGGAGAGTTTTTGTCCGTCTGGATTGTGAATCAGCGGCAGATGAAAATACGCGTCAGGCGTAGGCAGGCGGCAGCTTTCTTGCAGGCGAAATTGCGCCACCGTCATTGGCAAAATATCCAGCCCACGCATGACGTGCGTTACGCCTTGCAGTCCGTCATCAATGGCGCACGCCAAGATGTAATTGATTGCGCCATTTTGGCGTTTTACCACCACATCGCCAAGACTTTTGGTAGGATTGTCCCAAATCATGCCTTGCAAGCCATCATAAAAACCGCCCAGCACGTCATCAAGCACAAGGCGCAGTTTGTCTTGGGTGTTTGGGCGGTAAGTTTTGTCGTTTTTGGGCAAGCACAGGCGCGGATAAATCAAAGGCGCGTTCAGATTTGGTGTATCGCTCAGCGCAGATAAGGCGGTGTCCAGCGTGGCGGTGCGCACGCTTTTTGGGTGCGTTTTGGCAAAGTCGGCAAGCGTTTTGCGTGAGCAGCGGCATACATAGCTGATGGGATGCAGCACACCTGTCAAAAACTCATCATAAATCGCTTGGCGTGCCGATTGATACACCACATCACCGTCCCAGTGCAGTCCAAGTTTTGTCAAATCGTGCAGCATACTTTCGCTGTATTCGTTTTTACAGCGTTCAAAATCCACGTCTTCAATACGCAAAAGCCACTGTCCGCCAAGGCTTTTGATATGACAAAAGCTCGCTACCGCAGTGGTGAGCGAGCCTAAGTGCAGCCTGCCTGTGGGCGATGGCGCAAACCGTCCGATGGGTACAGCGCGCGCCATGAAATTATTGCCCCAGCGTTTGCTTTTCTTTGATTTCTGAGAGTGTTTTGCAGTCAATGCACTGCGTGGCGGTTGGGCGTGCTTCTAGGCGGCGCAGTCCGATTTCGGTGCCGCAAGTTTCGCAGTAGCCGTAGTCGCCAGTGTCAATCTCAGCGATGGATTTGTCAATTTTGCGAATCAGCTTGCGCTCACGGTCTCTGGTGCGCAGTGCCAGCGCAAATTCTTCTTCTTGGGTGGCGCGGTCGTTGATGTCTGCCATTGCGCCTGTTTCTTCGTTGATGTAGTCCTTGGTGCGCTCAGCTTCTGCCAAAAGCTCGGCTTTCCAGTTGAGCAGCAACTGACGAAAATGCGCCAGCTGGTTGTCTGACATATATTCTTCGTTTTTGGCAGGTTGGTAGGGAGCGAAAGTGGTGGTCGTGCTCATGCGTTGGTTATCCTTGTGTCAATTCGGCAAGGCGCAAATGCCTGCTTGCCGAAGCATGGGCGAGTGCGAGTCTCACAAAAGTAAATTTAAAAATCGGTACAGCTTTTGTGTTGTTTTAAAATTATTTGACATTTATCCAAAATTGTCCAAAAAATCACCCAAAATGGATTCGAGTTTGATTGGCAAATTTGTATTCAAAATGTATTTTTAAAACAAACGTGAGCATAAATGATGGCGAATTTGATTTTTTCAAGTTGATTTTCAAGTCAAATTGAAATTAAAATCGCAATTTTATGCAAAGCGCCTAGTTTGCCAAAATGCGCCCACAAATGCAAGTCAATCCATCGGTGCTTGTGTATGTGCTGTGTTTAGATTTTGTAAATTGTGCGTTGATGAATTTTACTTGCTGAATTTTGTTTGTCGGATTTGAAAATTTTGTGAATAACAACGATTGCCGTAAATCAAAAGAGCGGTTTTTGCTCAATTTACGCTTATTCTACGCTAATCACGCCATCAGCCACACGCCAAATTTCACTGGTGAAATCGCGCGCAGTCAGCCGAATGATTCTTAGTCCAATCGGAGCGGTATCTAGTGCAAAATCGTGCGCTTTTGGTAAAAATTGACGAGAAGCAGCTGGGCAAGTAAGAAGCGTGCAGGCGTGCGTGCTTGGTGCAATCAGCGTTTGCGCCTGATGAACATGACCGCACAGCACAAGGCGTGCGTGCGTGTGGTGGCGGATAATTTGCCAAAAGTCATCGGCATTTTTTAGGCGGTGCGCATCAATCCAAGCCGAGCGCACAGGCAAAGGGTGGTGGTGCAGAGCAATGCAGGCAGGCGTGCTGTCTTGGGCGAGCGTCTCATCAAGCCAAGCCAGCGTTTGCTTGGATAATGCGCCATCAGCGCGCGCAGGCAAGGCGGAATTGAGCAGCAGCAGTTGCCAAGCGTGCGTGGGATTTTCGGTGTTTTTAGGATTTTCTGGGTGAAATTGCAGGCGGATTTTATGCTGGCTTGCCAAGCGTGCATCGGCAGCACACGGCAAAAATGTGCGCTCATCAAAGGGCAAATGGGCATTTTTCTCAATGGTAACATCGTGATTGCCCGCCAAGCACACAAAAGGCAGCTGCGATTTTACAAGTTCGGCAAACAGCCAATCATAAGCGGCTTGGTTGCCGTCATTTGCCAAATCGCCTGTGAGCAGCAGTAAGTCAGGCTTGGCTTGTTTGGCGGCAGAAAGCAGCTGTAAAAACCGTTCATAAGCGATGGAATTTGGTGCGTCATGTAAGTGTAAATCGCTGATTTGGGCGATGGTGAAGTGCGTTTGCGTGCTGTTTAGAATGTGCGGGAAAAAATCAGCGTTCATAAGTTTTTATGTAAAAATGGGCGCAGGTTTGAGTGGGCGCAAGTTCAAATGAGCGTAAGTTTGACGGCAAAGGTTTAAAATCATCACGCACGGCGCAGTTTTTGTACGCCAAACGTGATGAAAAATCCGCACGCTAAAGTCAGCACGATGGCAAGCCCTGTTTGAATATCCAGCCACACGCTGCCCCATACGCCAAGCGTTACGCCACATTGCGCCAAAATCATGGCAAAAATTACCATGCGCGTGGGTGAGTGCGAAAACAGCCGTGCCGTCAGCGCGGGCAAAATCAAAAGACCGCTGATGAGCAGGCTGCCCACCGCTTGTAAGGCAACGGCGCAAAATCCTGCCAAAAGCCCCATGAAAAATAGCTGCTGCTGTCTTGGTTTAACGCCTGCGATGATGGCGAGCGCTTCAAAGGTGGCAAGCTGCACTTGCGCACGCCAAATCCACGCCAAAAACGCCAAACCCAGCGCAATCAACACCGCAAGTCTTGGCAAATCCGCCCAATCCAAATCCAGCAATGAGCCAAACAGATAGCCAAGCACGTTTGCCTGCTGCTGAGTCAGCTGGGTGAGCGTTAAAAGTCCAAGGCATAGCAGCACAGCCGTCATCACCGCAAGCGTTGCGTCATTGGGCAGGCGGCTGTCTTTTAGCGCCATCAAAATTAGCACCACCAAAGCACTAACCACGCCCACGCCCATATCGGCAGGCAGGCTGAGCGCAGCGGCAATCGCCACACCAAGCAGTGTACCGTGCGCCAGCGTATCAGCAAAAAACGCCATGCGTCGCCACAGCACCAGACAGCCAAGCGGTGCGGACAATAGCGCAAGCAATGAGCCTGCAATCCACGCAGGGGCAATGATGGGAAGCCAGTCGGTCATGAGTCGCTCTTATGATGGCAATGATCGCCATGATGGCAGTGGTCGTGATGGTGAATATAAGGTTGATAATGCCCAAACAGCTGCGTAAATTCAGGTGCTAGGGCGATTTGGCTGGGTGCGCCTTGACAGCAGATGTGCTTATTTAGGCAAATCACCCGTTTTGAGCCACGCATGACCCAGTGTAAATCGTGCGACACCACAAGCATGGCGCAGCGTAAAAATTCTGGCAATTCGTCAATAAAATGATACAGCCAGCTTTCTGTTTCTGGGTCAAGCCCTTGCATGGGTTCGTCTAAAATCAGCAAATCAGGACGATCTAAAAGTGCGCGCGCCAATAGTGTGCGTTGTAATTCACCGCCAGATAAGTGCGTGATTTGCTTGGATTTTAGCTGGTGAATGCCTAGTTTATCAAAGATAAATTCACGCTCAGCATCCTTTAGGCGGTTTGGTGCGGCTTGGGCGAGCAAATCTACCACCCTAAGCGGTAAAATCGCAGGCACACTAAAGCGCTGCGGCACATAGCTGACTGATTTGGCGTGCGAGATGATTTTGCCAGAAGTAGGCTTGATGAGCCCTAAAATCAGCTTAACCAAGGTGGATTTGCCCGCGCCATTTGGGCCAATAAGACTCACCATTTCATCAGGCTGTAAGTGCAACGACACATCGCTGATGAGTGTGGCATCACCAATGCGGTAGCTGATGTTTTCAAGGCTTAAAAGCGGTGTGTTCATGGCGTTTGGGTGTTTGCGGCTTGGCATTGGCGGCACAGTCCCAAAAGCTCAATCACGGATTCTTGGACGGCAAATTTTGCGTCATTGGCGGCAAAATCCAGCACGCCTTCTACGGGCAAATTACTGCATTCTTCTACGCTGTGGCAGTTTTTACAAATTAAAAACGCTGCCGTGTGTGCGGCGCGTGGGTGGCAGCACGGAATGTAGGCATTGATGGCGCTCAGCTGATGAATCAAGCCTTCTTCAAGCAAAAACCCAAGTGAGCGATACACGGTTGGCGGTGCGATGTTTTTATGATCGCCATTTTGTCTGCGTTTGTCTTGCAGCGCACTGATTAAATCGTACGCACCCACAGGCTTATCCGCTTCTAAAATCAGCGAATACACATCTTCACGCAACGGCGTAAAACGTACGCCACGCTTGCCACACAGCAGCTTGGCTTCTTGTAGGCGAGTGGCTGCGTCGTGGCTGTAGACGTTGTGGTGGTGATTGTGGTGTGCATGGTCGCAAAAGTGCGGGTGGGTTTTGCGAGTGGTTGTACTCATTGTGCCAAATCTCTGCTGGAATTAGACTGCTTTATGGGTGCTGGGGCAATGCGGCGTGGCTGGTGGCGGTTTGTTTTTGATGAACATTTGCCAACGTCGCCATTTAGCCGCGCCCTTGATAATCGTGATAGTATATCATACATTTAAAAATAATATAACATTTGCGTTCATTGTAAGTAAATTTCAAGGGTAATTTCTTTTAATAGAATATTATAACAAATCAAAAAATGTGGTATCATACGCCAATTCATCAATTTAATTTTTAATTTTCAATTTTTAAACGCAAGCAATCATCATGAAAATCTCATCGCTCATTGGTTTTGTTAAAAATAAATTTGTCTTTAAAATTTTATCTGCGCTCTTGGCTGCTGCGCTGGGCAGCACGCTGCATTTGGCTCATGCTGGCACGGTGAGTGTGAGTAATTATCCGCTGGCATTGCTGTCTAATGCGGTTACTAAAGGCGTGGCGGACGCTGAAGTTTTATTAGGCACAGGCGACGTGGGGCATCATGGCGAGCTTAGCCCAAGCGGCGTCAAACAGGTGCAAGACAGTGATTTTGTGGTGTGGTTTGGTGCGTCTTTGGAACAAAATTTGGTGAATGCGCTAAGCAGTGCGCCCAATGCGATTGCACTTTTGGAGTTTGACGCATTTGAGCGTTTGCCGCTGCGGTACGTTGATGGGCGTGCGCAGGCGGACAGCTTAGATACGCACCTTTGGCTTGAGCCTGAAAACGCCAAGGCAATCGTGCGTGCGCTGGCGGTCATTCACAGCTACGCCAACCCACAAAATGCGGTGCAATACGCCAAAAATGCGGCAGAATTTGAGCGGCGCATGGATAGGGCGGTCGCCAGTGTGAACCGCACCAAAATCTTGCCGTATTGGGCGTATCATGACGCTTATCAGTATTTGGAGCGTGCCGCGGGGCTTAAATTTCAAGGTGCTTTAACGCCTGACCATCACCTTGCACCCAAGGCAAGCCAGCTGAAATTTTTGGGTGATAACCGCCCCCAGTCGGTCATGTGTCTGGCAGCGCAAGGCAAAGTATCAAACGGCATTCGCAGCAAACTTGGCAAGCTAAACGTCGTGGTGCGTCAAGAAGACATGAGCGATGGCGATGAGTTTATCGCCACGTGGCAGGCTTTGGTGTCAGATTTGCGAGCGTGTGCGTCTGGTAAGTTGCTGGATTGATGGTAAAATCAAGCGTGAAGCCTTGTTGCGCTGAGATTTTAAGCAAATCATCATTCATTTAAAAAATGATGATAATTTTTATGATGATAAACTGCTTTTTTGCTTGCCAGCCGTTAAAAACGTTTCTATAATAAGGCAATTTTTCTAGTTGCAATTTATGAGTAAACCTGCTGAGCGTACCCAAAAAGCGCAGATTTTAGCGCGCCAACGCCGCCAAATTTGGGTGGCGATGGCTTTGATTGCCATAGCGGCAGTGTGTGAGCTGGCTTTGGGCGCGCGTGGTTTTGTGGGGACGTACAGCTTGGCGGCTGGCGTGGTGCTAAGTTTTGTGGCGCATTTGGTGTTTGCGCTCATTGCGTATCGTCAGACGGGCGCGCGCGCTCGCCAAGCCATCATGCTAAACGTTTACCTTGGGCAGATGGCGAAGTGGGCGATTGCGCTGATTGGCTTTGCGCTGATTTTTATGCTGCTAAAACCCATCATGCCCGTGCTCGTGATTGGCGGTTATGTGCTGATGCAATTTATCAATGCGTGGGCGTTGTCTTATATAAAGTAGCTTTTAATAAAAATGGTTTGGGGCTGTACTAGATT
>NZ_MUXU01000039.1 GCF_002014985.1 Moraxella caviae | reverse complement strand
AAGCCAACCAACCAACCGCTGAACTGACCAAAGTAGGCGAAAACCCAACAGGTGGCGTAAAAGTAACTCCAGGTGTTGACAATGACAAGACCGTAGTTGACTTCATCGATGAAAACGATCAACCACACATCATCACAGCCACCAAAAACCCAGAAACGGGCGAGTGGACTTTGGACAAAACTCCAGAGGGTGTGAGCATCGATCCAAAAACTGGCATTATCACCTTTACTCCAGATGCAGTACGAGATGACTCAGTAGTAAGTGTAACAGGTCAAGAAACTGGCAAAGAGCCATCAACACCAGTGGAAGTGAAAACGCCATTGTATGATGACTTTGACGGTGACGGCAAACCTGACAGCGACACCAAGGCGCCAGAAGAAGACAAAGACACTGACGATGACAACGATGGCGTAAACAACGAAGACGAAAAAGCCAACGGCACTGACCCGAAAAACACGGACAGTGACGGTGACGGCACGCCTGACGGTGACGAAGACTCAGACGGTGACGGCATTACTGATGGTGAAGAGTCTGATGAAAACAGCAACACCATCACTGACAAAGACGGTGACGGCATTGCAGATTTGATTGACCCAGCAACCATCACTGTTGACTTGGTAAACCAAATCGATAAGTCAAACATCACTAAAGCACCAATCTCAGGCACCAGCACTCAGCTGCCAGAAGGTACTGTAGTAACCCTAACTGTGACCGACAAAAACGGTAAGACAGTTGAGACTACTGCAACCATCGACAAAGACGGCAACTACTCAACCACTGTTGACCTAACAGGTCTAGCAGATGGCGTTGTTACAGCCAAAGCAAGTGCAAACGATGGTAAAGTAACAGCGACTGATGAAAGTCCGAATACGCTTGATGTGACACCACCATCAGCCCCAACCAAAGTTGAGATTGGCAATGGTGACGACTTCATCACGTCAGATGAAATTGATACAAACGGCAACGTACCTGTAAAAGTTGAGCTACCACAAGATGCGAAACCAGGCGACACCGTACAAATCAAAAACCCAGAAACTGGCGACGTACTTGGTGAAAAACCGTTGACTGAAGAAGACATCAAAGCTGGCACAGTGACTGTTGACGTACCTGCACCAAAAGAAGGTGAACCGCTGAAAGTAGAAGGCACCATCACAGACCCAGCAGGCAACGAATCAGCCCCAGTGTCTGATGAAGCGACACGTAAGGACAACACCCCAACCATCGACATCGACACCATCACTGGTGTGGCGGGCAATGAATTCTTCCAAAACGAAGAAGGTGCAAACGAAACGCCTTACGGTGCGATTGACGAGAGAGCAGCGAATACAAACGGCTGGAGCTTCTCAGGTACGACCACCAACGCAGCAGGTGCGACTGTAACCGCAGACGTACAAGATGCAAGCGGTGCAAGCGTGCTCAAAGCAGGCACAACGCTAACCGCAACTGTGGCGGACGATGGCACTTGGACGGTGGAAGTACCAGCAGGTGCGATTGAAAACTACGCCTCTGACGTGTTCTACCAAGTGAAAGCAGACGTAACCGTAGACGGCAAAACTGCCACCGACACCGACAAGCTGCATTCATACGATGCGTGGCTGGATATTTCCGCTGTGAAAGTTGATGTGAACAACATCGCAGGTCAAGAGCAAGGTGCGGACGATGCAGACGGCTATGCAACCATCACAGCTGAAAACATCGACAACGGCTTTGCAGTATCTGGCGATCTTGACGGTTCATTCACAATGTCACGCGTCGATGTTGAAGCGGAAATCGTGGACGAGCAAGGCAATGTGATAGCGACTAAGCCAGCGATCCTGACTTACTCAGATGTGGATACTACCGTAACTTGGACGGCAGATTTCGCAGCGACAGACGTAGCGAACCTAGACCCAGCGAAGGCTTACACTGTGCGTGCTACAGTAACCGACAGAAGCTTGACGAAGCCAAACGGTGAATTGTACACCAACACAGACGCAGATAAGACCAACGCAGGCGATCCACGTCCGCAAGTGGAAGCTGACAAGCCGACCATCACCCCAAGCCCAACTGACGGCTCAGTAACGGTGGCACCGGGTCTGGATAACACCACAGTGGAAATCGGCTACACCAATGAGGACGATCAGCCTAAGACCATCACCGTAACCAAAGGTGATAACGGCTGGACAGCGACCCAAGACGGCAACCCATTGCCAACCACGCCAACCACAGACGGCACAACGCCTTGGATTGACGCAGACGGCACGGTACATATTCCGCAAAACGGTGTGAAAGATGGCTCAGACGTAACCGCAACAGGTGATAACCCAGAGGACACCCCTGCAACCGCAGAACCGAAACCAGCTGGCACAGACACCAAAGCGGACGCACCGACCATCACCCCAAGCCCAACTGACGGCTCAGTAAGCATCGCACGAGGTGATGATAACACCAAGGTGGAAATCGGCTACACCAATGAGGACGACCAGCCTAAGACCATCACCGTAACCAAAGGTGATAACGGTTGGACAGCGACTCAAGACGGTAACCCATTGCCAAATGAGAAAACAGACGGCACAACGCCTTGGATTGACGCAGATGGCACGGTACACATTCCGCAAGACGGTGTGAAAGACGGCTCACCTGTAACCGCAACAGGCAGCCACCCACAAGAAGACCCAGCAGACGCGACACCAGCGAATGCAGGTAATGATGTGGTGGTGCCGCTAACACCGCCGACCATCGCTCTAGCAAGTGATACCGTAGGTGCAGGCACCAGAGGTACAACTACAGACGGCATTACCAATAATCCGACTGTAAACGTAACCAACCCAAGCGGTGCAGCGTGGGAATACACCACAGACGGTGGCGATACTTGGATTGCAGGTACTGGCACGAGCTTCACAATGCCACGCAATGGCGACATTGACGGTCAGGCAAACCGCTTGCAAGTACGCTTGAAAGACGATCCAAGCGTCGTGTCAAACGTGATCAATGCTGTGTACGACCACGTTACTACTGTGGGTAACATCACGCCAGAAGTGAGCGGCAGCAACTATACGCTAACAATCCGCAACCTAGAACCGGGTTCTTATGTAAGCGTATCAGGCTCAGCAAGTCGCCAAGGCGTGGCAGATGACAAAGGCAACTTTGTGGTACAAAGCCCGCTGAACTCTGGATTGTTCGGTCAGCAAGTTACTTACAACGTAAGCGTAACCGACAAGGCGGGCAACACCGCGACCAACGCAGGTGCAAGCACAATGACCTTGACGCGTATGCCAAACTTGTATCCGAACGAGCGTACGCCATTGCAACGTGATGACTCTGTGCAGGTGATTGACGATCTGAATAAGAACGTGAACAACCTAATCTTGGTGGGTGAAGTTGCCAACAACGCAACCACAGGTAACGTATCAACAGGTGTTGCTGTAAACCGTCCGTTGAACGTGGATACTGGTGCTGGCGATGACAGCTTGGTGGTGAATATGATCCAGCAAGTAGGCGGTAACGACACCAACATCAATATGGGTAACGGCAACGACTACCTGAAAGTGTTCAACTACGTTTACGCTCAATCTACCGGCTCAATCAACATCAATATGGGTGCAGGTAATGACATCGTAGACCTAGGCGAAGGTGCAGGTAACAGCTTGACTTCATTGGTAGGCGGTCGTGTAACCGTTGATTTGGGTACGGGCAATGACACCATCAAACTGGCTGGTAACGCGGTGAACCCGAACGTAACCGTAAACGGTGGCGACGGCTTTGACACTGTAGTGTTTGAAGGTGCTGGCTTCGGCGGTACTCAAAAACTGCTATTAGACCGCTTCCAAAACATCGAAGAAGTGGTATTGAACACCAGCAAAGAGCTTGATATTACCGCAGCAGCCGCAGGTAAGAACGGCTCGGGCAGCAAAGTGTTCAACGGTGTTACCTACCAAGGCTTGTTCATCAATACCGAAAGCTCACCGACCACGGTGGACTTGGGCGATGACGGTCATAACAGAACCACCGGCTTTACCCAAATCGCCGATGCACCGCTTGGCTACACTGGCTACCAAGCAAGCACAGGCGTGGTGGTGTATATCCAAGACGGTATTACAGTAATCTAATCCATTACTGATAATCCGCAACCTAAACGCTCTGCGAAAGGCAGGGCGTTTAGTCGCAAACCAAACAAGCGGTTAAAAATGCAAAGTTTTTTGCAAATTTGACCGCTTGTTTTGGGCTTTTTTACTTCCAAGTTCTTATGAGCTTGGGATTTTGTTTTACTTTTTATAGGAAAATGTCTTACAAATGACTCAACACCTTACTATTATTGTTGGACAATTGAAAAATATCCCAGCAGGCAATACTGTTAATGTAACTCTAACTGACCGCCTTGGTAATGCCGTTTCAGGCAAAACAGTGGCATTGGCAAATAATACTTACCGCATTGCATTAGATGCGAGCGGTTTGATTGACGGCAGAGGTGCCAAAGCTGTTGCAACAGCACTAGACCTATACGGCGTAACCAGAGAATACACAAGAAACATTGGACTGAATCTAATTGACGGTGAAGTAGACAGCGTACCGACTGTAGCAAATGCAGACGGCGTGGTACACATCACCGGCACCAGCCAAGACATCTATCAAGGCAGCGAAATCACCATCGTGATTACCGATAAAAACGGCAACAGCGTAACCGCCACCACCACCGCAAAAGCAGACGGCACTTATGATTTGACGGTGGACACTTCATCATTGGCAGACGGCGATGTAACCGTTACCACCACCTCTGTGGATAACAACGACTTTAGCGTAACCGACACTGACGTTATCACCCTAGACCACATCGCAGGCGGTTTAAGCACCGATGCCACCATCAATGCCAACGGCACCGCAGACATCTCAGGCACAAGCACGGACGTACCTGCTGGCAGCGTGGTAACCATCACCATCACAGATGCAAACGGCAACAGCCTAACCACCACCGCCACCGTCAATCCAGACGGCACTTATGCGGCAAATGGCGTGGACGTATCAGGCTTGGCAGACGGCACATTGACCATTACCGCCACCGCCACCGATAACAACGGCAACGCACTCACCGCCACCGACAGCGAAACCCTAGATTTGGGCATTGAAGCACAAATCACCCTAAATAACGTCACTGCGGATAACATCGTAAACGCCGCTGAAGCGAAGGGCAAAATCACCCTAAGCGGCAAGGTAACAGGCGATTTCACCGCAGGCGACAGCGTACGCATTTACCTAGACGATAACACCTATTTCACTCGTAAAGTAGACGCAAACGGTAACTTTAGCGTAGCAGGCGTACCAGCGTCATTATTGGTAAACGATGCCGATAAAACCATCAAAGCTGTGATTACCACTGCAGACGCCGCAGGCAACCGCACCACCGCAGAAGGCGTAAAAACCTACCAAGTGGCGACCAAAGCCCCAGAAGTGAGCGTAAGTGTAAACGACATCACCGCTGACAACATCATCAACGCCACCGAAGCAAGCGGCACCATCGCCCTGACTGGCACTGTGGCAGGCGAATTTAACGCAGGCGATGTGGTAAGCGTAAATGTAAACGGTAAAACTTACACCACCACCGTAAACGCAGACGGCAACTTCAGCGTAAACGTGGCAGGCAGTGATTTGGTGGCGGACAGCGATAACACCATCACTGCCACCATCAGCACCACAGACAGCTACGGCAACTCAGCAACCGTAAGCAGCGATAAAGCCTATGGCGTGGACATCATCGCTCCGCAAGCACAAATCGTACTGCACAACGTAACCGCTGATAACGTGCTGACTTCTCGTGAAGCCGCTGGCAACATCACCTTGACAGGCAGCGTAACAGGCGAATTTAACGCAGGCGACAGCGTACGCATTTACCTAGATAACGCCACTTACTACACCCGTAAAGTGGACGCAAACGGTAACTTTAGCCTAACCGTGGCAGGCTCGGCACTGATGAACGATGCAGATAAAACCATCAAAGCAGTACTTACCACCACAGACGCAGCAGGTAACACCGCCACCATCACCACCAGCAAAACCTATGCGGTAGAAGCCTATGGCGAAGCGACGCTAAACTTTATGACAAACTCTGTCATCAGCGACAGCCTAACCGCTACTTATGCCTCTTACCCAACGCACAGCACGGCACGCACCGTAACCCGTGATGGCAACCTAGGCTATCAAACAGGTGCGAAAAAAGACATCATCACCGTGAATAACTATGTAACAGGTAAATCTGTGATTAACACTTACGGCGGCGATGACATCGTGAAAGTCGGCACAAACATCGATTTTTCGCAAGTACACCTAGGCGAAGGGCATAACACCCTAATCGTGGGTGCGGCAAACCGTGTGGACGGCTACATCACCAACCGCAGTATCGTTACCGCAGGTGCTGGCGATGACTATGTGGCAGTACGCACCAACATCGACACCAGTAACATCAACCTAGGCAACGGTAACAACACCTTGGTAGTGGGTACAAATAACGTAGACGGCTACATCACAGGCTCAGCCACCCAAATCGTAATGGGCAGCGGCAACGACGTGCTAGACGTTCGTACCAACATTTCAGCCTCAACCATCAATCTGGGCAATGGCGATAACACCATCAACGTAGGCGGCTGGATTGTCGGCACAGCGGCAAACATCACCACAGGCAACGGCAACGACGTGATGAAAGTCGGCACCAACGTAGACGCAGCCACGATTAACCTAGGTGCAGGCAACGACAGCCTAACCATCGGCGGCTACATCGCAGGCACCGCGAAAATCAACCTAGGCTCAGGCGACGACACCGTGAGCGTAGGCGGCAACATCAGCCCAGCCGCTAAGCTGAACTTCGGCACAGGCGATGACACCTTGGTATTCACAGGTGCGAAACAAACCGCCAACCTAGGCAGCTTGACAGGCGTAGAAACCATTGACCTACACGGCAAAGGTGCAAACACCTTGACAGGCGTAACCCTGAAAAACGTGCTTGCCAACGGCTCAGAGCTGTTCATCAAAGGCGGCTATGACGACAAAGTAGACCTAGGCAACGTAGGCGTAAGCAAACGCGACGGCACAGGCAGCTGGCAAAAAGTGTCAGACGTAACCGTAGATGGCGTAAGCTACGACGGCTGGGCACACACCTCAAGCTACAATAACGTGGTGTATATCCAAGAAGGCGTACAGGTGTTGTAATTTTTTACGGCATTTGATGTGATGAGCACCCCACAGTGAAATGTGGGGTGTTTTTTTGTTGGTTGGGAAGTTGGGAAATGTCAATCAATTATTTTGCTAATCAATCTATCCTTTAATGTTGATTAAATTTTCTACCAAAAGATGAACTTCGGTGGAAGGGTTGTATTCATTATCCTTATTTGCTTCAACCAGTGATTTTTTAGCGTTGTTTATTGCTTGTTCGCGATAGCGGAGCAGAGAAAGGTATGTTTCTTTTTCTGCTTTGTTATGCTTTCTGTTAAATGCTTTTTGCCATTCTTGGTTCAGTGAATCTTCGCAAAGATCTCCAGCGCTTTTTCTTCCGCTTCTAGTAAACGGAGCGCGTGAATAAACAAAATGACATAGATACCAATACTCAAAGCAAGGGTAAGAAATAATTAGCTCAATGCCATTATCTTTTGCCAGCTTTTTGGCTTCTTTAAAGGTTGTATGCGTGTCTCTGTCGATGACACAAAAAACCTCATCAAAGTCTAAGTGTTGGCTTTGTTTTTCTTTTTCTTGGATTGCGGTTTCTACAACAGATTTTGGATCAGAACCTCTGCCTGAAAAAACTTGAACATTAACAGAAGATAGCTTTTCATAGTTAATAAGACCTTCAAAGTATGTTTTTTCTGTTTTTATGCCTTCGCAAACAATAAGAACGGTTTTGTAGGCTTCTCGTTTGGGTGTATTTCGAGCTAGGTTTCTTGATTTGCGTCTGGACATAGCAAGTTACTCCTCCCAAAAGAACTCAGGTGGAGTAAATTCTTGAATGATTGGTTTTGCCCCATATTTACCGTGTAAGTAATATTCTTCAATATCTTCACGGTTTTTATGCGGTCTAAAATCTGTCAAGGGATATAGATTTGTTGCCCTGTTGTTGTCTTTTTCACAAAACCAAACTTGATCTCTGCGTAATAAATTTTTTCTCAAAACAGATGTTTCGTGCGTTGTGAAAATCAGTTGGGCGTTGTTCTGATTAACAGGTGAATTGAACAACTTCACCAAAAAACGCACCAAATCAGGATGTAGGCTTTTATTAAGTTCATCAATGACTAATGTATCGCCATTTTTTAATACGACCAAGATTAAGCCAGCAAATTCAAATAATTTTTGTGTACCGTCAGATTCTTCACGCAAATTTATTTTTTGCTCATTTCCTTCGTTGTCATAATACACAAAAAAGGTTTCATATTGTGAAACAAAGTCTTTTTGAATGTCGTGCATTAGCTGATTTCTGATGACAGTAGGCAGGTTTTCAGGAATCCCTGCTAGGTTAAGTTTTGGTTTCTCAAAAACAATGTCATTCAATTCAATGCCTGCGGATCTTAGCAAAGCAATGATGATAGATTTATCTTTTTCAGACTTTTTGCAAAACTCTTTAGCCATTTTATCGCTGATTCGGTCTGTGCGAATAATGGGTATTCTCTCTGTTAAAGCACGATAAATAGGCTTGATTTGCTCACTATTTAGGTGTACTGCGGTAGATAAAAAGAGCTGGTCTGCTCGAGTTTGATTTCTCCAGCTCGATTTTTCGCCTTTGAAATAGTCAGACATTTTCCATTCATAATCGGATATTTCTTCGTTGTATTCACGAGAAAACCAGTTTTGCTCTCTGCCTTTTGGATAAACACTTAGCCATTCTTCGTACACTCTGTCCTGATCTACAACAAAACCATAATCAACACGCGTTTTTTGCAAATCGCCTTGTTCATTGACCAAATCAACAACTAAAGATATATCATAGATTGTTGGCTGTTTTTGGCTGTCCGAATCAAAAAGAAAAGGGGTTGTGCCAATAGAATAGTCGGGTTTTTTGTTGAATGAATCGGCAATAATGCTAATCATTGAATCTAATGCCTTGATAACATTTGACTTGCCTGAAGCATTTGCACCATAGATGACCGCTGATTTTAGAAGATCGGGCGTTGCAGGGGCGTTGGCAGCAAAATAGTTATCTGCCATTTCATCACTTGTACTACGCACCAAAGAGAGGGTTTGCTCTTTTTTTATTGAGCGGTAATTTTCGACAGAGAATTGAATTAGCATAATAAAACCGATTTAAGTGTTGATTTAGGTAATTTATACCTTAAATTATTCTGTAAATCCTATCACAATCCGACTTGACATTCAACTTTTCTCAAGCACCTCCCGCCCAATCTCAAACCGCTCTTTACTGTTTGCCGCCCCTAAAATAATGGCAAAATGCAGGCGGTCGGCTTGTTGCCAGTGTAAAATCAGGTTTGAGCCGACACCGACTAAGTTGCCTGTTTTGAGCCCTTTGAGTTTGGGGTATTCTTTGAGCAAAATGTTGGTAGAAGCCCAATTTTTGCCGTGGCGGTGAAAGGCGGGCTTGGCACACAGCTGGCTGAGCGTAGGGTAGTGCTGGACAAAATGCTCGGCTAAAATCACCAAATCATAAGCGGTGGTGCGGGCGTGTTTAAATTCCAGCCCTGATGAGCGTGTCCAGTGTGAATGTGTCATACCCAGCTTTTGGCTCAGCTGGTTCATCTGTTTGACAAAGGCAGCTTCATTGCCAGAATGCCAGCGTGCCAGCAGGTGTGCAGAGTCGTTACAGCTTAAAATCAGCATCGCACTGAGCAAGTCAAGCAAAGAAACCTGCTCGTTTGGCGTGAAGTATTGCCTATGCTGGGGCAGCTGATGGGCAAAGGCAAGGCAGTGCTTGGCTGGATTGATGCCGTGTGCGTGGATTTTATCCCAAATCAGCATTGCGGTGAGTAGTTTTGAGAGTGAAGCGGGGTTTTTAGGTTCATCGGCACGCTTGGCAAATGTGATGTCAAGCGTGCCGTTTTTTATTGTGGATTTTGACGCAGGGCTATTGGCAAGCAGAATTGCCGCCGCTACACTATTTTGGCTGGCTGGCTGGCTGGCTGGCTGGCTATTTTCTGCGTTTAAAGGCTGAAATACCCCTTCCAAGCCAATGCCGTGCGATGCTTTAATCAGCACGGTATCGCCTTGTTGCAGTACGTCTGCCAAGGCGGATTTTAGCTCGGCGCGGTTGGCAAAATGTGCCAGCGTTGGGGTGGTGCTGTCGTTTGCCCAGCGTGCTTTTAGCGTGTCAAACGTTGCTCGGCTGGCATCGCCCACCAGCAGCACGCAGCGTGCGGTGTGGGTGTGAATATGCTCGGCAAGTGCTCGATGGTAATGCTCACTGTCTGCACCCAGCTCCAGCATATCGCCCAAAATCAGCACCTTTTGCGTGCTTGCCGCTGGGTGGTCGGCAAAGGCGAGCAGGGCGGCTTGCATAGAAATTGGGTTGGCGTTGTAGGCATCGTTAATCACGGTGATGGTTTTGCCTGCGTGTTCGGCGGTGAACTGATTGCCACGCCCCTCCACAGGGCGAAATGCCGAAAGTGCGGCTAAAATTTTCGCCAAATCCAAGCCTTGCTTTTTGGCGATGGCGATGATGGCAAGGGCGTTTAGCATAAAATGCTTGCCCAGTACGTTCAGACGCAGCTCCAGCGTCTCACCAAAGGCAGTGATTTTGCCTAAACCTTGCGAATAAGACAGCAAGCGAACGTCAGCATCTGGGTGTTCGCCATAGCTGATGAGCGTGAGCTGTTTTTGCTGGGCGGCTTGGGCAATCAGCTCAAACTGGGCAATGTCTCGGCACACCACGGCAAGGGCGTTTGGCTGCATTGCATCAAAAATACGAGATTTTTTGAGTGCCACGGTGTCTAGGTCGTGGTGATATTCCAAATGGGCAGCGGCGATGTTGGTGATGATTGCCACATCAGGCTTGGCAAGCTGGCTGTTGAGCGACATATTGCCAATCGCCATTTCCAGCACCCAGTGTTTTGCCGTCTGTGCCATACCTGCCATATTCCACGCAATGCCGATGGGCAGGTTGGCACTGCCTTGGGTTTGGGTGGTTTTGCCCACATTGCCTAAGGCGGCAGACAGCATTGCCACGGTGGTGGTTTTGCCTGCACTGCCTGTTACGCCATACACCCCCCTGATAGGCGGTACGGGCAAGGCGGGCAACATCAAGCGTGGCTTGGCGTACGTTATTCACCGCAAGCACTGGCACGCCCAAGTTTTCATACTTCTCTGGCTCGTCTGTGATGATGGCACTGGCACCTTTTAGCACAAAGGATTTCACCGCCGCAAATGGCAGATAGCCTGTACTCATCGCCTTGCCACGAGCCACCACGATATGCCCTTTGACAAAACTTTTTGGGAAAATAGACAGCCCTGTCGCACGCCAATTTGCCTTAGGTGCGATATGCCATTTGCCAGCGGTGGCGATGGCAAGATTTTCTGCGGTGAAGGCGTTGTCTTTGGCTTCGGCATCTGTCAGGCTTTTTGGGTAGCGGTTTGAGCTGAGCAGTTCGTGATAATGTACATAGCCCGACAAATAATGCTCCACATCGTCAATCCGTACACGAAAGGCGTGATGACGGATAAAAAATCCGTGCAAAATGCGGCGTGGGTTGGCAAAGTGCATCGCCATTTCTGGAAAGAAAAAGCCATTCACCAAATAATTGGCACGCGTGTGTAAGGCACGATAAAACGCTGGCACATCAAAGCCTTTTAGCACGTCTTGATGTTCTGGAAATTCGTCCAGTTTTAAGAGCATTTTATGAAATGCCATACACAGCTCAAGCAATGTCGGGAAAGTGGTTAGGCGATTTTGGATAAAATTCAAATAACCTTTGACATTATCCACGGCAAACTGAAAATAGCGGCGTTCAGGCTTGTAGCGAATCAGCTCGTTTGAGCAATAAGACAGCCAATGATCGTGGGCTTTTTCGTGGTGGTTGGCGATAAAAAAGTCAAACGCCTTTTCTACGCAAGCCAGCCAGCGTGGGTCTTGGGTTTCGCCATACAGCCGCATCAAGCCAAACGCCGCTTCGCCGTCATAATAAATGGTGCGTGTTTTTTCTTTTACCGCAAGGGTTTCGCCATCTAAAATATGCACAAAACCGCCGTCTGCGGTTTGCATTGCCACAATGCCGTTTGCCAAGCGTTCGCACAATGCCAGCAGCGACAAAGAGCGGTCGGATTTGCCAAAAATTTGCACATATTTCACCATCGCCAAAATCGCCACGGCATTTGCACCGAGTTTGATTTCGTTGTTAATTTCCAGCACATAGGATTTATCGTCATAATCTTTCACAAAATGAGCGATGAAATAATCCAAAGATTGCTCGACTTGCTGGCGAATGTTTGCCAAATCGGCAGTTTGCAGACGGCTATTACTGATGGTGTGTGAGATGGCGTGTGGTTTGTTTTGCAGATTTTGACAAAGCTCCAAGCCTTCTAGCAGTGCGTACAGACTGCTGGCGTGGCGAAGGGTGTTATAAGTGGGAATCGGCTTGTCAAAACAAGGAAACGAGCCATAGTCAAACAGCCCGTCCGCTTTGATTTGGCGGCTTAAATACTGCGTGCTAAGGGCGATAAGTTCTGCCGTTTGCCCAGCGTTTAGATCGGCAAGTCTGCGGCGACCGTGCTGGCGTGGCAGCGTGGATAGCGGCACGCACGTTTGGGTGCTGGTGTCTAAAAACACGCCAGCGGTGGTAAAGGTAATCACAGGCAAGCCGTCTGCAAATTGCGGCATTTGCTTGGACGAAAAGCGGGCTTTGATGTATTTTTCTAGGTTGGCTTGATTGATGCCAGCCAAGGCTTTATCCGCCCCTTGGTATAAGGCGGCGTGGCTGTTTAGCTCCATTTCTGTCGCCATCAGATAAGGCGATGTAATGCCACGAAAAGCAATCCCTGAGCGAAAATAATTGCGTTTGTATTTGGCAAGCTCATTGGGCAGATTGCCCCAAGTGGTGTGTTGCTCGCTCACCACCCATTCCACTTTCAGCCAGCAGACAGGTTCATCAAAATGACGAGAAAGTGCGGTGATTTTTTGGCTGATTTTCTCGCCCACCGCTTGCCAGTCATCGGCTTGCAGTTCATTGGCGTCAAAAAACACGCTGGCACTTTTGGCACGTTTTTCGCCATTGCCAAGCGAAATCAGCAAAATATCTTTGAGCGATTGTAAGCTGTGCTGCTGTTTGTATAGCGCGTGGATTTTAGGAAGATGGGTTTGGAGGAGTTGGTTCATAAGAATGTGTAGGTTTGTCAGATTGTTTTGGGCTATTGTACCTAAAAATTTAAAAAAATGTAGTGGTGTTTTGTTTCTATTGGTTGATGGTTTACAAACTTTTGGTTTGCAAGGTTGACGGCTTGGAGTGAATAAAGTGAAAAATTCAATATTCAAAATGCGATTTGTCGTATGAAGTGTTGGGTTATGCTTCGCCAACCCAACTGACGGACGCCGCAAAAACTAACATTTTAGGCTTGGCGTGGTTTTTCCGTTCGCCCTGAGCTTGTCGAAGGGTGAGCGTGGCGAAGACTTAAACCTAAAAACCGCCATAGTTCGACAAGCTCATCACGAACGGTTTTTTAAACGGATTTAATGAGTTGTCTTTAAAAACGTTGGGCTACGCTTCGCCAACCCAACTTACAACCCCAAATCCCTACAATCCACCCCCACAACCCCAAATCACACTTATTCCCCATTTGCATAAGCTTTGTGCAAATTTCCCAAAAACCACACCCCAAACCGTGCTATAATACGTCATTTATCTTTTAAATCATTCATTTAGATTATTCATACCATGACCCCCATGATTCAACTTTCAGGCGTGAGCAAGGTGTTCACGACCCAGCGTGATGGCAAAACGGTGGAATTTAGCGCGGTTTTGCCAACCGATTTGACAGTCAATCAAGGCGAAATTTTTGGCATTATCGGCTCGTCAGGCGCAGGCAAATCCACGCTGATTCGCTGTGTGAATTTGCTTGAGCGTCCCACGACAGGGCAAGTGGTGCTGGACGGTCAGGATTTGACCACGCTCAGCGATGGCGAGCTGGTGGTGGCACGCCGTCAGATTGGTATGATTTTTCAGCATTTTAATCTACTGCATTCACGCACGGTGTTTGATAACATCGCTTTGCCGCTGGAGCTGTCTGGCACACCCAAGGCGAAAATCACCGAAAAAGTGTCGCAGCTGATTGGGCTTGTGGGCTTGACGGGCAAAGAAGACGTGTATCCTGCCAATCTCTCAGGCGGTCAAAAGCAGCGTGTGGCGATTGCGCGTGCGCTGGCGAGCGACCCAAAAGTCTTGCTGTGCGATGAAGCCACGAGTGCGCTGGACCCTGCCACCACGCAGGCGATTTTGGCGCTGCTTAAAAAAATCAACCGTGAGCTTGGCATTACCATGCTGCTCATCACGCACGAGATGGACGTGGTGAAGCGCATTTGCGATAAAGTGGCGGTGATTGACCAAGGGCGACTGATTGAGCAGGGTTTGGTGAGTGAGATTTTCGCCAATCCGACCACGCCGCTTGCCAAGGATTTTATCGGCTCTACGTTTCATTTGTCGTTGCCAGATGCGTATTTGGAAAAGTTGTCTGCCGAGCGCACGTCAAGCCACGCACACCCTGTGATGAAGTTTGAATTTACGGGTAAGTCGGTGGATTTGCCGCTGTTTTCGCAGGCGACCAAAAATTTTGGCGTGGAATTTAACATTTTGACATCGCAGATGGATTATGTGGGCGATGTGAAATTTGGCTTTACCATTGCTGAAGTGATTGGCGAGCAGACCGCCACCATGCAGGCAAGCGAATTTTTACACGCCAATGGCGTAACAGGGGAGCTTTTGGGCTATGTGGGCTGAACTGTACCAAAATTTTATGAACGAGCTGACACCGCAAATGTGGCAGATGGTTGCCAAATCCACTTGGGAGACGGTGTATATGGGACTTGCGTCTACCGCAATTTCGGTGGCGGTGGGCTTGCCGATGGGGTTTTTGGCGTTTTTGACGGGTAAAGACCGCCTACTTGCCAATAAGCCTTTGTTTGAGCTTTTGGACGTGGTGATTAACGTTGGGCGTTCTGTGCCGTTCATTATTTTGCTGATTATTTTATTGCCCGTAACCAGATTTTTGGTGGGAACAAGCCTTGGGACGACAGCGGCGATTGTGCCTTTGGCAGTGGCGGCAATTCCGTTTTTTGCACGCCTGACCGCCAATGCGCTTGCCGAGATTCCAACAGGACTGACCGAAGCCGCCAAATCCATGGGCGCAACACGCTGGCAAGTGGTGTCAAAATATTATTTCCCTGAAAGTCTGCCAATTCTTATTAACGCCATGACCATCACGCTCATCACGCTCATCAGTTATTCAGCGATGGCTGGCGTGGTGGGTGGCGGTGGTCTTGGCAACCTTGCCATCAGCTATGGCGAACACCGTGGCATGGTGTACGTCAAGTGGATTGCGACCATCATCATCGTGGCATTTGTGATGATTTGCCAAAAATTGGGCGATATGCTGGCGGCAAAATACGACCATCGTTGATGATTGGCGGCGCGTTTTGCCAAAACGTGCGATAATAGAGCCTTGATATTCCAAAAAGGAATAAAGTTTTGCGATAATATTGCGCAAATAATGATAGGCTTTTGTTAAAATTTATGCTTTAATAGTTAAGTTTTCTCACTCTTTTTCGCTAGGCGTATGGCTTGGCGAGTGTTAAGATTTTTTCCAACCTTAAAAAGGATTGATTATGCAACTTCGTAAATTTTTCGGTCTGTGCGCATTGTCAGCAAGCATCGCTTTGGCTGGCTGCGGTGGCAACAAACAAGAACAAGCGGCAGCACCTGCTGATGGCGCGGCAGCACAAACCATCAAAGTGGGCGTGATGAGCGGCCCTGAGCATGCGGTGGCGGAAGTGGCGGCAAAAATCGCCAAAGAAAAGTACAACCTAGACGTACAATACACCGAATTTAACGACTACGCCATGCCAAACACAGCGGTGTCTACTGGCGAGCTTGACGCAAACGCTTTCCAGCACAAGCCATACTTGGACAAAGACAGTGCTGAGAAAAACTTGGACAATCTAGTCATCGTGGGCAATACTTTCGTGTATCCTTTGGCTGGCTACTCTAAGAAAATCAAATCTCTGGACGAGCTGCAAGACGGCGCAACTGTGGCGGTGCCAAACGATCCATCAAACTTGGCGCGTGCGCTGATTTTGCTTGAAAAACAAGGTCTTATCAAGCTAAAAGACAACACCAACCTATTCTCAACATCGCTTGACATCGTAGAAAACCCAAAAAATCTACAAATCAAAGAAGTGGATACTTCTGTGGCGGCACGCGCGCTTGATGACGTGGAGCTTGCAGTGGTGAACAACAACTACGCAGGACAAGTGGGTTTGACCGCTGATGATGGCGTGTTTGTGGAAGACAAAGACTCGCCATATGTGAACATCATCGTGGCACGCAGCGACAACGCTGAGTCTGAAGCAGTGCAAAATTTCGTGAAAGCTTTCCAATCTGACGAAGTAGAAGCCGAAGCAAAAAAACAATTTAAAGACGGCGTGGTAAAAGGCTGGTAAGTCTTGCCTGACTGCTTTAGCTAAGTCTGTATTTTACAAAACCCAATCTTGTAAGGATTGGGTTTTGTTTTTTGGTGTGGGTTTTGGTTTAGGGTTGTTTCTTGGTTTGTTACGCTTCGCTCACCCAATTTGCCATTCGCCACCAACCCAATCTACACCGAGCCGATAACTACTTTACCAACCCAACTTACAAGTTGCAATTTATCACCAAAGCGTTACAATAGAGAGTTTGGCGATGTTGCCATTTTTGCTGATGATGAGCCTAAGGAGCGTATGATGGATAGGCCAGTGGTTACGATGAAGCCTGTAGAGGCTTTGTGCTTTGCGGTGGCGATTGTCGCACTGATGGGCGTGATGATGATTGGGCTGGGCTGGGTGCCGCAGCTGGCGATTGTCGTGGTTTTGGGCGGTTTGTTTTTATTTGGTGCGATTAAAAAAGTACCATTTTCCGCCATGCAAGCGCACATGGCAGGCGGCGTGATGAGCGGCATTGGCGCGATTTATCTGTTCTTTTTCATTGGGCTTTTGGTGGCGGCGCTCATGATGTCTGGGGCGATTCCAACCCTGATGTATTATGGTTTTGATTTGGTTTCGCCAAGCCTGTTTTATTTGTCGGCATTTGTGCTGACCTCGGTGGTGGGCGTTGCGCTGGGCAGCAGCCTGACGACTTGCGCAACGCTTGGCGTGGCGTTCATTGGCATGGGTGCGGCATTTGGCGCAAATCCAGCCATCATTGCAGGTGCGGTGGTGTCTGGTGCGTTTTTTGGTGATAAGATGTCGCCTTTGTCGGACACTTGTAGCATTGCTGCGTCTGTGGTGGGTATTGATTTGTTTGAGCACATTCGTAACATGATGCACACCACTGTGCCTGCGTGGGTGATTACAGCGGCGCTGTTTTTTATGATGTCGCCAGATGGCGCAGGCGATTTGGCGGCAGTGGCGGCGTTTCGTGAAAATCTTTTGGCAAGCGGACTTGTCAATCCTGTGGCGCTGTTGCCGATCGTGCTTTTGCTGGTGCTGGCGATGATGAAAGTGCACGCCATTTATAC
This sequence comes from Moraxella caviae, assembly GCF_002014985.1. Taxonomy (GTDB): domain Bacteria; phylum Pseudomonadota; class Gammaproteobacteria; order Pseudomonadales; family Moraxellaceae; genus Moraxella; species Moraxella caviae. The sequence continues at coordinate 129,771 of NZ_MUXU01000039.1, read as the reverse complement.
CATCATGATTACCATTGCGGTGGCGATTGTCATCACTTATTTTGGGCTAAATCCGACCCTGAGCGAGCTGGGCGGTTACTTTTTCGCAGGATTTCAAGCGCCTGAATCGCTGGGCGAAGTGAGCAGCCTTTTGTCGCGCGGCGGCTTGCAAAGTATGTTTTTTAGTATGTCAATCATCGTGCTGGCGCTGTCTTTGGGTGGTTTGCTGAACGCTTTGGGGATTTTGCCTGCCTTGTTAGATGGCGTGCATCACCTTTTGACGAAGGCGAGCCGTGCGATTGCCGCTGCTGCTTTCACGGCTTTTGGGGTGAATTTGCTGATTGGCGAGCAGTATTTGAGCGTATTATTGACGGGCAACACTTTTCGTCCTGTGTACGAAGAGCTGGGCTTGCACCCAAAAAATCTGTCACGCACGCTAGAAGACGCTGGCACGGTCATCAATCCTTTGGTGCCGTGGAGCGTGTGCGGTGTGTTCATCGCTGAAGTGCTGGGCGTGTCGGTCATCAGCTATTTGCCGTATGCGTTTTTTTGCTATTTATGCCTGATTTTGACGCTGATTTTTGGCATGACGGGTTTTACCATCACCAAAATCACGCCAAAAACCGTATGACAGTGCAGGCAAATCACCACACCTTGAATGAATGTTCAAGGTGTTTTTTGTTGTAAAATCCGCTGGGCAAAACCCAATGGAGTAAATCTGATGGGTAAATTCGACAGCGTAAATTTGGCTTTTTGGGCAAATGTGCTACACTAAATCAATCGTGTGTTTTTGAATTTGGTTTTTTAAATCTTGACTTTGCAAGTTTTCATCTTTTTTTAAATCCGCCACTAAATCCATCAGAGTAAAATATGACCACTCATCATTCGTCAGTCGCCAAATTTTTTATCGCCGTGCAGCACTACATGGCAACGAGTGCTGTGTATGCGCTGGTTTTTGTGCTGAGCGTTTGGCTGTTTACTTGGAGCACAAGTTTTTTAAGTGCTAATGCGCCTTATGTTTGGATTGTCAGTGTGTTTGCGGCGCAGTTTTTAACCATGCTTATGATAGGCGTGATTTTTCCTGTGCGCCATGATACGCACGCCAAAGAAGGTACTATGTATCATAAGCTGGCGGCATTTGGTGTGTTGGCGTGGTTTTTTGGCAAAAGGGCGTTTGTGCTTTTGACGAATGACGCTTCGTCTATCGTGCTAAGCGCAGTGTTTACGGTGCTGAGCGTGGCGCTGCTGCCAATTTTTGTGGCGTATTTTCAGTACCATGCTGCGGACAACAAGGCGATAGCAAAGGGCTTGGGGCTGCTGATGGTAGCAGGCGTGGCGGACGTGGCTTTGACGGCGTTTGCTAATCGCTTTGGTGAAGGTATTTTGCCTGTGATGACGGCTGTCTTTTATGTGGTTTTTGCGTTGTCGGTGCTTATTTTTGTGTGGCTTGTGCGCCATTGCCAGCGTCCTATTTGGCTTGATGAAAATGGGGCGTTTTTGCGTGTGCTAAGGGTGATTTTGGCGGTGTTGGGCGTGCCTTTAGTGGCGGTGTTTTGGTGGTTGGGGTGATGGCAAGGAATTGATAAATTCAATTTGTGCATTAGATTAAATGGTGGTTTTGGGTTGGGCTAAAGAACGGTTTGCAAGTTGGGTTGGGTGAAACGAAAACCCAACATGGATTTAAAATTTGTTCTAAAATGCTGGGCTACGCTTCGCTAACCCAACTTACGACCTGTGAATTGGCGTGGTTTTTCCGTTTGCTCTGAGCTTGCCAAAGGGTCGAACTGACGAAGGCTTAAACCTAAAAACCATCAGGTTTAACAAGCTCACCACGAACGGTTTTAAAGATAACTACTTGATTTTGTTGGGTTGCGCTTACGCCAATCCAACCCATGATTTTTCCGACCACAAATCTATCTCAATCACAAAAGCCCGCTGACAATCGCGCTTTGATACAAACGCTTGGCACGTCCGCCAGTGGCGCAAAATACCATCACAGGCTGCGGCAAATCTTTCACCAAGGCGGCAAATTGCGCCACTGTGTCAAGGTGCAGGCTCTCGCCATCAATCGGCAAATGATGATATGCCAACTGTGCGCTGGCGGCACTTTGCTGCAAATCAGCGGCGGTGGGCTGATTGTCGCTTTCGCCATCAAAGCGTAAGTTAATCAGACTTTTAAAGCCAAGATTGGCAAGGGTTTGGCATTGATTTGGGTAGATTTGTTTGTACAAAGTGATTTCAGAGTGCATGGCGTTTCCTAATTTTTGTTTTTGATATTTGGCTGAATTTGATTTTGAGTGGCGGATTTGCAATGTGTGTTTTGGCTTGCAAATTTTTAAATCGCCTTAACTGAAAATTCATCAAAAGTGATTTGCAATGCGCTTATATTAGCGAAAAATTTGGGCGTGTGCAATTTCGTTTTGGCATAACCTTATGACAAAAATTGCAATTTTTTAGTCTGGTTATGCCGTTTTAGGATAACAAAGCTGGGAAAATTAGAAAACTTATGCCGCAAAGCCAAGCGCAAATCACGCAAATTGGTATTTTTACCGCTTTTAAAAACGATAAAAATCAATGGTCTATAATAAATTACAAACCGTGCCAATCTTCGCCCTTGGCTTTGAGCGTCTCTACGGCAGCTTGCGCGCTTAAAAACAGCTGACCTGTCAAGGCAGCGGTAACTGGGCTGTGCTTGATGATGTCCATCACAGGGCCTTTGACTTCGGCAAGGTGCAAGCGGCGCTCGTGTGTGGTAAGCTCGGCAGATAGGGCGATGAGCATTTCTTGGGCGGTCAGATCAATGTGATTAACCGCTGTCATCACCAAAATCACCTCGTTTGCGCGTGGGTGTTCGTGGCTGAGCGTCATGATGGTGCGATGGACGCTGTCGGCATTGCCAAAATACAGGCTTTCATCAATGCGTAAAATCAACAGATTATCAAAAGTGCGTGTCTGGTAGCGTTCAATGTTACGAAAATGCTCGCTGCCGCCTTTATGTCCGACCACTTGCCCAAGCACCGCCACACGCACACGGTGCGAGCGATAAATCATGGCAGCAAAACTGATAAGCAAACCCACCACAAGTCCCACATTTAGCCCAAAGGTGATGGCGGCGATGAAAGTGGCAAGAAAACTTACGGCATCGGCTTTATCGTGCTGCCATGCGCTTTTTAGGGTGCGCACGTCAATGAGCGACACCACAGAGCTGATGATGAGCGCGGCAAGCAGCGCATAAGGCAAGCCTGCCAAATATGCGCCAAACATTTGCAAAATAAACAACAATCCCAACGCACAAACCACCGAAGCCAAAGGCGTGCGTGCGCCCAAAGCGACATTTAGGCTGGTGCGAGATAAGCCGCCCGCCACCGCAAAACCGCCCGTCAAGCCGCTTGCGATGTTGGCAAAGCCCAAGCCCAAAAGTTCACGATTTGATGAAAAAGGCTGACTGCGCAGGCGTGCATAATTGCCAGCAATCGCCGCACTGGAAATAAACGCAATCAGCGCAATGAGCAAAGCTGACGGCAGTAGGGCGATGACGGTGCTGGGGTGCAAATCTGGCAAGGCAAAGTGTGGCAAATCAGTGGGCAGTGTGTCAAGCAGGCGAATGCCGAGCGCCGCCCAATCAAAGACGTGCGCCATGATGATGGCGGCGATGGCAAGCACGATGATGAATGCACGCTTGGCAAAGTCGGCAGCTTTACCCAAAAAGGCAAATGCCGATTTACTGCGATTAAGCAGCAGCACGCCCAGCAAGCCAAGCCCCAGCCAAGCAGTTGGCGCATGAATGAGCATCTGTGTGCCTGTGAGCGAGCGTGCCATGCTGATAAGGCTGTCGCCCATGATGGGCATACCGATTAAGGATTTGAGCTGTCCTGCGATGATGAGTAAAGCCGCCGCACTGATAAAACCTGCCGACACCCCACGAGAGACAAACTGCATGATCCAGCCAAGCCGTAAAACGCTTGCCAGCCATAAAACCACACCCACCATCAAAGCCAGCGTTACCGCAAGACTGACGTATTGCAAACTGCCTGCCGCATAGCCAGACAGGGCGCTTGACGTCATGATGGCGGTGATGGCAACTGGCCCAACCGCACTGACCGAGCTTGCGCCAATATAAGCATACACCAGCGTTGGTACGATGGCGGCATACAGTCCCATCACAGGCGGTAAGCCTGCCAAAGCCGCATAGCCTAGGCTTTGGGGAATGACAAGCACCGACATCATCACGCCTGCGCTGATGTCTGGCAGGGCGGATTTTGGCGATTGGATGAGTGCTTTAATCCAGTCAGGAAGCCAGTTTGAGTGTGGTGCGTGCATAATTTTAGTAAAAATAAAAATAACGGCTGTGGTGGCCGTTATTTTAAGGGATAGTAAGCGTTTACACAATGCCAGTTGCCATGCTGATTGACAATTTCGCAAGGCGGCTGTGAGCGTTGTGCTGATTACTGCTCGCCGTAGATTTTCACGCCATGCGCAAAGCCGCAGCCCTTTTGGCGTGCTGCGATGATCATTGCGTCATGCTCGCCATACAAGCGTGCTAGGGTGTTGGTTTTGGCGGCGCGCTGGCTGCTGCCTGTACCCATGCCGAAGCTGATGCTTGGGTAAATGCCGTGGCGACCACCTGTCAAGCCAATGCCAATGCCTGACGCAGACAGCGGCGTTTGCTGTTTTTGGGTGGCTTCGGCTGATTTTGTCACGCGTGCCACTTCGCTTTGTAGCATGGCGCAGTCGTAGCTTTGGTAGTTGGTTGGGTTGATGTATTGTGGGGCGATGTTGCCAGTGGTGGCACAGCCTGTCAAAGCAGCAACGGCTGCCACAGCAAGAAGTTTTTTCATAATAAACCTTATTTGTAAACCGCGCTTAACTGCGGTGTCTTGGGTAAAATTGTAAATTATAAACGGTATGGTTGGCACGCATTTATAAAAATTAGACGCATTGTAAAAGGTTGTGCGCATTTTTACAATTCGCTTTTGGTAATTTTTTGCAAACGTGCGCTTAAAATCTCCGCCAACACATCAAACACCACTTTTACCCGCACAGGCGTTACCGTGCGTTGCGGGCGGTAGAGGTAAATCTGCCAATTCGGGCGGGAAAGTTTGGGGAAAAGTTCGATCAGATCGCCCGTTTGCAAATACGGCTCGCACTGCCAATCCAGCAAAAAGCCAATGCCTAAGCCTGCCTGCACCAGTGGCAAAACCGATTGGTAATCGTTGGTGAGAGCAATTGGGCGACTTGGCGTGATTTGAATGTCGGTATTGAAATACCAGTTTTCCGCCCGTCCTGTGTTGTGGTCGATACAGCCGATCAGCGGAAAATCCGCTAAATCCTGCCAGCGTTTCGGCTTGCCGTGTTGGGCAAGAAAATCCGGCGTAGCAACGATTTTTTCGCGTGTCGAACCCACGGTTTTGACGATAAAGCGGTTGTCTTGCACCGTACCGATGCGTACGCCCAAGTCAATCTGATGCTCGACCACATTCAAACGCACCGTGTCTTTGCGTAAATCCAGCACCAAATCAGGATAGGCTTTCAGCCGCTCGCCAAGGGCTTGGAGAACGGCTTTTTCATTGGGCAAATCAGGAATGGTCAAGCGAACCACGCCAGCCATTTCATCGGCTAAATGCGAACGGCTCGGCACAAACAAGGCTTCGCTGTCGGCAAGCAGTTTTTGTGCTTTGGGCAAGAATTGCCTGCCAAAATCAGTGAGCTTGACTTGTCTGGTATTGCGTTGGAACAGTGCTTCGCCCAAATAGTTTTCCAGTTCGGAAATCACGCGTGTTACCACTGGTGCAGACACCGCAAGGCGGTTTGCCGTTTCTTTAAACTGCAAGGTTTCTGCAAGGGAGCAGAATACTCTTAGGGCTTCAAATCGATTTTGCATAGGCTTTTATTATTTCCAAATCAGAAATTTTAAAATTCATTTTTATAAATTGTATAGAAACGATAGAGTGATTACAATAGCCCAAGTTTAATCATCTTACATTTATCGGAGTACAAATGAAAAAAATCTTAAAAATGACCGCACTTGCGGCAGCCTTGGCCTTTTCAACAACCGCTTTAGCCAATATTGAGGTAACACCAATGAAAAACGTACAAACTGTAACTGTCAGTCAAGAATGGGACAAAACCTTTGCAAAAAGCGATAAGGTAGAACATCAAAAGGTCCAGTTCCGTAACCGCTTTGGTAATACTGTGGTGGGCGATTTGTATATGCCGAAAAATGCCAAAGGCAAACTGCCTGCGATTGTGGTGAGCGGCCCATTCGGGGCTGTAAAAGAGCAATCATCAGGCTTGCACGCCCAAACTTTAGCGGAGCGTGGTTTTGTTACGTTGGCGTTTGATCCGTCTTTTACTGGCGAAAGTGGCGGTGCGGTGCGTGATGTAGCAAGCCCTGAAATGTTTACCGAAGATTTTAGTGCGGCAGTGGATTTTCTCGGTTTGCAGGCTTTTGTCGATCGTGAAAAAATCGGCGTGTTGGGCGTGTGTGGTTTGAGCGGTATGGCAATCAGTGCCACCAGCGTGGATAGCCGTATCAAAGCGGTGGCAACCACGGCAATGTACGATATGAGCCGTTCGATGAGTAAAGGATATGAGGACTATTACACGCCTGAACAACAGCAAAAAATCATCAAACACATCAGCGAACAACGCTGGAAAGATGCTGAAAACGGCAATTTCGCCCTTGGCTGGCACGAGCTTGGCTTTGATGAAAACGGCAATGTGGCAACAGGCACAGAAGTGTTGCCGAAAACATTAGAAGCCAATGCCCCTGAAATGCTCAAACGCTTCCACGATTATTATCGCGGACGGGCGTATCATAAAAACGCCATCAACTCAAATAGTGCGTGGACAGCCACAACGCCGTATTCTTTCTTTGCGTTTCCGTTAATGGCAAATACTGATTTGCTCGGCGATAAACCTGTGTTGCTGGTAACAGGCACAAACGCCCATTCACGCTATTATTCTGAAGATGTGTACAAACAACTACGCACCCCGAATAAAGAACTATTGATTGTGGATGGTGCGGATCACGTTGATTTGTATGATAATTTAAACAAAATCCCGTTTGATAAATTTGAAGCATTCTTTAAAGCGAATTTGAAATAAGGCAAAGCAGGGGCGGCGAAGGCTGCTCCTGCCATTTTATTGAGAAAACATATGAAAAAAAGCATCTTTTTGTTGGGCTTGTTATTTGCCACTTTTGCCCACGGAGCCGCAATGAACATCAAAATTACCTTAGACAATCAAGTCGTTTCCGCTACCCTTGAAGACAACCCGACTTCGCAAGATTTCATCAAAAAACTACCGCTTGAGATAGAGTTGGAAGATTATGCCGGCAAAGAAAAAATCTTTTCTGTCGGCAAACTTTCCACCAAAAACGCCCCAAGCCGTTACCAAGGGCAAAAAGGCGATATTACCTACTACGCACCGTGGGGAAATATGGCGTTGTTTTACGGCACAGACAATCCAAACGCCAGCGGATTGATTTATTTGGGGAAAATCAACGGCGACATCAGCCTGCTCAAAAAAGCGAAAACCATTAAAATCGAGAAAAACTAAAATGCACGATTTCCCGCTCAACCAACTTCTTGCCAAAGAAAGCCCCGAATTTGCCGACATTCATCAAATCGTTGCTGAAAATCAGCCACTGTTGGCAAAACTCAAGTTTAAGTCTCTAAGTGCGGTCGAAATCCGCCAAGTTTTGGGCGAATTAACTCAATCTGAAATTGACGAAAGCCTTGTCGTCAACCTGCCGTTTTATTGCGATTTCGGCAGGCATTTGCGTATCGGCAAAAACGTCTTCATCAATATCGGCGCGACTTTTAGTGATGTGGGCGGTATCATCATCGAAGATAACGTGCTCATCGCTCCCAACGTTACGATTACCAGCGTCAACCACCCCCTCGATCCTGCCACACGCCGAGGGATTATCCTTGCGCCCGTGCGGATCTGCAAAAATGCGTGGATTGGGGCTAATGCCACGATTGTAGGCGGTGTTACCATCGGCGAAAATTCCGTGGTGGCGGCAGGTGCGGTGGTCACCAAAGATGTGCCTGCGAACACTGTAGTAGCGGGTGTGCCTGCGAGGGTGGTTAAGGAGATTGAGGCGTAGTTGCGAGCGGTTGGTTTTTTGAAAAATTTGCACCGCTTATCGCAATTCACGCCCAAACACCGCACACCCAAAGCGTTTCATATACTCAGCAATTTGCGGTTGGGCTTTGATAAAATCTTTCAACGCCCAATCAAAATCACAAGCCAGCCAGTTGGCAAATAATCCTGCGATGGTTGCGTCAATGGTGGTTGGTTCGCTGCCGAAAAAGAAATCTTTATCGCCCATAAATTGCAACACCGCTTCTACATCAGCTTGGGCAAAGGCGTAAATTTGCGCTTTTGAATGTCGCCCAATGCCATGCCCAATCATTTCTTGGCGGACGTTTTTACGCATTGCTTTCACAATCTCTGTTTTCACTTCAACGGGTACACCGCCAAACATTTCATTTAGCACAAAATCTTCGCCCGCTGGGTCAAGAAAATGGGCATACACGCCAGCCCAATAGGTGCGTTCTTCAAGCATGACACGAAATGCCTGAGCGATGGCTTGCTCATTGGTGGTTAAAGTGCGGTCAATATCTAGCGAGAAATGTTCCGTTTGTGGCGGCGCAAATCATCGGGCAAATGCTGTCCATTGCCGCTGGCGATACGCTGATTACTCGGCTTTTGGCGGTGTGTGCGGATAAATTTGCTCATGATGAGCGCATAGTTGATGGCAAGGCGGATTTGCTGTGCGCTCAGCGCCTTGCCAGACTGACGGTGAGGGAGCTGCGCCAAGTGGGCATTTCGCAAAGAAAAGCTGAATGTCTGCGCACACTTTCGCTGGCGGTGGTGAATGGTAAGCTGGATTTTGGCGAATTGCGTACGCTGAGAGATGATGAAATCGTGGCGCGCTTGACCGCTTTTCGTGGTATTGGCGGCTGGACGGCAAAGATGTATCTGTACAAAATTCACCGCCCAAATGTGCTGCCTTTTGAAGATGTCATTGTGCAAAATGCTTATAAATGGCTGTATCGTACGCCAAACGCTACGCCTGCCGTCATCAAAAAGCGCGCTCAAAAGTGGTCGCCTTATTGTTCGGTGGCGGTGATGTTTTTGTTTGCGGCAGCGCGGCGAAATCTTTTGGCAACGCCTGCGCCTTTATTAAAAGACTTGCCCTAAATTTTATGCGATACTTGTCAAATCATGGATAATTGCCACGAAGCCTTACCAAATCATCAGCGATGACAAAATCTTACCATGAATTTGGCGTAGGTTTACTGTAAATCCACCACAAAGATTTGACAAAAGTTTTAAAGCAGGCGATTTAACCCTTATTCTGCCCTGCGCAATTTGGGCTGTTTGGTGCTTGGGCGAGCGTCTGCCATTCGTCTGGCGTATAGGCGTGAATCGCCAAGGCATGTACCGTACCGCCATTCGCCATCAAAAACGGATTGGCGAGCGCATAAACAGCCTGATGACGTGCCGCCAAACGCTTTCCTGCAAATTCTGCGCTGACAATCACCAGTTTAAAATGACTTTCTTTGCCGTCAAAATAGCCTGCGTGCATATGGCTTTCGTTGTCTAGCGTCAGATGGGTTGGGTTTAGTGCGTTTAGGGCGTGGGTTAGGGCGGTTTGGGTTGGCTGTGTCATAGTTTGGCGTTTTGATTTTGAGTTTTTGGTAGGTTTAATGGCTGACTGATTGACGGCAATCACCGCCAGCCAGCCAGTTTTGAGTTGTGATTTAATCGGTCAGCCCAGCAATCAGCGTGTGGCGTTATACAACGGCAAGACCGTTGGCACAAGCTGCTGCAGGGCGTTAATGCGGTTTTGCGAGCTTGGGTGCGTGCTTAAAAATTGTGGTGTATTGCCAGTTTTAGAGCGTTGCATTTTCTCCCACAGCGTTACGGCAGCTTGTGGGTTGTAGCCAGCGCGCGCCATCAGTTCAAGTCCGATTTTATCCGCTTCAGCTTCGGCGGTGCGAGAATTTGGCAAAGTCAAACCAAGTGCGCCAGCCAAGCCTGCCAGTTGCGCTTGCCCTGATGACAAACCGAATGCCGATACCGCTATATTCAGTACGTTGCCTGTAACCATTTGGCGAGATGCTTTTTCACGGCTGTGCTCACGCAGGGCGTGCGCCATCTCATGCCCCATGATGGCAGCGATTTCATCATCGGTCAGATTCAGCTTTTCAATGATACCATGATAAAAAACGATTTTGCCGCCCGGCATGACGTAGGCATTGATGGTGTCGTCTTTGATGGCGTGGATTTTCCAATCCCAGCTTGGTGCGTCCGCACGATACACGGCGGTGTGCGGAATTAGGCGGTTGGCGATGCGTTTTAGGCGAGCAACCATTGCGGCATTTGTATCCAGTTTGCCTTCAGAGCGTGCTTGCTTGATGGTTTTTTGATAGGTTTCGCTAGATATCTGCATGATTTGATCACTGGACAGCAAAAGCAGCTGTTTGCGGTCGGCGCCCACCACGCCGCCTGTGGTTGTGCTGGCACAGCCAGTCAAAGCGACAGTGCCAGCAAGTGCGGCGGTCAGTAGGGTGCTGCGAAATTTTGACATAAAATAATCCTTTTTAAATGCGTGCTTGTGGGTTAAGGTTTGCTGATTTAGGTTGATTTGTAAATCAAAAAGTGGCGACACCACATTCATGCACGCTTGTTTTTACGATAAACCCCAATCATTATAAGTCATTGGCGCATAATAGCAAGTGGCAACTACAAAAAAGCACAGTCTTGACACTTTCGCCTGACACAGCGCAAAACTGGGTAAAACTGGCGAAATTTGTACAAATGGCGTACAATAGCGTTTATTTCATCATTGACAAATTAAGCGCATGACAGACCAAAACCCCATCGACATTCCGCCACCGCCAGAGCCACCAGAAAGCTACGAATGCTGCGACAGTGGCTGCGGTGAGTTTTGCGTGTTTGAAATTTACCGTGAGCAAAAAGCGCAGTACGATGCCAAATATGGCGAGCTGCTTAAAAAACTTGCCGAGCAAAACACGCCATGAGCGCCCAGCATTTTGACACCATCATCATTGGCGCAGGTGCGTCTGGGCTGTTTTGTGCCTTTCAGACGGCATTGTTTGGTAAAAGCGTCTTGGTGCTGGATCACGCCAATAAAGCAGGCAAAAAAATTTTGATGTCTGGCGGTGGACGCTGCAATTTCATCAATACGAATGTCGGCAGCGCCAATTTTGTTGGAGAAAATCCGCATTTTGTGAAGTCGGCATTGTCGCGCTACACCAGCGAAGATTTCATCGCTTTAGTGCAAAAACATGGCGTGGCGTACCACGAAAAAGGGCGTGGCGAGCTGTTTTGTGATAATTCATCTAAAGATATTTTAAATCTTTTATTGACAGAATGCCAAGACGCTGGCGTAAGTATTCGTCTAAATACCAGCATCACAGCCATTCACGCTGCCAATACTGATAATAACACCATGCCAAATTTCACGTTGGACGTGCAGCCCAAAGACGGCAAGGCGCATTCGCTCACTTGCCAATTTTTGGTGGTGGCGACAGGCGGCTTATCCATTCCCACGCTTGGGGCGAGCGGTTTTGGCTATCAAGTGGCGCAGCAGTTTGGACATCGCATTGTGCCGACTACTGCGTCATTGGTGCCTTTTACTTTCACCGATGACACAGGCGAGATGATTAAGTCTTTGGCGGGAATCAGCCTTGATGTGGTGGCAAAAAATGCGCGCGCCAGCTTTGCTTTGCCCATGCTGTTCACGCACCGCGGTTTGTCAGGGCCTGCGATGTTGCAGTTGTCAAATTATTGGCAAGCAGGCGAGAGCATTACCATCAATCTTTTGCCAGCGGCGGACGTAAAAACGCTGCTGCTCACCGCCAAAAAACGCACGCCAAAACAGCGTCTGCGCACAGTACTGGCGGACTTTTTCCCCAAAAAATTACTCACCGCTTTTGAAGCGCATTTTTGGCAAGCGCACAAAGACACCGAGCTTGCCAACATCAAAGACGAGACGCTTGTCAGCCTTGCCGAAACGCTTCACGCATGGCAAATCAAGCCTGCTGGCACCGAAGGCTACCGTGTGGCGGAAGTAACGCGCGGCGGCGTGGCGAGCGATGATGTGTCTGGCAAGACGATGGAAAGCAAGCTGCAGCCCAATCTGTTTTTTATTGGCGAAGTGCTGGACGTAACAGGCTGGCTGGGTGGATTTAATTTTGCGTGGGCGTGGGCAAGCGGCTATGCGTGCGCCCAAAGTATTGGTATGCGTTGGTAGGTTGGTCAAGAACTGAAACGAAGCGAAAAGTTGGGCGTTTAAAATTTGGCAATTTAAAGAAATTGCAGCAAATCCGCCACCGCCACTGAGGTGGTTGTTAAGCTGTTTTCCAAACCATTGCCCAAACTGTTTTCCAAGTCATTTTCTAACTCATTATCCGTACGATTTGCCGTCAAATCCACTGATGGCGTTGCGTCTTTTAAAAGGCTGTCCAATAAAAGTCGGCTGTCCAAGCCTTTGGCAGGCGTGCGCACCAGTTTTTCTGCATGTTTGGCGAACTGTGCGTGCGGTATGATGGTTGCGCCAAGGCTCATTAAATGCGGATTTTCCAGCTGGCAATCTATCAAGCCAATGCCTGCACGCTGCGCAAGACAGCTTAAGCCCCAAAAGGCGATTTTTGAAGCGTTTGAGCGTGCGTGAAACATACTTTCACCACAAAACAGCGCACCGATTTGCACGCCGTACAATCCGCCCACGAGTGCATCATTTTCCCAGATTTCCACGCTTTTTGCCACGCCAAGCTCATGCAAGGCGGTGTAAGCGTCAATCATCTCATCGCTGATCCAAGTGTCTGCGCACAGTGTACCATCAGTGGCTTTACGAGCGCCTGCGCAGGCGTGCATGACTTGGCAGAAGGCTTGGTTGGTGGTGAGCGTCCATGCGCTCTTTTTGGCGGTGCGCACGAGCGACTTGGCAGGCGTGAAAGCGTCAGGCGCAATCACGCAGCGCGACTTTGGATACCACCAGCAAATCGGATCGCCAGCGTTAAACCAAGGAAACACCCCGTTGCGGTAGGCGTTTAGCAAGGTGGGCGTGGTCAAATCCGCTCCAGCACCGATAAAACCGTGCGTGTCCGCCATGTCTTTTAGGGTAAAAAAGTCATAGACGGAGCGCTCGGCAAGCAGGTGCAAATCAGCCAAATCCAAAGGGCTTGCGCTGGTGGGTTTTGTCATAAAAGGCGTATCAGCTTGGCAAATTATCCAAATATTTCTCAGCGTCCAAAGCCGCCATACAGCCTGTGCCTGCTGATGTGATGGCTTGGCGGTAAATGTGGTCGGCCACGTCGCCTGCGGCAAATACGCCAGCCACGCTTGTGGCGGTGGCATTGCCATTTAGTCCGCTGTTCACCACGATGTAGCCGTCTTTCATTTCAAGCTGCCCTTCAAATAAGGCGGTGTTTGGCTTGTGTCCGATGGCGACAAACATACCCATCACGTCCAGCGTTTTTTCGCTGCCGTCTTGGTGGGTGATGACCACGCCGTTTACGCCCATTTCATCGCCCAGTACTTCTTTGACTTGCGAGTTCCATTCTAGGCGAATGTTGCCGTTTTTGGCTTTTTCAAACAAGTGGTCTTGCAAGATTTTTTCAGCACGCAAGCTATCACGGCGGTGTACCAGCGTTACTTCGCTGGCGATGTTTGACAGATACAAGGCTTCTTCTACAGCGGTATTGCCACCGCCGATGACGGCAACTTTTTGATTGCGATAGAAAAATCCATCACAAGTGGCGCACGCTGACACGCCTTGCCCCATGTATTTGCTTTCGCTGTCAAGTCCTAAATACTGTGCGCTGGCACCTGTGGCGATGATCAGCGCATCACAAGTATAAGTGCCGCTGCCGCCCGTCAAGGTGAATGGGCGCGCGCTTAAATCGGCAGTTTCAATGTGGTCGTAGATGATTTGCGTGCCAAAGCGTTCGGCGTGCGCTTTCATGTTGTCCATCAGCTCATTACCCGTCAAGCCTTCTTTGCCGCTTGGCCAGTTGTCAATGTCGGTGGTGGTGGTCAGCTGTCCGCCCACTTGCAGGCCTGTGATGATGACAGGATTTAGGTTGGCGCGCGCGGCATAGACGGCAGCCGAATAGCCAGCAGGGCCAGAACCAAGAATGATTAAACGATGATGAGACATATTAAGTTCCTAAGGTGGCGGTGATTGCGCTTTTGGCTTAAGGTTTGCCAAGCCAATTTGAGTTAAGCACAAGCACGTTTAAAAACGGTTTTAAGGATTAAGATTTTAAAGGCGCAAATCATAAAAGCGCGCCAAAACTGTGCTTATTATTAGGCTTGTGGTGTAAAAATGCAAGCGTGCGCCTAAGTTTGTGTCAAGATTTGCACCAAATTTGGCAAACATTCATCAAAACATTACCCAAAATCTGCGCAAAATCTATGAAAGGCGAGTAAAATTTTTGCCAACTGTGCGCCAAATCCGATATAATGTAGGGTTTGTTTGGTTTGAAGGTATTTGGCTTGCCGATAAAGCAACCAGCAAAGCGTGCCAGCAGGCAGTTTGTGGGCGGTGGGCGGATTGTGAATGGCGGATAAGTTTGTTTGATGGCAGATTTTCTAACGTTTTTTCAAAAATGCGTCCGTTAATTTGCCTAAAAACTTGCCAAAAAATCTGCCAAAATGTGCAGCATTGGACTTTTGGTAGCATTGACATTAAAGCACAGGCGATTTGATACCATCAAAAGCAGTATTTGAAAATTTTAATCGTGCAAGCCGCTAAAAGTCGCCAGTATCTTCAATAACCAGTATTTTAATAATTGGGCGCAACCATCGCAACCAAACAACTTTTTGCTTATTGCCAAATTGCTTATTAACAGATTTACTTCTAAACCTAAGCAAGCGCAACAAACCAACCAAAACCCCAATTAACAAAACCGCAACGCCAATTTATTTTTCAAAAAGCACACCATGAAAATTTTGCACCACGACACCACTTCTCAACTGCTTGGCAGATTGCCCATCATCAAACAGCTGGTTTTTAGTCTGTGTGGCGGGATTTTGCTGGGATTTTTGTTCATTTCGCTGCTGTCGTACAATCCTGCCGACCCAGCGTGGTCGCACGTTGGCAATGAGACGGCAGTGAGCAATGTGGGCGGACGTTTGGGAGCGTGGTTCGCGGATTTGTTGCGTGCGTTTTTTGGCTTGGGGGCGTGGTTTTTTGTGGTGGTGCTGGCGTATGAGCTGGCGCGCCTGTGGTGGAAGCGTGCGCCGATGGCGTGGGCGCTGCGGGTGTTGGCGTATGCGTTTTTGTCGGTGCTGATTAGCACGACTTTTGCGCACATTGGTTCGGTGATGGACGCGCCATTGCAATCACTGGGCGGCGTTACGGGCATGGAGCTACAAAAGAGCCTGCTTGGTGTGATGGGCGCACCGCTGACGACGGCGTTTTTGCTGCTGATGAGTTTGGTTGTGGCGACGCTGACCTTTGATATTCGTTGGGGTTCGGTGTTTGCAGGCGTGATTGCATGGATCAGCGATAAGAAAAAAAGCAGCGATGAGGCTGATTTTAATGAAGCGCTGGACGAGCCAGCGGCGGACGATTTTGAGCCTGCAGAGCTGACGGTGGTGTCGCCACAGCGCACCGAATACCAAGCGCACAATCACGATGGCGCATTGGCGAGCTTTTTGGCGCATTCTGGGCTGCGTGAAGATTTGATGGCGCAAAAGCAAGCGGAAGCGGACGAAGAAGCACGCCAAGCTGAGCAAGCCGCCGTGCCACTGCACGAGCCGCACGTTTCGCCTGAATATGAAGTGGCGCAAGATGTGCAAGCGGACGAGTATGTGGACGACAGCCAAGCTGGTTTTGATGACGTTGGCGATGATTTTGGCGATGACTTTGACGGTGTAAGCGCAGCCGATGAGCCAAATTTGACAACGGATAATACGCCAGTCAATGCCACGCAGCCAAATCAATCAGCAAGTGAGCGTTTTGCGCACATTGCCGCAGCAGCAATGAATGTGGCGGACACTACTCATCAGCCAAGTATTTCCCAGTCAAGCGTTTCCCAGTCAAGTATTTCTCAGCCAAATGCGTCACAAGTAAGCACGCCACAGCCAACTGCTCAACTGACAAATGCTGAGCAGGGCGCACAGCAAGATGATTGGCAAGTGGCAAATCAAACGGCAAGCCAAACGCTAAGCTATGCCCCAAGCCCAGCCGAAATCAATACGCAAGCTGCCCAAACCAAAAGCCAAACAAGCCTACACGAAGAAGCCTTTGCTGGCGTGGATTTTGCGCATTTACAAACGCCTGCTGACGACGCATGGGCGAGCGAAACTGCGAATAATACAGCAAACGACACCGTAAGCGATGTGGCAAGTGAGCCTGACTTGGCGGATAATGCTGATGACATGAACGACATCACACCAGCTGCGCCGAGCGTGGCAAATGTACCAAATCCAGCCGTGCAAAACCAAGCCGTGCCAAGCCAAGTTGCGCCAAGCCAAAGCGCACAATTAACAAGCGACACACCAGCGCAAAACACGCCAGCACGGCCAGCGCCACGAGCCAATGTGCAGACGATTGAAGAGCTTTTGGGCGCAAAACAAAATGCAAAATCGCACGCCTTTAACACGCTAGAATACCGCATGAGCCTAACGCCTGTGCCAGAGCTGAGTTTGCTTGACCCTGCGCAAAATAAGCAGGTGGTTTATACCCAAGATGAGCTTGCGCAGTTGTCGGAATTGCTTGAGATTAAATTGCAGGAATTTCGCATTCAAGGCAGCGTGGTGAGCGCAAGCGTCGGCCCTGTGGTAACGAGTTTTGAGGTGGATCTTGCTCCGGGTGTGCGTGTGGATAGCGTCATGCGCATTGAAAGAGATTTGGCGCGCTCGCTGGCGATGGAGTCTTTGCGTGTGCTGGATTCTATTCCCGGTAAGCCGTATATCGGCATTGAAGTGCCAAACCGTAAGCGTCAAACGGTGAAATTGATTGAGCTACTAGAAACCAGCGATTATAAAGACCCCAATGCAGGCATCAGCATGGCGATTGGCGTGGATACGTCTGGCAAGCCGATCATCGCTGACCTTGCCAAAGCGCCGCATATGCTCGTTGCTGGTACGACAGGTTCTGGTAAGTCGGTGCTGGTGAACTCACTTATCATGTCCATGCTGCTAAAATACACGCCTGATGAGCTGCGCTTGCTGTTTATTGACCCTAAGCAAGTGGAGCTGATGGTGTACAGCGAAATTCCGCACCTGCTTACGCCTGTGATTACCGACATGAGCGAAGCGACTGCCGCTTTGACGTGGTGTGTTACCGAGATGGAGCGTCGTTATAAGCTGCTCAGTATGTTCCGTGTGCGCCAGCTAAAAGACTACAACGAAATCGTGAGCCAAGCCATCGCTGACGGTCGTCCGATTTTAGACCCATTGCATAGCCCAGATGATTCGGTGAGCGACATTGTGCCACGTTTAAAACCATTGCCAAAAATTGTCGTGGTGGCTGATGAATTTGCCGATATGATCATGCAAATTGGCAAGCCAGCCGAAGAGCAAATCGTGCGCATTGCCCAAAAAGCGCGTGCGGTGGGTATTCATCTGATTTTGGCAACGCAGCGTCCTGTGGCAGATGTGGTAACAGGTTTGATTAAATCAAACGTCCCAAGCCGTGTGGCACTAAAAGTGAACGACAGCCGTGATAGTAAAATCGCCATTGACACTGGCGGTGCGGAGAATATGCTGGGTCATGGCGATATGCTGTTCTTAGGCCCCGGTAAGCTCAACCCAGAGCGTGCGCACGGTGCGTACGTTACCGACCAAGAAGTGAACCGTGTGGCGGATGCATGGCGTGAGCGTGGTGTGCCTGATTATATTGATTTGTCTGAAAGCTACACCTTTGAAGGCGAAGGCAGCGGCAATACCAGCACCACAGCCGCCAGCGATGAAGAGATGATTCCGCAGGCGTATCAGTTTTTTACAGAAACGGATAAAATTTCTATTTCTGCGCTGCAACGCCGCTTTAGCATTGGCTACAACCGCGCGGCGCGTATCGTGGATTTGATGGAAGAGCAAGGCTACATCAGTCCTTCAATCAGTGGCAAGCGCCATCTTTTGCGCTAAGGTTTTGCTAAGGGTTTAAGATGAGTTCATCAACCATTGCGATTGTCGTTGTGCTTTTGGTGGCGGGGTTTTTCTTGGGCAATATGTTTGCTGCCAAGCCACGCGCCCACGAAGTACGCACTGCGGATTTTCGGCTGCTGGCTCGGCAAATGCGCCTAAATCCTAGGCTGGTTGCTCGCCCTGAATGGCTGCCACGCCAAACCTCTAATTCGCACAGTCTAAAGCCTGCCAGCACGATGATTGCGCAGTACAGCGTGATTGATGACGCTTGGCGGCTGCCTTTGGTGCGCATGAGTCGTGATGGCTTTTATCAGCCTGCCAACACTGCAACCGCCAAAAGCGACACCGCCCACGAGCAGGCGTGGCAATGCGCCATTGGTGCTGAGCATTTGCCTGCGAAGATGGCGGAATTTATCGCTCAGCACATTCCAAAAGACGTGCTGCGCTCTATCATTGGCGTGCAATTTAAGGCAAACAGCGTGATTATTTATTGGCATGACGAGCGTTATCAAAGCGATAAAGGCGTGCAGCCTTTGGATAAAGGCAGAGCGCAGGCGGATTTAAATGCTTTGTACGATGGGCTTGTGGTATTGGCGACAAAGTTTATCCGCCAATAAGTAATGCCAAAACAAACATCAGACAGACGCTAAGTTGCACTAAGGCGGTAAATGCGTGCTGGTTTTTATTTTTTCAAAGATACTTGCTTTTTTGATAAAATTTTGTCAATCTATA
Source organism: Moraxella caviae (assembly GCF_002014985.1). Taxonomy (GTDB): domain Bacteria; phylum Pseudomonadota; class Gammaproteobacteria; order Pseudomonadales; family Moraxellaceae; genus Moraxella; species Moraxella caviae. The sequence goes on along the minus strand of NZ_MUXU01000039.1, from coordinate 110,919 downwards.
AAAAGCACGTCAAGGAATTGATGATTTTTCGTTTAGGGTTTTTATAGTTGTTTTATCGTGTCGCACAGCCGCAAACAAGGAAAGCTGTGTTTTGACGCATCATAATAGGGTAAAGGTACACACATGGCAACGACCACTCGCGCCAAGCAATCCACCAAAAAAGCCACCAAAACCAAAGTGGCAAGCGCACCTGTGAGCGCAAAAGGCAAATCGCTCGTCATCGTGGAGTCGCCTGCCAAAGCCAAAACCATCAATAAATATCTGGGCAATGATTACATCGTGCGCTCAAGCGTGGGTCATGTGCGTGATTTGCCTGTGTCTGGCGGTGATAAAACCAAAGCCAAGACGGACGACGCTGGACTTAGCCGTGAAGAAAAAGCCCAACGTGCGCTGGTGCGCCGCATGGGCGTAGACCCTGAGCATGGCTGGGCAGCACAGTATGAGATTTTGCCCAATAAAACCAAAGTTATCAAAGAGTTAAAGGCACTTGCCAAAGACGCAGACACCATCTATCTGGCAACGGACTTGGACAGAGAAGGGGAAGCGATTGCGTGGCATTTGCAAGAAGTGATTGGCGGCGATGACGGCAAATACAGTCGTGTGGTGTTCAATGAAATCACCAAAACTGCCGTGCAAAACGCCTTTAATCACCCTGCAAAAGTAAATTTAGACCGTGTGAACGCCCAGCAAGCACGCCGTTTTTTGGATCGTGTGGTGGGCTTTATGGTGTCGCCTTTATTATGGGCGAAAGTGGCGCGCGGACTGTCGGCTGGGCGTGTGCAATCGGTGGCAACGCGCCTTGTGGTGGAGCGTGAGCGTGAAATTCGTGCGTTTGTGCCAGAAGAATATTGGGAAATTCACACCAATAACCAAGCCGCTGGCGAAACGCTGCGCCTAGAGGCTGTCAAAGCGCATGGCAAAACACTCAAGCTTGGCAATGAAGCGGATGCAAATGCCATCGTGTCGATGCTGCAGTCGTCAGATTTTGTGGTGTCGTCATTGGACGAAAAGCCGACCCAATCACGCCCATCTGCGCCTTTTATCACGTCTACCTTGCAGCAGGCAGCCAGCACACGCCTTGGCTTTGCGGTGAAAAAGACCATGCTACTGGCGCAGCGTTTGTACGAAGCAGGTTTTATCACTTATATGCGTACGGACAGCACGTTTTTAAGCCAAGATGCGCTTAATTCGGTGCGTGGTTACATCAGCGAGAATTTTGGTGCGGCGTATTTGCCAGACAAGCCAAATTATTACGGCAATCGCCAAAACGCCCAAGAAGCACACGAAGCGATTCGCCCATCAAACGTCGCCATTCGCTCCACGCAGCTTAGCAGTATGGAGCGAGATGCTCAAAGACTGTACGAGCTGATTTGGCGGCAATTTGTGGCGTGCCAAATGTCGCCAGCACGTTATCGTTCGGTGAGTTTGTCGGTGATGGCAGGCGCGGTGGAACTAAAAGCCAAAGGGCGTACGCTGGAATTTGACGGCTACACCAAAGTTCAGCCGCCAGCCAAAAATGACGATGTGCTGCTGCCAAACGTCAAAGCAGGCGATGTGCTGCCTTTGATTAACGTTGAGCCAAGCCAGCATTTCACCAAGCCGCCAGCCAGATACAGCGAAGCAAGCCTTGTTAAAGAGCTTGAAAGCCGTGGCATTGGGCGACCATCTACTTATGCGTCCATCATTTCCACCATTCAAGAGCGCGGCTATGTGCGCCTTGAAAATAAGCGTCTGTATGCCGAGAAAATGGGCGACATCGTTACCGAGCGTTTGGTGGAGAGTTTTCCTGATTTGATGGATTATGCGTTTACCGCAGGGCTTGAAAATAAACTTGACCATGTGGCGGACGGCGAGCAAGACTGGAAAGCGGTGCTGGATCAGTTTTATGGCGATTTTAAAGGCAAACTTGAGCACGCCAAACAAAAAGACGGTATGCGCCCAAATGACCCGACCAACGTCCCTGATGTGCATTGTGATACTTGCAGCCGCCCTATGCAGATTCGCACAGGTTCTACAGGCGTGTTTTTGGGCTGTACAGGCTATAATTTGCCGCCAAAAGAACGCTGCAAAGGCACCAAAAATCTGATGCCAGTGTCGGCATTTAAGTTTGACGCAGATGATGAATCTGCCGAGACTTTGGCGCTGATGGGGAAAAAACGCTGTCCAAAATGTAATGCTGCGATGGACGGCTATATCGTAGATGGCGGCTTGAAATTACACGTTTGTGGTAATAATCCTGACTGTGATGGCTATTTGCTAGAAAAAGGCGTGTTTGAGATTGGCGGTGCGAGCAATGACGCACCAACGATTGATTGCGACAAATGCGATGGGCAAATGGAGCTAAAAACGGGGCGTTTTGGAGCGTATTTTGCTTGCCAAAAATGCGACAACACACGCAAAGTGCTAAAAAATGGTCAAGCTGCGCCGCCACGCATGAGCGCCATTGATATGCCGCATTTACGTTCGGCAAAATTTGACGACCATTATGTGCTGCGTGAAGGGGCGGCAGGGCTGTTCTTGGCGGCAAGTAAGTTCCCAAAAATCCGTGAAACCCGTCCGCCAAAAGTGGCAGAATTGCGCAGCATTCAAGGCGAGCTTGAGCCAAAATTCCATTACATCTTTGATGCGCCAGACACTGACCCAGACGGCAACCCAACGATTTTGCGCTGGAGCCGTAAAAATGCTGAGCAGTACATCGGCTCAGAAAAAGACGGCAAGGCGACCAAATTTGCGCTTGTGTGGCGTGATGGTAAGTGGACGCAGTGATTTTGGTGGTGTAAAACCCAGCCAATCATAGATAATTTTAAATTTGACAATAAAACCCTGTCGTAACAATGGCAGGGTTTTTGGTTTTGCAAATTATTCGCTAATCAATGCGCTTCGTCCCAATTTGCGCCCACGCCAATTTGCGCCACTAAAGGCACAGCAAAATCTACGTCCCAGCCCAGCGTTTTGGCGGTGTCGGTCAGCACATTTTGCATGGCGGTTTTGATGAGTGCGCTGATTTCATCAACTTTATCTTCGTCCACTTCAAACACCAATTCGTCATGCACTTGCAGCAGCAGCTTGGCGTGATTTTCTGGCAGCACGTCCGCCACGGCAATCATCGCAAGTTTGATGATTTCAGCGGCAGAACCTTGCAGCGGTGCGTTGATGGCGGCACGTTCTGCGCCATCTCGTATCATGCGATTGGCGGATTTTATGTCTGGCGAATACAGCTTGCGATTTAAAATGGTGCGCACAAAACCTTGCTCGCGCGCCATCGTTTTGGTGTTTTCCATATAATCGTGAATCGCAGGGTAGCGCGCAAAATAGCGTTTGATGTAATCTTGGGCAACACCACGCTCCACGCCCAGCTGCTTGGCAAGCCCAAACGCACCCATGCCGTACAGCAAGCCAAAATTCACCGCCTTGGCAGCACGGCGCTCATTTGGCGTAACGTCCGCAAGTTCTTTGCCCATGATTTCGGCAGCGGTGGCGGTGTGAATGTCTAGGTCGTTTTTAAACGCAGCAATCAGACTTTCATCACCACTAAAATGCGCCATCAAACGCAGCTCAATCTGCGAGTAGTCAGCCGCCATGATGACTCTGCCTTTTGGGGCGATGAAGGCTTTACGAATCAGCCTGCCTGTGTCGGTACGAATTGGGATATTTTGTAGGTTTGGGTCAGACGATGACAGTCGCCCTGTGCTGGTGAGTGCCTGATGATAACTGGTATGCACACGTCCTTCTTTGTCGGCGGCGGCTGCCAGTGCGTCTGTGTAGGTGCTTTTAAGTTTTGCTAAACTTCTATGCTCTAGCACCACGTCCACCAGTGGATGTTCAATCTTGCTCAGCACCGCTTCAGAAGTGGAGTATTGTCCTGTTTTGGTTTTTTTGCCGCCAGCAATGCCCAGCTTGTCAAACAAAATCTCGCCCAGCTGTTTTGGGCTGGCAAGATTGAAATTTTCCCCTGCAAGTCTATGCGCTTCTTCTTCTAGCGCGAAAATCTTTTGGTCAAATTCTTGGGATAATTTACCCAAAAATTGCCGCTCAATCAAAATGCCGCTGCGCTCCATCTGCGCCAAAATCTTGGCGGTGGGGATTTCCAAGCGGTGCAAAAGTTTGTTGGTGTTGTCGTCTGATTGCAGATATTGATTAAAAATACTAAACAATCTGAAAGTTACGTCCGCATCTTCGCACGCATAATCGCTTGCTTTGTCCAGCGCCACTTTATCAAAGCTGACCTGTTTTGCACCTTTGCCTGCCACATCTTCAAAGGTGGTGGTTGTGATGTGCAAATAATGCTTGGCAAGATCGTCCATGTTATGCCGTGTGGCGGCTGCATTGATGACGTAGCTTGCCAGCATGGTGTCAAACCAATCTTCTGCGCCAAGCCTGCCCACGTCAATGCCGTATTTGGCAAAGATGTGCATGTCGTATTTGGCGTGCTGTCCGATTTTGGTGATGTTTGGGTTTTCCAGTAGTGGTTTTAGGGCGGCAAGCACGGTTTCTCGCTCCAGCTGACCGTCCAGCAAAATGTCAAAATCGCCCGTATGCTCCACAGGAATGTAGTAGCCTTCATAATTATCCATGGCGATGGATACGCCTACAAGTTCAGCGTTTTGCCAGTTGATGTCGGTGGTTTCGGTGTCAATGGCAAAGTGCGCCGCGCCTTGTAAGCGCTCAATCAGCGCATCAAAATCCGCCTGCGTGCTGATGGTGTGGTATTTGGTGGGCTTGATGGCAAGCGCAGTAATGGCAGGCGCAAAATCGTCCGCCTGCTCAGTTTGCTCGCTTGACTTGGTTTCGCTGGTGGCTTGATTTGATTGGGCTTGGCTTGCCAGCTCTTTTAGTGCGTTTTCATCGGCAGCCAAAATTGCGCCCACTTCGCCAAGCTCTTTTTTAAACTCAAGCTCGGCAAATAAAGCGTACAGCTCTTTGGCGGTTTTTTGTTTGGCGGTAAGGCTGTGATCAAGCGTGATGTCGCCAAATTGCACCGGCAAATCTAGGTTGGTTACGATGGTGGCAAGCGTGCGATTGAGCGGAATGGTGTCTTGAAATTCCGTCAAGTTTTTGCCGACCACGCCTTTGATGTCGCCTAGATTTGCCAAAATGCCGTCAATCGAGCCGTATTCGGTGAGTAGTTTGGCGGCGGTTTTTGCGCCCACTTTAGGAATGCCAGCAATGCCATCGGACGCATCGCCCATCAGGGTGAGATAATCGGCGATTTGTGGTGCGGACACGCCAAATTTCTCCACCACGCCAGCGGTATCGGTAATCACGCCCTTAAAACTGTCTTCTAAAATCACGCAGTCATTGACCAGCTGCGCCATGTCTTTATCGCCTGTGGAAATCACCACCGAATGCCCAGCTTGGCAAGCGGTGTATGCCAGCGTGCCGATGATGTCGTCCGCTTCAAAGCCGTCCAGTTTGATGAGCGGAATGCCCAAAAGCTCAATCATGCGGTGAATGTAGGGAATTTGCACCGCCAAATCTTCGTCCATCGGTGGGCGGTGGGCTTTGTAGGCTTCGGACAGCTCGTGGCGAAAAGTCGGTGCTTTGGTGTCAAAAGCGACCGCCATGTGCGTGGGCTGATATTTTTTGATGAGTTTATTGAGTGCATTTAGCACACCACGCACGGCATTGGTGGGCAAGCCATCCTTATTTGACAAAGGCGGCAAGCCATGAAAGCAGCGAAACAAATAATACGAGCCGTCCACCAGCACCACAGGCGCGCGAGCTTTGTCAATGTGGGCGGTATCAAGCGTGGCAAGGTTTGGAATGATGGTGTAATCTTTCATGATAATTTTTGGTTAAGCGAGTGAATTTGCCTTTATTATAGCGGATATTGGCGGTGTGTGCGAAAATTTTGCTTGGGTTTGGCAGAAGGGTTGGGAAGCTCTTGGGAAATGGGTGGATTATAAGGTGGGTTTGAAAGATGGACTTAAAAGTTGAACCAGTATCGCCAGTATTTTTGGGCAAACAAAAACCCCTTGCAGTACAAGACTTACAAGGGGTTTGGATATGGTAGGCGCAATCGGACTCGAACCAACGACCCCCACCATGTCAAGGTGGTGCTCTAACCAACTGAGCTATGCGCCTAAAAGTTTGCCTATTATAGCAAAGATTTGCGCATTTGCAAGCATTTTTCAAGCGCGCCAGTCTCAATCTATTTTGCTTATGCCAATGTTTCACCAATTTTGATGACAAAACGCACGCTAAGTGCTACAATGATACATATTTTGTAACATTTGGATTTGTCATGACCAAACAACGCACCATTGCTCAAGCCATCACCGCCACAGGTATCGGACTGCACAGCGGCAAAAAAGTTACGCTGACACTGCTGCCTGCCGAGTGCGACACGGGCATTGTCTTTGAGCGTGTGGATTTGGACGGCGCAAGCGTGGCGGTACACCCAGAGCAAATCCACGACACCATGATGTCATCAAATCTGGTGCAGGGCGAAGCGCGCATTGGCACGATTGAGCATTTGATGTCGGCGATCGCAGCTTTTGGCATTGATAATTTGCGTGTGCAAGTTGATGCTGCTGAAATCCCCATTATGGACGGTTCGGCTGCACCATTTTTGTTTTTGCTGAGCGAAGTGGGCGTGGTGGAGCAGTCAGCCGCCAAAAAATTCATCAAAATCCTAAAACCTGTGCGTGTGGAAGATGGCGATAAATGGGCGCAGCTTATGCCTTATGATGGCGGATTTTTGATGGATTTTGAGATTGATTTTAGTCATGCTGCCATCGCCGCCACCGACCAAAAAACCACGCTGGATTTTAACACCGCCAACTTCGCTCGTGAAGTGGGACAGGCACGCACCTTTGGGTTTTTAAAGGATTTGGAATATTTGCGCCAGCATAATTTGGCGTTGGGCGGTAGTCTTGATAATGCCGTGGTGCTGAGCGAAGACGCCATTGTCAATGAAGGCGGATTGCGCTATCCAAATGAGTTTGTACGCCATAAAATGCTGGACGCAGTGGGTGATTTATTCGTCATTGGTCATGCGCTTTTGGGTAAATTTTCCGCCTACAAATCAGGTCATGCGGTGAATAATCAGCTGATTCGTGCGGTGCTTGCCGACCCAAGCAACTATGAAATTGTAACTTTTTGTAACGAAGACGACTGCCCGATCGAGTATGTGGCGGCACTGCCATCGGCAGCGTGAGAAACAAAGTTAGCATCATAAAATCTGCCAAAATTTCATTGGCAAACTGTGCGTCAATTTTTGTGCAAACTTATCGCAAGAATTGGCGCATTATTTTTGGTAAAATTTTTGTTGTGTAATTTGCCGTTTGGGCGGTGTGAAATTGATATAAAAGTTGTATTTTATTTGTCAGTTTTACTGATGATTTTTTAAAAGCAAATCCCAGCTTATCCGCCAAATTTTGGTGCGATGACCGGGATTTTTTTTGGCGAATAAGTTTTGATAAATGATGAAAAATTTGCAAGACGATGATTGGTGAGTGTGTGTAAAGCCTTGATAATAAAGGTATTTTGCGAAAGCATTGGTAAAATTGCGTGCCAAGCGGGCAATTTGATTTGAGTAAAGATAAAACCTAGGCGAGTGATTTGCCAATAAAATACACAAAAAAATTAGCACCACAGCACAAGAGTTTTTAAAGAACGAGCGTTTACTTAAGTTTATTTAAGCATTAAGCAATTAAATTTCACAAAATCTGAGCTTTTGGATACGAAAAACTAGCACAATGTTTACAAAACTTTACAAAGTTACAAAAGATAATAAGTCTTATTCGCTATTATGAAATGTTGGCGATTTTTGCGGATTTCTCAAACCTTTGTGTCGCCATCGTCATTGGCAAGGCGTAAAAGTGCTTGTCTTAGCCCATCATGCTTGATGACATTGTTTGCATTTTGGTTTATAATACGCTTCGTGTTTTCGCTTAAGGTTTTTTGAGAACTGTTTTGGCGAGAGACCGATTGTGCAGGCGGCGTGGCAATCACCCGAATTTCCTGCAAATCACAAAACTGCTGGTCATAGGCGCGCAAAGCTTGAACACAATTCATTGATACATAGCGCAGATGATTGGCGGCGGTCGCTGAAAATAATGATAAAGTCATTCGGTGAGCGTCCGCATAGACCACATGACAGCCGTCAAGCACGTCAGGCGTAACCAAAGCGTGCAATGCTTGGCGAACTTTTTTGGTGCAGGCTTGTAAATACTGATAGCGTGCTGCGAGATTTTTGGGTGGTTTTGCACCTGCGGCAGCCAGCTTTTCTGTGGGGGCGGCAAGAAAGTTTGTGGTGTGGGTTTTGGCAGCCAAATCGTCAATCGGACGAGCGGTCGTCAAGTCAGGTTTTGTAAAATCGGTCATCATCTCACCTAGGCAATCAAAAAACTTTGGACATGGTGTCCAACAGAGCAAGTGTATCATGCCAGATGAGCTAAGTGTGTATCAAGTTGTGAAAATTTTGGTAACTTATTAAGTTAGGATTGCCTTTCACAATGCCCTAGGGCAACACGAAGCTGGCGCACGTGGATTGTGTGTCGTGTGATGACAAGCTTTTAATCAAAACCCAAATCAAGCGTAGTTTTTGATACCAAGGGGCGTGCGATGAGCAAAAGCGTTGGGTAAAAAAGCTGCGTGAGGAACTTACGAATGAAACGTATTCTTTGGCTCGTATCGGCAGTTGGCTTGAGCGTGGCGCAAACCAGTAGCGCACACACCATCAGCAACAACCTTGATGACGCAATCAACAGCCTAATTGCCCAATCTAACCAAGCAAGCGCTAATCGCAACTTTGCCACCACGGCAAACCAAGCGGTCATTCAAACACCGCACATCAGCGCCAGTAATACAAATCAGCGTATCAGCTCTGCTTTTTCACAATCTTCTACATTTAGCGCACCAAGCAGCTTTACCGCTTCACAGCTTACCGCAAACAGCGCACCAAGCATCGCCGCCAGCGCCGCTTCTCGTGCTGCACATGGCCGCAGTGTAGGCCGCTGTGCTTTGTATGTGCGCCGCGCACTACAATCAGCAGGCTATGAGTTCACGCCGCTGCCATCAGCTTATCAATACGCAAACGGCACATTGGCAGGCGCAGGCTTTACTCAAATCAGCAGCACCAATTATGAGCCACAAGTGGGCGACGTGGTGGTATTCAACCGCACTTCTCGCAACCCACACGGACACATTCAAATCTATGACGGCAAAGACTGGGTGTCAGATTTCCGTCAGCCAAAGTTTAGCCCATACAGCAAGCACAATGGCTACACCGTATGGCGCGACACTCGCTATCTAGATGCCAGCGCAACTTCTGGCACAATGCTGGCGATGAACGAGCAATGATTTTTTAAGCGTTTTTTATAGACTTTCGCTTAGCACAAAACCAAGCCAATCCCACAGATTGCGCTTGGTTTTTTGCGTTTGTGGGATTTAAAAGGGTGGTTGGGTTTTGGGTTGTAAATTGGATTTTAAGTCGTAGGTTGGATTAGCAAAGCGTAACCCAACATTCCGAGTGATAAACCATCATTTCACGCAAAACTGTTCAAAAAACCGTTCGTGGTGAGCCTGTCGAACCATGGCGGTTTTTGCAAGTCCTTCACAAGTTCAACCCTTCGACAAGCTCAGGGCGAACGAGAAAAACCATGTCTGTAAGTTGGGTTGGCAAAGCGTAACCCAACGTATTTATAGCAAATCTTTGAATTTGTTGGGTTTTCGCAAGTTCAACCCACAAATCCGAACCTGCAAATCGCTCTTTAATCTAATTTGTCAAAATTTATAAACTTGAAATTTGACGATTTTCATTCACTCGCCACACGCCAATATCGGCGGTCGTGAAAATCTGGTGGCGTGGCGTGTTTTTCGGCATAAAAAATAGGCGTGCTGCCGTGATATAAAATGGCGGTGGGATGGATTTTGTGTAAGTTTGGCGGATTGTCATCAAAACTCACTACCGCATGATAAGAATGCCAGTGCGGTATGGCTTGAGTGCTGTGAATGAACTGGACGGAAGCGTGGCTGTCTTGCACAGGCGGCATGACGGCAGGCGCACGATACGCCAAAAAATGGTACACATTAAATGCGCCATCAAAGGATATATTGACTTCACGATAGCCTACATTATCGCCAAATTCCACAAAGCATTCAAGGCAATTTTGCTCCCACAGATAGTCTTGGCGAGTGGTGTGCGTGGGCGATGTTGGCGCAAGTGTCAGCCAGTCTGTATCTGACAGATAATAACTGAGCAGCAAGTGGGCGCAATTTTTGGGCGTATTAGCGATGAATGTAGCGCACACAGCGATGTTGGGTAAAATTGACTGATGTATTGATGAGTTTGACTGATTTGGTAAGTGCGCTTGTAGCCAAAAAACGTGCGTTTTTGGGTGGCTGTCTTGAGTAAAATCAGCGTTCAAATCGGTAAAATTGGCATTAAAATCACAAAAGGCTTGACGATGAAGCCAAGCCAAAGTGTCGTTTGTCGGTTTTGCTGATGGGGTCATTGTATTTAAAAATTCAAGCACTTATCAGACATCAAAACCCAAAACGTGCCAAGTTTGACAGCTTGTCATTGGCGTCAGGATTTTGGCGCAGCAGCAGCACCATGCGCCCAATGTGATGAATCACCGCAGATTCGGTGGCGTCTGCCAATGCGTCAGCGCAGTCGCGTCTTTCTTCGGCAGAACCTGCTGGGATTTTTACTTTAATCAATTCGTGGTCAGACAGCGCACGCGACACTTCTTCAATCAAAGTAGGGCTTAGACCGTTGCCACCGACCGTTACGATGGGATTAAGTTTATGACCAATGCCACGCAGGGCTTTTAGGTCTTGTAGGCGTTTTTTCTTTGCGTTCATGATGTTTCTCAAATGATGGGTATTGCTTGGGCGTGCTTATGGCGATTTAAAACACCGCAATCAAAGCAGTGCAAAGCAATAAATTTGCATATTATAACAGAAATTTTGGCAATTTTTGTGGCAAAATGCTAAACTATCGTGTTATTTTAAACTTTCGTAAAATTTTTCATTTATTTAAAATATAGTTTTAAGCAAAATTATCAAATGGCAACCAGAATCACAAACAAAAAGTTCTCCAAATCATCACGCGCGTGGATGAAAGAGCATATTGACGACTTTTATGTGCAAAAGGCGCAAAAGGACGGCTATCGTGCCAGAGCGGCTTATAAGTTATTGGAAATTAACGAAAAAACCAAGCTCATCAAAAAAGGCATGACGGTGGTGGACTTGGGCAGTGCGCCCGGCAGTTGGTCGCAGGTGGCAGGGCAGCTCGTGGGCGACACAGGCACGCTCATCGCTTCGGACATTTTGCCGATGGACACCCTAGAAAACGTAACTTTTATCCAAGGGGATTTTCGTGAAGAAGAGACCTTTAATAAAATCATGGACGAAGTGGGCGGACGTAAGGTGGACGTGGTGATTTCTGACATGGCGCCAAACACCTCTGGAATGCCTGCGGTGGATCAGCCGCGCATGATGTATTTGTGCGAGCTGGCGGTGGATTTTGCGCTAAAAGTGCTGCCAGAGGGTGGTGCGCTGATTATGAAAGTCTTTCAAGGCGAAGGCAGCCAAGAGCTGCGTGCGGATATGCAAAAAAAATTCAGCAAAATCAAAAGCATTAAGCCAGCTGCCAGCCGTCCACGTTCAAAAGAGATGTTTTGGGTGGCGATTAAATAAGCGTGCGCAAAATCGGCTGATGAAGTTTGGTAAATTGCCTTGATTTTTTGGCATAAAGCCTTATATCTAGCAAATGCGTTTGACATAAAGACGTGCCAAGCGCAACAAAACGAAACGTACAAAACGTAAAACATAATGCAAACGACATTGCCATGCCATCGGCATTACGGCAAATGACGCAATAAACAGGAAAAATTGTGAGCGACATGGTAAAAAATACCTTATTGTGGCTGGTGGTGATTGGTCTGGTGGTGGTGATTTTCAGCAACCTAGACCGCACTGGTGGCGACGCAGATGCGCTGAATTATTCGGCATTCGTAACCGCAGTGGCGGAAGGTCAAATCAAGGAAGTGAAGATTGACGGCGAAGAAATTTCTGGCACCAAGGTGAACGGCTCGAAGTTTGAGACCGTGCGCCCAGCGGTTACGGACAATGAATTGATGCCACTTTTGCGTGAGCATGACGTGGAAATTCAAGGCACGGCGCCAGAACGCCAAGGTCTTGGCACGCAGCTTTTGATTGCCGCTTTCCCAATTTTGCTGATTATTGGTCTGTTTTGGCTGTTTGCGCGTGGCATGAGCGGTGGCGGCGGTGCTGGCTTGGGCGGCCGTAATCCGATGAGCTTTGGCAAATCTAAAGCCAAAATGCTGTCTGAAGACCAAATCAAAGTTACCTTTGCTGATGTCGCAGGCTGTGAAGAATCTAAGCAAGAAGTGGTGGAGATTGTGGATTTTCTAAAAGATCCGAGCAAATTCACCAAACTTGGCGCAACCATTCCGCGTGGCGTGCTGATGGTCGGTCCACCGGGTACAGGTAAGACCCTGCTTGCCAAGGCGATTGCTGGTGAAGCCAAAGTACCGTTTTTTAGCATTTCTGGTTCTGACTTTGTAGAGATGTTTGTGGGCGTGGGCGCAAGCCGTGTGCGTGATATGTTTGAGCAAGCCAAGAAAAACGCGCCTTGTATCATTTTTATTGACGAGATTGATGCGGTCGGCCGTCATCGTGGCAGCGGCATGGGTGGCGGTCATGATGAGCGTGAGCAGACGCTGAACCAACTTTTGGTGGAGATGGACGGTTTTGAAGGCAATGATGGCGTGATTGTCATCGCAGCGACCAACCGTGTGGACGTACTGGATAAGGCGCTGCTGCGTCCCGGTCGTTTTGACCGCCAAGTGTCGGTGGGCTTGCCAGACATTAAAGGCCGTGAGCAGATTTTAAATGTGCATTTGAAAAAATTGCCAAGCACCATCGGTGTGGATGTGAACGCTTTGGCGCGTGGTACACCCGGATTTAGTGGTGCGCAGCTTGCCAACTTGGTGAACGAAGCGGCATTGTTTGCTGCTCGTCGTAACAAGCCAAGCGTGGATATGAACGACTTTGAAGACGCCAAAGACAAGCTGTACATGGGGCCTGAGCGTAAGTCTATGGTGCTAAAAGAAGAAGAGCGCCGCGCGACCGCCTATCACGAAGCAGGACACGCACTGGTGGCGCAGCTTTTGCCAAATACCGACCCTGTGCATAAAGTAACGATTATGCCGCGTGGTTGGGCGCTTGGCGTAACTTGGCAACTACCAGAGCAAGACGCTGTGAGCAATTATAAAGATAAAATGCTCAACGAGCTGTCTATTTTGTTTGGCGGGCGCATTGCCGAAGAGATTTTTATCAATCGCAAATCCACAGGCGCAAGCAACGACTTTGAGCGTGCCACCAAAATGGCGCGTGCGATGGTAACTAAGTACGGCATGTCTGATGCCATGGGTGTGATGGTCTATGAAGACGAAGAACACGCTGGCTATTTTGGCGGCAGCACGCGCACCATTTCAGAAGCCACCCAGCAAAAAGTGGACGAAGAAGTGCGCCGCATCCTAGAAGAGCAGTACGATGTGGCGTATAAATTGATTGACGGTAATCACGACAAAATGCACGCCATGGTGGATGCGCTGATGAAATGGGAAACCATTGACCGTGAGCAATTCTTGCAAATCATGAATGGCGAAGAGCCGCGCGAGCCAAAAGAATATCAGCATGAAGTGCCGCAGCAGCCAAGCAATGACGAGCTGCCACCGCCACTGCCTGCGATGTCTTAATGTAAATTTTTAAAACACGCTCAATGATTTGGGCGTGTTTTTTTGTAAGGCAAGATTGGTAAATTAGTGCCATCAAGTTGGCATTACCAAATTGTTGTCGCCTGCCTAACGTTACCATTTAATCGCCATCATCAAATCGTGTTACAAATTTTCGCAACATTTGTACACTATTTTCTTGCAATTTACACGGTTTCAAGGTAGGCTTAGCATCTGACGAAAAAGCACAATCACACAGGAAAATTCAGCATTTATGGCAAATTTTATCAGCACGCAGTATCGCCGCGCCAGATCGGTGGCAGGCATGAGCAGCACTTTGGTCGGTGGGTTTAAAAAGGCGTACCAAGTTGGCGCATTTCGTGGCGATTTACCAAGAGAAGCACTGCCAAAATACATTCAAGTTTTTTGCCGTAAGATGGCAAATTCCTTTGGCGTGCGTGTGGTGCAAGTTGAGCCTGTGCCGCAAAGACACGGCTTGTGGGCGAGCAATCATGTGTCTTGGCTGGACATTCCTGTGGTGGGCAGCGTTGCGCCTGTGTTTTTCTTGTCCAAGGCGGAAATCAGCAAATGGCCGATTTTTGGCAGACTGGCAACGGCGGCAGGCACGCTGTTTATCCAGCGCGGCTCTGGCGATGCAGGTTCGGTGAGCGATCAGATTGCCAAGTTTTTACAAGATGGCTCATCGGTGGTGTTTTTTCCAGAAGCCACGACCACAGACGGCAAAGCCATCAAAAAAGTGCACGGCAAACTTTTGCAAGCAAGCATGGACACAGGTTTGCCGATTTGCCCGATGGTGGTGGCGTATGTGGATAAGGACGGCAGGCTATCGGACGATGCGGCGTATTATGGTGAGCGCACGATGGCAGAAAGCCTAAAACGTGTGATGGATAATGGCGGCATCACCGCTTATGTGCTGGCGCTTGAGCCGATTGAGCCTGCGGATAAGACACGCAGTGAGCTGACGCAAATTTTGCAAGAACGCATGGAGCAAGGACTTGCCAAGCTGCATTCGCAAGTTGTGAAGGCGTGATTTATTTACAACGATTTCTAGCCAGTCATGACAAACCCCAAAGCGTGCGTGTTTTGGGGTTTTTGCTTGTGATTTGATGTGTTTTTGGCTGAATTGCTTGGGCGGAAAAATTAAAATCGCCTAAAATTTAGCGGTTTTAAAAGGCGTGCCAAATCTAAAATCCAAAAATCAAATCCAAAAAATCGTTCGTGGTGAGCTTATTAAGCCATAATGGTTTTTTAGCCAGCTTTTCAATCAGCCTTCCAGCTGGGCGTGCTTTTTAAACAACCACGAATTTTTAAAAATCAATCTCATCGATGGTGTCAAGCGTGTATTTGAGCGCATCAAAACACACGCCCATATCAAAGCCACGATACTGCAAAAACCGCAGTTGCTTGGCTTTTTCTTTTTGGTCGCGCGGCAGATGATTGCCGTATTTTTTGCAGCGTGCTTCAATGGCAAGTTTTAGCCAATTCACAGGTGGCTCATCTGTAGAAGCATTGCCTGAAGTGCCATTTGCTGTGGGTGAGTGCGGATTATCCAGCACCAATTCCACGTCCGCTGCGGCAATCAGCTCGTCCAAAGAGTGCGGCAGGGCAAGTCCTGCTTGCTTGAGCGCATGGGCGATGTGCCGCTTGCCACGCCCACGGCGCACGCTTTCTCGAATCAGCGTGTGGGCGCAGCGTTCATCGCTTTGATAGCCTTTTTCGGCAAATTCCACGAGCAGTGCTTCCACCATGTGTGGGTCTTGGTCTTTGTCCAGCAGTTTTTGGCGCAGCTGCTTGACGGAAAGTTCACGATTGGAAAGATAATAAAACGCCAGCCAGCGCAGCCGATTTTGAGCTTTATCGTTTTGGTAAATCGCTTCTATGGGCGTGGCAGACAGCGCAGCCGCCAAAGCGTCATTGCTCACACTGCTTAAAGCCTGCAAATCTGGCGTGCTTTGTGGGCGGTGTTTGCGCTTTTTGGGTTTGTTTTGAGCGGTTGGATTTGCAATATTTTCAGCGTTTTCAGCGTCCAAATGCCAAGTGTCAGTATCTTGAGCGTACGAATTTTTACCGTCAATGACTTGGCGGTTTGTACGAGCGGTTGGTTTTGACGTGGGTTTTGGCGCAGGTTTTAAAAAGGCAGTTTTTTGCGCAGATGATGAGTTTGCGCTGGTGCTATTTGCGTTTAAATCAGAAGGTTTGGCGGCTTGCCAAGTATGACTTGAACTGCGCTTTGATGAGTTTTGTTTTGATGAGCCGTGCTGTAGTGAGTGGCGCTTTGAAGTGTCGGCTGGGGCTGGCGTGTGATTGCTAGATGGCTTGGCGCTGGACGTAGATTCGCCCATTTGCGCCAAGATTTCATCAAGCGTTAAGATTTCACTCACCAGCCCAAACCCACAAGTTTAACATTCAGCGATCACGGCAGATTAGAACAAATCTGCATCGTTTTCGCCAAGTTCAGCTTCGGCTTGCTCTTGGGCGCTGGCTTCAGCAGGCGCAGCGGCAGATGTTTGTAGTTTTTGCGCACGAATGGTTTGTTCCACTTCTTCGGCGATTTCAGGGTGTTCTTTTAGGTATTTGACCGTGTTTGCCTTGCCCTGACCGATTTTGCCTTCGCCATAGCTGTACCATGCGCCAGATTTGCCGATGGCACCGATGTCCACGCCAAGGTCAATGATTTCGCCTAAGCGGTTGATGCCTTCGCCATACATGATTTGGAATTCGGTTTGGCGGAATGGTGGCGCCATTTTGTTTTTGATGACTTTCACGCGCGTTTCTGAGCCAAGGATTTCTTCGCCATCTTTGACCGAGCCAATGCGGCGAATGTCAAGGCGCACAGAAGCGTAGAATTTCAATGCGTTACCGCCTGTGGTGGTTTCTGGGCTGCCAAACATCACGCCAATTTTCATGCGGATTTGGTTGATGAACACAACCATACAGTTTGAACGCTTGGCATTACCTGTAATTTTACGCAGTGCTTGGCTCATCAGGCGTGCCTGCAAGCCCATGTGGCTGTCGCCCATTTCGCCTTCAATTTCAGCTTTTGGTGTCAATGCCGCCACCGAGTCCACGACAATCATGTCCACCGCACCAGAGCGCACCAGCATATCCACGATTTCAAGCGCCTGCTCGCCATTGTCAGGCTGTGATACCATCAGCTTGTCAATGTCCACGCCCAATTTGCGCGCGTAGATTGGGTCAAGTGCGTGTTCTGCGTCAATAAAGGCGCAAGTGCCGCCTTGTTTTTGGCATTCGGCAATCGCCTGCAAAGTCAGCGTGGTTTTACCAGAGCTTTCAGGGCCGAAAATCTCAATGATGCGTCCCTTTGGTAAGCCGCCAATGCCAAGCGCGATGTCCAAGCCTAATGAGCCTGTAGAAATCACGTCCACGTCAATCTTGGCGGATTCATCGCCTAGGTGCATGATGGTATTTTTGCCGAACTGCTTTTCAATCTGCGCAAGTGCGGCTTTGAGCGCTTTTTCTTTGTTTTCGTCCACGATGTGTCCTTAAAAAAGTTGGTTAATTTCTCCCATTATAGCATGATTTTTATAAGTTTTGTGGGTTTGTTTTGGCGGTGTTTTGCGCTTGGGTTTTTAAAATTTTTGTCAAATTCGCTGGCGCATTATGGCAAGCAAACATCATAAAAACACCAAAAATTTTCGTGAAACATACAAAGTTATCCACAGATTTTATGAATGAAATTTGGTGGATTTTGTGGAACATTTTAATAAAAATCATGCGTAAAAATTGATGAAAATGTCGGTGCGGATTGTTTTTGATGAAAAATAATAACTTATTGATTTATAAGGATAAATTTTATCATTGTGTAAAACTGATAACCGCACAAAAACCTTGTGTACGCCTTAGTTTATCAAGGATTGCAAGCGATGATTTCCACCATTTCCACAAAGTTATCCACAGATTTTGTGGATAAGCGAGCAAGCCTAATAACCACAAGTCTTTGCCAAGATAAAAGCGTGCAAGTAAAAATGATGAATACCAGGATTTGATGAATAAAAATCGCTTGGCAGGTGGACGTGTTGCCATAAAAATGGCGTGTTTCACGCAGAGTTTGGCAAAGATTTTTTGATGATTACTCTAAGATGTTCCACCATTTTGGCTGGTGGCGTGATGGGCTTTGGTAAGATGATTTGTGTTTTGGCAGGTTGTAAAAATCACCGTACTGATGGCTGTTTTGACAGCTGTTTTAATGATTGCAGCACGGTGATGATTTTAAAAGTGGATAACTTTAAAAAGTGCGGATTTAAAAGTGGGCAAGGTCAAGCGTGATTGCCAACGGCGCGAATCGCTCAAACTTTACGATACATCACGTCCCAAGAGCTGCGCCCATAATCCATGCCGCGTTTTTCAAATTTCGTCTGTGGGCGAAAATCTGGGCGTGGCGTGAAATTACCTTGACCGCTGACGTTTTCAAACTGCGGCATATGATCCAAAACGTCCAGCATCCACAGCGCATAATGCTCCCAGTCGGTGGCGGCGTGGAAAATTCCGCCCACGGCAAGCCGCTCGGCAACCAGCGCCATACGCTCAGGCGTAACAAAGCGGCGCTTATAATGGCGTTTTTTTTGCCAAGGGTCTGGAAAGTACAGCTGCACGGTGTCTAAGTGGTTGGCTGGCAGATTTTCCAGTAGGGCGATGGCATCGCCATTGATGAATTTTAGGTTGGTTAAGCCAAGCTCGTGCGCCAAAAATGCCGCGCGCCCAATGCCTGGCTCATGCACTTCAATGCCGACAAAATTGCGCTCGGGGGCGTTTTGCGCCATCTCAAGCAGGCTGTCGCCCATGCCAAAACCAATCTCCAGCGTGAGCGGTGCGCTGCTGCCGTTTGGCGTATCGGCAAAGCATTGGCGCAAATCACGGATTTGGCTGACATCGCCCAGCTTGCCAAGCTCGCCGCCGTGATTGATGATGTAGGCGGCAAATTCGCTGGACGTGAGCGCCAGCTCTGAATTAGCGTTCATGTGCGTGCGCCGCTTCATGAAGGTCTGGATTTGGCGAAATTGCTCTGGCGTTTTACTCAGCTTGTCAATGTCGTCTTTGATGGCGGCGCGGCTGACATCAGGGGTTTGGCGGTCGCCACCGATGGGCGCAAGCGGTGCGTTTGGCGTGTCGTTTTGTGTACCGTTTTGTGGGTTTGCAAAAGTGGTGGAAGCGGTGTTCATGTTGGCTTGGCTATCCTTGGTGGTTGAAACCTTGCCCGTTTGGGCGGTATAATTTGGCTTTTTAAAAGAGTGATAAAAATTGCGTAAAGCGGTTTATGTAAAGCGATTTAAAGTCGTTTAAAATTAAAAACCGCTTAAAAATTCGTAAAAAATTTGGGTTTGTAATGTCAATGTAAAACGTAAAAACGCCAAACGCTTGACATCAAGCCAAATTCACCATTATAAAATAGGGCGGAAAAAGGCGCAAATAAATTTTCGTTTGCTGTGCGTTTGCTTGCTTGATTTAGGCTTGCCATGCCATTGAAAGTCCGCTTGTCTTAATCCGCTTGCCTTATATCCGCCTATCTTAAAAAAGTTGAATTATGTTTTTAAAATTGCCGTTTTTAGAGCAGACCACACCACCGCCGTTTTATCAAGCCAAGCTGTCTGCCACAAGGCGCACTGAGCTTGACCGCTGGTTCATCGGCACACGCTCGCAGGCGTATTATTTGCGACAGTTTGCCGAATTTGACCGTGTGGGCAGGCTGCACGCGCGCTGGAATTGGGCGGCATTTTTTAGCACTTTTGGCTGGCTTTTGTACCGCAAGCGTTATCTAGACTGTGTGGTGTATTGCGTGGCGGGTTGGTCGTTTATCAAGGTGAATATCGCCATCATTTTGGCGGCGTTTGAGTTTTTATTCATCGGCTTTTTCCCTGAAGCGTGGCATTTTACGGTGCGTGTGCTGGTTGGTGGTACGGTGTGGCTGTTTTGGGCGAGCATGGTGGCGCGCTGGGCGGATGCGTATTATTATCGCATGGCAAGGCGTGAGATTGCTGATGTGCTGGAGCTGTACCCGAATGCGCCAGATGAGCAGCGTGCGCATTTGCGCCGTGAAGGGGGTGTGTCGCTGGTGGGGCTGGGCTGTGCGTTTGCGATGTTTGGGCTGATTTTGGCGACCATCGTGCTGCAATTTGTGCCAATCATCGCCACGCAAAAAGAGCAGGCGGTGATTTTTGAGAGTTATCAAGCCGCCAATGCCGCCCAAAAACGTGTGTCATATATTTACGAACAACAAGGCAAATGCCCTGTAGGAATGCCCATCAGTAGCCGTGATCAGGCGGTGTCCATGCAGGTGGTGGGGCAAGTGGCGGGCGTGCGCACCGATTGCGCCATCATCGCCACGGTAAAAAAGGCGCATTATCCTGTGCGCTATCTAAATGGTGAAAATCTGACGCTGTACCGCGCGGTGCTGGACGATGGGCAAGTGGTGTGGCGTTGCCAAACATCGCTGAATAAAAAACAAACGCCGAGAAGGTGTATTGGGTAGTAAAAAACTAATAAATTCAATTATTTAAATTGAAAACATCAGATTGCGCTGCCGCCAAATGGACTTAGTAATTATCATCACACAATCAAAACCCACACCAACCCATTATTTATGAAAACGCCCAAATTTCACCTAAGCGCCTTTGAGCTAAAATGGATCGCTATGCTGGCGATGACGCTGGATCATGTGGCGTGGCTGTGGCTTGATGTGCAGACGCTTTTGTCAGAATGGCTGCATTTTATTGGGCGGCTGGTTGCGCCTTTGATGGTGTATTTTTTGGTGGTGGGGTTTCGCCACACGGCAAATTTTGGGGCGTATGCGTTTCGTTTGCTGGCGTTTGCCGTGATTTCGCAGCTGCCTTATGCGCTGTATGGGGCGAGCGTGTCGGCGGTGCAAGGCGGCTATCCGAGAGATGATTGGTCGGTGGTGAGTGCGCTGATTTGGCAAGATGTGCTAAGCGGGCAGGGTAATGTGCTATTCACGCTGTTTTTTGCGCTGTGCGCGCTGTATGTGCGCCATGACGCTTTGGCGTGGTGGCTGCGTGCGCTTGGCGTGGGGATTTTGGCGTGGGCGGCGCAATTTGCCGATTATGGTGCGGCATTGGTGGCACAAGCATTGGTGTTTGATTATTTTTATGGCAAAACGCAGGCGAACAAGCGCAAAATGCTGGCGGCTTTCGTGCTGGGTGCGCCCATTTTTTATGTGCTGACTTATGGCTTTGTGCGTACGGCAGGCGTGGGATTTATGCACTTTGGCGTGCTGCTGGTTGTGCCGCTGATTTATGCGTTTGACGGTCAAAAACACCGCCGTCATGCGCAAATTTCACCAAAAAGCCGCCAAAATTTCCCAGCCAATCAAACTTCGCAAGAAAACCGCCAAAATTTCCCAGCCAATCAAACCTTGCAAGCAAATCCAACTTCACCAGCAAGCCATCAATTTCGCCCAGCCAAACGCTTCACGATGGGTGCAAGTTTGCACCAAATCCTTCATCATCGCTATGTGTTTTATATTTTTTATCCTGCGCATTTGTTGGTGCTTGCGTTTTTAGGATTTTGGCTGTAAAGGTACGCAAATCATCAAGTGTGGCGCAAATTATCAGCCGAAAATCATTAGCCAAAAACCATCAACCAAAAAATCACCAGCCGAGCGGGTCAATGTCCAGCGAAATTTTCACCGCCTTGACGCTTGGCAAGTCAATCAAACGCAGCCAATGTGCGTCCAGCAAAGCGTGCAAAGATTTGCGGTTTTTGGCGAGTAATAAAAACTGCACATGATAGCGTCCGCCTTTTTTTGCCATCGGTGCGTCTGTGCTGATGGTGGCGATGTCGTGCGTTTTTGGTAGGTTTTTGCCGATTTCAGCGATGGCGGTGCGTGCTTTGGCGACGTCGTGGCTTTCGGCACGAATCAGCGCCGCATGGGCAAAAGGCGGCAAGCCAAGCATTTGGCGTTCTTTGAGCAAGTTTTGCGCAAAAGCGTCATAGCCTTGGCACACCAGCGTGGTCAAAAGCGGATTGTCTGGCTGGCGAGTTTGAATCAGCACACGTCCTGCCTTGTCCGCTCTGCCAGCACGTCCCGCCACCTGAATGATACGCTGGGCGGTGTGTTCTGGCGAGCGAAAATCAGGCGACAACAGCCCTGCGTCCGCATCACTAATAACCACGAGCGTTACATTCGGAAAATGATGCCCTTTGGCAATCATCTGCGTACCGACCAAAATCATGGGCGCGCCCGTCAAAATCTGCGCATAAGTGCGCTCCCATGCGCCTTTTTTACGCATGGTGTCTCTGTCAATCTGCACGATGGGATAGCTTATGGGGCTGATTTGTGGATTGGCAAAAAGGGCGTGCAGATGTTCAGCAAGTTTGCTTGTGCCAAGTCCTAGATTGATGAGATTGGCGCTGTTACACTCTGGGCAGGCGTGCGGCGGTGCGGTCTGATGTCCGCAGTGATGGCATTTTAGATAAGTATAATGTCCCTTGTGCAGCGTCAAATGCGCATCGCAATTTGGGCAGTCTGCCTGCCAGCCACACGCATCGCACAGTAAAATTGGCGCATAGCCACGGCGATTGATGAACACCAGCACCTGCTCACCACGCGCTAGGCATTCACGCATTTGCCGTACGGTGTCATCGCCAAGCGTGGTGTCGTGCGCTTGCCCATCTTGGTGCATGACGGCTCTGGTGCTTTGGCGAATGTCAATCAGCTGCATTTGCGCAAGCGTGGCAGCGCCAGCACGTTTGGTCAGTTTGCATTGGTGTAGTTTGCCGTTTTGGGCAAGTTTTAACTGCTCAAGGCTGGGCGTGGCAGTCCCCAGCACCACAGGAATGCGCTCCGTCAGCCCACGCCACAGTGCCACATCGCAGGCGTGATAGCGCAGATGGTCTTGCTGCTTATAAGAGCCGTCATGCGCTTCGTCAATGATAATCAGCCCAAGATTGGCAAACGGATACAGCACGCTTGAGCGAGTACCGATGATGATTTGCGCTTGCCCAAGTAGGCAATCCGCCCAGCCAGCCAGCCGTTCGCTGTCGTTTAGCCCTGAATGCAGCACGCAAATATTGGCGGCAAAGCGAGAGCCAAAGCGAGATTTGGTCTGCGGTGTCAGCCCAATTTCTGGCACCAAAATCAGCACCTGCTTGCCAGCGGCTAGGGCGTGCGCCATTGCTTGCAAGTACACTTCGGTCTTGCCAGAGCCTGTGATGCCGTGCAGTAAAATGCCTTGATAATTGCCAGCGTCTATCGCTTGGGTGATGGTGTCAATGGCACTGCGCTGCTCATCATTGGGCGGCAGCACTTCGCCAATGACTTGGGCAGTAGGCGGCGCATTTGGCGTGGTTTTTAGGGTGTTTTTTTGGATTAAGCCTTTGTCTTGTAAGGCTTTGAGCGTTTGGCTACTGATGTTTGCCAAGCGTAAATCGGTGTCGCTCACGCCATCTGGCAGGGCGCAAAACAGCTCAAGACAAGCAAGCTGCTTTTTGGCGGATTTGGCAATGCCATCGGCAGGCGTGCTGGTGCGTTGCCAGAGCGTTTTTGGGGTGTGAATCGGCTTGCCTTGGCTAATCAGCGCAGGCAGCATCACCGAAAGCGTATCGCCCAGCGGATAATGATAATATCTGGCAAGCCACCCAGCAAAGTCAAGCATTTGCGCTGATAAAATGGGCGTATCATCAAGCACATCAATGATGGGGCGCAGTTTGCTGGCAGGCACATCGCTGTCTGTGGCATTGATGTGAGCGATGATGATGCCGACAAGCTGCTTTTTGCCAAATGGTGCCAGCGCACGGCTGCCGACCGCAGGCAGTTTGCCATGTACCAAGCACTCGCTCGGACACAGATAGTCAAAGCTGCGATACAGCGGTGTCGGCAGGGCAAGGCGTAAAAGCATGGGGCGGTGAGCTGGGTGCAGGTTGGTTTTGGTTTTTGGTTTGATTTGAACTTAGGTACTGGTTTGGTGTATTGCCAAGCCAAGTTTTTAAGCGTTTATCAAGCGCAGGCGTAAACAAACAAAGGGGCGAAATTGCCCCTAAGTGCCACGCTGCGTGGATTATTCAACGTATAAAATCGCTTCAATCTCTACCGCTGCACCTTTTGGCAAGGCGGCAACTTCCAAAGCGGCGCGCGCAGGATAAGGTGCGCTTAGGCGAGCTTCAAACACGCTGTTTAGCTCGGCAAAATCCGCCAAATTGTCCAAAGAAACGTTAAATTTCACCACGTCTGCCAGCGAGCCGCCAGCTGCTTTGGCGATGGCTTCAAGGTTGTCCATCGCTTGTTCGGCTTGTGCTTTAAAGCCTTCACGCAGCTCCATCGTTTTTGGGTCAAGCCCCAGCTGACCTGAGATATAAACGGTGTTGCCCACTTTGACGGCTTGTGAATAAGTGCCAACGGCGGCTGGTGCGTCATCGGTGTGAATGATTTGTTTTGCCATGATGAATCCTTGAGTTATGATTTAATAAATTTATTAAAATTTGGCGAATGATAAAACGAATAAAAGCGGCAATGGTGAAATTTGCCAAAGTTGCTTATTTTTTCGCCTGAAAATACGCCACCAAGCGGTCAAACAAACTTTCGGCAGGCTTGTTGGCATAAGCGATGCCGCCTGAGACATTGTCGGCAGTTTGTGGCAGGATTTTTGGTTCGGTTTTGCCCAAAAAGTGCGCGGCTTCCGCTTGTGAATTCAGATCAATTTTGCAGCACATGGCAGGTTCCTTGAGTTGTGTTTTGTGCAAGTTTGGCGTGGTGTGCCAAATTGTTGGGATTTTTTATTATCTTAAAACAAACACACCCAAAAATTCAAGCGCTTTTTGCGTTGGGTGTGTTTGTTTGGTTAATTTTGGCAAATCATGCGTCAATTTGGCGGCCAAATTCAAAAACTAAACTTAAAAATCAAACCTAAAAAATCAAACTTGATACAGGCGCATGATGTTCGGATAGCCAAGAATTTGGCGCAATTTTTCCACGCCTTCGTGCAAATGCGCACGAGAACGCACGATGACGTGCAAGGTGGTGGTGCCGATTTTGCCGTCTTTGCCTTTTTCGTCCGCCTTGACGGAAGTCTGCTCAATGCCGATGTTCAGCGCGCGCAGCTCATAAATCACTTGGCTGATTTGCTCTTCGTTCAGCAAGGCAAAGATGCGCAGTGTGGCGGTGAAGTGCAGCTGGTGCGCCTTGTGGTCAATTTTCACGTCAGGCTTCCAGTTCATCTGAATGATTTGGTATGGGTTGTCCGCGCGAATGGCTGCCAGCGAGTAGCATTTGTGGCGATGAATCACAAGCCCTTTGGCGGACGACAAATGCCCCACGATGTGATCGCCATAAATGGGATTGCAGCATTTGGCGAAGGTAACTTCCACGCCTTTGACGCCAGCGAGCAGGTGTTTGGATTGGGTGATTTCGTTGTCGTCAGCGCTGTCCACTTCTTCGCTAAACAGGCGTGAAACCACAAGCTGCGGTAGCAGTGTACCGCTGGCAATTTGCACAAAAATCTCATCTTCGCTCAAAACGCCACGCCAGCTTAAAATATCCGCCCAGTCGTTTTTGCTCAAATCATCAATGGATTTGCCGTAATTTTTCAGCGCGCGCCCCAGCGCTTCTTTGCCGTAGCCGATTTTGTCGCTGTCTGGCAGGCGTTTTAGTACGCGTAAAATTTCGCTGCGTGCTTTGTTGGTCGCCACAAAGCCTAGCCATTCGGCTTTTGGCATGGCGTTTTTGTCGGTTTCAATGCTGACGCTGTCGCCATCGGCAAGCACATTGCCCAAGCGTCCATGCTCGCCATTGATGTCTGCGCCCACGGCAATATTACCAATCGCAGGGCCGACCGCATACGCAAAATCCAGTGCCGTAGAGCCGCGCGGCAATTCATAAGCACGGCCTTGTGGGCTGTAGCAGACGATTTTACGCTCGTGCAGATAGCTGATGAGTTCGTTGATGATGGCAACGGTGTCAGCATCGCCACCTTCTAAAGATTCGGCATTGGCAAGGTCTTGCATATTGCGCAGACTGGCTTGGACGACAGATTGGCTGATGTCGCCTTTATCACGGCTGATCACGCCAAGTCGTGCGGCGGCTTGCATACGCTTGGTGAGTAGTGTAACTTTAATGTGATTGTAGTCTTGCTCATAAATCAGCGTCAAAGACTGATTGCCGCCTGCTTGGGGTTTTCGGATATTGTCTTGGATTTGGTTGTCGCTGATTTCGTAGCGTTGCACCAGATAAAAGGCGAGTTTATCGCAAGATTCTACATCGTCCAAGATGACTTCAAAGTCGTACTGGCGGATCAGCTTGCTCATTTCGCCGCGGTTTTTGAAAAATTGGCGGTACATGGATGCGCGGTTGTCCAGCACTTGCACGTTGCCATTTAGCCCCAGATGGTGCAAAAGATTTTGTAAATAAGTGCTGATTTCTACTTTTTGGAAATTGCGCCCAAGTCCGTGCTGGAGCAGTTTGTCGGTGAATTTGGTGTACATCGCAGGATTTAGGTTGCGATAGCATAGAAGCTCGATGTAGTCGGCAATGTCGTTTAGCCCCATGATGCGCGCGAAAGGAATGTAAAAATCTAGCGTCTCACGGGCGGTGCGTTTTTGTTTTTCTTCGCTGACGGCATCGAGCGTGGACATATTATGCAAGCGGTCAGACAGCTTGATAATCAGCACGCGTGGGTCGCTGATGGTGGCGGTGAGAATTTTATGAAAGGTTGCCGCTTGGCTTTGCTGCTTGCTCATGCTGGCGGATTTTAGCTTGGTAACGCCATCTACTAGGCGCGCCACCGTTTCGCCAAAAATATCGGTCAAAAGCGCTTCGGTAACTTCAGTGTCTTCCACCGTGTCGTGCAAAATGGCAGCGATGACGGTATCTCTGTCCAGCTTAAAACCTGCGATAATCTCCGCAACGGCAATCGGGTGCGTGATGTACGGTTCGCCAGATTTGCGCTTGTCTTTGATGTGCGCCAAATCGCCAAAATAGCAGGCGCGCAGCACGTCTTTGCGCTCATCAGACGGCAGATAACCAACCGCGCGCATAAGACTGTCTTTGGCTTCATCAACCAAAGGGTGGCTAAGACGTTCTGGCACTTCTTGCTGGCGAAAGTTGGTTAGCATGGACGACCTTTTTTGTTTTAACTGTTTGTAAAAGCGTGCGAAAGGCGCTTTTGGGTGGATTTACGCTGTTTTGGGTGGTTTGATGGGCTTAAAAAATTTGTACGAAAATTTATGCCAAGTTTTATGCTAAATTGAACGCTTAAAATTTAAACCCAAATCAAAAAACCGCCGACAATCCTTTGACAAAAACAGCAGTGAGAACCTTATAATAAATCAATTATTTGCCTGTTTGTCAATGGGATTTTGTGGTGTATTTATGGATTTTTATGATGATAAAATGGGTTTTTTTGATAAATGCTCAAGGTAGTATGAATTTTGTTCAGCTTGTAAAAGTTTGCTTCGCTAGTCAAACGTAAAAAAAAACCACACGCAAAGGTGTGGCTTTTATTTAGATGTGCTTTGCTAGACTTAGAAATCAAAAGTCTTAGAAATCCGCTGGGCTTAGCGACAAATCAAACTGTGGCACAGACTTTACAAACACTTCTTCTGGCTCGTCCAAGATGTCTTTGGTAACGTTGCCAGCGGCGATTTCACGCAGCGCCAATACGGTTGGTTTGTCGTTTTCTACGGTAACGGTTGGCTCAACGCTGCCCTTTGCTAATTGGCGAGCACGGCGGCTGGCAACCAAAATCAGCTCAAAACGATTATCCACATTTTGCAAGCAATCTTCAATCGTAACTCGTGCCATGATGTTCTCTTATCAATATAAAAACAGGGGAATAATCCGCCATTTTAGCAAAAATTTGCCAGTTTGCAAAGTTAAATTTCGCCTATTTTGTAATTTTAGCAAGGCAATAAACCGCAAGCGCGCACTCATTTGCCCTTGGCGTCTGCCCAGATGATTTTGTGCAGCTGCAACTGAAAACGCACAGGCAAAGCGTCCGCCAAAATCCACTCAGCAAGGTTTGTGGCAAGCATTGGCACATCGCTTTTGTACGCTTCGTCAATGTTAAACATGGGTGAAAACCACACCGTACCGCATTTTTTGTGCAACTCGTGCGTTTGTAGCATTTGTTTTGCCCAGTCGTAATCGGCGCGGTCGGCGATGACGATTTTAATTTGGTCGTGCGTGGTCAAATGCGCCAAATTTTCCCACAAATTGCGCTCACATTCGCCAGACGAAGGCGATTTTAAATCCATGACTTTAGAAACTTGCGGCGGCACATCTTTGACAGACAATGCGCCTGCAGTCTCAAGCGACACCTCAAACCCTGCTGCCACCAGCATTTGCATGAGTGCGATGGCGTTCGGCTGTGCCAGCGGTTCACCGCCTGTAATGCACACACGTTTGCACGGAAAACTTGCGATTTTTACCATGATTTCGTCCAAACCAAAACGCTCGCCACCTGTGAAAGAATAAGTGGTGTCGCAATAAGTGCAGCGCAAAGGGCAGCCCGTCAGGCGCACGAAAATGGTCGGCAAGCCCATCGTCAGCGCTTCGCCTTGCAGCGAATAAAAAATCTCCGTCAGGCGCAAACCTGCGGCAGGGTCGGTGGTGGGGATTTGGGTGTTGCGTAGGGCGGTCATGGCGATGGCTTGATGAACGATGGATTGATAAAATGGTGGCGTAAAGTGTGGTTTGGGTTGGTAAATTTTTTTAAAAAGCAAGCTGCTTATTGTAGCGCAAAACCTTGCTGTCTGCAAAAGTATCTGCGCAATGATGGCGGTACGGTGAAATTTGGCGGTTGGTTCTACAAATGTTGGGCTATGCTTTGCCAAGCTAACCTACAAGCCCAAAAACCCAACAATTTAATAGCTTTAATAGCTTGACGTAAAAAATAGCTTAACGTAAAAAACCGCTCTTTGCCAAACGACAAAAAGCGGTCGCCCGATGTGTTTTGTGATGGTTGTCCGTTTGGTAAACGTGCGTCAAACCAAAGCGGATAAATAATCAGTGTCCTGCGCCACCGCAGCCGCCACAGCAAGGGCTGGCTTCACCTTGTTCTTGTGGTTTTTGTTCGGTTTGGTTGGCGGTTTGTTCGTCAGCATTTGGGGTGTAAGTTTCGGCGCTCATACGATACTCCTTGTGTGAAAAAGATAGACATTTTAAATCACATCGCTTGGGTGTTCTAAAGATGTATTTAAAATGTATGTTTATCATAACAAGAAAAATCGCATTTGGCAAAGACTTTTTGTCAAAGAGTTGTGTTTTATGATAGGTGGGTTTGGGGTGATGTGTGGGCTAAGTTGAATTTGCAAAAACCCAATAATTAGTTGGCGATTTTAAAAACGTTGGGTTACGCTAACCCAACTTACAGCTGTGCATTCAAATAAAGAACGATAGGTAGGCTGGGTTGAGCAAAGCGAAAACCCAACAAATTCAAAAAATTACATTAAAAAAGTTGGGCTGTACTTCGCCAACCCAACTTATAACACTTTTTCAAGAATTATTTTGCCGTGTCGTCATCACGCAGGCTAAAAATCCAGTGCAAAATGATGGCAGCGAAAGTTGCCGTGCCGATACCGCCAAGGTCAAAATCACCAATCATCAAGCCAAAATTGCCCGTGCCTAAGATGATGGTGATGGCGGCGACCATCAGGTTTTTGTTGTTGGAGAAATCCACACGATTATCAATCCAAATTTTCGCCCCAGCGATGGTGATTAGACCAAAGACCACGATGCTTGCACCAGTCAAAACGGGCGAAGGAATGGTCTGAATCATCGCACCAAATTTTGGCGATAAACCCAGCAAAATGGCAAACACGCCAGCGATGGCAAAAACGATGGTGGAGTACACACGAGTTACCGCCATCACGCCGATATTTTCGCCATAAGTGGTCATGCCTGTGCCGCCCACGCCAGCAGACAGCGTTGTTGCCACGCCATCGGCAAAAAACGCCTTGCCCAGCTGTGGCGTTAGGTTTTCGCCCGTCATTGCGCCCACCGCCTTGATGTGTCCTAGGTTTTCCGCCACCAAAATAAACGCCACAGGTGCGATGATGAGCATGGCATTGACATCAAATACAGGCGTGCTAAAAGTCGGCAAGCCAAACCATGCTGCCTTGCCAATCACACTAAAATCAATCGGTGCGCCAAACCCAAAGACATTGGCGGCAAGCGCATACAAAGCATACGCCAAACCCAAGCCCAAAAGTAAAAGCAGACGCTGAAAAAAGCCACGCGCAAACACCGCAATCGCCCCCATGCACAGCACAGTAACGAGCGTCATCACCAGCTCAAACGGCTTGCCTGCGACATTCGCCACCGTTACAGGCGCAAGGTTTAGACCGATAATCATCACCACAGCGCCCGTTACCACAGGCGGCATGAGTTTTTCAATCCAGCGTGTGCCTGCGCCCATCACCACAAGCCCAATCAAAGCGTACAAAATACCACAAGCGATGATACCGCCCAGTGCCACGCCAAGATTTGGATTGGCACCTGAGCCTGTGGCGTGCGCCGTTGCCGCTGCCACCACGCCAATAAAAGCAAAAGATGAGCCAAGATAGCTTGGCACACGTCCGCCTGTCATGATGAAAAATAAAATGGTACAAACGCCTGACATCATGATGGCAAGATTGGCGTCAAATCCCATCAATAAAGGCGCAAGCACCGTTGCCCCAAACATCGCCAAGACGTGCTGCAAGCCCAGCACCGCACTTTGTAAGGGCGGCAAATATTCATTGGTGGCGACAGGTTTTTGGTTGATATCGCCTTCGTAGGCACGCCATTTGGCAAAAAAGCCGCTCATGTGTTCACCTTAGGTTTTGATTTGTGTTGGATTGGGTTTGTGATGATAAATTTACAATCAGCCTGCAAATGCCTTGTTTAAATGCGCAATAATCATTTTTGCAATTTAACTAAAAGTTGCTATTGTGTGGGCTTTTTGTAAATGTGCGTATTATAAAGCGCACGCCACCCAAACGCAACGGCAAACGCAGACTTGAACGCACGTTTCATTGATGATAAAAAAGTTTGTGCATTTGTGTGGTTTTTGGTGGTTTTGCGCAGGATTTTTGTGCGATTTGGCGTACTTTAAGCTGTTACTTTGCCAAAAACTTGCTATAATAGAGCATTTTATTGCGATTTGGCTTTGTTGATTTTACGGCATTTGCCAAGCCAAATTGACATTGTAAAACGGTAAAATTCACACAAACAAACCTAAGATAGCGACCATGACTGTTGATTATAAAAACACCTTAAACCTTGCCGACACGCCATTTCCTATGCGTGCCGATCTTGCCAAGCGTGAGCCGAACTGGCTGGCTGAGTGGGAAGCGGACGATTTGTACCAAAAAATTCGCACCATCAAAAAGGGTTTGCCAAAGTACATTTTGCACGATGGCCCGCCATACGCCAACGGACAAATTCACCTAGGTCATGCGGTCAATAAGGTGCTAAAAGACATCATCACCAAGTCAAAAAATCTGTCTGGTTTTGATGCGGTGTATGTGCCGGGCTGGGATTGTCATGGCTTGCCGATTGAGCAAAAAGTGGAACAAAAAGTCGGTAAAGTCGGTCAAAAAGTGGATGCCACCGAATTTCGTAAGCTGTGCCGTGAATATGCCACGAGCCAAATCGCCTTGCAAATGAAAGATTTTAAGCGTCTTGGTGTGCTGGGCGATTGGGATAATCCTTATCTCACCATGAATTTTGCCCAAGAAGCCAACATCGTACGTGCGCTTGGCAAGATTTATGACAACGGTCATATCGTGCGTGGGCTTAAGCCTGTGAACTGGTGCTTGGACTGTGCGTCTGCGCTGGCGGAAGCGGAAGTGGAATATGCCGATAAGACATCAGACGCCATTTTTGTGGGCTTTGAAATCACGGACGCAAAAGGCGTGGTGGATTTGGGCGATGAGAAGGCGTATGCGGTCATCTGGACGACAACGCCTTGGACGCTGCCTGCCAACCAAGCCATCAGCATCAATCCACACGAAGAATACAGCTTTATTAAGACTGCCAAAGGCGTGCTGCTGCTTGCCAGCGAATTGGCGAAAAGCGTGCTTGAGACGCTTGAGCTTGAGAATTTGGGCGAGCTTGCCAAATTAAAAGGCGAAGCACTTGAGTTTGTTAAGGTGCAGCACCCGCTGATTGACGAGCGTGAAGTATCGCTGATTTTGGGCGAACACGTTACCATTGACAGTGGTACGGGGCTTGTGCATACCGCGCCAGCGCACGGTGTGGACGACTATAACGTAGGTCAAAAATACAATTTGCCAGTGGAAAATCCTGTGGGCGATACAGGCGTGTATTTGCCAGCCGCCAAGGTATTTGTGGGCGAGCATATTTATAAAGCACAGCCGCAGATTTTAGAAGCATTGGCAAATTCTGGCAATCTTTTAAAACACGACAAAATCCGCCACAGCTATCCGCATTGCTGGCGACACAAAACGCCAATCATTTTCCGTGCCACGCCGCAGTGGTTTATCAGCATGGAGAAAATGGGGCTGCGTGAAAAGGCGCTTGCCGACATCAAAAACGTAACGTGGACACCTGCTTGGGGGCAAAACCGCATTGAAGCGATGGTGGCTGACCGTCCTGACTGGTGTATCAGCCGTCAGCGCACTTGGGGTGTGCCGATTGCCTTTTTCACGCACAAAGAGACGGACGAGCTGCACCCACGCACCAGCGAGCTGATTGAAAAAGCGGCGCAAATGATTGAAAAAGGCGGCATTGAAGCGTGGTTTGAAGCCAGTTGTGCGGACTTTTTGGGCGATGAAGCCAGCCAGTATAATAAAGTGAGCGACACGCTTGATGTGTGGTTTGATTCTGGGACGACACATTTTGCGGTGCTTGACCAAGACGACAGCCTTGCCAATCCTGCCGATATGTACCTAGAAGGCAGCGACCAACATCGTGGCTGGTTCCAGACATCGCTTTTGACGTCTGAAGCGATTCACGGACGTGCACCATTTAAGCAAGTTTTGACGCATGGCTTTGTGGTGGACGAAAACGGCCGTAAGATGAGTAAATCACTTGGCAACATCATCGAGCCGCAGCGTGAAATTGACAAAACAGGCGCGGATATGCTGCGTTTGTGGATTGCATCTGCTGATTATCGCTACGAGATGAGCGCAGGCGAGAAAGTCTTTAAAGGCGCGGTGGACACTTATCGCCGCATTCGTAATACGGTGCGCTTTTTGCTGGCGAATACCAGCGATTTTAATCCTGCGACCGACAGCGTGGCGCTTGATGAGCTGGTGAGCTTGGATAAATTCATGCTGACGCACGCCAAAGCCACGCAAGACGCCATCACCAAAGCGTATGACGACATGGAATTTCACCAAGCGGTGCAGACGGTGAGTGCGTTTTGTTCACAGTCGCTGGGCGGATTTTACCTAGACATCATCAAAGACCGCACTTATACCACGCGCGCTGATGGCAAGCCACGCCGCTCAGCGCAGACGGTGCTGCATCACATTGCGCACGCTTTGTTGCGCTGGATTGCGCCGATTTTGCCATTCACCGCCCAAGAAGCGTGGGCATTTGTGCGCAGTGATGCTGAGAATGACAAATACATCTTTGCCCAAACTTGGTATGAGCTGCCACAGCCTGCAATGAACGACATCAGCGTCAGCGATTGGGAAGCGATTTTGGCGGTGAAAGACACGGTGAATAAGGCGATTGAAGATGCGCGAATCGCCAAGACCGTAAGCAGCAACCTAACCGCCCAAGTAGAAATTAGCGCAAGCGGTGCGGTGTTTAGCGCACTTGACAAGCTGGGCGATGAAGCGCGCTTTGTGTTCATCACCAGTGATGCTGCCGTCAAGCAAGGCGATGGCGAGCTGGGTGTGCGCATTGCGCCTGCTGTGGGCGAAAAATGCGTGCGCTGCTGGCACATTCGCACCGATGTGGGCGCAAATGCCGAACATCCAGAGCTGTGCGGCCGCTGCGTAACCAATGCCTTTGGTGAAGGTGGAGAGCGCCGCTATGCCTAATTCTAGCAAAAATCTAAGCGTAACCCTTGCGCCCAATGGCAAGCTGGCGACTCGTTATTATCTGCTGGCGGCGTTCGTGCTTGTCATTGACCAAATCAGCAAGTATTTTTTTAATACACGCTTTGAGCTTGGTGAGACGATGGACGTGATTGCGCCTGTGTTAAACTGGACGCTGGCGTATAATTACGGTGCGGCATTTAGCTTTATGGCGGACGCTGGCGGCTGGCAAAAGTGGTTTTTTGCAGGTCTAGGCTTGTTTGTGTCGGTATTCATCATCACTTATTTGCGCCAAGTGCCAAAATCAGCACACTTATTGTCTTTTGGGCTGGCGTTGGTGCTGGGCGGCGCAATCGGCAATGTGATTGACCGCTTTATACACGGCTATGTGATTGATTTTATTCACGTTCATTATGCAGATGTGTGGCATTATCCGATTTTTAATATTGCCGATATTGGCATTTGCGTGGGCATGGCGTTCGTGGTGATTGATATGCTGTTTTTTGAAGCCAAGCGCAAACAAGAGTGAGTGCGTTTGGCTTGGTTTAATTGGCTGGATTTAATTGATTTGGCTTAATTGACTTATCTTGATTAACTTAGATTCACTTAGCTTAATTGATTGACAAAATAAAACCCAAATCGCAAAAGGTGATTTGGGTTTTGTTATGAATTTGGCAGTCATGCAGGCGTATTTTCGTCAAGATACAGCTGATAGCCAAGGTCTTTTAGGCGTTTGATGGTGGGAAAATTGCTCAGCATTTCATCGGTGTGATAAAACGGGTCTGCCAAAAGCACGCTGTTAGTACCAGTTAAGATCATGCCTGAGCAAAAGTGCGCGCCGAACACTTCGTCAATGGGGATTTGATAGCATATTTGACAAGTAATCATTTCCATCGAGAACAGTGCCGCCACGGGCAAAGGCGCAAATTTAATGCCGTGTTGCTCAAGCAGCTGCCGTTTGGCGGTGGTCAGATACACATCTTCATGATAGCCGCCATGCCCCCATTTTATGCCCACAGGCTTGCCAGAAGCAGGGTTAAAGGCATTAGGTGCGTGGATTTTATATTCTAAATTCAGCGCACGCGGCGCATCAAGCAACTTGCGACTGCGCAGCGAAAAACCGCCATTTTGGGGCGTGTGCAGATTTTGGGGTGGATTTTGCCAATGCTTCGCCCAAAACATATGATCATAAAAATGCGTGGGTTCGTGGTCGTGAATTTCATAAAAATGGGCGATGGGCGCACCGATGTAATCATACTCCAAAAATTCATCACGCCATTTTGTGCCGTCAATCACCCAGCCGTCATTTTGCACCACGAGCGCAAAGTCGGTATCAATGAGCGAGCCGAGCATGTACACCATAAAAAGATTGTACTCAAAATAACTAAAAGGCGAGCAGCAAATGTGGCGAATTTCGTCAGGCAAATCGTGCGGTTTTTCTGGACTGACAAGCAGACACTGCACATCAGGAAATCTGTGCAGCAGCTCAGCACGGCTGCGCAAAATGGCAAAAACCGACCCTTCGGCGTAGGCTTGATGTCCTGTTACGCTGACGATGGTTAGGGTTTGGTTGTGGGTTTTGGTATTGTGCGGATTGTTGCGCATATTTGTGTTTGGCGGTTGGTTTGCTTAATTATAAAATGTTTTGGCGATGTTTGCAGCGGTTTTGGAATTGGGTTTAGGCGGTGCAAACACGTCTTGAGTTGTATTTAGCATTTATGATGGTTTTGGGTTTTAAATTTGTAAAATGAACGAGCGTTTGGTGTATTTTAAATATCAACGATTAAGCGCATAAAGTTTCGTACTTGTGTTTTAAAGTTTTTAATTCACTTAATTCAGCGTCATAATCAAGCCTGCTTTCATCGGTGCCATAATACTCATTTTTCTTAGCGCCCAGCCAAATCAAGTCATTCATCATTTCACGTTCGCTGATTTTACCTTCGGCATGAAAAACGCGAGCGTTGATAAAAAACACCATCTCAAGCAGTACGTCTTTTTGCATCAGCGTTGCCATGACAGCTTCCTATGGATTAAAAATTTGTTTTTAAAAGCTGAGTTTTTTGCTAGCTGGACTGATGATTTACCTTGCCAACTCAACCTGTAGCACCAATCCAATCACGGCTATATTTTGCCAGCAAATCTGTCAATTTTACAAACTTTAAATCTTGCCACCAAAAAACCACCCATCAGGCGATGGGCGGCTTTGATGGTTTGGGTTTAGTTGCTTACTTGATTGGCAAGATATTGCACCAGCATCGGCACAGGACGACCGCTTGCGCCTTTGTTTTCGCCAGATTGCCAAGCCGTGCCTGCGATGTCAAGGTGCGCCCACGCTTGGTTTTCCTTGATAAAACGTTGCAAGAAACACGCTGCTGTTACCGAGCCAGCTTCACGTCCGCCAATGTTTTGCACGTCTGCGAAGGTAGATTTTAGCTGTGCGTCATAGGCATCGTCCAGCGGCATTTGCCATACTAAGTCGCCTGAGTATTCGCCAGCTGATTGCAGGGCAAACAGCGTGTCTTCGTCATTACTGTACAATCCAGAGCGCACGCCGCCAAGCGCAATCACGCACGCGCCTGTCAAGGTGGCAGCGTCAATGATGGTGGCAGGTTTGTAGTTGTCTTGGGTGTAGCACAGCGCATCGCACAGCACCAGACGGCCTTCAGCGTCAGTATTTAGGATTTCTACGCTCATGCCATTCATGGCGGTAACGATGTCGCCCGGGCGAGACGCTTTGCCAGATGGCATATTTTCAGCGCACGCCAGCACCACCACGACATCCAGCGCAAGGCGAGCTTCGCACACCGCCTTAATCGTACCCAGCATGGCAGCCGCGCCGCCCATGTCGTATTTCATCTCGTCCATGCCAGCGGCTGGTTTTAGCGAAATGCCGCCAGTGTCAAAAGTAATGCCTTTGCCGACTAGGGCGATTGGGTTTTTAAGTTTGGCTTTTTTGCCTTTGCCAGATTTGCCAAAGTATTCAATGACAACGAGCTTACCTTCTTCGTCCGAGCCTTTTGACACCGCCAAAAAGCAGCCCATGCCAAGTTTTGCCATCTCTTTTTCGCCAAGCACATTGACGTTTACGACATCGCTATACTCTTTGCCCAGTTGTTTGGCGACTTTGGCAAGTTCGCTTGGGTTCATCACGTTTGGCGCTTCGTTTGCCACATCGCGCGTAAGGCTTTGACCGATGAAAGTCGCCTGTGCATGCGCCAAAGCACGCTCATAATCGGCAGCGGTATCTTTGGTGCTGATGATGGTGGCGGTGCTTAGCGTGGTTTTGGTTTTTTCTGATTTATAAGTGTCAAAGCGATAGCCTGCGTTCAAAAACGCCAAGGCAAATTGCCCAAAATGCTGCTGGCACAGCACATCGCCCCATAAAATCACTACATTTTTGCTGTTTTTGCCAGCTTTAAAGGCGGCGGCTGCGACTTTGGCGATGTTATTTGCCAGTTTGCCAAGTTTGCCCACGCCAATCACGCTGATGGCAGACGCTTTATCGGCTAGGGCGTAATCGCTCACGGTTTCGCCAAGTGCGCCTGAAAAGTTGGCGGCGCTGATTAAATTTGCTGCGCGCTCAAGATTGGTGTCGTTGTCAAAACCGCCTAGAATCTTGCCATCGCTGTCGGCAAAAATAATCAAGTGCGGTGCGTTTTTGGCGCTTTTTTTCACGCCAAGTTTGCTGTCAAACGCTAAAGTTGTCATGCTATCTTCCTAACTGTTGTTTGTGTGAAAGTTTAAAAAGTTGTTGGGCGTGGTCTTAAAAGTAGGCTGGCTTAAGTTTGATTTAAGCATACTTTTTAAACACTTGCCAAGTTGTCATTAGGTGTGCGGCATAAAATCATAAAATATCGCAGCCGCACAAATAAGCCACTTTGGGCATGCTTTAGTGTAGCACATTTTGCAGGCTTTGCCACACCAAAGCGATAAATTCTGCCGTGAAATCGTAAGTCTTTAACAAGCGCTTTAAAATGCTTGAACTTGGCTTGGCGGTTAGTGTGGTTTTTGTGGCGGTTTTTGTTATAATAGCAAGTTTGACAATGGCAAATTTGACGCTGGTAAATCATTGCCATAAGTTGCCATATGCGCTTGCATTTTTATCAAATCAGCTAGGGATTTTATTTGTGATTTTACGCCGCTACATGACTTGGCAAGTTGCCACAACCACCGCCCTTGTGCTTGGGTTTTTGGTGGTCATGCTTTTGGGTGGGCGGCTGATTCGTTATTTTGGCATCGCGGTAGAAGGCGGACTGGACGTTGGCGTGCTGTTTACGCTGATTGGTTATAATTTGCCGTACTTTTTGGAGCTGATTTTTCCGCTGGCGTTTTTTATCGCGCTCATGCTGGTGCTGGGGCGAATGTATGCCGATCATGAGATGGCGATTGTCGTGGGCAGCGGTATCAGTCGTGGCAGATTGAGCCGTTTGCTTGTGCCTTTGGTGCTTTTGGCGTTTGTGCTGCAGACGTGGATTGCGCTTATTGGCAAGCCTTGGGGCGTGGAGCGTGCGGCGAATTTATGGCAAGAACAATCTTTGGTGGAAGTGTTTGATTTAATCAAGCCAAAATCTTTCATCAGCAGTGGCGATTATCATTTGTATGTTGGCGAGATTGGCGAAAATCGTGAATATTTACAAGACGTTTTAGTCATTCAGATGGCAAGTGATACGCCAAAACAAGCGGCAACGCCCTTGACAGACGAGCAGCAGCAAGCATTGTCTGAATTTTCCGAGCATAAAATTCCAAGCGAGCTGATTAGTGAAAAAGACACGCTGATTTATGCCAAATCCGCCACGCAAGTGTCAGGCGATGGCGGTGTGCTGCAGCTGGATTTGCATCAAGGCAGACGTTATGAAGTGGACGCAACCAGCCGTAAATACAGCCAAGTGGGCTTTGAGCGTTATCGCATTAGCCTTGATGTGGCGCAGCCAAATGAAGCTAAGCCTGTGAAAATTGAAGGCTGGCGCACGGCGGATTTATGGGCGGTGGTACAAGGCAAGCTGCCTTATGACAATGTGCCAGAAGCCAAAGCTGAGCTTGGCTATCGTGTGAGTTTGCCTTGGCTCATTATTTTGGCGCTCATGCTTGCCACGCCGCTTGCGCAGGTGCGACCAAGACAAGGGCGCTGGTTTAAGCTGATTCCTTCGGTGTTTATTTTTGTGGCGAGTGCGCTGATTGTCATTTCGCTCAAAGAAAGCATCAGCAAGGGCAAACTTGGCGTGTGGGCATATCCTGTGGTGATTGCACTGTTTTTTGCGTTTGCGCTGTATTTAAATTATCACGAGCGCATCATGGCGCGGTTTCGTCTTGCCAAACACCAAAATGCGCACAATTTAAACACCCAAAATCCAAGCGTTCAAACCCCACAAACTAAGCGGAGCAAGCTATGAAAACGATGATTTTGCCACGCTACGTCATGCGTGCCGCCTTGCTTGCCATGCTGGGCGCAGTGGTGGGGCTGTGGCTTTTACAGACAGTGTTTGCGTACTTATCCGAGCTTGATAATGTCAATGACAGCTATACCGCCATGGACGCGCTGCATTATATGCTGTATCGTTCGCCGTATTTTTTGGTGCAATTTATCCCAACGGGCGCGCTTTTGGGCGCAGTGGTGGGCTTAGGTTTGCTTGCCAATCACAGCGAGCTGACCAGTATGCGTGCGGCGGGTTTGAGCTTGTATAAAATCATTGGCTGGACGATGATTCCTGCGGTGTTGTTTGTGCTGATTGCGCTTGGGGTGAATCAGTTTGTGCTGCCCATCGCCAACCAAAAAGCCGAAATCATCAAATCGCACATACAAGACGATAAAATCACTTCGGTGCATGGCTATTGGTCGGTTGTGCCGCGTGATGGCGGTCAAGACGTTGTGTATATCAGCTATGCCGACAGCGATGGCAAACTTGGCGAAACCAAGCGTTATCGGCTGGACGAAGCGAGCAATTTGACGGCTGCTTTACGCGCGGATTCTGGCATTTATCAGCACCAAACCAATCAAGCCAATCAAATAAAAAGCAATGCAAACGCTGGCGAATACACTTGGCAACTGCAAGGCGTGGACGAAGTGCAAATCAGCACTGCTGGCGTGTCGCGCGCGCATGATGATGACAGATTGCTCAGCCTGCCGATTGCGCCGACCGATGTGCATTTGCTCACCAAAGAGCCTGAAGATATGTCGCTGACGGATTTGTATGCGCACGGTCAGCTTATGCAGCACCAAGATTCACGTTCGCTGCGTCATGAAGTGGCGTTTTGGCAAAAGCTGCTGTCGCCTTTTGCGGTGCTGTCTTTGGTGCTCGTGGCGTCGTCTTTTGTGTTTGGTTCGCTGCGTTCGCAAGGCTTGGGGCTGCGCATTGTGCTGGCGTTATTGACAGGGTTGCTGTTTAGTTATTTGACGGATTTGACAGGATTTATCGCACTGGCGGCTGGCATATCGCCTTTGTTGATGGCGCTGTTGCCGATTGTCATCAGCACGCTTGCAGGCGTGTATTTGTTAAAGCGCAGGCAGTGAGTTTGGATTTGAGAAAAAGGCAATCTGATGGGTTGTCTTTTTTGTTTTTTA
This sequence comes from Moraxella caviae, assembly GCF_002014985.1. GTDB lineage: Bacteria > Pseudomonadota > Gammaproteobacteria > Pseudomonadales > Moraxellaceae > Moraxella > Moraxella caviae. The sequence goes on along the minus strand of NZ_MUXU01000039.1, from coordinate 70,668 downwards.
AATGAATAAATTCAAATACTTGTCAATTATTTTTTGCAAATTTTAAAAAAATTGTAACAAACCCTTGCAAAAGTATTGCGGGAAGAGGGGTAGAATGACCATGAGCTGATCAAAGGCTTGCGACTGACATCAGTCGCTGGGATATGATTGCGCTTTTGCGCTTATTTTGATGGAAATGATATGAAAAAATTTGCATTGGCTGCTGCATTGGCAGGCGTTTCTACTCTGGCAATGGCCAACTCTGGCTACTATGTTCAAGGTAATGTGGGTTATTCTAAACTAGAAGCCAAAGAGCTTGGTAAAAAGTTGAAAGACAGCGGCGCAAGCTACAGCGTGGCAGTAGGTAAGGATACAGGCGCGGTGCGTTATCAGCTTGATTATACAGATTTTGGTAAGTTTAGCGACAAAGCTGAAGTGGTGTGGGAAACTACGATGCGCTCGGTGGGTTTGTCGGCTATCTATGATTTCGCTCCAGTGTCAGGCGTTACTCCGTATGCTGGCGCGCGCTTGGGTGTAAATCAGGCAGAAAACGACCATGCCAAGGATACCGTTGTGGCTGCTGGCGTACTGGCTGGCGTGCAATACGCCATCAACCCAAATCTAGCGCTTGATGCTGGCGTAGAATACAATCATCTTGGCGAATTTTTCAGCACCGATGCCAAAATCAATCAATACGGCGCAAAAGTAGGTCTGCGTTATAACTTCTGATTAGACGCATTCATTGTAAACAAAACCCCTTGTCTCTCCACACAAGGGGTTTTATTTTTGCCAAGCGGACTTTTGCCAAGCTGTTGCTCGGTGTGAATGCGATAAAACAAAAACCAAGCCATCATCTGACAGCTTGGTTTGATTTATGGTTGCGCATGATGAGAAAATCAGCCTTCCGCGCCATCTGGCACAAACACATAGCCCACGCCCCACACGGTTTGGATATAGCGTGCCTGTGATGGATTATCTTCAATCAGGCGGCGCAGGCGAGACACCTGCACATCAATGCTGCGCTCCATTGCGCCCCATTCACGTCCGCGCGCCAAATTCATGAGTTTATCGCGCGTCAAAGGCTCTCTTGGGTGCTGCACCAGTGCTTTTAATACGCTAAATTCACCAGTGGTGAGCGTTACCACGTTGCCGTCTCGTTTGAGCGTGCGTGTGGATAAATCCAGCGTCCAAGGGCCAAATTCCACCACTTCCATTTGCTGACTTGGCGCACCGGGCAGCTCTCTGTTATGGCGGCGCAACACCGCTTTGATGCGAGCCAGCAGCTCTTTTGGGTTGAAAGGTTTTGGCAGATAGTCGTCTGCGCCTGCTTCTAGCCCAGCAATGCGGTCAGCGTCCGAGCCTTTGGCGGTGAGCATGATGATTGGAATGTCGGCATTGTCGGCACGCAGACGCTTACAAATGGCGATGCCGTCTTCGTCTGGCAGCATCAAATCCAGCACAATCAGCGAAAACAGCTCACGCGCGATGAATTTGTCCATTTGTTTGCCGTCATGCGCTACACGCACGATAAAGCCGTCATCTTCCAAAAAACGCTGCAACAAAGTGCGCAAACGTGCGTCATCATCAACGACCAAAATACGATGAGCGATGGATTCGTGAATTTCTGTCATGGCGATTCCTTTAAAGTATTTGCTTTGGTGTTTGGCTTGCTGGATTTGCCAGCATTCATCTGTTAAGTGTACAACATTGCACAAAAAAATGTAACTGTTTTTCGCATTTTTACCAAATTTTACACCAATTTTTTACATCTGGCACGCTTTGGCGATGATGAGTTGCCAAGTTTTGTGATTTTTGTGGCTTCGGGCGTGTTTTTTGGCGTTAATTTGCCGTGCTTTTGACAACTTGGCGTGAAAAATTGCTATAATGGCAAGCACGCACGCCCAGCGATTGACAAAGTTTTGGCAAAGCGGCTGATAAAGCAGTTGGCAAAGCGACCAAAAAGCAATGAGCAAAGCAATCGGCAGAGCTGTTGATAAACGCTTGCAGGCGGCGAGTTTACCATGTTCAACTTTATAAAATGATTTATGACTGATATTAGCACCACTTCATCGGCTGATTTGAGCGCCGTACCGACTTTTGATTCTGCGACCGAGCAAACTGTGGAAATTGACCAAGCGGCAATTTTTGCCAAATTGGCGAGCGAGCATGGCGTAAAACCTGCGCAGGTAGAAGCGTTTGCGCGCTTATTTGACGAAGGGGCGAGCGTGCCTTTCATCGCACGTTATCGTAAAGATCAGACGGGCGGTCTTGATGATGTGCTGCTGCGTGTGCTGGAAAAATCGCTGGTTGCTGAGCGTGATTTGGCGGCGCGCCGCTTGAAAGTTACCGAGCTGCTCAAGGCACAAAACGCTTATACAGACGAGCTTGGCGAGCGTTTGGCGGCAGCAAAAAGCAAGCTGGAAATTGATGAAATTTATCAGCCGTACCGCCCACGTCGCCGTTCGGTGGCAAGCCGTGCCAAATTGGCAGGACTTTTGCCTGTGGCGATGGAAATTTTGGCAGGCAAATCACCAAAAGACGCTTTGGCAAACTTTAGCTGCCCTGATGTGCTGACGGACGAAGCAGGCGAGAGCTTTGAAGCGGATTTTCACGAGTACGACAAACAGCTGGCTGGCGTGCAGGCGATTATTTTGGACGAATGGGCGCAGTCGCTGGATTTGCTGGATGCGGTGCGTACAGGCTTTAATAAGACGGCAAGCATTCGCAGTGAGCTTGTGGGCGAAGAAAAACGTGAAGCAGGCGAGAAGTTTAAGGATTATTTTGAACACAGCGAACCATTTGCCAAGCTGTCAAACCACCGCTTGCTTGCCATGCTGCGTGGTCGTCAGCAAAATGTGCTGGTGCTGTATGTGGACGGCGAAGATGCGCCATTTATTGAGATGATTAAGGCGCATTTTGGCGTGAATATGGACGCGGATAATGGCGAGTTTTTGGCGGATACGGCTGATAAGCTGTGGTCGGCAAAATGGCGCACGCAGATTGAGCATCGTCTTTTGACCGAGCGTCGTATCGCTGCAGAGACGGATGCCATCGGTGTATTTGCCGAGAATCTAAAGCATTTGCTGATGGCTTCTCCAGCAGGGCGCAAGGTGATTTTGGGTGTGGATCCGGGCATTCGCCATGGCGTGAAAATGGCGGTGATTGACGCAACAGGCGATGTGCTGGCGACCGACACGGTGTATCCATTTGAGCCACAAAATAAAGTGGACGAAGCGCGCGCAAAAATTGCCGATTTGATTAAAACGCATGGCGTAGAGCTTGTGGCGGTGGGTAATGGCACCGCCAGCCGTGAAAGCGAGCAGCTGGTAAAAGCGGTGATTGATGAGCATAAATTTGCCACCAAAGCGGTGGTGATTTCTGAAGCAGGTGCGTCTGTGTATTCTGCCAGCGAGCTTGCCAGCAGCGAGCTTGCCGAGCTTGATGTGTCGGTGCGTGGGGCGGTTTCTATCGCGCGCCGCTTGCAAGACCCATTGTCGGAGCTTGTGAAAGTTGAGCCAAAAGCCATCGGCGTGGGGCAATATCAGCATGATGTGAACCAAACTGAGCTAGAAGGCAGCCTGAATAAAGTTACCGAAGACTGCGTGAATGCCGTGGGCGTGGACGTAAACACTGCAAGTCCTGCGATTTTGGCGCACATTGCGGGGCTTAATCGTAACGTGGCGCAGCAAATCGTGGATTATCGCCGTGCCAATGGCGCATTTACAAGCCGCGAAGAACTTAAAGCCGTGCCACGCTTGGGTGTGAAAACCTTTGAACAAGCGGCTGGATTTTTGCGCATTAAAGACGGCAGCGAGCCGCTGGACGCAACGGGCGTACACCCAGAAAGTTATGGCTTGGTGTATGAAATTTTACGCAAGGCAGATAAATCGCTGGACGATGTGCTGGGCAACGAAGCTGCCGCTAAGGCGCTAAACGACAGCACGGATAATTTTAGCCAAGTGGCGACTGTGCTGGCTGAGCTTGCCAAGCCTGCGCACGATCCGCGCGGTGAGTTTCGCACGGCAACTTTCCGTGATGACGTCAATGACATCAAAGATTTGCAAGTGGGCATGGTGCTAGAAGGCGTGGTAACGAACGTAACGGCATTCGGCTGCTTTGTAGATGTGGGTGTACACCAAGACGGCTTGGTGCATATTTCTGAGCTGTCGGACGATTTTGTGGAAAATCCTGCCGATGTGGTCAAGCCACAAGACATTGTGCAAGTGCGTGTCATCGTGGTGGACGAAGCGCGCGGACGCATTGGCTTTAGCATGAAATCAGAAAATAAAAAGTCCAAGGCGCAGCCTAAGACACAAAAGTCTGAACGCCAAGCCGATAAAGCAAATGGCAAATTCAACGATGGTGCGGACAAAGCCAAACCAAAACGCACAAAAACCGACAAGCCAAAATCTGCGGATAATAAACTTGGCAGCTTTGGCGCTTTGCTAAAGCAAGCAGGTTTGTAAGGCGATTGGCGTTTCCTGTTTTGCTTGTGTTATTAAGTTAAATCAGCTTAATTGCACCAGTCTAAAAACATAAAAACAGCTCAATGAAAGTTGGGCTGTTTTTTTGTTGTAATGAACTGTCTTGCGATGGTTTGGATTGTAATGGCTTGAGTTGCAATTTGCGAGATGGTTTGTGAGACGGCTTTTATAATTTCGCTGTTTAAAAATCATCAGCTAAAATTTAACGCTAAAAAAACCAGCCCCACAAGGGAGCTGGCTTTGGATTTGTATGAGAAAACGGCTTATTTGCGGTCTTCTAGTTTTACAAATGCGCGGTGTTTTTCGCCAACATAGCGCTGACGTGGACGACCGATTTTGAATGGCTCTGAGTGCATTTCTGTCCAGTGTGCAATCCAGCCTGCGGTACGCGCTAGGGCGAAGATTACGGTGAACATAGACGTTGGGATACCGATGGCTTTTAGGATAATGCCAGAGTAGAAGTCTACGTTTGGATACAGTTTGCGCTCTACGAAGTACGGGTCGTTCAAAGCGATTTTCTCAAGTTCCATCGCTAGGGCAAGTTTTGGATCGGTGATACCAAGTGCGCCCAATACTTCATCGCAAGTTTCTTTCATCACTTTGGCGCGTGGGTCAAAGTTCTTATAAACACGGTGGCCAAAGCCCATCAGCTTAGCTTCTTTGGTTTTTACTTTTTCCATGAAGCCAGCCACGTTTTCTACTGAGCCGATTTCATCAAGCATATTCAGCACAGCTTCGTTTGCGCCGCCGTGGCTTGGTCCCCACAGTGCTGCGATACCAGAAGCGATACACGCATATGGGTTTGCGCCAGTTGAGCCAGCCAGACGCACGGTAGAAGTAGAAGCGTTTTGCTCGTGGTCAGCGTGCAGGGTGAAAATCTTATCCATGGCTTTTACAAGCACAGGATTTGGCTTGTAGTTCACATCGCCCGGAGTGGCGAACATCATGTATAGGAAGTTTTCTGCGTAGCTGAAGTCTTTGCGTGGGTACAAGAACGGCTCGCCGATTGAGTATTTGTAGCTCATTGCTGCAAGCGTTGGTACTTTTGCAATCAAATCCACCGCAGTGTCATCACGGTGATCAGGATCAGAGATGTCTAGGTGGTTGTGATAGAAGGCAGACAGTGCGCCAACCACACCAATCATAATCGCCATTGGGTGAGCGTCACGGCGGAAACCTTCAAAGAATTTACGCAGTTGGTCGTGTACTGCCATGTGGCTGTTTACACGCTTGTAGAATTTTTCTTTTTCTTCAGCATTTGGCAGATCGCCATAAAGCAGGGCGTAGCACACTTCTAGGTAGTCGGCATTGTCCGCCAAATCGTCAATGGCATAGCCACGATGCAGCAATTCGCCTTTGTCGCCGTCAATATAAGTAAGTGCAGATTCTACTGGCGCAGTTGCCATAAAGCCCGGGTCATAGCTCCATAGACCCGCTTTAGAGATGGCGCTGATGTCTAGCACTGGGCGACCCAAGCTGCTTTGCAATACAGGCATTTCGTATTCGGTGCCGTCCACGACTAATTTAACTTCTGACATAATAAACCTCTTTTGGTTGTTGGCTCTTTTTAGGCGTGAGCATATTTTGAAAACACCTGCCATGGCGACTTGTCAAATATGCGAATCCTTGCCGAAAAAAGAGTGGAGTGTGAATCGTGTTCGTGTCATTTTCCCTTTATTGACAACGAGACACGACGTCCTTGTTTTGCTTATTTGGCGCTATATTTCCGACAAATTTGCTGTGCTATTATTCATCTTTAGCAAGGTGATGATACAAAAACTTTCGCAAACTTGCAAGCCGTTACGAAAAATTTACACTCATTAACGTGCAATTTGCGAGGATTGTGGGCATTAAATCCTTGGAAAATCGGCAAATTCGCTGACAAAACAGCGTGCCAAATTTGTGATTTAATAAACAATCATGCACCGATTTTAGTGGGGAATTGGGCGTTTGGCAAGCGTTTATTGGCTGCTTGACATTATTTGTAACAATTCGATTGGGGCGCTGATTTGAGCGATGTTTTATTTTAATGATAAAGAAAATAAAAAATATAAATGTGCAAAACTCATCAATGGCGTGTATGGTATGCCTAAGCTGCGCTAAATTTACGAAAATTTACGTCAAAATTGCCCAAAAATGAGCGACAAGCCGTGCAAAAACATTTACGAATGCGAATAATTGTCATCATTTACAAAAAAAATTACCCAATTTTTGCGCAAAATATCGTTTTTTGTTTGTAAATTTTACGCTCACGATTTATAATTTATCTATTTACCAACCTGCTTTCATAAACGATGATATTCATAAACGATAATCATTGGCATTGTCAAGGCTTATCGTTTAAAAATATGGATTTATTTGTATCATTTATGGAAGTTTACATTTGTGATGCTCGCGGCATAGGCTGATCGGTGTTCGTCAGTTTATGTAGCCAGCCAGCTTTCCTTGCCGTAAGTTTGCGGCGAAAACCAGATAAGGATGCCCGCTGTGAAAAGCAACAGACCAATCAACCTACCATTAAGCCAAGTGATTGCGGTGAACTCAAAATCACCAATCGCCATGGCTTCTATTTTGCACCGTGTTTCTGGCATTGTGCTGTTTTTACTTGTGCCTGTAATGCTGTGCGTATTGCAGGTGTCGCTGTCATCGCCAGAAGGCTTTGAAGCGGCATTCTCAAACATCGCTACTCGCTTTGTGGCGTGGATTTTTGTGGCGGCGACCGCCTATCATTTTGTCATGGGTATCAAGCACTTGCTTGCTGACGCTGGCATGAATGAAGAATTTAAATCGGGCAAAACAGCAGCGATCATCAGCTTTATCATCGCCGCTATTTTGATTGTCGCATCGTTTGTATGGGTGATGTTCTAATGGCTAGAAATAATTCAAGTATTAAAAGTGCCACAGGTCTGACTGGCTCAGGCTCTCGTGATTGGATTTTGCAACGTATCAGCGCTGTGGTGCTGGCGGTGTATGCGGTGGTAATGGTCGGCTTTTTCCTAGTTAATGACGTTACCTATGATGTGTGGCATGGCTTTATGATGAGCTTGCCAATGAAGCTGTTTAGCTTGGTGGCGGTTTTGTCTTTGGTATTTCATGCGTGGGTAGGTATGTGGACTGTGCTTACCGACTATGTGAAATCTGCTGGACTGCGCCTTGTGCTTCAAGCTGCCATCATCGTGGCGATTTTGGTGTATTTGTTCTGGGGTGTGATGATTTTTTGGTAATTGATTGATTTTATTGATAATTTCGTGAAATTTAAGGCGGTATTATCAACATTCATCAGTATCAAAATTATCCCAATTTGAAAAATTATTAACTTAGGATTGAATCATGGCTTCAGTAGAAGAAAAAATTCACAATATCCCAACGCTAAACTTTGACGCAGTCATCGTTGGCGGTGGCGGTTCTGGTATGCGTGCGTCATTGCAGCTGGTTGAAGGCGGTATGAAAGTGGCGGTTTTGACCAAAGTTTTCCCAACGCGTAGTCATACCGTAGCAGCCCAAGGCGGTATCGGTGCGTCTTTGGGTAACATGAGCGAAGACAACTGGCATTTCCACTTTTATGACACCGTAAAAGGTTCGGACTGGCTGGGCGACCAAGACGCGATTGAATATATGTGCCGCGAAGCACCAAAAGTGGTGTATGAGCTTGAGCATATGGGTATGCCATTTGACCGTAACGCAGATGGTACGATTTATCAGCGTCCATTTGGTGGCCACTCTGCCAACTATGGCGAAAAACCAGTGCCACGCGCTTGTGCGGCAGCTGACCGTACTGGCCACGCGCTATTGCACACACTTTATCAAAAGAACCTTGAAAAAGGCACGCAATTTTTCGTGGAGTGGATTGCGCTTGATTTGATTAAAGACGCAGAAGGCAACATCAATGGCGTGATTGCACTTGACCAAGAAACTGGCAACATCTCAGTTTTCCAAGCGCAAACCACCGTATTGGCAACAGGCGGTGCAGGCCGTATCTTTAAGGCTTCTACCAACGCCTACATCAACACAGGTGATGGTCTTGGTATGGCGGTGCGCGCTGGCATTCCACTACAAGACATGGAATTTTGGCAATTCCACCCAACAGGCGTGGCGGGCGCAGGCGTACTATTAACCGAAGGCTGCCGTGGTGAAGGTGCGATTTTGCGTAACAAGCATGGCGAAGCGTTCATGGAGCGTTATGCGCCAACGCTAAAAGACCTTGCGCCGCGTGATTTCGTATCACGTTCAATGGACCAAGAAATCAAAGAAGGTCGTGGCTGCGGCCCGAACGGCGACTACATCGTGATGGACATGACGCACCTAGGTCATGCCGAAATCATGAAGCGTCTGCCTTCAGTATTTGAAATCAGCCATAACTTTGCTAACGTAGACATCACCAAAGAGCCAGTGCCAGTTGTACCAACCATTCACTACATGATGGGCGGTATCCCAACCAACATTCACGGTCAAGTTACCGTGCCTGTACTAGATGGCAACGTGGACGAGCAAGGCTTGTACACCGAAGGTCGTGTGATTAAAGGTTTGTACGCCATCGGTGAGTGTGCGTGTGTGTCAGTACACGGCGCAAACCGTCTAGGCACCAACTCACTGCTTGACTTGGTGGTATTTGGTCGTGCGGCAGGTCAGCACATCTTGGACGAATTTGCCAAGTCGGATCGTGGCTACAAGCCGCTAAATCCACGCGTGCTAGACTTCACTCAAGCACGTCTTGACAAGCTACAAAACTCAAGCGAAGGCTACAACGCTCAAGAAGTGGCGGACGAAATCCGTGCAACCATGCAAGCGCACGCAGGCGTATTCCGCACCCAAGCCTTGATGGACGAAGGTGTTGAAAAAATCTTGGCATTGGCTGATAAAGTGAACAACATTCACCTAAAAGACAAATCAGCCGTGTTTAACACCGCTCGTATTGAAGCGCTAGAAGTGGCAAACCTATACGAAGTTGCCAAAGCGACCATGCTATCAGCTGCGCTACGCCATGAGTGCCGTGGTGCGCACAGCGTGCTTGACTATGAGCGTCCTGCTGATGATGCAGTTGCGCCGCTTGGACGTAATGACCACGAATGGATGAAGCACACGCTTTGGTATTCTGAAGGCAACCGTGTGATTTACAAGCCAGTGCGTAAAACGCCATTGACCGTTGAATATTGCGAGCCACGAGTTCGTACTTTCTAAGACATTTTAGCAAATTTTGGGCGCGAAGCTGCCGCCAAGCGCCCACGACATTTGGAGAAAATTATGAGTCGTGGAACTCGCATTATCGAGATTTATCGCTACGATCCTGACAAGGACAACGCCCCTTATATGCAGACTTACGAGATTGAGCTGCTAGAATCAGATCGTATGCTGCTGGACGTGCTTTTGCGTCTAAAAAAACAAGACGAAACCCTGACTTTCCGCCGCTCTTGCCGTGAAGGCATCTGTGGTTCTGACGGTATGAACATCAACGGTAAAAACGGCTTGGCGTGTTTGATTAACATGAACACCTTGCCAAATAAAATCGTTGTGCGTCCGTTGCCGGGCTTGCCTGTGATTAAGGACTTGGTTGTAGATATGAACCAATTCTACGCCCAGTACGAAAAAGTACAGCCGTTCTTGATCAACAATCAGCCTGCGCCACCAAAAGAGCGTCTACAATCGCCAGAAGATCGTGAAAAGCTAAACGGCTTGTATGAATGTATCTTGTGCGCTTGCTGCTCGACGTCTTGCCCATCATTCTGGTGGAACCCAGACAAATTCCTAGGCCCATCAGCGCTACTAAACGGCTATCGCTTTATCATTGACAGTCGCGACAGCGACACCCAAGCACGTTTGGCACGTCTTGACGATCCATTCAGCTTGTTCCGTTGCCGTGGTATCATGAACTGCGTGTCAGTATGTCCAAAAGGGCTAAACCCAACCAAAGCCATCGGTCATATCCGCAGTATGCTGCTTGACACAGCGGGCTAAAAATCTTAGCTGTAAGAAAAAAAGACCTTATTTTGTAAGGTCTTTTTTTGTTTTTATGGCAGGTTTCTTTTGGGCAAACTAGAAAAATCGGTTAAAAATCGTTTTTTAAAATGTTGGGTTGCGCCAACCTAACTTGCAAGCCTGCTTATCCTATAATCTAATCAACTTACAAGTCTGCTTAATTTACAAGTTAATTCAAAGTTAGCTTGCAAGCCAGTCTGGTTTACAAACCGACAGAGTGGGTAAATTCATTGGACGAAACCAACATTCAACCGACGATTTGTTGAATTTTAAGTCTGCATAAATGATAAATTTTCCCAATCGTGAAATTTGATAAAAGAAAATTTATCCTATTTTTGGGTAAAATTGCGCCTAATGCCCGTCAAATGGTGATAAAAGGGCGATTAAAGTGTGCTGTGTTGCATTTTTCAAAAGAATGCAACTTGTTATCTGTCGTCAAATGGCGTAAACTATACAGATATGCGTACGCATTTAAAAAAGGCGATGGCTTGCCCAAAAACTGCGTGTTTTGGTGAGCGATCCAGTAATTTACCAACATGGCAAAAATTATGACTAAAAATAGCAAAGATACGGTGGCTTATCAGAACACTGAATTGGCAGCGGACGGCGCGGCATATATTGAAGCGCTGTACGAGCAGTATTTGGAAGACAATCAAAGCGTGAGCGAAGATTGGCAAAAGTACTTTGCGGATTACCGTTCGGACGCTGATGCGCCGCATAACGCCATCAAAGAGCAGTATCTGCTTTTGGCACGCAACCAAACCAACGCACGCCCAACGGCAGGTGGCACAGGCGAGTGCGACCCAAAACAAATGGCGGTTCAGCAGCTGATCAGCGCTTATCGTCGCCGTGGTCATCGTAAGGCAAAACTTGATCCGCTAGGACTGCAACAACGTGCGCCAGTGGAAGATTTGACCTTGCAATTTCATGGCTTGTCTGAAGCGGATTTGGACACGCTATTCCCAACCAATGATTTGGCAATCGGTAAATCTGAAGCGACTTTGCGTGAAATCATTGAGATTCTTGAACGTGTGTACTGTGGCAGCATTGGCTATGAGTTCATGCACGTTTTCACCGCTGCTGAAAAACGCTGGTTTGAAAATTACATCGAGTCAAACCACGGACACATTCGCTTTGACAACGCCAAAAAACTAGAAATTCTGGATCGCTTGACTGCGGCTGAAGGTCTTGAAAAATACCTTGCGCGTAAGTACACAGGCGTGAAGCGTTTTGGTCTTGAAGGCGGTGAGAGCTTTATCCCAGCTGTGCATGAGATGATTCAGCGTGTGGGCGGTTATGGTGCAAAAGAAGTCGTGATTGGCATGGCGCACCGTGGTCGTTTGAACTTGCTGGTAAACATCATGGGTAAAAACCCAAGCGCTTTGTTTGATGAATTTGATGGTAAAGTACAGCCAACCATCGGCTCAGGCGACGTAAAATACCACAATGGCTTTAGCTCAAACGTAACCACCAAAGGCGGTGAGCTGCACCTTGCTTTGGCGTACAACCCATCGCACCTAGAAATCGTATCGCCTGTTATGCTGGGTTCTGTGCGTGCGCGCCAAGCTCGCCGCAGTGAAGAATACGGCTACGACATTGATAACAGCACTGTACTACCAATCGTGGTGCATGGCGACGCAGCCTTTGCAGGTCAAGGCGTAAACCAAGAAACTTTCCAAATGTCGCAAACACGCGCCTATAAGACAGGCGGTACGTTGCACGTTGTGATTAACAACCAAGTGGGCTTTACCACTTCACGCCCACAAGACGCACGCTCGACCGAGTACTGCACAGATGTGGCGAAAATGGTACACGCACCAGTGCTGCACGTCAATGGCGACGACCCAGAAGCGGTGGTGTTTGCATCTCAGCTTTTGGTAGATTATCGCCGTGAATTTGGCAAAGACATCGTACTTGACATCGTGTGCTACCGCCGTAACGGTCATAACGAATCGGACGAGCCGTCAGCCACTCAGCCTTTGATGTACCAAATCATCAAAAAATTGCCAACCACACGCGCGCAATACGCCAAGAAATTGGCAGATGAAAGCGTGCTAAGCGCAGACGACAGCGCCAAACTAGAAGATGATTATCGTGTGGCTCTGGACAATGGCGAAGACGTGGCAAATGGCTTGGTGAAAGAGCCAGACACCAGTCTATTTGTGGATTGGTCGCCTTATGTGGGTCATCAGCTGGTGGACGACTGGGAAACCGGCGTTGACATTAACAAGCTAAAAGCCTATGGCGAAGCGATGGCGAAAGTGCCAGAAGGTTTTGAATTGCAGCGTCAAGTTGCCAAGGTAATCGAGCAGCGTCTGGCAATGCAAACAGGTCAAGAGCCGCTAAACTGGGGTGCCGCTGAGACTTTGGCGTATGCGTCTTTGGTGGACGAAGGCAAACTTGTGCGCATCACAGGTGAAGACGTGGGTCGTGGTACGTTCAGTCATCGTCATTCAGAGCTGTTCAGTCAAAAAGACGGCAGTATGTACATTCCGCTGCAGCACGTTTCACAAAATCAAGCACGTTTTGCTACTTATAACTCGCTATTGTCAGAAGAAGCGGTGCTTGCCTTTGAATACGGCTATGCCACCACCATGCCTGACGCATTGATTATTTGGGAAGCGCAGTTTGGCGACTTTGCCAACGGTGCGCAAGTGGTGATTGACCAGTTTATCGCCAGCGGTGAAACCAAATGGCAGCGTTTGGCAGGCTTGGTAATGCTATTGCCACACGGCTTTGAAGGTCAAGGCCCTGAGCATTCATCAGCACGTCTAGAGCGTTATTTGCAGCTGTGTGCCGAAGATAATATGCAAGTCATCACACCGACCACGCCTGCGCAGATTTTCCATGCGCTGCGCCGCCAAGTGGTGCGCCCAGCACGCAAGCCACTGATTGTGATGTCGCCAAAATCTTTGCTGCGTCATCCGTTGGCAACTTCGCAGCTTGAAGAGCTTGCAAATGGTAAGTTTGAAACGGTATTGCCAGAGATTGATGCGCTGGACAACAGCAAGGTAACTCGCCTAGTGCTGTGCGGTGGTAAAGTGTACTACGAGCTGCTGGATCAGCGCCGTAAACTTGGCTTGGACAACGTTGCCATCGTGCGTGTTGAGCAGTTGTATCCATTGCCAGAAGCGCGTATCCAAGAAGAGCTTGCCAAGTATCCAAACCTAGAATCTGTGGTATGGGCGCAAGAAGAGCCGCTAAACCAAGGTGCGTGGTACTATCTGCTACCAGAGTTGTATCGCTTTATCCCTGCGGACAAATTGGCAGCACCAGCAGCACGTCCTGCGGCAGCCGCACCAGCGACAGGCTCGCCGAAGATTCACGCAGCGCAGCAAAAAGCGCTCATCGCTCAGGCGTTGAACGTTGCCGAAGATCAGTTGCAATAACCCTTAAAGCTAAGCTGTGCGATGCAGCTTAGCTTTCCTGCTTTTTGCTTGATTTATACATTAACACGATATTAAGCGAATGTGTAAAGTGATGAGCAATGAGTAGATGTGGATTTGGCAGTTTTTAAATTGTTTTTATCAATCCATTTTTAATCGGTTTTATGAATTGGTTTTAAGGTGGATTTCAATCATTTGATAAAGTGTGAAAAGCGCACTTTTGAATAAAATTTTGCAAACAAATCAAATAAACCTAGGAGTTTATCATGGCTGAAATTAAAGCCCCTGTGTTCCCAGAATCAGTACAAGACGGCACAATCGTAGAATGGCACGTTGCCGAAGGTGATGCGGTAAGCCGCGACCAACTGCTTGCAGAAATTGAAACTGACAAAGTGGTGCTTGAAGTGGTTGCGCCTGATGATGGCGTGGTAACCAGCATTGTAAAAGGCGTGGACGACACCGTATTGTCTGCTGAAGTGATTGCGCAGTTTGAAGCGGGCGCTGCACCTGCTGAAAAACCAGCCGCACCAGCCGAAGAAAAAGCTGAGCCAGCTGCCGCGCCTGCACAAGCTGCACCAGCCACTGCTGAAGGCGATTTCAAAGACCAAAGCCCAGCGGTGCGTAAAGCTGCTAAAGAAACTGGTGTAAACCCAGCGGACGTGGCTGGCACAGGTCGTGGCGGCCGTGTTACTAAGTCTGACATGGTAAACCCAACTTTGAAAACTTCATCTGGCAGCGTAATCGCTACTGCTGTGGGTGAGCGTGCTGAAACTCGCGTACCAATGACTCGCTTGCGTAAGCGCATCGCTGAGCGTCTGCTTGCCGCCACCCAAGAAACCGCAATGCTGACCACGTTCAACGAAGTGAACATGAAGCCATTGATGGATTTGCGTGCTAAGTACAAAGACCGCTTTGAAAAACGTCATGGCGTGAAACTTGGCTTTATGTCATTGTTCGTAAAAGCAGCGACCGAAGCTCTAAAACGTTTCCCAGCAGTGAACGCTTCTATCGATGGCGACGACATCGTTTACCACGGCTTCTATGACGTGGGCGTGGCGGTATCAAGCGATCGTGGCTTGGTTGTGCCTGTACTGCGCGATACTGACAGCATGGGCTTAGCTGACGTAGAAGCGGGCATCCGTGATTATGCCATCAAAGCACGCGAAGGCAAATTGGCAATCGAAGAGATGACTGGCGGCACATTCACCATCACCAACGGCGGTGTGTTTGGTTCGCTAATGTCTACACCAATCATCAACCCACCACAAACTGCGATTTTGGGTATGCACGCCATCAACGAGCGTCCAATGGCAGTAAACGGTGAAGTGGTAATCTTGCCGATGATGTATTTGGCACTGTCTTATGACCACCGTTTGATTGACGGTAAAGATGCGGTACAATTCCTTGTAACCATCAAAGAATTGATTGAAGATCCATCAATGCTATTGCTTGATTTGTAATTTGATCACCATCTTTTGATGGTAGTCTTTTGACAATCTAAAGCCTGTCTGTTGCAGGCAGGCTTTTTAAAAAATTTGCTTATATAAGCAATAAATCCTTTAAAAACAAACACATAAACGAGAATAATCATGAAAACTTCTTATGATTTGGTTGTGATTGGCGGTGGCCCGGGCGGCTATGAAGCAGCAATTCGTGGCGCACAGCTTGGCTTTAGCGTGGCGTGTATTGAAAAACGCGTTCACAAAGGCGAGCCTGCATTGGGCGGCACTTGCCTAAACGTGGGCTGTATCCCATCAAAAGCACTGCTTGACAGCTCACACCGCTATGAAGCAGCGAAGCATGAAATGGCAGAGCACGGCATCACCACAGGTGATGTGAGCATTGATGTTGCTAAAATGCTTGAGCGCAAAGACAATATCGTAAAAGGCTTGACTGCTGGTGTGGCAGGCTTGCTAAAAGGCAATGGCGTGGATTGGCTGCAAGGCACTGGCACATTGCTTGACGGTAAAGGCGCAGAGAAAAAAGTTAAATTTGCGGCATTGACTGGTGAAGAAAGCGAAATCACCGCTAAGTATGTGATTTTGGCGGCAGGTTCTGTGCCGATTGAAATCCCAGTTGCCAAGACAGATGGCGAGTACATCGTGGACAGCACTGGCGCGCTAGAGTTTAGCGAAGCACCGAAGCGTTTGGGCGTGATTGGTGCAGGCGTGATTGGCCTTGAACTGGGTTCTGTATGGCGTCGCTTGGGTTCGCAAGTGGTGGTGTATGAAGCCATGCCAGAATTTTTGGCGGCAGCGGACAAAGACATCTCAAAAGAAGCGGCTAAATTGCTGAAAAAACAAGGTCTTGACATCCGTGTGAACACCAAAGTTACCAACGCTGAAGTGGTAAACGGTGAAGTGGTAGTAACCACTGACGTGAATGGCGAAACCAAAACTGAAGTGTTTGATCGCTTGATCGTGTGCGTGGGTCGCCGTGCTTATAGCGAGCAGCTATTGGCTGAAGGCTGCGGCATCACCTTGACCGAGCGTGGTCTTGTGGACGTGGACGAGCAGTGCAAAACCAACCTAGATGGCGTGTACGCAATCGGTGATTTGGTGCGTGGCCCAATGCTTGCTCACAAAGCGATGGAAGAAGGTATGATGGCGGTAGAGCGCATTCATGGCGAAAAAGCGCAAGTGAACTACGACACCATCATCAGCGTGATTTATACGCACCCTGAGATTGCGTGGGTGGGCTTGACCGAAGAGCAAGCCAAAGCGCAAGGCTACGAAGTAAAAACTGGCTCATTCAACCTAGCGGCTAACGGCCGTGCGCTGGCACAAGGCGAAGGCGTGGGCTTGATTAAAGTGGTTGCTGATGAAAAAACCGACCGCCTATTGGGCATGCACGCTGTAGGCGTGGGCGCAGGCGACATCGTACATCAAGGCATGATTGCGCTTGAGTTTGTTTCTAGCATTGAAGATTTGCAGTTGATGACTTTTGCACACCCAACAGTGTCAGAAGCGGTGCATGAAGCAGCATTGGCAGCAGACGGCCGTGCAATTCACGCCATCAGCCGTAAAAAACGCAAATAATTTAACAAGGTTTTGTTTTAAATTATTGAATGCTCAAACCCTTGCTACGGCAGGGGTTTGTTTTTTGTAAATGGGTGGTAGGTTTGGGCAGTTTTGAAAGATTTTAAGATTTAACGGTTTAAGATTTAACGGTTTAAGATGTGTGAACGAATTTGACATGGCTTTGGTAAAGAATAAGCCGTTGCGCCGCGAGATAAGCGCCTTATGACAATCAAGTCTTATTTAATATGGTCTTTTCACGCATAAAGCCTTATAATATGCGCTAATTTTGTGCAATTTTTTAAAGTTATGAGCAATCTTACCCAAGAAATCCAAAAACGCCGCACTTTCGCCATCATCAGCCACCCTGACGCAGGTAAAACCACCATGACCGAAAAACTGCTGCTGTGGGGCAAGGCAATCCAAAGCGCAGGCGAAGTAAAATCACGCAAAACCGACAAGCACGCCACGTCCGACTGGATGAGCATGGAGCAAGAGCGTGGCATTTCTATCACCACGTCTGTCATGCAGTTTGATTATAACGACTGCGTGGTAAATCTTTTGGACACCCCCGGCCACGCCGACTTTGGCGAAGACACTTACCGCACCTTGACGGCGGTGGACAGCGCACTGATGGTGATTGATGGCGCAAAAGGCGTGGAAGAGCGCACCATCAAGCTGATGGAAATTTGCCGTATGCGAGACACGCCCATCATCTCATTTGTGAACAAACTTGACCGTGAAATCCAAGACCCGCTGTCGCTGCTTGATGAGATTGAAAATGTCTTAAAAATCAAATGCGTACCGTTTTTTTGGCCGATGGGCATGGGGCAGGATTTCGTGGGCGTGTACGGACTTTTTGATGATAAATTGTACCTGTACAAAAAAGGGCATGGTGGCGAGATTATTGATATTGAGACCAGAGACGGCTACGACCACCCTGACGTAAGAGAGCGTCTGGGCGAGCTGATGTTTAATGCCTTTACCGACAGCCTAGAGCTTGCGCAGATGACAGCGGAGGATTGGTCGGTTGAAGCGTTTTTGGCAGGGGAAATTACGCCTGTGCTGTTTGGTACGGCATTGGGGAATTTTGGTGTGAACATGGTGCTAGATACGATCACCAAATACGCACCTGCGCCACAGTCTGCGCCAGCGGTGGAGCGTGCCGTGCTGGCGACCGAGAGCGAATTTAGCGGCTTTGTTTTTAAAATTCAAGCCAACATGGACCCACGCCACCGCGACCGTATTGCCTTTTTAAGAATTTGTTCTGGTAAATACGAAAAAGGCATGAAAATGAATCATGTGCGACTGGGTAAAGAAGTGCGCATTTCAGACGCGGTAACGTTTTTGGCGGGCGATCGCCAAGCCCTAGAAGAAGCCTACGCTGGTGATATTATTGGCTTGCATAATCACGGCACGATTCAGATTGGCGACAGCTTTACCAGTGGTGAAGTGCTGAATTTTACGGGCATTCCGCACTTTGCGCCTGAGTTGTTTCGCCGTGTGGTGCTAAAAGATCCGATGAAATCTAAGCAACTACAAAAGGGCTTGCAGCAGCTTTCTGAAGAAGGCGCGACCCAAGTATTTATGCCGCAGATTAACAACGATTTGATTTTGGGTGCGGTGGGCGTGCTGCAATTTGAAGTTGTGGCACACCGCCTAAAAGAAGAATATAAGGTGCAGTGCAGCTTTGAGCCGATTTCTATTGCGACGGTGCGCTGGATTCACTGCGATGACAAGGCGGCGCTTGAGAAATTCAAGAAAAAAGCCCACGACCAGCTGTCCATCGATGGCGGCGGCTATTTGACGTATCTTGCGCCAAGCCGTGTGAATCTGCAGCTGATGCAAGAGCGCTACCCTGAAGTGGAGTTTCGCAGCACTCGTGAGCATTGATTGAAAAAAGACCACTCTAGGGTGGTCTTTTTTGTGTGTGAAATATGAGTTGGTTGAAGTGGTTTGGGATTTTTTTAGGTGTTTAATGGTTATAAAATAATTCATCTGCAGGTTGGGTTGAGCAAGGCGAAAACCCAACATTGCAAAAATTTATTCTGAAATGTTGGGTTGTGTAAACCGGGGTATGGAAAAACCAGTCTATCATTAAGTCGGCGGTAGAAGGTATTGTTTTATTTGCAAATCAATTTCGCCAAACAGCTCTTCTGCTTGCTTGTTAATGTTACGTGATGCGTACATCCACCATATGAGATAGCCGGCTGCAAAGACAGGTGTAAAAATCAAAGCAGTAAATAGGGCGATAATTAATGGTATGATTACCAATGCAACAAAAACCACACTTGAAGATATTTGATTAAATTGTAATTTCATTAAGCCTATTAGGCCTGTTTTGAATAATGGTTCTATTATCTCATCGTATTTTTTCACAACTTTGTCAAGAGATCTGTTATTTATTAAAATGTAAGGGGTGGTTGTCGGATCGCCTTTTGGTGAAAACCCTTTGAAGTATAGCGCTTGAACGTGGTGGCCAGCTCGGATATTGGCTTCTTCAAAATTGGTCAGTCTCAAAACTTCTTCTTTGCCAGCTTCATTAACAATATAAACCTCATCATGAGTTGTATTGCTTGATTTTATGGATGTTCCAGCATGTGCATATCTATTTTTGCCTCCTGCTAAAGCATGAGAACGACCGCTGATATGCGTCTTAACTGTGCGCCTAACATCAATTACTTTTCCTGAAATACTACAGACCTCCACTTGTTTTTTGTGCCCATCAAAGCTTGTAAGTTCTATCATGCTATTCTCCTTATGAATAATGAATAAAAAAATTGAAACTATTTAAAATTTATAATAAAATACCTTGAAAATCCACCAACAAACCCGATTTTTCCCACCCACTTTTTATGACTTTTGCCCACAAAAAGGTGCTTTATGGACATTCCCAATAATCTTGCTCAATTAAGAAAAGAGCAACATTTGACCCAAGAGCAAATGGCGGAAAAATTGAGAATGTCAAAAAATGGCTATGCCAAACTTGAGCGTGGAGAGAGCAAAATCACCATCGAGCATTTGCAAAATATTGCCAACACCTTTAATATTGATGTGGTTGAGCTGCTAAAATCAGATAAAGACGTGGCGTTGTTGATTGGTGATAACAACCAAAATTGCGTCAATAGAAATTACAGCAGTCAGCAAGAAATAGAAAAACTTAAACTCATCATCGCGCATAAAGACGAAATGCTGGTGCAAAAAGATAAAGAAATCGCATTATTGCGCCGTTTGCTGGATCAATAATTTTTTGCCAGTTTCTTTTTGGTGTGTTTTTGCGCTGTTTGCTTCTCGCCTTGCCATTCCCAATCCCAACCTGCATTTTAAGTCAAACACCATTTTATCGTAAGTTTGGTTTTGTGCTACAATAGCGCTTGGCTTGGGCGATTTTGCCTTGCCGATTTAACAACCAGTGATTTTGCAAAGCAGCGCACCAATCTTATGACAAAACCCACCTACAACATCACCACTTTTTACCCCGGCGTGTTTGATGAGCTTGCCGAACTTTTGTATTTTTCGCTGCTGGAGCTTGGCGTGGCAGCGACCATCACGAGCCGTACGATTTATACAGAAGCGACAAACATCGTCTTTGGCGTGCATACGCTTGGTGAAAAAGCGCTTGAGCTGCCGAGCAATACCATCGTTTTTAATCTAGAACAGCTGGATTTACAAAGCGAACACCCTGTGATTCGTGAGTGGACAAAGCTGTATTTGGCGCTGGGCGAGCGGTTTGTGATTTGGGATTACAGCACCAAAAATCTTGCGCTGTGGCAAGAATTTGGCGTGCAGGCGAAGCTGTTTGAATTTGGCTATCAAAAATCACTCAACCGCATTTACAGCCAGCATAGCGGCATCAAGCAAGATATTGACGTGCTGTTTTATGGCTCAACCAACGACAGGCGTAAAAAAGTGCTGGACGAGCTGATGGCGCGTGGGCTGCGCTTTAAGCATTTGTTCAATGTGTACGGCAAGCAGCGTGATGAGTGGATTGCGCGCGCCAAGCTCATCGTCAATCCGCACCTGCGTACGACTGAGATTTTTGAAGTGGTGCGCTGCTCATATCTGATGAATAATGCTGTGCCAATCGTCAGCGAAATCAACCCAACCACCGTCATTGAGCCACGATTTTTGGCAGGCGTGGCAGGCGCGCCTTATGAGCTACTTGCGGATAAATGCGCAGAACTGATCCAAAACGACAGCGAACGACTGGCGCAGGGCTATCGTGGCTTGGCAAGCCTTAGCCAGTACCCGCAGTTTGAGTTGTTGGGGCGGATTTTGTGATGAAATTGAGCCGCCAAACATTGTTTGGATTGCCACTCTTGACAGATGTATCAAAAGCCGATAAATTACAGGGTGTTTTTTGGTTTATAGGCTAAGCAAAAAACTAAGATTTGCCAGAGAGTTTTTAAATGCTGGGCTGTGTTGTCAGTCTGGCTGATAAGTTTGAATACCAATTGCGAACCTAAACTATCAAATTTCACCATAAACTCAATTAAATCGCCAACCTTAAATCACTAAGCCCAGCTCATTTATTCCAGCCATTTGCCAATCCATCAAAACAAAACCCATGATTTCACCTGATTTACGCCACACCGCTAAAGCCGCCTTTGCTCACAGTCTGCCGATTATGTCAGGCTTTTTGTTTTTGGGCATGGCGTATGGCGTGTATATGTCTTCGCTGGGATTTTCGGCGTGGTATCCTGCGCTGATGGCGTTGTTTATTTTTGCAGGGTCGGTGGAATTTATTGTCGCAGGTATGCTGATTATGGCATTTGCGCCGTCATCGGTGCTTTTGCTGGTGCTGATGGTCAGTGCCAGACAGATTTTTTATGGCATTTCTATGCTCGGTAAGTTTGAAGGCATTACTGGCTGGAAGCGTTGGTATTTGATTGCTGGCATGACCGATGAGAGTTTTGCGATTAACTACACCGCTGACCCAAATGGCGTGGATAGGGCGTGGTTTATGGTGCTGGTTACGCTGTTTTTGCACATTTATTGGGTGGCGGGTTCAGCATTGGGTGGTGTGCTTGGGGCGGTGCTGCCGTTTGATTTGACAGGGGCGGAATTTGCGATGACGGCACTGTTTTTGGTGATTTTTGTGGAGCAGTGGGCAAGGGAGCGAACGCACGAAAGTTCGCTTGTTGGCATTGGCATGACGGCAGCGTGTCTGATAATTTTTGGCAAGACGCATTTTTTATTGCCTGCGATGGGCGGAATTTTGCTGTATTTGAGCGTGCGCAAAAAGGCGATTGAAGCTAAGATGGCAAACGCCAAGCCAGCCAAATCGTGAGTAAAGCTATGAGCATCAATGAACAAATTTTGACCATTGCGCTTGCCGTGCTTGCGGTGCAGGCGTGTCGCTGGATGGCGTTTTGGCTGTTTCCTGCGCACAGACGTGTGCCTGATTTTGTGCGCTATTTGGGGCAGGCTCTGCCATCTGCGGTGTTTGGGCTTTTGGTGGTGTATTGCTACAAAAATATTTCGCTGACACAAACGCCCTACGGTGCGCCTGAATTTATCGCAGGGGCGGTGGTGGTGGCATTGCACCTTTGGCGAAAAAATATGTTTTTATCCATCGGTGCTGGGACGGTGCTGTATATGGCGTTGGTACAAGGGCTGTTTGCTTAATTTGCCGTTCCTTAATTTAAGCTGCTTTGATTTGCGTTTGTGAGTTTGTATCGCCAAAATTTACCATCAAGCCAACGAGAAATTTTAATAAAAAAAAGACGGCAATTTGACCGTCTTTTTTGTTGGTGATTGACTGATGGTTGGCGAAAAATTTACGCTGCCAGTCGTTTGGCGTGATAAGCCAAATGCTCACCGATAAAACTTGCGATAAAATAGTAGCTGTGGTCATAACCTTCGTGATAACGAATTTGGGCGTTTTGACCGTGAGTTTCGCAAACTTGCTCAAGCAAATTAAGTTTTAATTGCTCATTAAGGAATTGATCCGCCAAGCCTTGATCCACCAAGATGTGCGGCAATTTTTTACCTTGTTTAATCAGCTCCACACTGTCATAGATTTGCCAGTCTTGAGCATTTTCACCCAAATAAGCTAAAAAGGCTTTTTGCCCCCACGGCACTTGGCTTGGTGCAACAATCGGCGAAAATGCAGACACACTTGCATATCTATCAGGATTTTTAAGTCCAATCGTCAATGCACCGTGTCCGCCCATTGAATGTCCACTGATAGCTTGTTTACCATTTGTTGGGAAATGTGCATTGATTAAATCAGGCAATTCGTCTACGATATAATCATACATTTTAAAATGCTTAGCCCAAGGCTCTTGGGTGGCATTCAGATAAAAACCTGCACCTTGCCCCAAATCATAAGCGTCATCATTTGGCACATCTGCACCGCGTGGGCTAGTGTCTGGCGCGACCACGATAACGCCCAACTCGGCAGCATAACGCTGAAATCCTGATTTTGTAATAAAGTTTTGCTCGCTACAAGTCAATCCAGACAGCCAATAAAGTACAGGAAGTTTTTGATTTCCTGCTTGCTTAGGCAAATAAATGGCAAATTTCATCTGGCAGTTTAGGCTGTGGGAAAAATGCTCCCACACGCTTTGCGTACCAACAAAACAGCTGTATTGTTCGATTTGCTTCATCTTTTTTACTCACTTTTATGTGCTTTTTATTCGCTAAAATGAATTACGCTACGAATGGATTTACCTTCGTGCATCAAATCAAAGGCTTTATTGATGTCTTCTAATGGCATGCGGTGAGTTACAAAAGGTGCAAGCGAGATTTTGCCTTTCATTGCGTCTTCAACCATACCGGGCAGCTGCGTTCTGCCTTTTACCCCGCCAAATGCTGTCCCTTTCCACGTTCTGCCTGTTACGAGCTGAAATGGGCGAGTCGCAATTTCTTTGCCAGCACCTGCCACACCAATGATGATAGATTGCCCCCAGCCACGGTGTGCCGATTCTAAAGCAGCACGCATAACATTGACATTGCCAATACATTCAAAGGTATGATCTACACCCCATTTGG
This sequence comes from Moraxella caviae, assembly GCF_002014985.1. Classification (GTDB taxonomy): domain Bacteria; phylum Pseudomonadota; class Gammaproteobacteria; order Pseudomonadales; family Moraxellaceae; genus Moraxella; species Moraxella caviae. The sequence continues at coordinate 46,833 of NZ_MUXU01000039.1, read as the reverse complement.
TCATTTCAACAAGCACCTGCTGAATTGGTTTGTCATAATCATTTGGATTGATGCAATCTGTTGCACCAAATTCTTTAGCAAGTTTGAATTTTTCTGGGTTGGTGTCAATCGCAAAAATGCGTCCTGCTTTGGCTTGTTTTGCACCTTGCACCACTGCAAGCCCAATACCACCCAAACCAAACACCGCCACACTATCGCCTTCTTGGACTTTGGCGGTGTTATGTACAGCGCCAAGGCCAGTTGTTACGCCGCAGCCAAGCAGGCAGACCTGTTCGTGATTGGCTTGTGGATTGATTTTTGCCAGAGAAATTTCAGGAACAACCGTATATTCGCTAAATGTTGAACAACCCATATAATGATAAATTGGCTCTCCATTATAAGAAAATCGAGTCGTGCCATCAGGCATTAGCCCTTTTCCTTGCGTTTCACGCACAGCGACACAAAGATTGCTTTTATTGGATTTACAAAACTCACACTCACCACATTCTGCCGTGTAAAGCGGAATAACGTGATCACCGACTGCTAGGCTGGTTACGCCTTCGCCAAGCTCTACAACGACGCCAGCACCTTCGTGCCCAAGCACAACAGGGAATACACCTTCTGGGTCTTCGCCTGACAAAGTGTAAGCGTCCGTGTGGCATACGCCCGTGTGTGTCAGCTTGATAAGTACTTCGCCTTTTTTCGGTGGGGCGACATCAAGCTCTACAATTTGTAATGGTTCATTGGGTGCAAAGGCGACAGCGGCTCTTGATTTCATAAAATTTCCTACTGATTAAGTTTGGTTTGGTAAAAGTTAAATTTGGTTTGATGAATGCGTGAAAGTATAACACAGCAAAAGCGCTTTGCGTGCGATGAATGATTTGGCGGCGGGTTGTATTTTTGTTAAGTTTTCTTGTAATTTTTAAGTTTTTTCTTGCGCTTTTTAAGATTGTTAGAAAATTTTGCTAAAATGGGCGCAATATTGCATTTTTATTTTATATTAAGTAAATTTTGATTAAGTATTAAGTTTGTATGTTAAAAACGATGTTTTATCAATGGTATTTAAATTTTAAAAAACCTGAAAATACCTTGTGGGTAGCACCGACATTGGGAGCGGTGCTGGCGGTGGTGTTTGTGCTGATTGCCAAATTGGCAGACAGTCATTTGTCGGCAGACGCTTTTCCGCATTTGGATTTGGATACGCTTGATGATTTGCTCAACGTGATTGCCTCTACCATGCTGGCGGTCAGTACTTTTTCGCTGTCCATCATGGTGTCGGCATTTGGTTCTGCGTCTAATGCCACCACGCCGCGCGCCACCAAACTTGTGATGAGTGATGGCAGTACGCGGCTGGCGATTGGTAGTTTTTTGTCGGCATTTGTGTATGCCATCATTGCCAAGATTGCGCTGGGGCTGGGCTTTTATGCCCAAAATGGACGTTTTGTGCTGTTTGTGGGGACGCTGCTGATTTTGGGTTATTTGATTTTGATGCTGATTCGCTGGGTGCAGATACTCTCGCAGCTGGGCGGGCAAAGCAACACGCTGAGCAAGATTTCTCACGCCACTCAAGCGGCTGTCCAAGCCTATTATCAAGACCCGCAGATGGGCACAGGCGGTAAGGCATTGGCGGATACAGCACCGCCTGTTTTGGCAAACGGCGCAGGCTATCTGACGCACATCAATCTTGCTGGTTTGCAAAAACTTGCCCAAGACCAACAAGGCTACATACATATCATCGCGCACGCAGGTGATTTTATCATGCCAGACAGCACGCTTGCGCTGGTGGAAAATGTGGACGCAGCTGATGAGATACGCGCGTGTTTTATGATTGACGCCAGCCGAGACTTTGCCCAAGACCCTGAGTGGGGCTTTATTGTGCTTAGTGAAGTGGCGCAGCGTGCGCTGGCTACGAATAATGATGCAGGCACCGCGATTGCTGTGATGACGAGCATTTTTAATCTCACCACTGCTGATTATACGCCATCTGAAGAGGTTCAATTTGACCGCCTGTTTATTGCGCCACTGGATACGACAAAATGGCTGGAAAACAGCTTTTATCCCATCATGCGAGACGGCAGCGGCACGCTGGAAGTGCAGCTGGTTATGCAAAAAGTACTGTTTGGGATTTTTTGTCATGCCAAAGACCATACACTACAACAAAGCGCCAAGAGCATCGCCCAAAGTGCTTTGCAGCGTGCCCAAGAGACTTTGGCTTTTGATGATGATAAAGCTGAGCTGGCGACGTTGCATGAAGGGTTGTTTGCTAAAAGCGAATAGGTTGGTGCTGTAAGTGAGCTTGGGTTGTGTTTCTTTGGCGTCTGATTTGGGTTTACTTATCAAGCCACCTTTTAAACATCGCTTCGATATCGCCAAATCTGCGCAGTGACTTGCCACGAAATGTTAAGTTTAAGGCGTGGTACAGCTGATACATGCCGTAAATTTCTGGAGTGAGCAGGTCTTTGAATTTGGCTTGGGTGGCGGTATCAAAGTCGGTAAAGTTCCACAAGCCACCACCAAGCGCCGTCAAGCCCATGAGTAAAATCCGCACACGCATTTGCGGACTAAAATCATGATTCAGCAAGTATTGATAAAGATGATTGACGGCAGCCAGTGGCATGGATAGGGAGTTTGGGTCGTTGGTTTGGCTGGTGATGCTGGTTTGTCGGTGGCGATAATAATAAAATCTCTCACTTGTTTCAATCATCGTAAATTCACAGCAAGTCAAAAGCTGGGTAACAAACAGCGTGTCTTCGCAGTGCGTGAGCGTTTCGTTGAAATAAATGCCATACCTGCGCAAATGCTCGGTGTGAATGATATAAATAAAGCACGCAGGGAAAAAGCCACGATGTATGAGCGCGTCAATATAGACCAGCGATGGGGCGATTTCCACATAATGCTGCTGGCTGGTGTTGTCCACATACACCGACAGCGCAGCTTTGCGCACTTTTGGCAAGGCGGGCAGTACCGTAGCGTCTTTGAGCGCCCATTCCAAGCAGCCACACAAAACGGGCGCTTGTTCTTTGTCCATGACGGCAAGGTAATCAGCAAAGTGCAAATTTGGCAACAAATAATCATCAGAATCCACAAAATACACATAACGCCCAGCAGCTGCTTTTATCCCAGCGTTTCTCGCTGCTGACACGCCTTTGTTTTCTTGGCTGATGATTTTGATAAAGTCATAACGTTCGGCAAACTGCGCCAAAACTTCACCGCTACCATCAGTTGAGCCATCATCAATGGCGATGATTTCTTTATCAATGTCTTGAGCAATAATACTTTCTAAACACTGCGATAAATATTCACAAGTGTTGTAGACAGGCACGATAAAAGTGATATCATGCTTTGGTTGGTTGGTTGGTTGGTTGGTTGGTTGGTTGGTTGGTTTCATGGCGATGGGCGGATTGTCAAGGTTGGGTTTAAAAATGGCGGTTTAAAAGGCAATCGCTTAAAAGTGAGTAGTCTAAAAAACAACGGCTGAAAAATCAACCGTTTAAAAACAGCGAATCCAGCCAAAACCCTGATTGAAAACCATCACGCAGGGTTTTGGGCGGGTTTGTGGTTTTAAGTGGTGCAAATACCGATTATTCGTAGCCTTGTGCAACCAAATCAGCATAGCCGCCATGATTGACGACATTGGTATAGCCTAGGCTTTCTAGCAGGGCTTTGGCTTCGCCAGCGCGGCGACCTGAGCGGCAGTACACGTTGATGCGTGCGTTTTTGTCAGGTTCTACGCTTGCGATGCGCTGCGCCAATTCAGCGGTGGTGATGTTTAGCGCGCCTTTTAGATGACCTGCTGCGAACTCTTCACTGCCACGCACGTCAATCCACACGCCAGCGTCTTTTTGTTTTTTGGTGGCTTCGGTTGGGGCTTGAGTTTGGGTGCTTTGTGTGGCGGTTTGTACTGGTTTGCTGTGACTGCACGCTGTCAAGCTAAGTGCGGCTGCAAGTGCAGTAAGTACGATGATTTTCATGTGATTGCTCCATGTTGCTGTTGATTGGCTTGCTGGGCGATTTTGGTTAAATTCAGTTAAATTTAGTCAAATCAAGCCACGAGCAAACGCCATCATTAGCATAGTCTTTTTTGACGATTTTTGCAATGTTTTTTGTCGTTTTTGGCATAAGGCTTGAGTTTGCTTGGCTTGCAAGCCATTCAGTGCAAAATACTCAACACAAAAACCGCCATCGTATGACAGCGGTGTTTGTGAGTAAAATCAGTTGCTTTGGCTTGAATTTGCTGGCGCAGCGTCTTGATTGGCTTGGGCGGCATTGCGCTCGTCAATCTCCGCCATGCTGGTGGCAGGGACGAAAACTTCACCGCTCACATCGGTACCACGCGCTGCGTGTTCGTCTTTGAGCGACTTGGCAACTTCAGGCGGCATATAGTTTTCATCATGCTTGGCAAGCACTTCAGATGCCACAAACGTACCGTTTTGTAGCTCGCCTGTCGCCACCACGCCTGAATTTTCAGCAAACAAATCTGGCAGCACGCCACGATAGCTGACAGGCACGACAGACTGATAATCGGTGATTTCAAATAAGATGTTCAGCTGGTCGGCAGGGTCGCGCTTGACGCTGCCTGCCACCACCATACCGCCTGCACGAATGCGCTTGGCTTCAGGTGCTTCGCCTTGGCTGATGGCGGTCGGGTCGTAGTACAAATCCACTTGCTGACGCACGGCGTACAAAATCAGTCCAATAGCAATCGCCGCACCAACCAGCATGGCGATGACCCACATCAATTTTTTTTGTCGTGTTTGATTCATGATAGCACCACTTGCTTTGTGTTTGTTTTTAAAATTGTGGTTTTGCTTGTAAATTTGCTTAAGTTTTTAAACGGCTTATCAATTTTCAGCGGATAAGGATTTAAAAATTTTGGTTTTTAAAACCTAGTTTTAAATGCGTTTAAAATTGGTTTAAAAAACGGTTTGTCGTTGTAATTTTAGCGATTAAGATTTTGGGCTTGGGCGGTGCGCTGTTTGTTGGTTAGGCGAGCCGATTGCCCATTTTGACGACTAAGTTTGGCGATGGTGGCTTGGCGTTCTTTACGGACAAAAATCACCCACGCCACAATCGCTGCGATGGTAATGCCGTAGCACACCCACACAAAGCTGCCATGACCGCCCATGTGCATAAATTCGCTTAGGTTTGTAAAATACGGTTTCATGATTGTTCCTAGGGTTTGGTTGTGTCGCTTTTTGTGGGATTATTTGCCAAGCAGACGCTGTACCCACGCTTTGTTGTGTTCACGGCTTAAAATTAGGGTGTTGGTGCGGTAAATGGCAAGCGCCGCCACCAAGCAATAAGTGCCAATCATCATGATAAGCAGCGGCACCCACATACTTGCCGACATTTTTGGGGCGCTGGTGAGCGTGAAGGTTGCGCCTTGGTGCAAAGTATTCCACCAATCCACCGAATATTTGATGATGGGCAAGTTCACCGCACCCACGATGGACAGCACGGCGGCGGCTTTTCCGCGGTTGGCGCTGTGTTCAAAGGCGGAAAACAGCGCCATCACGCCAGCGTATAAAAACGCCAAAATCAGCATACTTGTCAAGCGCGCATCCCACACCCAGTACGTTCCCCAAGTGGGTTTTGCCCAGATTGCGCCAGTTAGCAGTGATAAAACGCAAAAACAAAAGCCAATCGGTGCAATCGCTTGGGCGACTAGGCTTGCGGTTTTGATTTTCCATACCAAAAAAATCACCCCAAGCACCGCCAGCGCCAAATAAACGCTCATGGCAAGGCTTGCGGCTGGCACATGGATAAAGATGATGCGGTAGCTGTTGCCTTGCAGGTAATCAATGGGCGCAAAACCTAAGCCCCACACCGTACCTACGCCAAGTAAAATCGCAGCCAATGCGCCAAGCCATTTTACCCAAGGTGAGAAAATGTGGAAAAATCGCTCGGTGCCAACGGTTGTCAAAAAGCCTTGCCATAAACGGCTGCTTAGGCTGTCTGCTTTGCTGGTTTTGGACGTGGCTTTTGGTGTGATGTCTGTCATAACAAAGTGCTGGCTATGCCAAGTTGCCAGTGATGGCGGTGCTTGGCGATTGGCTATGGCGCATTTGGTGCGGCGAAAATTTGGTAAAAAGTTGGCAATTTGCCCACAATAAAATTGCTTTATTATAGCACGGCTTGGCGATGGGTGAAATATCAAGCGGGGCGGATTTGTCAATTTTACACGAAAAATTCTTACAAAAAAGCACGCAAAATGCTTGTAAAATCACGCATTTGCTTACATAATACGTCTTTTATGTGCATTTTTGGCGATGGATTTTAATAACAACTTTAAATCACAATCACAAAACCATCAGCCAAATCACTTGTAAACTCATCACAAACTCAACTTTAGGAAAATCTTATGGCTAAGTTTACCACGCGCCGCTCTGCGCAAGTTTCTTTGGTGCTTTTAGGTTCGGCATTTGGCTTGGCGGCTTGCGGCGAAGAGCAAGCGCAAGCACCTGCACCACAAACAGCAGAAGAAGCGGTATTGGCAGCCGAAGCCCAGCTTGCTGCTGCTCAAGCGCAACTTGCCGCAGCCCAAGAACAAGCCGCTGCCGAGCAAGCTGCCGCTGAACAAAGTGTCTTGAGCGATGGCGAAGCAAGCGCAGAAGGCATGGGCGCAGGCACGGCATTATTGGCAGGTGCAGCAGCAGGTGCAGCGGCTGGTTATTTGGCATCAAAAGCCGCTGGCAACAACGCTGCCGCCACTGCCGCATCAAAAACCGCACAAACCCCAACCATGACGCAGCAGCCAGTAAACAATCAAACGGCAAACAGTCAAGCTGCTAATCAAACCGCCAGCCAAACCGCCAATCAAGGCACACGCCAAAGTGCGGCACAAAGCACACAAAATTATCAATCAGCAAACCAAAACGACCGCCAAAACAGCACAGCGCGTGGCGGCTTTGGCAGCACCGCTCAGGCAACTGGAGTCAGCTCGTGAAGCGCATTGCGGTTACACCACGCCCAGACTGGCAAGCCGAGATGGAAAAAATCGGCTTTGATTATCACAGCATTGACGGTAATTATTGGCAAGAAGATGCGTGCTATGTGCTTGACGAAGCGCAGGTAGACGAGCTTGAGCGTGTTACCGAAGAGCTGCACCAGATGTATCTGCAAGCGGCGGCGCACGTCGTCAAGACAGGCGATTATGCACGCTTGGCGATTGGCGATGTGGCGGCAGGCTTGATTGAGTCGAGTTTTCGTGCGCAGTCGCCAAGCCTGTACGGGCGTTTTGATTTGTGCTATGACGGCAAATCTGCCCCAAAACTGTATGAATACAATGCTGATACGCCCACATCGCTGTTTGAAGCGAGCGTGGCGCAGTGGTATTGGCTGCAGGCGCAGGGCGGTGCGCTGGCAGGCGCAGATCAGTTTAACAGCATTCATGAGCGTTTGTTGGTGGAGTTTCGTGCGCTGGCGCAGGGATTTGGCGCTGATGACAAATTGCACTTTGCAGCGGTAACTGCCAGCACCGAAGACACCATCACCACGCAGTATTTACAAGACGTGGCGATTCAAGCAGGGCTTACCACACGCTTTTTGGACGTGGGAGCGATTGGCTATCATGCGCCAAATCAGCGTTTTGTGGACGAACAAGGCGAGATGATTAAGCATTTGTTCAAGCTGTATCCGTGGGAATGGCTGGTTACAGAAAGTTTTGGGCAGTACATCGCTGGCAGCGGCACGCAGTTTATTGAGCCTGCTTATAAACTATTGCTGAGCAATAAGGCGATTTTGGCGGTGCTGTGGGAGTTGTTCCCAAATCACCCAAATCTTTTGCCTGCTTATCTTGAGCCTGAAAAATTGGCGCAATTTGGTGCAGATTATGTGCAAAAGCCGTTTTATTCTCGTGAAGGGGCGAGCATCACGCTGCACGCCCAAGGGCAAACCGAGCAAACGGGCGGCGATTATGGCAAAGAAGGCTTTGTTTATCAAAAAGCACAAGCTCTGCCTGTGTTTACTAACAATCAAGGTCAAGTCATGCACACGCTGATTGGCAGCTGGATTGTGGGGCATGGCTCAGCAGGCATTGGCGTGCGTGAAGATTTCACTGCCATCACCAAAGACACAAGCCTGTTTGTACCGCACGTTTTGTTGTAAAAATTGAATTGGGTTTAATAAAAGCTAAAACGCTCAAAGCTCAAAACGCTTAAAGCCTAAAAGCCAAAAAACCGCTCAACGATCACGCTGGGCGGTTTTTTGTGGATTTCAAATTACAAAGTGCAAATTGCAGCAAGAGCGATTATTTGGTGTTACGCTCGTATACTGGCAAACGCTTGCAAACTTCAGCAACTTTCGTGCGCACTTCAGCAAGCACTTTTTCATCGCCGCGTGCGTCCAAAATGTCGCAAATCCAGTTCGCCAATTCCACGCATTCAGCTTCTTTAAAGCCACGAGTGGTAACGGCAGGCGTGCCTAGACGGATACCGCTGGTTACAAATGGTGATTTTGGATCGTTTGGTACTGAGTTTTTGTTCACGGTGATGTGCGCATCGCCAAGCCATTTGTCGGCTTCTTTACCGGTGATTTCTTGCTTGATTAGGCTGATAAGCATTAGGTGGTTTTGCGTGCCGCCAGACACCACATCATAGCCACGCGCGATGATGGTGTTTGCCATCGCTTGAGCGTTTTTCACCACTTGTTGTTGGTAGGCTTTGTATTCATCGCTCATCGCTTCTTTAAAGCAAACCGCTTTTGCGGCGATGGCGTGCATCAGCGGGCCGCCTTGTGTGCCGGGGAAAACGGCTGAGTTTAATTTTTTCTCAATTTCTTCGTTTTTCTTGGCAAGAATCAGACCAGAACGTGGGCCGCGCAAGGTTTTGTGCGTGGTGGTTGTGGTTACGTCAGCGATTTGAACTGGGCTTGGGTAAACGCCAGCCGCCACAAGACCTGCAACGTGCGCCATGTCCACGAACAAATATGCGCCTACGCTGTCGGCAATCTCACGAAAACGCTGCCAATCCATCACTTGTGAATAAGCTGAGAAGCCTGCGATGATCATTTTTGGCTTGTGTTCGTTGGCAAGACGCTGGATTTCGTCATAGTCCAAAAGACCGTTTTCGTCAATGCCATAATGCACGGCGTTGTAAGTTTTGCCAGAAAAAGACACGCTTGCGCCATGCGTCAAGTGGCCACCATGCGCAAGGCTCATGCCAAGCACGGTATCACCCGCTTCTAGTAGAGCAAGGTAAACGGCAGCGTTGGCGTTTGAGCCAGAATGTGGCTGAACGTTGGCGTAGTCGGCACCAAACAATTCTTTGGCACGGTCAATCGCCAGCTGCTCCACCACGTCCACATGCTCACAGCCGCCGTAGTAGCGCTTGTTTGGGTAGCCTTCAGCGTATTTGTTGGTCAATGATGAGCCTTGAGCTTCCATCACTGCAGGTGAGCAGTAGTTTTCAGAAGCAATCAGCTCAATGTGATCTTCTTGGCGCTGGGTTTCTTTGTCCATGGCAGCGGCAAGCTCTGGATCGTAGGCGTGTAGTGAGATTTCTTGATACATAAAATAACCTATCAATAGTGAAAAGATTAAGAAGTGAAAATAACGTGGCTAGTTTATCACAAATCTTGGCATAAATGCACGGTAAATTGGTGGATAAAAATTTCAATTAAGCTGAAATTCTTTCATGATTGGGCATTTGTTTGCCGTGCAAGTTTAGTTGCCGTGATTTTTATTGCCTTGTGCGCCATCGCCATAATCACACGTTTCGCTTTGATAATCAAAACTGCCGCCAGCGTCTAGGCATTCGTCAGCCTTTAGGTGGGTGGAGACTTTATCAAAGCCAAAGCTTAAAAGTAAGCCAATAATGATACCAATGATGAATTTTGTCATGATGAGTTCTCTTTAAAAGGTGCTATGAATAATGCCAAACCAATTTGTAAGTTGGATTAAATGACGATAGGTAAGTTGGGTTGAGTGGAACGAAAATCTATCAAGTTCAGCGATTGCCTAAAATGTGAATTGGTGTAGTTTTTTGTTCGCTCTGAGCTTGTCGAAGGGCTGTGGTTGGATAGGTAAGTTGGGCTTTGCAAAGCCAAAACCCAACATTGGTTTAAAGTCAGCTCTTAATCGTTGGGTTGCGCTGCGCTAACCCAGCTTACAAGACTGCGCTAACCCAACCTGCGATTTGCCGCCAATCCAACCTATAAACCAAACCTGCCTTTACCCAAGCCTTGCCGCAAATTCTGGCAAAAACCACTCACTGATAAGCAGTTTTTTGCCGTACCAATCGTACACCGTATGCCTGCCCCATGCGTTTAAATCGTTATCAAAGCGAACCGTGCGTGTGTGCGGCAGCGTGCGTCTGCGCTTAAATAGTACATAGCCGATGGGCGTGGTTTTTAGGTGCTGTAGGCGTTTTGCACTGCCTGTCAAATGCGCCAAAGGAAAAATGCTTGTGGCACGCACCCAAGGCTCGGCATCATTGCCGTACAACGCCACTGTGCGCACCTTGCCAAGCGCAGGGCGGTGCAGCACCAGTCCCAAACTTTGCTTTTCAGGGCGTGTCAGCGGACGAAAGCCTTCATACAGCACTTGCACCGTCAAAGCCTTGCCAGCTTTGGCTTCAAGCAGGGCGGTCAGCGAGCCTGTGCTGTGCAAATAATCGGCAAGGGTGGTGAGCTGTGTCATGGTGCTTGCGTGTTAAATTGATAAAATGTGTTTTGTGCTTAAAAATGATTACTGCTTAAAAATAGCGCTTGACAGCCATCAAAGGTGCTAAAAATTATCCAAAAAAGCGCTAATTTTAGGTGTATGATTGTTCAATTTTAGCACAAAATACGCTTTTCAAGCACAAATTTTAGACAAATTTTCATCAAAATTCGTTAGATTTTTTAATAAATATTATGCGTTTAATTAAAAATATGTGAATTTATGTAAGTAATTTATCTTATAAAAATCAATCAATTATAAAATTTACCGTAAAATTACGCAGATTTATAATAGCGAAATAATGGTAGTATTTTCTTAATAAATAGCAAACATTTGATTATAATATTGGATAAATCCTGTTGCTTTGGGTATTCTAAGCATACGAAAAATGCAAGCGCAACTTGCCTTTTTGGTGTTAGTAGAAACGGTCTTTTGACCACCATGAACATTAAGGAAATTATCATGACTTATCAATCTGCTCTAGAACACGTTCGCAAAGTAAAAGAAAAACTTGGCGGTACTTGGAATGCCATTCGCCCAGAAGATGCGGCTCGCATGATTGTACAAAACCGTTTCAAAACTGGTCTTGACATCGCCAAATACACCGCTGCCATCATGCGTAAAGACATGGCAGAGTATGACGCTGACCACACCAAATACACTCAATCTTTGGGCTGCTGGCATGGCTTTATCGCTCAGCAAAAAATGATTGCCAACAAAAAATACTTTGGCACAACCAACAAACGCTACATCTACCTATCAGGCTGGATGGTGGCGGCACTTCGCTCTGAGTTTGGCCCATTGCCTGACCAATCTATGCACGAAAAAACTTCTGTGCCTAAGCTGATCGAAGAAATCTACACTTTCCTTCGTCAAGCAGACGCAAAAGAGCTAAACGATCTATTCCGCGCCATGCAAAAAGCTGAAGCTGCTGGCGATAGCGCAAAAGTAAAAGAAATCGAAGCGCAAATCGACAACTTTGAAACGCACGTTGTGCCAATCATCGCTGACATTGACGCAGGCTTTGGTAACGAAGAAGCGACTTACTTGCTAACCAAGCAAATGATCGAAGCAGGTGCGTGCGCTATCCAAATCGAAAACCAAGTATCAGACGCAAAACAATGTGGTCACCAAGCAGGTAAAGTAACCGTACCACACGAAGACTTCCTAGCCAAAATCAACGCCGTTCGCTATGCGTTCTTGGAGCTTGGCGTGGACGAAGGCGTAATCGTGGCGCGCACTGACTCAGAAGGTGCTGACCTTACCCAAAAAATCCCTGTATCTCGTGAGCCGGGCGACTTGGCAAGCAAATACATCAGCTACCTTGAAACCACTGAAATTGACATCTCAGAAGCCAAAGAAGACGAAATCCTTATCAAGCGCAACGGCAAACTACACCGCCCAACTCGCTTGCCATCTGGCTTGTATCAGTTCCGTGAAGGCACTCAGCACGACCGCGTGGTACTAGACTGCGTAACTTCACTACAAAATGGCGCGGACATGATTTGGATCGAAACGCCAACGCCAGACGTAGAAGGCATCGCAAGCTTCGTGCGTGATGTGAAAAAACAAGTGCCAAACGCTAAATTGGTGTACAACAACTCGCCATCGTTCAACTGGACAATCAACTTCCGCCAACAAGCGTACGACCGCTGGGTTGCTGAAGGTAAAGACGTGTCAGGCTACGAGCGTGCAGATTTAATGAACGCCAAGTATGACGACAGCGAGCTTGCGCGTGATGCGGACGAGAAAATCCGTACTTTCCAAGCGGACGCAGCGCGTGAAGCAGGCGTGTTCCATCACCTAATCACGCTACCAACTTACCACACCGCAGCGCTATCAACGCACGAACTTGCCAAAGGCTACTTCGGCGAAGAAGGTATGCTGGCTTATGTGGCAGGCGTTCAGCGTAAAGAAATCCGTGGTGGTATTGCTTGCGTGAAGCACCAAGCGATGGCGGGCTCTGACATCGGCGACGATCACAAAGAGATTTTCTCTGGTGAGAATGCGCTAAAAGCAGGTGATGCAAGCAAGAACACCATGAACCAATTTGGCGGCTAAAAACCTGCGTGGACTAACGCTTCTACGGCGTCAGGCTCACTTGATGTACTACTTGTACACCTGCGTTCGCCTTCCTTGTATAAGACGTTAGCCACTTGGTTTTCCAAGTTCGTAAAAACGGTGTTTTGCAACTCACGCAAAGCACCGTTTTTGTTTAATTTTAAAGGTTTAATCGGTTTTCCATTCGCCCTGAGCTTGTCGAAGGGTAGCGAAAACCGCCATGGTTCGACAAGCTCACCACGAACGGTTTTCTTGTCAATTTTCGACCACCACACCAATTTTTAAGGACAAAAAATTATGGCTACCCAACGTATCACCAAAGGCGCACTTGCCATTGATAAAATTTTGTTTGACTTTATTGAAAATGAAGCACTGCCTGTGGCGAAGCTAGACAGCGACACTTATTGGAAAAATTTTGAGCAAGTGGTGCTGGATTTGACCCCAAAAAATAAAGCATTGCTCGCTCGCCGTGATGAATTGCAAGCCAAAATTGACGATTGGCACAAAAATAACGCCTATGAGCTGGGCGCTTATAAAAATTTCCTAACTGAAATCGGCTATCTTGAGCCAGAAGTGGCGGATTTTACCATCACCACCGAAAACGTGGACGATGAGATTGCCACCATCGCAGGGGCGCAGCTGGTTGTGCCTGTGCGTAACGCTCGCTATGCGCTAAACGCTGGCAACGCACGTTGGGGCAGCTTGTATGACGCATTGTATGGCTTTGATGTAATCCCAGAAACGGACGGCGCAGAAAAAGGCAAGGGCTACAACCCTGTGCGCGGTGCAAAAGTGGTGGCATTTGCCAAAAATTTCCTAGATGAGCATTTTGCGCTGACAGACGGCTCGCACGCTGACGTAACTGCCTATGCGATTGATGGCGGCAAATTGGTTGCGACTTTGGGCGATAAAACCGCCACTTTGGCTGATGATAAGCTGGTGGGCTTTAATGGCAATGCCGACAACCCAAGTGAAATTATCCTAAAAAACAATGGCTTGCACGCCATTATCCAAATTGACCCAACACACGCCATCGGTCAAACCGACAAAGCAGGCGTTAAAGACGTGGTGCTAGAAGCAGCGGTTACCACCATTCAAGACCTAGAAGACTCGGTGGCAGCGGTGGACGCAGAAGAGAAAGTGGAAGGCTATCGCAACTGGCTTGGTTTGATGAAGGGCGATTTGAGCGAAGTGATGGAAAAAAATGGCAAAACCATCACACGCACGCTAAACGCTGACCGCACTTATACCGACCTAAACGGCAACGAAAAAACCTTGCACGGCCGCTCGGTTATGCTGCTGCGCAACGTGGGGCATTTGATGACCAACCCTGCGATTTTGGTGAATGGCGAAGAGATTTTTGAAGGTATTATGGACGCACTCATCACGCCAATGCTGACCGCCATTGACATTCGTGGCGAAAATACCTTGCGCAATTCTCGCACTGGCTCAATGTACATCGTCAAGCCAAAAATGCACGGCTCTGAAGAAGTGGCGTTTGCGGTGGAGCTGTTTGAGCGTGCCGAAAAAGCCATCGGCTTGCCTGCCAAATCCATCAAAGTGGGCATCATGGACGAAGAGCGCCGCACATCGGCAAACCTGAAAAACTGCATTGAAAAAGCCAAAGACCGCACCATTTTTATCAATACAGGCTTTATGGACAGAACGGGCGATGAAATCCACACCGCCATGAATGCGGGCGCATTTGTGCGCAAGGGCGAGATTAAGGGGCAAACGTGGTTTAATGCCTATGAAGAGCGTAACGTGGGCATTGGCTTGGGTGCTGGCTTGCGTGGCAAAGCGCAAATCGGTAAAGGTATGTGGCCTAAGCCTGACGAGCTGGCGGATATGTACCGCACGAAGATTGAACATCCGCAAGCTGGGGCGAACTGTGCGTGGGTACCATCGCCATCTGGCGCTGTCATTCACGCCATGCACTATCATCAGTGTAATGTGATGAGCCGCCAAGAAGAGCTTGCTAAAGCTGCTGTGCCAAGTCTTGATGATTTGCTGACCATTCCGCTGGCAACCGACACCAGCTGGAGCGCCGAAGAAAAAACCCGTGAGCTAGAAAACAATTGCCAAGGTATTTTAGGCTATGTGGTGCGCTGGGTGGATTTGGGCGTGGGCTGCTCAAAAGTGCCAGACATTAACAACGTGGGCTTGATGGAAGACCGTGCAACGCTACGCATTTCGTCTCAGCACGTCGCCAACTGGCTGGCGCACGGCATCGTAACCAAAGATGAAGTGATGGACGTACTAAAACGCATGGCGAAAGTCGTGGATGCACAAAACGCCAGCGACCCTGCGTATCGTCCGATGGCAGATGATTTTGACAATAACATTGCCTTTAATGCCGCTGCCGACCTTATCTTTAAAGGTGCGGTACAGCCGTCTGGCTACACCGAGCCGCTGCTGCACAAGGCACGTTTGAAGTTAAAAGGCTATCAAGGGGATTGATTGCTTTGATGGCAATGATTGCACTGATAAAAACCCAGCCGTTTGGTTGGGTTTTTTTAAACGCTGATTTTGGCTGTTTTTTGGTGTGCAGCTCAATTTGATAAAAATAACGGCTTATAAACCCTAATTTCTCAACAAAAACCCATCAATTCATACTTATTTTATTTAAAAGTAAACCAAGTAGGGTGCAAAAAAGATACTTGGCTATGAATGTGCGCAACTTTACCAAAAAAATTTAAAAATAAATATATTTTAAAATCAATAAGTTATAAACTTTTATCAAATTTTTTGAAAAAAGAGCTTGCGCACATCTGAAAATGTGGTATTATACGCACCACTTAGGAAACACCGCCGGCTTAGCTCAGTTGGTAGAGCAACTGACTTGTAATCAGTAGGTCGCCAGTTCGACTCCGGCAGCCGGCACCATTCCTAAGAAAATATTCAGGTAAAGCCCCGTTTGTGGGCTTAACTTTTCAAAGTAACATCGCATTGATGATTTGAAAAGTCCTGACGCTCAGGTGGGGTTGGGGAGCGGTCAAACCCAACAGACTGTAACTCTGTCGCGAAAGCTTCGAAGGTTCGAATCCTTCCCCCACCACCATATTTTCTACCTCTACCCTGCGGGTGTGGTTTAGTGGTAGAACCTCAGCCTTCCAAGCTGATGGTGCGGGTTCGATTCCCGCCACCCGCTCCATATTACAAGTTTCGCTCTTGTAGCTCAGGGGTAGAGCACTCCCTTGGTAAGGGAGAGGTCGCGAGTTCAATTCTCGCCAAGAGCTCCACATTCAAACCCTTAAGATGAATCAGTCTTAGGGGTTTTTGCTTATTTGGAATAAAGCCAAACACAGCATAAATTCCACCCAATCCCTCAAGCAGTCATCTGGTCAAATCCCAAGATTATTTGTCAAGTCCAATCATTTACTAAGTTCAATCATTCACCAAATTCAATTATTTATAAATTCAATCCATTCACTGCTCAAAATTTTTATGAAAATACGGCATTTAAATAGTCGGTATTTTTATGTTTTTATCGTGAATTTGCTGTAATTTATTGAGATTTTAGTGCCCAAGCCACCCAGTTTCAAGCCGTCATTTGAAATTTGTAAATTTATCAGAATAATTGTTCAAGTTTTGTTAAGACAAGTGCACACCGCCTAGAAGTATAGTATAATTAAGCAACCAAAACTTGCAATTTTTGCAGCACCATAACAAGGCAAGCATGGATAGTAAGTTTGGTTTACTATTTTTGCTCGTATTTTCGCGCTTATTTTATAAGGATTTGCAATGCTATCTTTTAAACACATTCCCCTAGCCACAGCCCTAGCCGCTGTCGTAGGCCTAACCGCCTGCAGCACGACCACTCCAGCTAAAAACGTGGTAACATGGAACAAATCAGCTTCAGGCATGGTATCTGATGTACAAAACATCGCTTTAGATGATCGCACTGCTGCTTTGGTATTTATCCGCCCTGCAACTGAAAACGTTGCCAATCCAGATTCAAGCACTAACATCGGTCTTGATGATCGTTTCTTGGTAAGTGTACAAGACAATCACTACTCAGCAAGCGTCGTATGTGCAGGCGATGTAGCACTGTCTGCTGTTCCAACTGCCGCTAAAATCAACGACCTAGACGCAGGCGCAGTAAACCTTAAACTTGCCGCTGGTGAAACTGTTTACTTTGCTGTAGCAGCAGACGCAAACACTTTCCAACCAACCCTACGCCAAGTAGACGCACAAACTGCTGCAAACCTACTACAAGGCACTTATCGTCAAGCACACCAAATCAGCCGTGTACAAGCACACAACTGCCCAGAACCAGTTGTTGCACCTGCACCAGCACCAGTAGTGCCAGCACCACAATCTGAATACTACGTTGAAACCCGTCCAAACATTCGTTTGAACATCTTGTTTGACACCAACAAATCAGACATCAAACCACAATACCGCTCAGAAGTTACCAAAGCGGCAAACTTCCTAAAAGACTATCCAGACGCACAAGTGATTGTAGAAGGTCATACTGACTCTCGCGGCAGCGAAACCTACAACCAAGCACTTTCAGAGCGCCGTGCTGCTGCCGTACGTCAATCACTAATCACAGATTATGGCATCGCACCAAACCGCATCAGCGCACAAGGCTTTGGTGAGCTACGTCCAGTAGCAACCAACGACACCGAAGAAGGTCGTCAGCTAAACCGCCGTGTGATGGTTGTGGTACCAAACTAATAACCAAACACCAAATCCAAAACTTAAGTTGATTTAAAATAACTTCATTCAAGAGATTTTTATGAAAAACATTCTTGTAAAAGTGCATGGCACGAACGAAACACTGCAAGAAATCACGGTAGTAACCAAAGATGGTCAGCCTACCGTTGTTAAAGCACAAAAGAACGTAAACTACGAGTTCATCGACCTAGTCAAAAACGTCGCCCCTGACCACATCATCACCAAACGTGTGGGCAACGACCTACACATCTCACTAGAAGATGAAGGCAAAGAAGACGACCTTATCCTAGAAGGCTTCTACGACCACGAAGACTCAGCAGCCCTAATCGGTCAAGCTGAAAACGGCGAATACTACTACTACATCCCAGACACTGGCGAAGTAGCAGACTACGTTACCAAACTTGCCATCAATGATGTGGAAGGTCAGGCGTTGGGTGGTGAAGCTGCTTTGGCTCCATGGTGGATTGGCGTGGCAGCAGCAGGCGCAATCTGGCCATGGCTACTAGGCGCAGCAGCCATCGGTGGTATCGCAGCGGCAGCAGGTGGCAGCAGCGATGATTCGCCAGCACCAGCTCCAGCAGCTCCAGTAGCGCCTGTTGAAGAAGAGAAAGAAGAGAAGCCCCAAGGTGAAGGCGATGGCAAAGACAAGACTCCTCCTCCAGTAACCGAAGTGCCAACAGAAGCCCCTGTGCGTGAAGTTCCGGCATATGTTCAGCCTAAATCTCCAAACGTAACAACGGCTGATCGTGCGCAAGAGCATGTAGGCATTGTGCCGCCAACCAAAGATGGTGATCAACCACCTGTGATCAATGACGACACCCCAACCTTTAGCGGCAATGCGCTAATTCCGGGTCATGTTGTTACCGTTACTGTTACCCATGGCGAAACTGGCGTTTCATATCCTGTAACTACCATTGTAAAACCAGATGGTACTTGGGAAGTGGTGATGAAGCCAAACTTGCCAGAAGGCACGTACACCAGCACCATCACTGTTACTGACCCTAAGACAGGTGCGACCAGTGAGCCAACCAAAGGCAATCCATTTACGCTTGACACCACACCGCCAGCGACCGACAGTTTCACATTTACTGCAACTGACGACTTCGGTACGGTAAAAGGCGAGATTGCAGACAAGTCTATCATTGACGACAGAACACCGACTTTCTCTGGTAAAGGCACTCCGGGCGATACCATTACTATAACGGTTACTGACGTGAACGATCCAAGCAAAGTATTCACTGCAAAAACCGTAGTGGACGCAGACGGCAACTGGAGCGTGGATGTTCGCACATTGAATCCTAATGCGACTTACAGCAGTAAAGTCACTGCTACCGATCCAGCGGGCAACACCAGTGAAGCAGTAAACGGCCCTACGTTTACGATTGAAGATTTGAATGCTTCTAAGCAACTAGAAGTAATCATCAATACTGGCCTTGACGGCGTTGTTGAGCATTCTGATCTGTTTGAAAAAGAAGCCGCGCCGACCGTTCGCGTATTTATTAACAAACTGGGTACTGCCGGCTACAAAGAAGGCGATGTCCTGAAAGTAACCGACCAAGCAGGCAACGAGTTGTATAACAAACCTTTGACTGCCGAAGATTTGGCGAAAAACCAAGTTGAAGTATTGCTGCCTGTACCAACTAACAACACCGACGTTACCGTAACCGCAACTGTTGGCGGTGATACTGCTGTTGCTACTGCACAAACCGACCTTGCTCCTGCTGTTGTTACTGCTGTAGCAAGCACTGCTACCGTAAATGAAGGCGCAAATTTGGTAACCACCGTTACTTTGAATAACAAAAACGGTGTGGACAAGTTGGCAGTTGAAACCAGCGGTACTGCAGACGCTACCGACTTTGGCAAAGCAATCTACAGCCAAGGCGTAACCGTAAATGCAGACGGCACTGTGAATGTAGATTCTACCGTAGAATCATTCACCATCACTACACCGGTATTGGCTGACGGCTTGGTGGAAGACGCTGAAAACATCACTTACACCGTAGGCGGTGTTGCAGCCAATGAAGTAACCATCAATGACGTATCGATTGCTTCTCCGCTGACTGTTGGCGCAGTAGAGCTTGACTTGGTTGCTCCACAAGTAGACGCAATGAAGCAAGAAGCACGCACTTTTGACGTTCCTGCTACTGAAGCCGGTGCAGAAGCTACTCAAGTGACTTTCTCAGGTCTGTTTATCGACATGGCTCAAGGCGCAACCAAAGCAACTGTAGACCTAGGTAGCAATGGCGGCACTGCAGGCGCTCCTGTAATCGCTGGCTTTACACAAGCGGATACCGCTCCAGCAGGCTACACCGCTTATGCTACTGAAGCAGGCACTCAAGTGTATATCCAAGAGGGTATCACTGTTATCTAATCAAGCCAAATCGTGTGAAAGTCATGTGATTTGTCGCATGATTTGATTAGAACAATAAAAAACACCTTCAAATTTTTTGGAGGTGTTTTTTGTTTGGGTTTTTGTTTTTAGGCTTTATCGGCTTAATGGTTGATGGTTTTAAAAGGCAAGACTGTCGTTTGAGCTTATTAACTTCACCAATTTAACCCAGTTTAAAGTTTAGGCATTCGCCTTAAAATTCGCCACAAAACCAGCCACATTATCGCACAGAATTTTCCATAATTTTTGCTGTGCGCCAAGGCTGCCCCAAGCGTTGTGCGGTGTGAAAAACACGCGCGGGTGGTTTTTGACGGCAAGCAGTGGCTCGTCATCGGCAAAAGGCTCGTGCGCAAACACATCGCTGGCATAGCCTAAAATTTGCCCTGCGTGCAGTGCGTCCACCACCGCTTGGCTGTCCACCACGCCGCCACGAGCGACATTGATGATTAGCGGCTGTTTTTGCATTTTGGCGATGGTTTGTGCGTTGATGAGATTGGCGGTGCTGTCGGTCAGCGGGCAGTGCAGGCTGATGACGTCCGCCTTGGCAAGCACATCATCAAAGGCGGTGTATTCAGGCGAGCGTGGCGCTTTGCCCTGATGTTCGGCATACAGCACCGCCATGCCAAAGGCGCGCGCGATTTCGCCCACACGTTTGCCGATGTTGCCTGCGCCAATGATGCCAAGCGTACGACCCGCCAAATCAAAAATCGGCTCATTCAGCAAGCAAAAACGCCCATCGGCTTGCCAGCTGCCATCAGTGGCGGTGCGGTGGTAATAATTGCCAGCACGCAGGGCGTTCAGCATGAGCATAAAAGTGTGTTCTGGCACGCTTTTAACAGAATAACCCGCGACATTTTGCACGCTGACACCGTGCGCTTGGCAGGCTTGTAAGTCCACGTTATTTATGCCTGTGGCGCTGATTTGCACCAGTTTTAGCTTGGGCAGCTGGGCGATGATGTCTTTGCCAAGCAGCACTTTATTGGTGATGATGATGTCAGCATCGTGGCAGCGTGCCAAAATTTGTGCGTCTGTGTCGGTACTGTCAAAGCGCTCGTATGCGCTGATACAGCTTGGCAAGGACAAATCAATTTGCGGCGAAAACGTGCCAGCGTCCAAAAATACAGCTTTCATTGGCGTTCCTTGTGGTGATTTATGGGTTTGGTTTATCGGTGAAATGGTGGCGTTTGTGGGTGAAATTTGTACGCAAAACTTGCGTTCATTTCAAGCGGCGCACAAGTCGCCAAAACATAAAACCTTGCCATTGTAGCACAGCTTGGCGATGGGTTTAAGTTGTCTTGTGCTTGCTTGATAGATTTGTGTGCTTGGCTGAAATTTGCTAATTAAGATTGGGCGGTGAGTAGAAATTGCCAGAAAAGCTGTTTGTCAAACTGTCTAAAATCCGTCCGAAAACCACCCAAAAACCATCTGAAAAAATTTGCGCCTTGTGCTGATAAGTAATCCGTGAAATTTTTGTGAAATTTTAGTAAAATAGGAAGTTTGGTGTCGGTATTCACCATCAAAACAACAAGAAAAATCATTCCCTAACGGGTGGGTAGTTTATGAATCAAGTATTTGCCATTGGTCAGCGTTATTTGTCAGATTCTGAGAGCAGTCTTGGGCTGGGTGTGGTGATTGACGTAGATGAACGCTGCGTGCATATCTTATTTCCGCAATCCGAAGAGACGCGCGTCTATGCCAAGGCGTCTGCGCTTTTGTCGCGTGTGGTGTTTTCGGCAGGCGATACGGTGAGCGACCAAGACGGCAATCAGTACATCGTGGAGCGCTGCGAAGAAGTGGCGAGCGTCATGCGTTATCATCTGACGTGCGGCAAGTCGCTGATGGAGACACGTCTTGCGGCAAATATTCAGCTTGCCAAGCCGCTTGAGCGTTTGCTGGCTGGGCGCATTGAAAATGCCGAGCGTTATGATCTGCGCCAAGACGCACTAAAACTACAAACCATGCTAAACCGCCATCCGCTGCGTGGCTTGATTGGTGCGCGCGTGGACATCATCAAGCACCAGCTGTACATCGCCCATGAAGTCGGTAAACGCTTGGCGCCGCGTGTGCTTTTGGCAGACGAAGTGGGGCTTGGCAAGACCATTGAAGCTGGGCTGATTATCCATCAGCAGATTTTGACAGGCAAGGCGAATCGTGTGCTGGTGCTGGTGCCAGACAGCTTGCAATATCAATGGATGATTGAGCTAAAACGCCGTTTTAATTTGGATTTTGCGCTGTTTGATTTGGTGCGCACTGCGTCTATTAAAGAGCATAACCCTGACCAAAACGTCTTTACCACCGAGCAGCTTATCATCGCTGGCATTGATTTGCTATTGGATCATCGTGATTTGTACGAGCAGGCGTATGCGACTGGTTTTGATTTGCTGGTGGTGGACGAAGCGCACCATTTGCACTGGGATAGCGAGCAAGGCGGCAACGACAAATATGAGCTGGTGGCGGATTTTGCGGCAAGCACCGCAGGCGTACTGCTTTTGACCGCAACGCCAGAGCAGCTGGGCGTGGAGAGTCATTTTGCCCGCTTGCGCTTGCTTGATCCGCACCGTTTTGATGACTTAGAAGATTTTATCGCCGCCCAAGACGCTTTTGCCGATGTGGCAATGGTGGCGACTTTGCTGATTGATGGCAAGCCACTGACTGACAAGCAAATCCGCGCGGTGTCAGGTTTGTTGGGCTTTAGTGAAAACGAGCTGGCTGACATTAACGACAACGACAAATTACGCACGCACGTCATTAACGAGCTTTTAGACCGTCATGGCACAGGGCGTGTGCTGTTTCGTAATACCAGAGACAGCGTGCAAGGTTTTCATGGGCGCACAAGTATCGCCTATCCGTTGCCACTGCCTGCCGCTTGGCAAGACACGCATTATACGCATGGCAAACTGCGTGAGCAACTATGGGGCGAAGAAAATTACCCAGATGGCTCATGGCTGGAAAGCGATCCGCGTGTGCCGTGGCTGATTAGTCTTTTGCGTGATGAATTAAAACACAAAAAAGTGCTGCTGATTGCACGTTCTGGGGCGACCATTGAAAGTCTAGAAGCGGTGCTGCGTCTGCACGCTGGCATCAAGACGGCTGTCTTTACCGAGCAGATGAGCTTGCTTGAGCGAGATCAGGCGGCGGCGTATTTTGCCGATGTGAGCGGTGCGCAGATTTTGCTGTGTTCGGAGATTGGCTCAGAAGGGCGCAATTTTCAGTTTGCGCAGGATTTGGTGTTGTTTGATTTGCCAGCCAATCCAGACACGCTTGAGCAGCGCATTGGGCGACTTGACCGCATTGGACAGATTGCCAAAATCACGCTGCACGTTCCTTTTATCGCAGGCACTGCCCAAGAGCGTCTGTACCATTGGTATGATGGCGCACTCAATATTTTTAATCAAATCAGCCCAACTGCCCAAACCGTCCAAGAGCAATACATCGCCACGCTCAAGCCGCTTTTGGAGCAAGGCGGGCAAACGGACGAATTTGCCGAACTTATCGCCAGCGCGGCAAATTTGCGTGTGGAGCTAGAAGCCGAGCTGCAAGCAGGGCGTGATAGATTGCTGGAGTATAATTCTTGCCGTCCGAATGCGTCTTTGCGCATTGCCCAAGCGATGAGCGAGCTGGACGAAGCCAAACTTTTGCCGATGTTCTTAGACCGCTATTTTGAAGCGGTGAACATGGATTACAGCGTGCAGCGTGATCATTCGTGGATTGTGCATCCGATTGATGGCGGCGAGATTGATAATGACGGCGTGGAAAGTTTGCCGCTTGATGAAGATGGCATGACGCTCACCTTTAGCCGTGCGCAGGCGTTGGCGCGTGAAGACATGGATTACATGACTTACGAGCATCCGCTGGTTACGGCAATTTTGGAGATGGTAACGAGCGGCTCATTTGGCAATACGCAAGTGGCACTGCTAAAATCTGCGGCAATGCCACAAGGCATGGTGCTGGTGGAGAGCAACTTTAGAGTAGAAGTGATTGCGCCAAAGCAGCTGAATTTGTCGGCTTATTTGCCAAAACAAGTATTGAGAGTGTTTTTGACTGAGCGTGGCGATGATTTGAGTGCGGTTGCCACGCCTGAAAAACTGCTGCCACTGACCGAACGCCTAGAAAAAGCCAAGGCTCGCCAAGTCATCAAGGTGCGCTCAGCGGTGATTGAGACGCAGGCGAAACGTGCGCAAACGCTGGCAAATGAGCAGCTGGACGACATCGCAGCGGCAGCGCAGGCGCAATTTGGCGAGTACATGAATAAAGAAATTGGGCGCTTAAAACGCTTGCAAGCCATCAATCCAAACGTGCGTGATGATGAAATCGCACAGCTCGAAGCCATGCGCGCGCAAGGTTTGGAAGCGTTGGCGCAGTTATCTTTAGTGCCTGACAGCATTCGTGTGCTGGTAACGGTCAAGCCCTAAGTTTTTTAAAATCCATCAAGGAATTTTTATGCCACACGTTGTGATTGAACTTTCTGAAAATTTGCCTTTGCAAGATGGCAAAGCGCTGCTAAAAGCGGTGAATGAAACGCTGTTTGCCAGCGGTGAATTTCGTGCCGCCAAAGACATCAAAAGCCGCATTTACCGCGCACCTGTGAGCCTAATTGGACTCGGTGAAGCAGGCGATGGCGAGCATTTTGTGGTAGCGAAGATTGCTTTGTTGGCTGGGCGCAGCGATGACGTAAAATCGGCATTGGTGGGGCGTGTGATGACGGTGCTGCAGGCGCACTTTGCCGATGTGGCAGACGTGCAATATGCGGTGGAAATCCAAGATTTATCTGCGCAGTATTTGAAGGCTTAAATGGTGGTTTGGTTGCGGCTTGGCTTGTGGTGTAAATCATGGATAAGATGAGAAGTTTATCCAGTTAAAATAAGCCAAGTCAAACTAAACCAAATTTTAGCCAAAACCCATTCAATCAAGACAAAAAGTGTGCGACACAAGGAGAAATTATGTCTTTTGCTCAAGTTTTTACCCGTTCGGTGGTGGGGTTGCACGCGCCAAATGTTACGGTGGAAGTGCATTTGTCGCAAGGAATGCCTGCTTTGACGATTGTTGGCTTGCCTGAAGCGAGCGTGCGTGAGAGTAAAGATCGTGTGCGCTCGGCAATTTTAAACAGCGGATTTGACTTTCCAAATCGCCGTCTGACCATCAATCTTGCGCCTGCGGATTTGCCCAAAGATGGCGCGCGCCTAGATTTGCCGATTGCCATCAGTATGCTGGCGGCAAGCGGTCAGCTTGATGAATCGGTGCTTGGCGAGTATGAATTTATTGGCGAACTTGCACTAAATGGCGAGCTGCGTGCGGTAACAGGCGCACTGGCGGTGGCGCGCGCCATCAAGGCAAGCCAAACGCTTGGCGCACAAAATACCAACGACAACGCCAACGAAAACCTTGCGCCACGCACGCTGATTGTACCAAAAGAAAACGCCATTGAAGCGGCGAAAGTGGCAGGCGTAACGGTACTGGCAGCCGAAACGCTTGAGCAAGTGTGCAGGCATTTGGACGTGGTGAGCGGCATCAGTAATGACAAATCCCAGCTTTTGCCCGTCATCACGCACACGCCAGACGCCAAACCGCACAGCTATGCGCTGGATTTGGCGGACGTAAAAGGGCAGCACCACGCACGCCGCGCGCTGGAGATTGCCGCAGCAGGCGGACATTCGCTGCTGTTTACAGGTTCTCCGGGTTCTGGCAAAACTTTGATGGCGAGCCGCTTGCCGAGTATTTTACCGCCACTTTCGGACGAAGAAGCGCTGGAAGTGGCGAGCATTTATTCGGTGGCAGGTGCGGAGTATGAGTTTGGCGTGCGCCCATTTCGTGCGTGCCATCACACCATCAGTGCGGTGGCGCTGGTGGGTGGCGGCTCCAAGCCAAAGCCCGGCGAGATTAGCCTTGCGCATTTTGGGGCGTTGTTTTTGGACGAATTGCCAGAATTTGACCGCAAGACTTTAGAAGTGCTGCGCCAGCCGATAGAATCCAAAGAAATCATCATCAGCCGTGCCAATTCGCAAGTGCGCTTTCCTGCCAATTTTCAGCTGGTGGCGGCGATGAATCCGTGTCCGTGCGGCTATCATGGCGATGGTTCTGGGCGTTGTCATTGCAAGCCTGAGCAGGTGAGACGCTATCAGGATAAGATTTCAGGGCCGCTGCTTGACCGCATTGATTTGCACATTCATGTGCCAGCCATGCCGATTGACGAGCTGCAAACTGCGCCAGCGGGTGAAAGCTCGGAAGTGGTGCGAGCGCGCGTGCTGGCAGCCAGAGAGCGTCAGATGGCACGCCAAAATAAGCCAAACAGCGAGCTTTCGCCCAGTGAAATTGACAAAGTGGCGCCGCTTGGTGATGCCGAGCAGCAGCTATTAAGAGTGGCGCAAGCAAGGCTTAATCTGTCGGCACGCAGCTATCACCGTGTGCTAAGAGTGGCACGCACGATTGCTGATTTGGCAGGGCTTGATGAGATTGGCACGGCGCAGCTGGCAGAAGCGCTCAGTTATCGGTAGTGGGCGATGACTGTCAAAGGGATTGATGATGAATTTGCGCAAAAGCCACACGAGCCACAGACGCTTGTCATTATAAAAATTGTAAAATGAGCGATGATATTGCTAAGGTTGCCATCATTGCTGCGCCAGATGATTTATGGGTCAAGCGGCGTTTGGGTGAAAATGGCAAATGTTGTTGGTTATTTGCTATGGATTTTTATTGTTTGCAAGGATTTTGCGCCAGCATAAATAGCGATTGGGGGGGGGTAAATAGATGATGTTTTTTACGCTATAATTCATTGCGATCATGCTTTATACGGCGATTTATAGCATGAATAAGGATTTAAGCGTTTAGACAATAAAGAATGACGGTTTGGTATTTTGCATTATCGGTCATATTGGCGATTGGGCTGACCATGCTTTATTTGCCAAAGCGGAACTAAAGCGAGTGCAACAAGAACGCCAAAACACCAATTTTTAGCCAAATCCATCAAACAAAACCCCACGCACTGGCATGGGGTTTTTGAATGGTGAATTTCGCCACGCCAAAATCATTCGGCAAAGTTTTTCAAAATAAACGCCACCAAATCGGCAAACTCATCAAAAACCGCATCAGGTTCGCTGTGCGCAATCGGTTCGTCATAATTATAGCCATAGCTGAGCGCAAGCGTGGTGATGTTGGCGTTTTTGCCAGCGACGACGTCATTTTTACTGTCGCCCACCATGATGGCAGCGGCAGGCGAAATGCCAAGCGCATCGCAAATGTGCAAAAGTGGCGTAGGGTCAGGCTTTTTGGTGGGTAAGCTGTCGCCGCCAATCACGCAATCAAAATCATGCCAGCCTTGCGCCGCCAAGATTTCTGGCAAGAAGCGTGCAGGCTTATTGGTGGCGATGGCAAGCGCAAAACCCGCTTGCTTAAGCGTCTTTAGTCCTGCGCTGACGCCAGCATAAGGGGCGGTGGCACAGCTTGCGCAGTCGGCATAATGCGCCAAAAACCGCTCGTGCGCATGGTGCAAGGCGGCATCATCAGTGGCAAGATTCGCCCACGTCAAGGCACGCTCAGTCAGCACCAGCGAACCATTACCCACCCACGAGCGCACTTGCTCGGTGCTGGCATTTGCCGTGCCAAGCTCCGTCAGCATGGCGTTCACCGCCGCCGCCAAATCTGGCACGCTGTCAATGAGCGTACCGTCCAAATCAAAAATAATCAAAGTTTTTTTCATCGTTTCGCCTTATTTTGCCTTGATTGGGTGTTTGTCTGATTGAAATTGGCAAAATCGTAGGAATTTTCGTCCATTTGCCAAATTTTTTCTAAAAACGATTGTAACACAGCCAAAAATTTTTGCGTAAATTTCTTGAAAGTTGTAACAATTCATGTCAATTTGCCAAAAATTGCTAAAATTTACCAAAAAATCGCCCAAAAAAGATTTGACGCTGACGTGTTTTTGTTTGTGTTTTAAGAAAAAGTGCGGAAAATTTTGACATTTTTAGGCATTTGGGCGTAAAATGGTTAAAAATTAACCAATTTTGATGGGGTAACTTTCCGCAAACCAGCGAAAATGCGCCAAATTTGCGCAAAGTTTGCCTTATTTGCCAAGAATTAGTAACAAAACGTTTCATTTTTCGGTAGAGTTTGACAGGCGCGCGGATTTTATTACAAAACTTTACACAACACTCTACAAACACGCACAGACCGCTTGAAATATTTTGTTACTATAAACCCATACCAAGCAGGCAAGCGCAGTTGCACGATGAGTTGCCAACCAAACACAGCTCACCAAACAACGCACAAACCACTTGGTGAAAATAGTAATAAACAAACAATAAGCAACGTGGCGCAGCCACAATTTTAGGAGAGAACTATGAAAACTCTAACCAAAACACTTCTTGCTCTTGGCGCTTCTTCAGCTCTAGCAATGAGCGCAAACGCAGCCATCTCTTATGGTTCAGCGGCAGCAGGTCAGCCATACGTTGGTGTGAAAGTGGGTCAAATTGACGCAGACCAACCAAAAGACGCAACCGCTTACGGTGTGTACGCTGGTTACAACTTTGACCAAAACTTTGGTGCGGAAGTTGAGTATGTAGGTTCGGACGACAAAAAATTCACCCAAGGCGCTTCAACTTACGAGTATGACGCAAAAACTTACGGCGCATACGGTACTTATCGCTACCACTTCAACAACACGCCATTTTATGCCAAAGGCAAACTGGGCGTAGCGAAAACTGAAGTAAAAGTCGAGCGCATTGAAGGTGTTTCAGGTGCACGCTCTTATGAAGGCGACAAAACTGGCTTGGCTGGTGGTGTGGCAGTGGGCTACAACCCAACCGCAAACATCGGTATCGAAGCAGGTTATAACTACCTAAGCTCAGATGCAAATATGTGGGGCATTGGCGCACACCTAAAATTCTAATTTGACGTAAAGTTAAATTTAAAATTTAGCGCAAATGCTAAGAGCAAAAACAGCGGCGGAGTAATCTGTCGCTGTTTTTTTGCGTGCGCTTGGCGGTAAACTGGGATAAGTTGGGGCAAATTGGGAGTAAATTTAGGCTTGATTATCTGATTTTTTCGCCTTACAATGAAAGCGTTTTTATTGGTATAATTTTATCATGCACATGGACGGCATTGTCATTCGCACGCAGACGCACGCACAAATCCACACTCAAACCACCCATTCGTACGCCATCAATTTTGCATGGCTTGGCGTTTTGTTGTTATTATCGCCCATCACGGCATTTGGTGAGATTATTGATCGCACCGAGAGTGCCGTCATCACGCCTTTGACGCAGACGGTAGATGAATCAGGCTTGATTGATAAAACGGCTATTCAAACAGCTGCTCAAACAGCTGCTCAAAGTGCTGGGCAAACGACAGGGCAATCAGTTGGGCAAGCCAGTGCGCCAGCGGATTTTGCGCAAGATGGTTTTTCTCAAAACGGTTTTTCTCAAAACAGCTTTTCTCAAAACAGCTTACCGCAAGGCTTTTCATCTCAAGACGGCTTGTCTCAAGTTAATTTATCTCAAAACAGCTTACCACAAGTCAGCTCATCTCAAGGTGGTTTTTCCCCAATTAGCCCAGTTGCCACAAATAGCGCACCAAGCAGTGCCACGCCAAATTCCACTGCGCCAACTTACACAGGCGAGCGGGTGTCGCTGGATTTTTATGATTTGCCAGTGCGCACGGTGCCTGATGTGTTGGCGCACGCAGGCAAGGCAAACATCGTGGTGAGCGATGCGGTTACAAGCAACATCACGCTGCGATTGACGAACGTGCCTTGGGATCAGGCGCTGGATATTGTCATTGCCAGCAAAAATCTGATCAAAACTTGGTATGGCGATGTCATCATGATTGAAAGCGCAGAAGAAGCTGATAAGCGTGCGACCAATGCTGCCGAGCAGGCGCAGCGTCTGGCGAATCTTATGCCGCTTAGCACTGAATATGTGCGCCTAAGCTATGCAGACGCCAGCCAAATGCGTGATTTGTTGGTGGGCTTACAAGGCAATCAGCGCAATACAGCCAGTGCTACAAACCTAGCAAACACGCCAAACGCCACAAATACAGACGCACGCCCACAAGGACTGCTGTCAGCGCGTGGGGCGGTGGCGGTAGACGTGCGCACAAATACGCTGATTATCCAAGATGTGCCAGCGCATTTGCACGCCATTCGTGAAGCGGTGCGGCTCATTGATGTGCCGATGCGCCAAGTGATGATTGAAGCGCGTATCGTGGCGGCAAGTGATACTTTTAGCCGTGAGTTGGGCGTGAATTTTGGGATGTTGTCAGATCGGCAGGATTTGCAGATTGGCGGTGGGCAGTCCACGCTTTGGGATATGCGCACCAGCAATTATCGGCGTGAAGGCGTAACACGTCCTGATAATTTATCGGTGAATTTGGGCGTGGCAAATCCAGCAGGCAGCATTGCTTTTGGGATTTTGTCCTTGCCAAATGCCATGCTGGATTTGGAGCTGTCCGCCATGCAAGCCACCAATCAAGGCGAAATCATTTCCACGCCAAAGGTAATGACCGCAGACAAACAAACCGCGCGCATTTCATCGGGAATGCAAATCGCTTATCAAGAAGAAACGGCGTCTGGCGCGACCAACACCGTCTTTAAAGAAGCGGCATTGGTGCTGGAAGCCACGCCAAACATCACGCCTGACGGCAGCATTTTGCTCAAACTTTTGGTGAAAAATGGCACGCCTGTTACCAATTTGGGCGAGATTGCTATTCAAGAAGATGCCATTGAAACGCAAGTACACGTCCAAGATGGGCAAACCGTCGTGCTGGGCGGGATTTATCGCCACACGCAGGGCAATACGGTGGCGAAAGTGCCGTTTTTTGGCGATTTGCCGTACATTGGCAGGCTGTTTCGTAATGAGCGGCGTGTGAATAATAAAGAAGAGTTGCTGATTTTTGTTACGCCACGCTTGGTGAACCAGACTTTTTAAGTTGAATTGTCAAACCGAATTGTCAAACCGAATGGTTAAGCCAAGTTTTTAATGGGTGAAACTAAATAGGCAAGCATAGATGGATTTGCCATGCTTGCCAATTTTTGCGCCATTTTGCAGGCAATTTGCGCCATCTTTTCATGATTTTAAGGTTTGCCAATCACAAAAACAGACGCTGAAAAATCATCATCATATCTAGTCAACGCTAAACCAACACCAAAATAAACCCATCAAAATACATAAAAAATACAAAAAAACTGGCAAGATTGGCGCAAACCTTGTATCATAGATTGTTTGATTATAAATTTAAAATAGGCTAAAACGATGACTGACGGACAATCGCCAATCATTGAAGATGTTATCATTGAAAAATCCATCACCAGCCTTGCCAAAAAATTGCCGAGCGTGTATTTGGTGGGGCCGATGGGCGCAGGCAAAACCACGGTTGGTAAGCTGCTTGCCAAGCATTTGGGACGTGAGTTTGTGGACTGTGATTGGTACATCAGCGAGCAGACAGGCGCGGACATTCCTTGGATTTTTGCCAAAGAAGGCGAAGCGGGTTTTCGTGATCGTGAAACGCGCGCACTAGAAGAGCTGACCGAACGAGACGGCATTGTCATGGCGACAGGCGGCGGCGCAGTGGGCAGGGAGCAAAATCGTGCACTTTTGGGGCGTGGCTTGGTGATTTATCTGGACGCAAGCGTTGATACGCAGCTGGCACGCACCAAAAAAGACAAAAACCGACCGCTGCTACAATCCGACAACCCGCGCGCGGTGTTAGAATCTTTGTATCAAGTGCGCAATCCTTTGTACCGTGAAGTGGCGGACATCATCGTGCCGACAGGGCGTGCTTATCCCAAGCAAATGGTGGCAGAATTGCTTGAGCAGCTCAAGCAGTACGCTGATGAGTAGATTTTGGCTGGCTTGATTGGCAAGATTTAAAATTGGATTTGATAAGCCAAGTTTATAAATTAAAGTTTAAAAACCAAAGTTTACAAACTAAAGTTTAAAATTAGGCTTGGATAGGCGTTCGTCATTTGTGCCTTTATTAAAGCTAAAGTACCACTTGCGCTAAAATTTTAACGCCTGAAAAACTTAAAACCCAAAAATAATCAACTACTTAAAATTAACAAAACCGAATCACTCATGAACACACAACACACGCTGACCGTACACACCCAAAGCCACGATTATCCGATTTTTATCACCGCAAGTGGCGATTGCCGTGCGTTTACCGAGCAATCCGCCCAAGACAATGCGCTGGCAGCACTGGATTTGGCAACGCCGATTGTGCCTTATATTAAAGGCAGGCAGGTGCTGATTGTTACCAATGATTTGATTGCGCCTTTGTATTTAAAAGGGCTACAAGAGCGACTGGCGCAGGCGGGCTTTGATGTGCGTGCGTGCGTTTTGCCTGATGGCGAGCAGTTTAAAAACCAAGACAGCATTAACGCCATTTATGATGCGCTGATGCAGGCGCATTTTGCGCGTGATTGTACGCTGGTGGCGCTTGGTGGCGGCGTGATTGGCGATATGACAGGTTTTGCGGCGGCAAGTTTTATGCGTGGCGTGAATTTCATTCAAGTGCCGACCACGCTGCTTGCGCAAGTGGATTCGTCTGTGGGCGGCAAAACGGGCATTAACCATGCGCTTGGCAAGAATATGATTGGTGCGTTTTGGCAGCCTGTGGCGGTGCTTGCCGACATGGCGACTTTTGCGACTTTGCCGCCTAGAGAATTTGCTGCTGGCATGGCAGAAGTCATCAAATATGCGCTGATTATGGACGCTGAATTTTTGGCGTGGCTTGAAAATCATGCCGATAAAATCCTTGCCAAAGATGGCGAAACGCTTGCGCAGATGGTGCATCGCTGCTGTGATTATAAGGCGCAAATCGTGGCGGCTGATGAGCGTGAATCTGGCAAGCGTGCTTTGCTTAATTTTGGGCATACGTTTGGGCATGTCATCGAGACGCACCAAGGCTATGGCGCATGGCTGCACGGTGAAGCGGTGGCGGCTGGCATGGTGCAGGCGCTTGTGATGTCTTATAAACTTGGGCTGATTAGCCTTGACGATGTGCGCCGTGTGGTGGCATTGATTGAGCGATTTGAGCTGCCTGTACAGCCGCCAAAGATTGCGGTGGACGAAGCATTAAGCCTAATGGGGCATGACAAGAAAGTTCAGCAAGGCAAGATTCGCTTGGTGCTTTTGCGTGCGCTGGGCGATGCTTTTGTTACGGCAGATTTTGACATGGCGATTTTAAACGAAGTATTAACGTCTGTGAGCGATGTGTTAAGCGAGAAAAACGATGTATAAATCAACAACTGCAAGTGCTTATTTTCGCCGCCAAGCCTTGTACTGGCTGATTGCGGCTGGTGCGATTTTGGCGGCATGGCTGATTTTGTGGCTGGCGGCAAGCGCACCAAAAATCATCACAGACACCAAAAAAGAAGAAATCACTTCCCAAGACATCGCCTTGCCAACTCGTATTGATACGCTTGGTGAGCTGAATAAAGAAGTCGCACCGATTGATTTTTCTACGCTGGTGCGAGATTTGCGCACTTATCCTGCCGAGTTCAAAGACCATCGCTTTTTTGAAGCCGCCAAAAACAGCTACGCCATTGAGCTGATGGACGTAAGACAGCACGAAGTCATCGTGGATTATCTGAACGGACGAGAAGACCGTGATCAGTTCGCTTATTTTCGTTATTTGGATGCGGATAAGCAGCCACGCTATGTGCTGACTTATGGCAAATTTAGCAATGCCGACACCGCACAATCCCAGCTTAGCGTTACCGATTTTGGCTTGCCAGCGTCCGTGCGCCTAAGCGTTGCGCCTGTCAGTCGTTATATTGAGATGATTGATGATTACGAGCGTGGTTCGGTGGTGCGTGATTCATCGCCACGCCAGCCACGCAGTGTGAATTTGCAAGCCACCAAGCGTGAAATCCCTGTGCAAGCTGCCACACCTGCCGATGACGCTTTGGCGCAGCGCAGCCGTGAGCAAGCGGCAAAAATCGCCAAGGCGCGTGAAGCGGCATTGGCACGCGCCCAAGAACAAGGCATTGGCGCACCAAGTGAAGCTGGCAATGCGTCAAAAACTCGCTCAGGCGCGGTAGGCGGATCGGTATTTAATGATGGCGCAAACCAGCCAAGCGAGAAGTCAAATCAGAAACCAAATCAGCCTGCGCATCAGCCAGCAGCGCAAAATTCGCTTACCCAAGCCGCGCAGCCTGCCACTCAAGCGGTGCAGCCAGCCCATCAGCCATCTGAACCGCCAGCCAAAGCTGATAAGCCGCGCGCAGAAAAGGCGGATAAACCAAAGCCTGAAAACCAGTCTGCACCAGACATGGATACGCCTGCCAGCACCGTACTAGAAGTGTTGTCAGAATAATCATCGGCTTTTATATTTACAGAGGGTTTTATGTCATCATCACAGCCATTAGATGCCAAAGCCGTGCTAGAAATGCTCAAGGCAGGCAACGAGCGTTATGTTGCCAATCTTGCCAGCACCGAGCCGCTAAAAATTCCACCGCCAATGCTTGTGGCGGAGCAAAAACCAAGCGCTATTATCTTAGGTTGCTCGGATGCGCGCGTGCCTGTGGAGCTGATTTTTGATCAGGGCTTGGGTGAGCTGTTTGTCATTCGTGTGGCGGGCAATGTCGTTGCGCCAAGTCAAATCGGCTCGATTGAGTTTGCCGCTGAGAAATTTGGCACGCAGCTTGTTGTGGTGCTTGGGCATTCGCATTGCGGCGCGGTAACGGCGTGCGTGGAAGCCTTGACCAATCCAGAGCAGTATTATTCGCCAAACTTGCAATCCATCGTGGATCGCATTCGCCCAAGCGTGTACAATCTGCACGAAATCGTGTCGGCTGGTGATGGCGATGTAGATATGGACGAATTTATTGACCGTGCGGTGCGTGCCAATGTGCGAATGTCGGTCAGCCAGCTTAAGCACGGCTCACGCATTTTAGAAGATATGGTAAATTCTGGTGCGCTGACCATCATTGGCGCAGAATATGACGTCGCCACTGGCAAGGTGAATTTCTTTAATTGATGGCAAGCTAAAAAATTGATGGCGAGTTTCAAAGCCTTGTAAGTTTGCCAATTTGCCAAAATAGGCGGGCTTTGTTAGAATGATGGCTGTCGTTGGCGGTTTGCGCTTGCCAACAAATTCAACTAGTTTTAAGTTTAATCAAACTTTAAGTTTAACTAAGTTTTAAGCAAATTTCACATTCAAAACAAAACCACAAAGAGAGTATCATGACAACCATCGCTCAACCAAAAACTGCCCTAAGTGCGGCAGGCGTGAAAGACATTCCAGCGCAATCAGAAGGCTTTGTGTTTAACCACACCATGCTGCGCATTAAAGACCCTGTAAAATCTTTGGAGTTTTATACAGGTGTTTTGGGCATGACTTTGCTGCGCCACAGCCAGTTTCCAGACGCAAAATTTGATTTGTACTTTTTGGCGAAATTGACTGAAGAAGAGCGTGCCAATTTGCCACAAACGGCAGATTTGACCGCTTATGTGTCTCGCCAGCGCAGCATTTTGGAGCTGACGCACAATTATGGCACAGAAAATGACGCTGATTTTAGCTACCACAACGGCAACAGCGACCCGCGTGGCTTTGGGCATATTTGCTTTAGCGTGCCAGATTTGGCAAAAGCGGTGGCGTGGTTTGATGAAAATGGCGTGGAATTTCAAAAACGCCCAGAAGACGGCAGCATGAAGGACATCGCTTTCATCAAAGACCCAGACGGCTACTGGGTGGAAATCATTGAGTTAAAATACTAACTTTTCACGATTTAAAAACGCTCTTAATGATAAGGGCGTTTTTTGTGTTTGTGATTTTGGTGCGCTTTGGCAATGTGGTGGGTTGGGCTTAAGCAGGGTTGTTTTTAAACTCAGTCGGTGAGTCGTTCTCAAAAACAAAACCGCGTCAAAGCACGGTCTTGTTAAAATGTGATTTAAATCAAAATGCTTAAACTGGCGTTTGCATCATAGATTCTAAGCCTTGCGGTTTGGCTTGTTTTAGGTGCTTGGTGATGGTGGCAATCGGCAAGCCTTCGGCATTTAGGCGTTTTGGAATGATTTGGCTGCCTTTTTGACCTTTGGCTTCAAACAGCACAAATACATACTCGTCCGTCTCGTCCCAGCTGGTTACTGCCGACCAAGGAATTACCGCTGATTGTGTCGGTGCGGCACGCATTTGCATACCACGCAGCTGCGGACTGTTTAGAATGTCGCTCGGTGCTGGCATAGACAGCACAAGTCCATGCGACTGCACGCCAAGCTGCACTTTTTTCATCTCATCAGGCATACTCACGCCAGCCACTTGCTTGTCGTATTCACGCTTCATGTACCATTTTAGCCCCAAAGTGCGCGCCAAAAGATACAAACCTACCAGCACGAGCATCACCCAAAAAATGATGGTGGAATAGCCGCTGACGAATACCAGCCCTGCGATTGCCGCCGCCGTCATCAGCGCAAGCACAATCCATTCTTTGGTGCGCACAGATTTTAGCCCAAAATTATTGGCGCTTTTTTCAAACAAGGCAAGCTGAGCGCCTTTGAATTCGGCATCGGTCAGATTGAGCGACACGGGTTTTAGGGTGTAAGGGTACAATGCTTTTGAGCTTGCTGACATGGTTATTCCGTTAGGTTTAATGAAAATTAAATTAAGAAAATCGTTGATAAAACACAACAGATAAATACAACACATTGGCAAATTAACATGCATTTGAATTTGCCAGAAAATTGCTCTTATATTACTAAGTTTACGGCAAAAAATAAACCAAAAATACACGCTTTTGCCAAATTTTTTGCAAATTGGCGGTTTTTGGTAGGGTTTTGTAGGATTGTTGATGAAATTGTTGGTTGGGTTCGTGGTAAGTTTTGATAAATGGTGGCGATGAGTGGTGTTGTTTTGGTTATTTTATTGTTGTTTTGCCAAAGTCATCGTTATAAAAAGGGCGTAAAATTATCCGTCAATTTGCCGATATTTGGCATAAAGTCTGTGCCAAGCACAACAAAAAAGCTGACAAAAAGCGGTAAAATTTGGTATGATAAGCAAAAATTTATATCAATGTTGATTGTGCCAAATTTGGGCGGTTTTTGGGTGGTTTATTGCCGTCAATTTATGCAAATGCTGCATGAAAATCGCCTAAAATCGTGCGACAAATCATGCACCAATCAACAAAATCGTGATAAATCCAATCAAGAGAATTGTATGCTAGACCCAAAATTATTGCGTGGTGATTTGAACGAATTGCAAGCCAAACTTGCCACTCGTGGCTATGCGCTGGACGTGGCGCTGTGGCAGGATTTGGAAGCCAAGCGCAAAGCCATTCAGGTGGAAACTGAGAATTTGCAAGCGCAAAAAAATGCAGGCGCAAAAAAAATCGGTGAGCTAAAACGCAGTGGCGAGAATGCTGATGAGCTGCTTGCCGAGATGGAAAAAGTCAGCGAGCAGATGAAAGCTGCCGAGCTAAAATTAAAAGAGCTGCAAGCTGTCATCACTGCTGAAAGCCTTGCCATTCCTAATTTGCCAGCTGATGGCGTACCTGTGGGCGCAGATGAAAACGACAACGTAGAAGTGCGCAAATGGGGTGAGCCGCGCGCTTTTGATTTTGAAATCAAAGACCACACCGACATTGGTGAGAACTTAGGTCAGCTTGATTTTGCGCTGGCGGCGAAGCTGACGGGTTCACGCTTTAGCACGCTCAAAGGTGGTTTGGCGCGCTTAAATCGTGCGCTGATTCAGTTCATGCTGGATGCGCACATCGCCAAAGGTTACACCGAAATGTACGTGCCGTACATTGTCAATAGCGACAGCCT
Organism: Moraxella caviae; assembly: GCF_002014985.1. Classification (GTDB taxonomy): domain Bacteria; phylum Pseudomonadota; class Gammaproteobacteria; order Pseudomonadales; family Moraxellaceae; genus Moraxella; species Moraxella caviae. Next base: position 9,311 of record NZ_MUXU01000039.1, on the reverse strand, counting down.
AAAAGGCACAGGGCAGCTGCCAAAATTTGAAGAAGATTTGTTTAAAGTCAGCGACAATTATTATCTGATTCCAACGTCTGAAGTGCCGCTGACCAACAGCGTGCGTGATGTCATGCTTGCGCCGAGTGATTTGCCGATGAAGCTCACCGCTCACACGCCGTGCTTTCGCTCTGAAGCGGGCAGTGCTGGGCGTGATACGCGCGGCTTGATTCGTCAGCATCAGTTTGAAAAAGTGGAAATGGTGCAAATCGTGCGTGCCGATACGTCTATGCAGGCGCTAGAAGAGATGACTGCGCAGGCAGAAAGCATTTTGCAGGCGTTGGAGTTGCCGTACCGTGTGGTGCAGCTGTGTACTGGCGATATGGGCTTTAGTGCGGTGAAAACTTATGACATTGAAGTTTGGTTGCCATCACAAGACACTTATCGTGAGATTTCTAGCTGCTCAAATTGCAGCGACTTTCAGGCACGCCGCATGGGCGCGCGCGTCAAAGACGGCAAGCAAACCGAGCTTGTGCATACGCTAAATGGTTCAGGGCTTGCGGTGGGGCGTACGCTGCTTGCAATCCTTGAAAACCACCAAAACGCTGACGGCACGGTCAATATTCCAAAAGCACTGCAGCCTTATATGGGCGGCTTGACGGTGCTGGCGTGATGAACGTGAAGATTTGCCAATTTTAAGTGTGGCGAGTGCTTGTGAGCCGTTATTTAATCGCTTTTGACATGGATATAAATTGTCTAAGGGACAGGTATCATGCTGCCACTTGGCAAAACGCCTATGCCGACATCAAAGCGGTATTAAAAAAGCACGGTTTTGCCAATATGCAAGGCAGTGTGTATCTTGGCGATGATGGCGTGAGCGAAGCGCATGGCACGCTTGCCATTCAAGAGCTGACGGCACGTTTTGAGTGGTTTTATCCTTGTGTGTCGAATATTAAATTTTATCGCCTTGAGAGCGATTTGGACGCGCAGTTTATCGCTGATGGCGTGCATCAAGCCAAGCAAGCGTTTTATGCCAGACTTAAGCAGCTTAAGCAGTCTTTGGTGCAGGCTGGCTTGAATGACGAGCAAATACAAAGCGTACTATCAACACAAACTTTTGAGTTGCCAGCCACTGCGCCAAAGCATTCGTTGGATTGAAATTGTCAATACAAACATGTGAAATTTGTGCAATTTTGCCATCATTTCGCTAAATTTTACTTTTGCTCATTTTATAAACCTTTAAATTCTCTTAATAAATCAATATCTTAGGTAGCGCTTATGCAAACCCAACTAAAAGACCGTAAAAACGCCAACGCCATTCGCATTCTTGCGATGGACGCTGTGCAAAACGCCAACTCAGGCCACCCGGGCGCACCGATGGGCATGGCGGATATTGCTGAAGTGGTTTGGCGTGAATTTTTACGCCACAACCCAAAAAATGCCAAATGGGCAAACCGCGACCGCTTTGTGCTGTCAAACGGACACGGCTCAATGCTTTTGTACGCCTTGCTGCACTTGACGGGCTATGATTTGACGCTTGATGACATCAAAAATTTCCGTAAATTACACTCAAAAACCGCAGGCCACCCAGAATTTGGCTATGCGGACGGTATTGAGACCACCACAGGCCCGCTTGGGCAAGGCATCGCCAATGCGGTAGGTTTTGCTTTGGCAGAAAAAACGCTTGCTGCGCAGTTTAACAAAGCAGACAACGCCATCATTGACCATTACACCTACTGCTTTTTGGGCGATGGCTGCTTGATGGAAGGCGTAAGCCACGAAGCGTGTTCGCTGGCTGGCACGCTGGGGCTTGGCAAGCTGATTGTGTATTATGACGACAACGGCATTTCTATTGATGGCGAAGTGGAAGGCTGGTTCAGCGATGACACCGCCAAACGCTTTGAAAGCTATAACTGGCAAGTGCTGAGCGTGGACGGACACGACAGCGAGCAAATCCGTAAAGCCACCGAAGCGGCAAAAGCCGAAACCAAAAAACCAACGCTTATCATCTGTAAAACCGTGATTGGTCTTGGTTCGCCAAACAAACAAGGCAAAGAAGACTGCCATGGTGCGCCACTTGGCGTGGACGAAATTGCTTTGACGCGTGCGGAGCTTGGCTGGGAGAGCAGCGAGCCGTTTTTCGTACCTGATGAGATTTATAAGGCGTGGGATTGCACGGATAAAGGCGCAAGCGAAGAAAACGCTTGGAATGCCCAATTTGCCGACTACCAAGCCAAATACCCAACCGAAGCGGCTGAGCTGTTGCGCCGTTTGGCAGGCGAGTTGCCAAGCGATTTTGATAAAGTGGCGGATGAGTTCATCAAATCTTGCCAAGACAAAGGCGAAAGCATCGCCACACGCAAGGCAAGTCAAAACGCCATCGCTGCTTTTGCGCCACAGCTGCCTGAAATTCTAGGCGGCAGTGCGGATTTGGCAGGTTCAAACTTGACCTTGTGGAAAGACGCAAAAGGCGTACAAAACCACGCAGACGGCAACTATGTGCATTATGGCGTGCGTGAATTTGGCATGACAGCGATTGCTAATGGCGTGGCACTGCATGGCGGATTTATCCCGTATACCGCCACATTCTTGATGTTTATGGAATATGCGCGCAATGCGGTGCGTATGTCGGCACTGATGAAGCAGCGTGTGATTAACGTCTACACCCACGACAGTATCGGACTTGGTGAAGATGGCCCGACCCATCAGCCTGTGGAGCAGGTGGCAAGTTTGCGTAACACGCCAAATCATTTTACATGGCGTCCATGCGACACGGTGGAGACGGCAGCGGCATGGAAAGTTGCTCTAAAAACTCAAACTGCACCAACGTCATTGATTCTATCACGTCAAAATCTGGCGCACCAAGCACGTACTGCCGAGCAAATCGCTGACATTGAAAAAGGTGCGTATGTGCTTGCCAGAGAACAAGGTGAGTTAAACGCCATCATCATCGCCACAGGCTCAGAAGTGGAGCTGGCGATGAATGCCTACAACACGCTCACCGAGCAAGGCGCGGGCGTGCGAGTGGTGTCTATGCCGTGTGCGGAAATTTTTGTTAAGCAAGAGCGTGCGTACATTGAAAGCGTGCTGCCAAGCCATGTGCGTGCGCGTGTGGCGGTGGAAGCTGGCATCACTGATTATTGGTATAAATTTGTCGGACTTGACGGTAAAATCATCGGCATGACGACTTTTGGCGAGTCTGCGCCTGCCAAAGAGTTATTCGCACACTTTGGCATCACGACCGAAGCGGTGGTAGAAGCGGTGAAGTCGCTGATTTAGTTGTTTATCGCTTAAACGTTTAAATGCTTTATCAAAACCAGTTGGCGTTTGCTGACTGGTTTTTTTATGCGTAAATTTTATGGTGTGTCAGTTTTAAGAGTGTTGGTTTTATGATGGTGCGCCAAAATGATGTGAGTCAATTCATCATCAGCAAAGAAGTATGCGCTTGGCACGTCTAGGGCATGGGCGATGTTTTGTAATGTCGTCAAATCGGGTAAATGCACGCCTTTTTCATAGCGGTTAATTCGTGTGCTGGCGACAAATTCATCAAGCCCAATCAGTACGCCTAATTTTTCTTGAGATAAATTTTTTGCTTTTCTTGCTTGTTTAAAACGTCTGCAAAATGTTGATTGTAAGTCCATATTTGCTGATTTATCAATAATTTTATACAAAGTAAGCCATTTGATAGCAAAAACAAAACCGCTCATCAAAAGCGGTTTTGTCTTGTGGTTTTGTTAGGTGATTAGAAAAACCCCATCGCCTTTTTGCTATAAGACACCAGCATACATTTGGTTTGCTGATAATGTGCGAGCATCATTTTGTGGTTTTCACGTCCAATGCCTGATTGCTTATAGCCGCCAAAGGCTGCGTGCGCAGGGTAGATGTGGTAGCAGTTCGTCCACACACGACCTGCCTGAATGCCGCGCCCAAAGCGGTACGCCTTATGCACATCGCGCGTCCAAATGCCTGCACCCAGTCCGTATAGGGTATCGTTGGCAATGCGCATGGCTTCGTCATCATCGCTGAATTTCGCCACCGCCAGCACAGGGCCGAAAATCTCTTCTTGGAAAATGCGCATGCTGTTATCGCCAGCAAAGATGGTTGGCTTGATGTAAAAGCCGTCCGCACCGTCATCGCCGCGTTTGTCTTGCTCACCGCCGACCAGCACTTGTGCGCCTTCGGATTTGCCGATGTCCAGATAAGATAAAATCTTGTCCAGCTGCTCTTGGCTGGCTTGTGCGCCGACCATCGTTTCGGTATCCAGCGGGCTGCCAAGTTTGATGGCTTTGACACGCTCAATGCAGCGCTCAATAAAGCGATCATAAATCTTTTCATGCACCAAAGCGCGCGATGGGCAAGTGCAAACTTCGCCTTGGTTGAGCGCAAACATCACCAAGCCTTCCACCGCCTTGTCCAAAAATTCATCGTCTGCGTCCATCACATCTTCAAAGAAAATGTTCGGTGATTTGCCGCCAAGCTCAAGCGTAACAGGAATCAGATTTTCGCTGGCATAACCCATAATCAGACGGCCAGTATTCGTCTCGCCAGTAAAGGCAATCTTGGCAATGCGTGGGCTGGACGCCAGCGGTTTACCCGCTTCTAGGCCAAAGCCGTTTACCACGTTCAGCACGCCTTTTGGCAGGATTTCATCAATGCCGATGGTTTCTAGTAAGTATAAAAAGGACGCTGGCGTTTGCTCGGCAAGTTTGAGTACAATGCAGTTGCCTGCTGCCAAAGCTGGCGCAATTTTCCAAATCGCCATCAAAATTGGGAAATTCCAAGGAATGATTTGTCCCACCACGCCAAGCGGCTCGTTAAAATGATAAGCCACGGTGTCGTCATCAATCTGACTGATGCCGCCTTCTTGGGCGCGGATACAGCCTGCAAAATAGCGCAGATGATCCACTGCCAGCGGAATGTCTGCCGCCAGCGTTTCACGGATTGGCTTGCCGTTGTCGTAGGTTTCGGCTAGGGCGATTTTCTCAAGATTGGCTTCAATGCGATCTGCCATTTTCAGCAAAATCGCAGCACGCTCTGTAGGGCTGGTTTTGCCCCAAGCATCACGCGCGGCGTGCGCTGCGTCCAGCGCGGCATTGATGTCGCTTTCGTCCGAGCGTGCGGCGGTACAAATGAGTTTGCCGTCCACAGGGCTTGTGTTTTCAAAGTATTTGCCTGCTTTGGGTGCGACCCACTGACCGTCAATATAATTGTCGTATTGTTTGCGAAATTGAACGATGGAATTTGGGGTGTTTGGGGTATCGTATTTCATAATAAAATCCTTTGTTATGAATGGATGGGGATTTGCCGAGATTTGCTTTGAGTGTCGACAACGAAACAGGCGTACTCCAAAATGCCTTGAAATTAAGATAACAAATCATAAGCAACTTTGCACGCATAAATTTTGTAATGTTTTGTAATTTTATATTTCAATATTATTGCAATTAAAGGACGAAAATTCCACTGGTTTGGCATTGGTGGATTTGGGTGTGGTTGTTTGGTACAAATCGCTTGGTGAAAACTGTTTGGTGAAAACTGTTTGGTGAAAACTGTTTGGTGAAAAATCACCTGATGATAAATCGCTCAGTGAAAATACTGGATAAAAATCGCTTAGCGAAAATGCTTAGCGAAATTGTCAGGCGAAAAAAGTCAAACTGTGCTATGCTAAGCGGTTAGCAAGAAAAGAATTGGCAAGTGTGAATTTGGCTGGGCGTGCGTGAAAAGTGGCAAAACTTTCCCAAAAATTGCCGTAAATTGCCTTAATAAATGCGCCAAAATTTTCTTGATCAGATTTTTATTTTATAGAAAAACTAATCAATAAAACGGTGTTGATGGCGTGAAATCGACAAGTTTTTTGTAAGTTTGTATAAATTTTATTTATTTTTAAATTTATAAATGAATTTGATAAAAGTATGAAGCAGGCAGTTGCATTAGATATTTTAAAAACGGGGCAAAACGTCTTTTTGACAGGGCAGGCAGGCGCAGGCAAAACCTATGTGCTCAATCAGTACATTCGCTATTTGCGCGCGCGGGGTATTCCTGTGGCAATCACCGCCAGCACAGGCATTGCCGCCACGCACATGAATGGCATGACGATTCATGCGTGGAGTGGCATGGGCATTAAAGATGAGTTTTCTGCGGACGATTTTAAGCGTCTAAAAGCACGCCAAGTGGCGGTGGAGCGCATTAAGCAAGCTAAGGTATTGATTGTTGATGAAATTTCCATGCTGCACGCCAAGCAGGTGGAGCTTTTGGATCAAATTTTACAAGTCATTCGTGAAAATTCGCTCGCTTTTGGTGGTGTGCAGGTGATTTTTTCAGGGGATTTTTTCCAGCTGCCACCTGTGGGCAACAAGGACGAAACCAACAAAGAAAAGTTTGCTTTTATGGCAAAAGCGTGGCTTGCGGCAAAGTTTCAAGTGTGCTATTTGACCGAGCAGCACCGCCAATCCAAAGACGATGAGCGTGCGCAATTTGGCGTGTCATTAAATGATATTTTGAATCAAATCCGCACGCAAACGGTGAGCGCCGAAGCCATGCAAGCGCTTGCCGCCACGCAGCAAAATGCCTTGGATGACAGCCGTACACGCCTATACACGCACAACGCCAACGTGGATCAAATCAATGAAGCTGAACTTAACAATCTAACCACACCAGCGCACGCATTCACCGCCACCGAATTTGGCGAAAAAGCGCTGGTTGAGACACTTAAAAAGAACGTGCGTGCGCCTGAAATTTTAAGCCTAAAAGTGGGCGCAAAGGTGATGTTCGTCAAAAACAACCCTGATTTGAATGTGTTTAACGGCACGATGGGTGAAGTGGTGGATTTTTCGTCCATCAGCACCAATTTGGACGACGATAATGATGACGCTTTGTCGGTGGCATATCCTGTGGTGCGGCTCAATGATGGACGCAGCATCATCGCTGAGCCTGACGAATGGGCGGTAGAAAATGCCCAAGGCGAGATTTTGGCGAGCTTTAGCCAGATTCCGTTGTGTCTTGCGTGGGCGATTACCATTCATAAATCCCAAGGCATGACGCTGGACGCTGCCGAAGTGGATTTGTCACGCACGTTTGAGATGGGGCAGGGCTATGTGGCGTTGTCAAGGTTGCGTTCGCTGGATGGGCTAAAACTTTTGGGATTTAACCAAAAAAGTTTGCTGCTTGATGAGTGGATTTGCCGTGTGGATAAGCGCCTACAAGAGCTGGCAGGCGAGCATGAAGCGGCATTTTGTGCGCTGGATTCGGACACGGTGGCAAAGGTGCATGAAGGTTTTATCGTGGCGTGCGAAGGCATCATCAAGCCTGAACTCATCGCCGCCAACGAAAAACGCCTGCAAGCCGAGAAAGATGCCGCCGCCTTGCGTGCAAGATTGCGTGCCAATGCGCCAACGCCAAGCGCACTGACGCCAACGAGTGATAAGCGCACGCTCACGCCAACTTTATTAGAAACCAAAGCACTGCTTGAGCAGGGCTTGGATTTGGCGCAGATTGCCGAGAAGCGCAGCCTTGCACTATCCACGATTATCACGCACGTTGGCGAGCTGTACGAGCAGGGCAATGCGCCTGATTTGAGTGCGGTGCGCCCAGATGATAAGGTGATTGCGGCAGTACAAGCGGCGTTTGATTTGCTGGAAGCCAAGGGCGAATTTACCGATGGCGTGCAATTACGTCCCATTGTGGAAGCACTTGCGTATAAATGCGATTATAACACTGTGCGCTTGGCGCTCATTTTCGTGGATAAATCAGCACTGGATAAAGCAGATGATGACAAAGACGATACGAAAGATGGCGCTGCAACAAGTAGTGCAAAAAGCGGCATAAAAAGCGGCATAAGTGCCAAACCAAAATCCGCCACACCAGACGATAATCATGCCAAGTCAGCAGGCAAAAAATCCATCGTCAGCATTTTAAAAGCACGCAAGCAGGCGCAAAAATAGCTTTGATGATTTTCTTGGTTGCAGCGGTTTTTGGTAAATTGGCAAATGAAAACATTAAATGAAAATGTGAAATTGCAAGGTTTAATTAAAACGCTGGATTAAAGCGTTAAATGAAAATTGAGCATAAATACAACCGCCAAAACCGCAGCAACCACACAACAAACGACACAAAAAAGGCAAAGATATGACACAGCAAAACTCGCCAATTCGCTTGGCAATCAATGGCTTTGGGCGCATTGGGCGTAACGTTTTGCGTGCGTATTTGCAGCGGCTTGACACGCTATGCGAGCGTGTGCAAATCGTTGCCATCAATGATGTGTGGGACGCAGACACTTTGCTGCATTTGCTGAAATTTGACAGCACGCACGGCAGATTATCAGCAACAGGCGTACAAGCAAGTGTGCGCAGCGATGTGAGCGGTGCGGTGCTGACATTGACAAAAGACGCTAAAACCATAGAAATTTTACTCTTAAACCAAAAAAACCCCAGCGATTTGCCATGGCAGGATTTGCGCATTGATGTGGTGCTAGAATGTACGGGGCATTTTCGCTCGTACAGGGCGGCGAATTTACACCGCATAGCAGGCGCAAAGCAGGTCATCATCGGTGCTGCGCCTTTTGATGAAGTGGACGCAAGCATTGTGATGGGCGTGAATGACGATGGGCTAAGCCGTGCGCTGCCCATCATTTCTGGCGTGTCTTGCACCACGCAGGCACTGGTGCCGCTGCTGTCGGTGCTGCATGAAGCCTTTGGTATTGATGGCGTGATGATGACGGAAATCCATGCAGTAACTGCCGATCAAAGCGTGCTGGATCAGACGCACCGAGATTTGCGCCGTGCCAGAGCGGCAGGGCATAACATCATTCCCACCACGTCAAGCAGTATCAACGCCACCGAGCGTGTGTTGCCCTTTATGAAAGGTAAGATTGACGGGCATTCTATTCGTGTGCCAACCATCAACGTGGCGGCCATTGACGTAACTTGCGTGCTTGGCGTGGATGCTGGCATTGATGATGTCAAAGCTGCTATTTATAAGGCGAGCCGTGGCAAGTTGGCAGGCATTTTAGGCTATACAGACGAGCCTTTGGTGTCGGCAGATTTTATTGGCGATGCGCATTCTTTGGTGGTGGACGGCTTGCAATTTATGAAAGTTGGCAAGCAGGTGAAAATTTTCGCTTGGTATGACAATGAATGGGGCTATGCCAATCGTTTGCTGGATATGTGCGAAAAGTTGGCGGTGTGTGGGTGATTGGTGGGTTTAAATTTGCAGGCAAGATAAGTCAGTTGGGTTGAGCTTGTAAAAACCCAACAAATTCAAGAGTTTATCTTAAAAACGTTGGGTTACGCTGCGCTAACCCAACTGACGACTTACCCCTAACCCAACCTTGTATCTTC
>NZ_MUXU01000038.1 GCF_002014985.1 Moraxella caviae | reverse complement strand
TTTGCTTTTTGGGTTTTTGGGGCAAAAGATTGTAAAATCATTGAATGCCGACTGAGTGCTAAGCCAACCTAAACTTGATAGTCGTACACCTTAGCGATATTCATCAAGGCGAATTTCGTGCAAAGGGTATAAGGTGAAATCTGTAGCATCTTTGCCTTGTGCTTGCAGGGATTTTTTATCCGCCAAATAATTTTCTAGCGTCATGCTGATGGTGCGAAACGCCAAATCTTGCCAAGGAATGTCCGCTTCGGCAACCAAAGCGCACTCCAAACTTTCCACACCTGCGCCAAATTTACCGTCCGCAAGATTCGCCAAATACATGGCGTGTACTTGCCCAAGCTGGGGAATGTCAAACAGGCAGTACAGCTTGGCGTGCGTGGCGATGGCAGCGGCTTCTTCAATGGTTTCACGCAGTGCGCCTTCCATCATGGTTTCGCCGATTTCCATAAAGCCAGCAGGCAGCGTCCAAAGTCCGTAGCGTGGCTCAATGGCGCGGCGACACATCAAGATTTTGTCGTCATGCAGCACCAGCGCCCCGCAGATGACTTTGGGATTTTCGTAATGAATGTAGTCGCAGCGGTCGCAAACGAGTCGCAATTTGCTGTCGCCATCCGGAATGCGCTCAGACGCTGGAGCGCCGCATTGCAAACAATAAGGCATGATGGTATAGTAAAATTGTTGGGTTAAAATTTGGTTTATGCACGCTTGCCATGATTGATGCTTTTGCGCTTGGCGTGCGATAAACCGCTGCGACTATCTTACAACGTTTGCGAGTGCTTTTCAAATGCCAAATTCTGCCAGCAAAGGGTTTATTGATAAAACGTGCGTGAGCGTTTCGCAAAGTTCACGCTTTTTTGAATTGGCGCAGCATTTGGCAAATTATCAAGGCGATGACGTGTTAGCACCGCCTGCCATCAATACAGCTGCAGTGGCACAAATGCGTGCGCTGAATGCAAAAAGTGCAAGTGCGCCAAATCATCGTTTAGACAACTCTTCAAAAAACCTTCTTTTAAAAAACACCCATTCGCCAAACGCTGCCAAATTTGACGCACTGCCTGACGCTTGTGTGCTGGTGGCAATCACCGATGAAGCTATGCCGCGTGTGCTTTTGACAAGGCGAGCGAGCAATTTGACCAGCCACGCAGGCGAAGTGTCTTTTGTGGGCGGTAAGCGAGATTTGGGCGATGTCAGTTCGTGGGCGGTGGCGCTGCGTGAAGCGTGTGAAGAAGTGGCGCTGCGAGCGGCTGACGTTCAGCTTTTGGGGTTTTTACCTATGCAGATTTCTAAAAAGGGTTTACTTGTGCGTCCTGTGGTGGCAAGCATCAACCCTGCGGCTGTGCAATATTTATCGCCCAATGCTGATGAGATTGATAAGCTGTTTTGGCTTGAGCTGGATTATTTGTGCCAAAATGCGCCAAGCGAGCAGGTTTTTCGTCATCAGCAAGCCAATCAGACGATGGCGCTGCATACGCCTGCTTGGGCAGTGGATTTGGACGGCGATGACGCACCTGAAGTGGTGTGGGGTTTGACAGGGCGGATTTTGGCGAATTTATTGGAAATTGGCTTTGGCGTGCGTTATGATTGGTATTATCGTTTGCAAAATTGCGAATGATGGGCGTGTGATTGGGTGGTTTTTTAACTTTCCCAATTTTTTAAATTGACGCTTGTTTAAATTATGCTTATCGTTAGTCAGATAAGTAAGTTAAGTGAAAAAATACAATAAATTCAAAGATTTGCTATAAATGCGTTGGGTTATGCTGTCGCTTACCCAACTTACGGACATGGTTTTTCCCGTTCGCCCTGAGCCTGTCGAAGGGTGAGCGTGGCGGTTTTTGGATTTAGTAAAGATTAAATCCAAAAACCGCCCATGGTTCGACAAGCTCACCACGAACGGTTTTTTGAACAGTTTTACGCGAAATGATGGTTTATCACTCGGAATGTTGGGTTATGCTGTCGCTCGCCCAACCAACAGACTTTCCCAATCTTCCCCAACTTCCCCAACTTCACCATCAATTTTCACCCATCACCAATCTTGGGTGCGAAGTTGCCAAGTAAATTCTGGATTTTTACTGATGTCAGGCAAGGTGAGCAGTAAGGCGTGCGGATAATGCTTATCAAGAAACTCACGCAAAAACCCAAAAGTATCACGGCTGATGTCGGTGTCGTTATCAAAATAAGCATTGAAAATCACAGCGTGCAGCGGTAATTTGCGTGCGCTGATGGCTTCTAGGGTGAGCAAGGTGTGATTGATGCTGCCAAGGCGTGCGGACGTAACCACGATGGCGGGATATTGATGGCGCGCGATGTAATCTAAAGTCAGCACGTCTTTGGTGAGCGGCACAAGCACACCGCCTGCACCTTCAAGCAGCAGCACGTCATGGCGAGCGGCGAGCGTGTTTGTGGCTTTGGTGAGTGTGTCAAGGCAAAGCGTGCGATTTTCTAGGCGTGCTGCCAAATGCGGTGAAGCAGGCTTGGCGAAAATAAAAGGACAACTTAGCCCTGCGATGTCATCGGCAGTGGGCGGTATGCCCATGAGTTTTCGGTGGGTTTGGATGTCGGTGCTGGCAGTGGTGTCGCCTGTTTGCACAAGTTTTTGGGTGGTGGTGCGCACGCCGCAAGCCAGCAGAGATTTTGCCAAAATGCCTGTGGCGTAGCTTTTGCCTGCGTCAGTGTCTATGCCGGTGATGAAATAGGTGGTCATGGTGTTAATTGGACGAAGTTTTGATGGATAAATATTCTTGCAGCAGTTCAAGCAAGCGCTGGCAGAGCGCCGCCAAATCGTCATCGCTCATCACAAAAGGCGGCATGAGATAAACGAGCTTGCCAAAAGGACGCACCCAAATGCCGTATTTTGATAGTAGGGCTTGAAAAATCGGCATATCAATCGGCGCGCGCATTTCAATGACGGCGATTGCACCTAAAGTGCGCACGTCCGCCACGCTTTGCCACTGTGCGGCTGGCGCAAGATGGGCGGCAAGTTTGCTTTGCATTTGTGCTGCGATGGCTGGCGTGTCATTTGCCACTGCCAAATCTAGGCTGGAACAAGCCACGCTGCACGCCAAAGGATTGCCCATGAAAGTAGGGCCGTGCATGAGTGCTGGGTTGTCGCTGCAGTGAATGGCGCGCGCCACCTTGTCGGTGCAAAGCGTGGCAGCAAAGCTCAGATAGCCGCCTGTGAGTGCCTTGCCAAGCGTCATGATGTCTGGGCAAATATTGGCGTGATTGACCGCAAACATTCGTCCTGTGCGCCCAAATCCTGTGGCGATTTCATCGGCGATAAAAAGCACGTCATAGTACTGACAAAGTGCGTACAAATGCGCCAAATATTCAGGCGAATAAAAACGCATTCCGCCTGCGCCTTGCACGATTGGCTCGATGATAAAACCTGCTAATTTGTCATGATGGCGTACAAAAAATTCGCTCATCTGCGCTTTGGTGGTATCGTCCAGCGGTGCATCAAACCCCATTGGCGGCGCAGGCAAAAAATACTGCGCAGGCAGCTGTTTGCCGTATAAAGCGTGCATGCTGTTCACAGGGTCGCACACGCTCATGGCGTGCCAAGTGTCGCCATGATAGCCAGAATGGGTGCTGGCGAAGGCGTTTTTGTGCGGCTTATCACAAGCCAGCTGATATTGTAGCGCCATTTTTAGGGCGACTTCCACCGACACACTGCCGCTGTCGGCATAAAAAATCTTATCCAAGCCCTTTGGTGCAATGCCAAGCAGCCGCTCGCCAAGTGCGATGGCAGGTGCGTGCGTCAAGCCGCCAAACATCACGTGCGCCATCTTGTCAAGCTGGGCGTGAATGGCGGCATTGAGCGCGGGGTGATTGTAGCCGTGAATCGCCGCCCACCAAGACGACATACCGTCAATCAAAGCCGTACCGTCCGCCAAATACAAGCGCACGTCATCGGCATGGCTTACGATGTGATTGTCATACGCAGGCGGCAGCGTGGCATATGGGTGCCAAAGATGCTCGCCATCAAAGGCAGCAAGCGCAGAAAAATCATCTGGGGTGATGGTGTGAGAATGTGTCAAAAAAGCGTCCTGCATGATTTTGATGATTGGGTTTTGGTGGGTGGGATTTTAATGTTGGGCGGTGAATTGTGCCAGATTTTAGGTTAAGTTTGGGTTAAACTTAAGGCTGAATTTGCGTTCATAATGGCACAAAATTCAGCCGTTTTTTGGCTTTGTTTAAAATCTGATTTTTAAAATCCGATTTTTAAAACTTGATGTTTAAAACTCGGTATTTAAAAATTAGCGATTTAAAATCAGTCTTTTGGCGCGACTGCCAAAGATTTTAGCGCATCTGGCGATGACCACAAGCCTTCCAAATCATAAAATTCGCGCGCTTGCGGAGTCATGATGTGCACCACCACCGCACCTAAATCCACCAGCGTCCAGTCGCTGTCTTTGTCGCCTTCACGCCCAAGCGGCATAAGGCCTTGCTCTTTTGCGGCAGCGCCAAGTTTGTCCGCCAAAGCCTTGACATGGCGCTTACTGGTGGCGTTGGCGATGATGATGCGCTCGGCAACTTCCGTCAAATGCTCCACCGTCATCACGGTGATTTCTTTGGCTTTTAGGTCGTCCAGCGCATTGACGATGAGAGAAATTTTGTCGTCCAGCGACAGCGTGTTTGAATTTGTCATAAATTTAATGTGTGTTTGGTGGCGCACAATGCGGCAGGCATCGTTTGCCAAAATGAGTAAAAATAATGCAGATTATAGCACGGTGCGCTTGGTTTTTGTGATTTTTTGTGCGTAAGCTAGGCATTTTGATAAAGTTGGTGCGTGCTGATGTAATCTGCCACTGCTTTTGGTAAAAGTTTGGCGGCTTTGGCAGGATTTTGGGCAAGTAGCGCGCGCACTTGGCTTGATGAAATGGCGGCGATGGCGGTGGGGTCTTGATAGATTTTATGCGTGCCTTGCAAAAATGCGTGCAAATCGTGCGTGATGTGCGCTTGCACTTCGGTTGGTACGTTTGGCAAAGTGGTTTTGGTGCTGACAGTATTTAGACTGCGTGAAAACGCCCAAATTTGCACAAAATCCAAAATTTGCAAGCCATTTTTCCAAGTGGGCAAAGCCGCCAAGCTGTCTTGTCCCACGATAAAAATCAGGCGTGCGTGCGGATTTTGCGCTGCCAAGTGGCGCACGGTGTCTATGGTATAAACGGGCGGCGGCAGGCTTAGCTCATGCGTATCAACGCCGATGGGCAAGTCTGCCACACCAAGCTGCAGCATGGCTAAGCGGTGGTGCGTGGCGGTGGGTGTGCCTTTAAAGGGGTTGCCAGCGGTGGGCAGTAGCGAGACCTTCACATCGGTATTTGGCAAAGCGTGCGTCAGCGTGCGCCACACGGTGTGCGCCATCGTCAAATGCGCCAAATGCACAGGGTCAAACGAGCCGCCCAAAAAGGCGTGAATAGAAGTCATAATTTGCTGAGGTTTGGGGTTTGGGGGATTATAGCAGATTTTATGGCGCTGTGCTGGGCGTGGATTGACAAGGGGGAGTAAAACTTATAATGGAATTTAGATTTTGTTTATTTAATGGGTTTTAAGGAGAAATCTATGAAAAAATTTGTACCATTGATTGCGGTTTTGGCGTTTATGCCGCAGATGGCGCATGCGTTAGCTAATGAATGGAGTGAGCCCGGATTTATGGGTGGGTATGGGACATTTATTCTAACTAACAGTAAAAAACAACTCATTGATTTATCTTGTAATTATGGGGCAGGGTCTTTTGGTGTGGATCATAGCATTAGTTATTATCCAAAAGGGCGGAATGGCAATTCGACCAACCCAAACATTATCAGTATGAAATTTGACAATGGCCCAATGATGTATCCGCCTGCTGCCAAACGACCAACAACACGCACCAATCGCGGAGCAGCAGATTGGAAGAAATTCGTGAATGGCATTGCCAAAGCGCGCAAAATTCAAGTTTATGCTAATAATAAACTGGTGGCGACATTTACACCAACGGCAAAAAGCGTCAAAGAATTTTCTACGACCGTTAAGGAAGTATGCGGTGAGCCTTTAAGAGATATGGATTGATATTTGGTATTTGTGGAAACAAGAGATGAAAAAGCTGATAGCGTTAATTACCGCTTTGGTATTAATGCCGCAATTAGATCACGCATTGAAATGAAATTTGATGGTGGTCGAGCCATTGAAACACCGTTTGGCAATTATAATCCAACGGATTCTCGGATAGGTGCAGGTAACTGGCTGGATTTTATTGACGGTGCGCCTAAAGCACGCAAAATCCAAGTTTATATCAACGATAAACTGGTGGCAACCTTTACGCCAACAACTAAAAGCGTCCGCTCAGTGGCAAGTCAGATTGCAGCGTACGAGCCAGTAGGCTCAAGAGACATTGATCAATATCTATAAATGATACAAAACCCTGATTTCTATCAGGGTTTTTCTTTCTCTATAAACAAACCGCCCAAAAAGCATGAAAAAATAAGTCAAGTTTACGGTGCTGGGCGTGGATTGACAAAAAGCGCAGGGAAAACCTATAATGAAAGTGCGGTTTATGTTGTGGTTTTTAAGGAGTGATTTGTGAAAAAGTTTGTGTTGGCAGCGGCGTTTGCGGTGGGATTATTGGCTCAGCCAGCGATGGCATCTAACGATGATGATGTGATGGCAGGTTTGATGAGCTTGACGGATTGGGACGGTGAGCGCATTTTGCAACAAGCCATTGACGGCGATGCTGATGCTCAGGCTATGGTGGCGATGGCGTTTTATGCAGAAGGTGGCGATGGTTTTGCTGCCAAAGAATGGGCTGAAAAATCCGCCAATCAAGGCAACGCCATCGGTCAAGGCTTGCTGGGTTCGCTGTATTTTGATGGCGAATATGTGCGCCAAAGTTATGATGAAGCGTTACGCCTGTATCGCTTATCCGCCAATCAAGGCTTTTCATCGTCCCAAAATGCGCTGGGCGAGATGTATTATTATGGCTATGGCGTTGATGTGGATTTTGCGCAGGCGGCGTATTGGTTCCGTAAGGCTGCCGACCAAGACCACGGGGAAGCTCAGTACAGCTTGGGCTATTTGTATCATTACGGACAAGGTCTTGAGCAAAACACCGACCTTGCAAAGTATTGGTATGGCAAAGCCTGCGATAACGGCTCACGAGACGGCTGTCTTGGCTATAAAGAACTTATATTAAGCGCAGTTGATTGATTCATTTGATTTTATTAAAGTGCAGTCGTGGTATAATAAAGGGGTTTTGTTAAAAGCCCCTTATTTTTACGATTAAGTTTATCATCTGTTTATCTGGCAATCCGTTTAGACAATTAAAACAACAAAGGCAATTTTCTCATGGCACACGAATACATTCACATCAAAGGCGCACGCACGCACAATCTTAAAAACATCAACGTGGACATTCCGCGCGATAAATTCGTGGTCATTACAGGTTTGTCAGGATCTGGCAAGTCTTCTTTGGTGTTTGATACGCTGTATGCCGAAGGACAACGCCGCTATGTGGAGAGCTTGTCGGCTTATGCACGCCAATTTTTAAGCCAGATGGAAAAGCCTGACGTAGACAGCATTGAAGGCTTGTCGCCTGCCATCGCCATTGAGCAAAAATCCACCAACCACAACCCACGCTCCACCGTGGGGACGATTACCGAAGTGTACGATTATCTGCGTCTTTTGTTTGCGCGCGTGGGCGTGCCGCATTGCCCTGAGCATGATTTGCCGATGGTGGCGCAGACGGTGAGCGAGATGGTGGACGGCATTTTGGCGTTGCCAGAAGGCACAAAACTCATGCTGCTTGCGCCTGTGGTGCGTGAGCGCAAGGGCGAGCATAGCGCACTTTTAGACCAGCTGTCCGCCCAAGGCTTTACCAAAGTGCGCATTGATGATGTGGTGTATGACACGGACGAGCTGCCAAGTCTTGAGAAAAACAAAAAACACAGCATTGAAGTGGTGGTGGACAGATTTAAAGTGCGTGATGATTTGGGAAATCGTGTGGCAGAAAGTCTGGAAACCGCGCTAAGATTGGGTTCGGATTTGGCGATTTTATACCACATGGACGGCAACCCAAACGGCGATGATGAGCAGATTCTTTCTGCCAAGCACTCTTGCCCTGTGTGCGAGCGTGCGGTGAGCGAGCTTGAGCCAAGATTGTTCAGTTTTAATAATCCAGCAGGTGCTTGCCCAAGCTGTGATGGGCTTGGCAAACGCCAATATTTCGCCGCCGAGCGCATCATCACTCAGCCTGAAAAATCACTCAACCAAGGGGCGATTCACGGCTGGGATAAGCGCCACGCTTATTATTTTGGCTTGCTTGCCACGGTGTGTGAGCATTTTGGCATTGATATGGATTCACCTTGGCAAGCGCTTGACAAAAAGGCGCAAAACGTGATTTTGCACGGCTCTGGCAAAGAAAAAATCACCTTTAATTTCACCGATGAACGTGGGCGCAAATCCACAAAAACCGTGCCTTTTGAAGGAATTTTGCCGTATTTGGAAAGACGCTACGCCAGCACCACGAGCAACCTTGTGCGTGATGAGTTGGCGCAATATTTGTCAGATACGACTTGTAACGTCTGCCAAGGCGTGCGCCTAAATGACATTGCGCGCCATGTACAAGTGGACGGGCGTGTGATTGGCGACATCATTCATCTGCCGATTGGCGAAGCGTGGCAATATTATGAAAATCTGCACATTGATGGCGCAAAAGGCGAAGTGGCGGACAAGATTTTCAAAGAAGTGCGTGAGCGTTTGGGATTTTTGACCAAAGTTGGCTTGGAATATCTGACTTTGGCGCGCTCAGCCGAGACGCTTTCTGGCGGTGAAGCGCAGCGAATTCGCTTGGCAAGCCAAATCGGCGCAGGCTTGATGGGTGTGATGTATGTGCTGGACGAGCCGTCCATTGGCTTGCACCAAAGGGATAACGACCGCCTGCTTTCCACGCTGACGCATCTGCGAGATTTGGGCAATACGGTGGTCGTGGTGGAGCATGACGAAGATGCCATTCGCCAAGCCGATCACATCATTGATATTGGCGTGGGTGCAGGCGTGCATGGCGGGCGAGTGATTGCTGCTGGGACGGCTGATGAAGTGGCGCAGACGGAAGGCTCATTGACAGGCGAATATTTGTCTGGCAAACGCCGCATTGACGTGCCAAAACACCGCCACAGCCCAAAAACCCAAGAAATCAAAAAGGGCAAAAAGTCCACCCAAGAGCCGCTGTACATTGAGCTGCAAGGCGCAAGCGGTAACAATCTAAAAAACGTGGATTTGCAAATTCCTATTGGTGTGATGACGTGCATCACGGGCGTGTCAGGTTCTGGCAAATCCACACTGATTAACCGCACGCTCATGCCACTTGCCGCAACTGAGCTGAATAATGCCAGCACGCTTGTTGCTGAGCCGTATGAGAAAATCACAGGGCTTGAGCATCTAGATAAAATGGTGGATATTGACCAAAGTCCGATTGGGCGCACGCCACGCTCAAACCCTGCGACTTATACAGGGGTGTTTACCTTGATTCGAGACCTATTCACCCAAACGCCAGAAGCACGCGCGCGTGGCTACAAGGCAGGGCGTTTTAGCTTTAACGTCAAGGGCGGACGCTGCGAAGTGTGCCAAGGCGATGGCTTGATTAAGGTGGAAATGCACTTTTTGCCTGATATGTATGTGCCGTGCGATGCGTGCCATGGCAAACGCTACAACCGCGAGACGCTGGAAGTGCATTATAAAGGCAAATCCATCAGCGATGTGCTGGATATGACGGTGGAAGAAGCGCTCACGTTTTTTGAGAACATTCCTGCCATCGCCAGACGCATTGAAGCCTTGGCGGACGTGGGGCTGGATTATATCCGCTTGGGGCAATCTGCCACGACACTCTCTGGCGGTGAAGCGCAGCGTGTCAAACTTGCCAAAGAACTTGCCAAGCGAGACACAGGGCAGACGCTGTACATCTTAGATGAGCCGACCACAGGGCTGCATTTTCATGACATCGCCAAACTTTTGTCAATTTTGCACACCTTGCGCGACCGTGGCAATACGGTGGTGGTGATTGAGCATAATCTGGACGTGATTAAGACGGCGGATTGGATTGTGGATTTGGGCTATGAAGGCGGCTCTGGCGGCGGTGAAATCGTGGCAACGGGTACGCCTGAAGATGTGGCGGCGGACACACGCTCGCACACGGGCAGATTTTTAAAACCGATGCTTGAAAGCGCCAAAAACTGATGATAAATCATCAGCATAAAACGCAAGCTATCAAAAATGCGCAAGCCGCTGGCTAAAAATTTGCCGTGCTGACAGCAGGCGTAAATGCGTCAATTATCAAGAAATTTGATGATATTTTGTTCAGATACTAGCAATTTGGCGAAAATTTGGGTAAAGTACGCATAAGATTGATGAATTTGTCGTGGCAAGTGGTGCTTAGATAGGTTGTCATTTGCCAAGCGTGGCTTGTTTGCAAGACTTGGCAGGCAGTGCCTTTAAATTCATTCAACAAAAACAAACCAACAACGAGTGATGAGAATCGTATGAGCAGTGTGAATAAAGTGATTATCGTGGGTCGCTTAGGGAATGACCCAGAAGTTCGCCAATTTCAAAATGGCGGCGGCGTAACCAACATCAGCGTCGCCACCAGTGAGCGTTGGACGGACAAAAACACAGGCGAGCGCAAAGAGCAGACCGAATGGCATAGAATCAGCCTGTTTAACCGCTTGGGCGAAATCGCCGCCCAATATTTGCGCAAAGGCAGCATGGTTTATGTGGAAGGCAGCTTGCAAACACGCAAATACACCGACCAACAAGGCGTGGAGCGCTACAGCACCGAAATCCGTGCCAGCGAAATGCGTATGCTAAGCAGCAATAACGACAACCAAGGCGGCTACGGCGGCGGTTATCAAGGCGGCAACCAAGGCGGACAATGGGGTAACAACCAAAACCGCAACTTTGGCGCACAAAACAACCAAGGCTACAACAACCAAAACGCTTACCAAAATGGCGGCGCGCAGGGCTTTGGCGGACAAAACCAAAACTTTGGTGCTGAGCAAAATTATGGCGGCGGTTATCAAGGCGGCAACCAAGGCGGTCAAAATCAATTCGCTGGCAACCAAGGCGGCTTTAACCAAAATGGCGGACAAACGCCACCGCCACAAAACGGCTTTGCCAATCAAGGCGCACCAAGCGCAAACACCTTTGGCGCACCGAAATCTGACGCACCGCCAGCTCCAAGCAAAGCACCAGCCCCAAGCGTGGACGATGACGACATTCCGTTTTGAATTCCATTGTGCTGATAACAAAACCCCAAAACGTTGGTTTTGGGGTTTTGTTTTGGTGGTGTTTTAAGTGCTTGCCAATCAGTCTGCGTGCATTTATTTAGGCATCAGGCAAACGATACAGCCACAGCGCACCGATGGCACACACCACAAGCGACAGCACGAGCAGCCATAATTTTTCGCTGGGCAAGCTGTAATACAGCCACGCATTTGAAAGGCTCATCATGCTCCACGCCAGATATTTGGCACGGCGTGGCACGGCTTGACGTTCTTCCCAATCGCGCACAATGCGCCCAAACACACGGTGCGCCATCAGCCATGCATGAAAGCGCGCCGAACTGCGCGCCCAGCAGTACGCCGCCATCAGCACAAAAACCGTTGTCGGTACGCCCGGTAAAATAATACCTGCCACGCCTAATGCCAAAAACACACCGCCAAATGCCGCAAATAACGCTCGCACAAGAGCGTTTTTAGAAACGGCAGGCTTAGTGTTTGGGGCTTTTGGCATGGATGTGGTGTTTAGAATAGACATGAGTATTATAGCGTGTAATGTGGTGGGTGAAAACCTGTGCTTAGGTGGTTTGTTGATGAGTTATTTTATAATGCTGACGAGCGGTATTCCAAATTGATTATTCGTAATTTTGTGATTTGTATAATTGATTTATCTGAATGATTTTATGTTTTCGTCATAAATTTTAAATTGATGGTGTTTTGGTTGTGGGTGGGGTATTTTGTGAAACGCGGTGATTGGTGCGTACTTTGAGACGCAGATGAGAATAAAAAGAATTTTGTGAATGTTTATTTTGCTGAAATTCAGGGTTTAAGTAATGGGTTTGTGAAATTTTTTAGATGTAAGAGATGTTGCAATACAATGATTTGATAAATTTTTTTAACAAAAGGTAAATTTATTGTATTTTTGACATGAATTTGTAAGAATTTTGGTATATTATGTAACCTTGTGTTGGGTTTGTGTGTTTTGCCAAAATTGGACGGTTTGTTATGCGTTATTTAGGAGTTGCGTTACTTTTAGTATTATCGGCTTTTGCGCAGGCTGACGTACTGGATATACATGCCAACGAAGCGTTATCTAATCATTACCAACAAAATAAACAAGCCTTTCAGCAACTTAACCAACAACAGCAACAACGTTGGTTTGCTCAGCATTCTTTCCAAAAAAACGATACAGATACCTCAAACGATTTTTCTGAACTTTGCCTACCTTACAAACAAATTGAATTTGTTGATTTTCATTTAATTGATCCTACTCCTTTTGCCCTTCGTCCTGATGAATGTATCAATGAAGCACGTTTAAATCAGCTTAGCCGATCGATAACACAGGCTTATGTAGAAAAAGGCTATATTCATAATCCTTTTCAATTTGAAGATCACCAAACAGGCAATTTAATTTTGCGTGTCACGGAAGGTAAAGTAAGCCAAATTCGGGCAGAGGCACCACTTAATACCACAATGCTTTTTCCAAATCTTGTTGGTAAGCCACTCAACATTCACGATTTGGATCAAGGGCTTGACCAAGCCAATCGTTTGGCGATGAATGAAGTGAGTGTAGATGTGCTACCATCGAGTAATGGTGAGATTGAACTTGTTTTTGTTAATGAACCCAAATCGCCTATTTCTGGTTTTATTGGGTTAGATAATAACAGTATACGTCAATATGATCGTTGGCAAGCTCGTATGGGGCTAACGTGGGATAATCCGTTGGGGCTAGAAGATAGCCTTTATTTGGGTTTAAACCACACGTTAAATGGCACTAATCGTAATGTTAGTCGTTCGTCCTCGCTTTTTTATTCTGTTCCTTATGGTTATTGGACATTTAATGCCTATCTTTCCGCCTCACAATTTCATTCCGATCTTCCTTTGACTTACCATACTGTTCGCCAAAAAGGGCGTACAATCCAATCAGGGCTTAAAGCAGATTATGTTGTTAGCCGAGGCAGCAATTATATTTCAACCCTTTCTGCTGCTTTAGATCGTGTAGATAGCAAGGTGCGATTTGAAAGTGGCATACTGGCTTTACAAAGCCCGAAATATACCAGCACAACAGCCAGTTTTAACCATTTGCAATTGATTGAAAATGGGTCAATCTCTGCAAATGTTAGCTATAAACGTGGTTTGAAATGGGATACTAATGTGCAAAGCACAGATCGCAATCAGCCTCAAGCACAGTTTAATCTTTGGCAAGCAAGTGCTGATGTGCACCTATATCCTCGCTGGCGTGAGCAAATTTTCCACCAGCAACATCGCTTAACAATGCAATATAGCAACAACTATTTACCCGCAATAGAACAAGCAGATTTAACATCTCGCTATGCAGTGCGTGGTTTTAATGATTATAGCTGGTCAGCCGAAAAAAATATGGTGTTGCAAAATCAATTCGGTTGGATAAAACCAATCTCTAACTGGCAACTTGAGCCTTATTTCTTATTTGATATTGGTGTACAAAAATCAAGTGGTATTGGCACTCATCACCAAAAAGCCTTAGCTTATGGGGTGGGTATCAATGCTTCTCACCCACATTGGCGAGCCAATGTGGAATGGGCAACAGGACGTGCTTTTGGTGAGCAACCACCACTGATGCAGGAGCGTTCAGTGTTTGCAAGTCTTAGTTATTTGTTTTGAGTAAACTTAACTTTGGGTGAGTTTGCTTTTGGTGAAAAAAATTGGGCAGCATTTTGCACGTGCTGTGAACAATGATTTCTCAAGGAGAGTATATGTCTAAAAAATTAACTTTTTCAGCGCGTGCTGCGGCGGCTTTGACGTTGATAGCGGCGAATCAGTCTGTGTCGGCGGATATTAGACCTGCCAATAATGGCACACAGGTTAGCAAAACTGGTGGTGTGGAGATTGTGCAAATTGCTACGCCATCAAACGCAGGTTTATCACACAATAAATATAATCGATATAACGTAGATAAAGCCGGTGCAGTGCTGAATAACTCAATGACTGGCGGGCAATCGCAACTGGCAGGACAGGTTGCTAAAAACCCAAACTTAAAACAACAGTCTGCTAAGGTGATTTTAAATGAAGTGGTTAGCAGAGCGCCGTCTAAATTAGCGGGCAAACAAGAAATCTTAGGCCAAAAAGCGGATTATGTGCTTGCCAACCCGAATGGTATTAGTTGTGATGGTTGTGGTTTTATCAACACACCTCGTGCAAGTCTTGTGGTCGGTAAAGCAGAAGTGAATAATGGCAAGCTAACAGGTTATAACGTTACTGGTGATAAAGCCTTAACCACTAATGGCAACGCAGCAAGTGGTGTCGATCGCCTTGATTTAATTGCACCAACGGTCAATATTTCAGGCAATATCAAAGCCAAAGACAGCGTTGATGTGGTGATTGGGCGTAACCAAATCGCCCGTGATGATAAAGGTAATTTAAGCGTTAAAAACGCCATTCAAAAAGGGCAAGTGCTAGACGGTAAAGTGTTTGGCAGTATGCAATCTAATCGTATTCGTATTCACTCAACCGATGAGCGTGCAACTGTACACGCCAATGGTGCAAATTTACAAGCCTCAGAGTTGGTATTAAGTGCTGGCAATGCCAATTTAAGCGGTGTTGTCACAACACAAACTAAGCACCATAGCCAAACTTATATGCGTGGCGATCGTGTAACAGTAACTGAAACAAAACATAGCGACACCCAAAACGTTAAAGCCACAAATGTTAAAGCAGATAAACTAACCGTTGATGTAAAAGATAAATTAACCCTCACAGGGTCAAATATCAACGCAAAAACAGGGGCTATTGTTGCTGGCAGTGTAGATATAAGCGGTCTAAAAACTAAAAATACTTCCACACAAGAAGTGCATCAAAGCAAAGGTTTGTGGAAACGTTCTGAAGTTGATACCAGTTCAAAAGAAGCGCTACACCGTACCAATTTAAATGTTGATCATCTTGCGTTAGTCGCAACAGACGGCAAGCTGAACGGCGAAGCTGTCAATATTAAAGCCAAAACTTTAGGGCTATATGGCGAACAAGGCATTACACTTTCTGGAGCAAAAACAACCAACACAGAATCAGCTCGTGCCGATTTCAAACGTGAAAGTGCAAAATTACGAACAGGCTTTGCCTTACAAGAATCACATCAGGAAGCCTATCACGCTTCTCAATTGGATATTGGTGAAAACCTGATTGTAAGTGGCAATGGCGATGTTAATTTTGCAGGTACGCGTGCCAAAATTAACGGTTCGGCAATAATGCAAAATAATGGCAAAGTCAATTTCTCTGCAGAGCAAAGCCAGACTCGCTTTAACATTCAAGACAATGAAAAATACTGGGGTGGTTTAGCTGGTGCGAAAAGTTTAGGCTCAACTAAAAATGAAGTCGTGCAAAATGGTGCGGATTTCACCGTTGATAAGGTGTTATTCATTGATGCACAAAATGGCGTAGGCTTACAAGGTAGTCGCGTTATCGCTGGTCAAAATGCGTTAGTAAAAGGCAATCAAGGCGATTTAGTTATCGATTCTGTTCAAGCAACCGTGACGGAAGAAAACCACAACCGTCTAGGTACTATTTTTAACATTACCAAAGAACGCACTCATAATTATGTACATACTAGCACCGCACAAGGCTCAACCTTAAAATCACAATCTAATCTTGTGTTGACTACCGATAAAGATGTCAATATCACAGGTAGCCAAGTGGGAGCGGGCGAATTATTAGCTATTGCTAATTTAGGTAATGTGAATGTGAAAGGAGCAGAAAATCATCAGAGCAGCACAAGCTCAGAAGTTAATGTAGGCTTGAGTGCAAGAGTGAATAATGCGACTGTTCACGCCTCAATGAACAGCAAAACCCCTCTTTTAATCGGGCATTTGGCAAGCAGTGCGACCGCCAGCGCCAACTTAGCTAACATTGGCACCAATAATAAAGTGGTGAATATTGATGGCAATGTCGAGTATAACCCTGCTTCAGTAGAAAAAGCAGAAAACAAAGTTACGGCAGGCTTTAATGTATCTGCAAGTGCAACTTTAGGGGTGCATAAATCTGACAGCAGTAGCCAAAGCACGACTTACACAGGCTCAAATGTGAGCGGTGGTTCAGTTGTGGTAAATACACAGGCTCTTGAAGTGGCTGGTAGTGCAATCAGTGCTGCTGTGGGAGATTTAAATATCAATGCCAACAGCATTAGTAGCTTAGCACAAACGGCAACACAGGATACAAATCATCGTACGACAGATGCAGGGTTGATTTTAACCGCAACTGCCACTGAGTCAGGTATCACAGGCAGTGCAAGTTTAGGAGTGAAACACAATAACACCACAACCAACACTCAAATTGCACAAACAAGTACATTGTCTGCGAACAATAACGTGAACTTAACGGCAGAGAGCATTCGTCATCAAGGCAGCACAGTAAGCGGTCAAAATGTTGTAGAAAATGCCAAACACATTCAGCACGATACTGCCCAAAGCCAAGCAAGCAAAACCAGTAAAGATGTTGATGTTTCAGCAACGTTCACTGTGGGTGTAAACAAAGATAAATTGGTTAATGGCAGCCTTGCATTAAATGCTGAAGGGGGGCGTAAACAAACCCAATCAACCACTCATCAAGGAACACAGATCAATGCGACCCAAGATGTGAATGTCAATGCTCATCAGTTGATTGATAATGCGACCCAATACCAAGCTGGAAACAATGTTAATCTCACCTCGCAAGAACATCAGCTTAATGCAGTCAATAACCACACAGCGACAAATAACGTCAGCGGCGGTGTCAATGCTAAACTTTCTGCAAACACCAAAGATTTCCAAACTGCGAATGTAGGTGTGGAAGTTGGGGCAAAATTCCAACTTGATAAAGGTGAAAGCACACAAGCTCAAAAAGCAGGTATCAATGCTGAAAACGTCAATATTCAAACAGGCAAGTTATACAGCCAAGCCGATATTTATGGCAAACAAAATGTCAGCATTAACGCCACAGAAGGGGCACACTTTGCACAAGCAAGCAACAGCGAAAGCCAGCGTGGTGGTTTTAACACCACTGTGGGGGTAGGTGCACTGGTTGTCCCTGCGGCAGGTGCTGCGATTCCATCAATTAAAGTTGATGTTAATGTTAATGGCAATCGCCTTGACAGCACTACCGCACAAGGCAGCCAAATTAGTGGTGGCAACGTTGCCATTAGCAGTCAAGGCAATGTAAATCTACAAAACACCGAGATTAACGCAACCAATGCCAATATCGTTGCGAATAAAGTGGACGTAAGTGCGGGTCAAAATAGCCAAAACAGCCTTGCGGTGAATGTAGGTGCTGGCGTTTCATTAGGGGCAAATCTTGCTGATGCAGCGATTAAAGGCAATCTATCCGTCAAGCACGAAAACAGCCAAACACATACAGCAAGCAATGTAAATGCCGAAAATCTTCACATTCAAGCACAAAATGGCATTTCGCTGACTGGTGTAAGCAGTAACAGCAAACAACTGACACTAGATAGCGGCAAAGGCGATTTAAATGTGCTATCTGCCAATGATAAAGTGAAGAAAACAGATGTTGCAACCAGTCTTGCATTAAGCGGTGGCGTAAGTGAGCAAGCTTGGACACCAGCAGGGGGTAGTGCTTCACTTGATGTGAATGTTGTGCGTAACGATACGCATACTAGCACAAACCTCACGAGTGATAACGCTCAGCTTAATGTAGGGGGCAATGCACTATTTAACGCAAGCCAGCTTAATGCAAACAGCGTGTCAGGCAATATCGCAGGCAACAGCCATAGCGAAACAGCTTCAAATAAAATTAACGAAGTGAGTGTTAGCTTATCAGCAAGTGGTAGCGGTAAATTCACCGCACATCCAGATGATAACTGGCTAGCTGCTGCAGCTAATGATTGGAACAATGGCACGATTGCAGGCATTAAAGCAGACGCAGGCATTGCTGTTGATTCAAAACGCGAGCAAACAAACAGTGTTGCAGGTGTGAATACTGCCAACAACCAACTGACGGTACAAGGCACAACTACTCAAAATGCAGCACCAACAGAAAGCTCAAAAGTTGTTAAATTCGATGTTCAAGCAACCACAAATGTGAAATCTAAAGTTGATGAACAAGTGAATAAAATTCGCTCACAAGTGAAAACAATGCTATTACGCCGTTAATTTTGTGATGTGATATAGTTCAACACGGTAGTTAGATGACTACCGTGTTTTTGCTTTTTATGGCACTGTGTAAAACTTGCTGTTTTTATGTAGAGCATCATTCATGCTGCATTTGTTTGAACTGTGACTTTATTTAATAATGTGTTGTTAGGTTTATTTAAGATGTTATTTATTTTTATCTGAAGCGATGTTGATTTGATGGTAAAATTAAAGGCAGTTTGTTAAGCTTTGCCATTGCATCTTATGAACAATGGTCTGTCCAAGCAATCATAGATAACACCACTCACAAAAAACCACCGCTTTAAGCATTAAGACGGTGGTTTTGTGATTTTAACTTGCTGTAAAAATCAGTAATTGATGACTTGTGCGCGTAATTTGGCAAGTTCTACGTCATCAAGCGGTGAGTGGTTTTCGTCCAGCAAGTCCGCATCCAGCTCGTCCGCCATCATCTTAGCAACTTCCACCATGCTGTCAAAGCCACGTTGTGCGTGTGGATTTGGCAAAGGCAAGAACAAAATCACACCTGTAAAATGATTGCTGGTGATGGTGTTTAGGTCAAATTCACGCACGCCATCATAATCCAGACCCAGCATACTAAACCACAAATCGCCCGAGCCATCTTCATAAGCATAGCGATGGAACATACTCATCGCACCGTATTTTAGCCCATAGGCACGCACCAATTCCAGCACCTTTTGACCTGACAGACTGGCGAAATTGCCGCGTGGCTGAATGACGATGGTGATGGTGGTTTCGGCATTGAGTAGCGGGTCGTTTTTTTGCTCAAAGTCTTGTTGTGCGCTCAAATGGCGATCCAGCACAGGCGAATTTTGCTCAAATTGCGCATCCAGCGCCTGCATTTGTGCCGATGGCTCAACATCGCTTGGATTGGCTTGACTTTGAGCGTCAATCGCATTGTCAGAAACCGCCAAATCATCAGCGGCATTCTCAAGGGCAGCACTTGTGCTTGGCGTGTCGGCAGGCGTATTCATCACAGGCGAAGTTGCCACTGTAGGCGATGTAACCACAGGCGATGACGCCGCCACAGCCGCCATGCTGGATAGTGCATCTTCGTCATCTTGGCTGGTTTGTGGTAATTCACGCTCGTCTCGTGGCGTGATTGGCAAGCCGTCCTTAAACTGCGTGTCGCCTTGCTCGGCAGGCGCGCTGCCACGACTGGTAAAATGGCGAAGCACAACAAACGCACCGACAACCAGTGCCAGTAATGCCAAAATAATCCAAATTACGTCTGTTTGCATAGTCGCCCCAGTGTTTGCCGTTGGTGAATTGATGAAAAATGCGTGAATAAATGGTGTTTTGTGCGCTGCCACACTTGACAAACGCTAAACACAGCTTCGCTTATTTTAGCATGACCGCATTCATTCGTCATCTGATTTTTGGGCAAATTAGCAAAATTTTCTTAATTTATCAAGACGTTGGCGCAAAAAATCGCAGTTTTTTAAGGCTGGCAAAACCACAGATAAAAATATGGGCGAAATACAGTAAAAATTTGTGTGAAATTCAAGTGGGATTTGAGTGAAATTTAAGTAAAAGTTGCGTGAAATTACCACAAAACGCTGGGCGAATTTCACAGATTTGACTTAAATTGGCAAAACTTGATAAAACGCTCAACCTTTTAATCCCGCCAAAACGCCACTTAGCACCACCAAAGCAATGCCAGTCATGGCAAGTGCGCCAAGCGGCTCGCCAAGCACAAACACGCCGTACAAAGTGGACAGCACCACCGTGCCGTAGCTGAGCGCAGCAACCATGAATTTGCGTCCAACTTTATAAGCGTGCGTCATCAAAAGCTGCGCAATCAATGCCGACAGCCCAATGCCCAGCACATAAGGCAAAATTTCCCAAGTGATGACGCTCCAGCCGCGCCACGTCGCCACAATGCCCGCCAAAACAGACGCCACCAGCGAAAAATAAAACACAATACGCCAAGATGGCTCGCCCAAAAGCGACAATTCACGCACTTGCAAATACGCATATCCTGCCATCGCACCGCCTAAAATACCCATAAAAGTGGGCAAAGTACCACTTGCGGCAATCGCAGGCTGCAGCAGCAACGCCACGCCCACAAAACCCAAAATCAGCGCAAACCACGTCAAAGGGTGCGGACGCTGCTTTAGGATAATTACCGATAAAATCGCCAGAAAAATTGCCGATGTGTAGTTAAAAGTAATCGCAGTCGCCAGTGGTAAATGTGCGATGCCATAAAAGAACATCAGCACGCTTACGCCGCCAACCACGCTGCGATAAAAATGCTCTTTTGGGTAGCGCGTGGCGAAAACCTTGCCTGTGGCGCTGGCGTGAATACCAAGCACCAACGTGGCAAAACCCATGCGCCAAAAGGTCAGCTCGTACTCGTGTAGGGCGAATTTTTGGGCGGTGAGCTTGACCAGCACGCCCATGATGGTAAAACAAACCGTAGCCGCCACCATCCACAGCGAGCCAAAATACGAGCCTGTGGCGTGGGTGGGCGTTGCGGGTGCGGCGGTCTTATTAGTCATGGTGCGGCTTTTAAATGATTGGGTGCTTAAAATGATGAAAGATTGAAGCGTGATTGAATATTAAAAAGGTGAATTGTACCACAGCTTTTGGGTGGTGGGAATGTGGGGGCAGATTTATGACATTTATCTAAAATTAGCATGACCGCCTTTCAACCCCCGAAACATCTCTTTTAATCTGTCAATCAGCGCAAGATTGGCGGCGGATAATGCCTTGCCGCGTCTTGTGATGATTTGCGATTTGGCTTGGGTGAAGGCTTGTTCGGTCAAAGGAATGGCGGCAAGCGTTGGCACATCTTCAGGATAATACATGAACTCTGGCAATAGCGTAATACCGCCGCATCTGGCGTAATCTTTGAGCAGATTCATGTCGTTGCACAGCAGCGCAGGGCGAATACTGTGATGGCCTGCCATGCTTTCTACCAGATGGCGAATGCCGTGCGTGGTGTCGGTAAGCGCCCATCTTTCATGATAAATCTCTTTTAAATCAATGCTTTTTCGATTAGCAAGTGCATGATTTTTCGGCAAAAATACACACAATCTGTGCGTGGTCTGAAAGTGTGAGCGTATGTGATGATGATTGATAAAATGATAAACGATGCCAAGCTGTGTTTCGTTGTCAAGGATTTTGCGCACAATTTCACTTGTACCATGAATGTCAATTTGCACATGAATGTTTGGATAGTCGGCGCAAAATTTCGCCACCACTTCTGATAAATGCTTGACATAGCCTGCGCCTGTACTGATAGTGATGTTGCCAGCATTTAAGCCCTGCAAGGCGGTGATTTTTTCTTTGAGTAAGTTTTCTTGGTTTAAAAATTCTTGATAACACACCAAAACTTCCCTGCCTGCTTCGGTAGGAATCGCGCCTTTGATGTGCCTTTCAAACAACGCTGTGCCAAGTGTGCGCTCAAGACTTGTGATTTGCCGACTGACAGCACTGGGCGCAAGACCGAGCGTATCTGCCGCTGCACGAATGCCGCCATGCTGCACCGCTTGATAAAAATATATCAGTCGTTTGTCCAATAAATCCATCGTTTGATTTTCCAGCTACGCCATTGATTGTAAGTATTGATCAAGTAATGAGCGCTTATCACACTGCCAAATTGCCATAAAAGTGTTGCTAAAAACGTAACAAAATTTTTATTTAATGCTATTGTTGTTTATGGTAAAGATTTTTATACTTTTTGGCAAGAATTTTGTAAGTTTTTAAGAGTGTGAATTTGACAAGTCGGCAATTTTTGTCAAATCATGACGTTTTATCAATACTTGAATGACGAGAGAAATTACCATGAGCAATAATTCATCTGCATCGTTTGTCATATCACAAGCCTTAATTCAGCAGGCCATCAGCTGGCGGCAGCAATTACACGCCAATCCTGAGCTGGGATTTGACGAGCACACCACCGCCAAGTTCATTGCCGATACGCTAAGTCAATTTGGCTTGCAAGTACACACAGGCATTGCTGGCACAGGCGTGGTGGGTGTGCTAAAAAAAGGTGTAAGCACGCGCAGCATTGGCATTCGCGCCGACATTGATGCACTACCAATGACAGAGTTGAACGATTTTGCGCACGCTTCTTGTGTATCAGGGCGTATGCACGCTTGTGGGCATGATGGCCATGCTGCGATTTTGCTTGCGGCGGCGGCACATTTGGCGCAGCATGGACAATTTGACGGCACGGTGTATTTCATTTTCCAGCCAGCCGAAGAGAATTTGGGCGGCGGTCAAGCGATGATTGACGATGGCTTATTTGAGCGTTTTGAGATTGATGAAGTATATGGTTTGCACAACTGGCCGGGCAGAACGCTTGGTGAAATTTGCGTGAATGATGGCGTGATGATGGGGTCGTTTGATATTTTTGACATTGTGCTGACGGGCAAGGGTGGACATGCCGCCATGCCTGAAGGGACGTGCGACCCGATTGTGGCGGCTGCGGCGTTGATTTTACACGCTCAATCCATTATCGCGCGTAAGGTTTCGCCACTGGATTCGGCGGTACTGAGCATTACGCAGATTGACGGCGGTGATACTTATAACATCATTCCTGAGACGGTGCGCCTAAAAGGCACAGTGCGTGCGCTTGATGAAAATGTGCGCCAAACGGTCAAATCCAAGCTCATTCAGGCGGTAAAAGAGCTGCCAGCGCTGCACGGCGTGGCAGGCGAGATAGACTATCAAGAGCGCTATCCTGCCACCATCAATAATGCCGATTGCGCACGCCACATCAGACAGGTAGCGACAGAGCTGTTTGGCGCGGACAAAGTATCGCAAAACGTCTTACCAACCATGGCCTCAGAAGATTTTTCTTTTATGCTAAACGCCAAAAAAGGCGCTTATGTTTGGCTGGGTGTGGACGAAGCGGACAGACCGTCCAAGCCATTGCACAACCCTTATTATGATTTTAATGACAATGCCATCGCCATTGGCGCAAATTTGTGGGTTGGCTTGGTGGAGCGCACATTAGGATAAATGCGCAAAGTGGTGTGATTTAAGGCACTTGCATGAGTGCTGATTATGAGTAAGTTTTTCAATAAAGGAATGAATGATGAAAATCACGTTATCGGCTTTATTTTCTTGGCGGCTGCACGCAGTAGTTTTGGTGCTGGCGTGTTTGGCAGAATGGATCGGTATCGCCAAATTTGACATTGGCATTGGTACAATGGTACTGCTGCCTTTACTGTATGCTTTTGTTTTTGCAACGTTTTTTAATCCAAATATCGTAAGCATTACCAAAAACGTGGTTGGCGGTGCGGGCAATCGTGTGGCGGCGCAGTGGATTTTGATTTTTCTAATGCCTTTTATTGCCAAATTTGCAGTAGGTATCGGCCCAAAAATTCATGACATCATCGCCGCTGGCCCATCGCTGTTGTTACAAGAAATTGGTAATGTGGCGACCGTGCTGTTCGCCATGCCTGTGGCGGTGCTTGTTTTTGGCATGGGTAGAGAAGCCATCGGCGCAACGCACTCCATCGCGCGTGAGCCAAACATTGCACTGATTGCCGATCGCTTTGGATTAAAAACACCCGAAGGCATTGGTGTGATGGGCGTGTACGTCATGGGAACGCTGTTTGGGGCGATTTATTTTTCCATCATGCCAGCCATCATCGCTTCTTGGAATGTGTTTGATGTGCGTGCGTTGGCGATGGGCTGTGGCGTAGGTTCTGGCAGTATGATGGGTGCGTGCTCGGCGGCATTGACTGAAATTTTGCCAGAACATAAAGATGACATTGTGGCTTTTGCAGCATCAAGCAATCTTTTGACGTATGCAACTGGGCTGTTTGTGTCAATTTTTATTGCGCTGCCTTTTGCACAGTGGCTGTATCGTGTGCTGACAAAGCACCGTAAACACGCCGCCGTACAGGCTAATGATGAGTTTGTGAGTCTTTCAGACAACGAAGAAGTGGTGTTATCGCTTGGGCAAACTTTGATTGCGCTTGTGTTTGCTGGGGTGATGATGCTTGTGGTGAACTGGGTTGGTACTGGCACAAGCCCTGCTGAGAGCTTTTTGGGCATGCTGATTTTGCTTGTGTGCTGTGTGATTGGTGTGCTGATAAAAAATGTGGTAAAACTTGGCGTACCAAGCATTGCGTGGGTATCTGTGGTGGCGATTTGTTTTGCGCTGCCTGCCATGCCGATGGCGGATAACGTCATTGCCGCAACAGACAAACTGGGTTTATTGCCATTGATTACGCCTGCGCTGGCTTATGCAGGGCTTGCAATTTCTCGCGCGGAAGTGAATTTGTTTAAAAAATCTGGCATAAAAATCGCCATCATTGCGCTGCTTACTTTTACAGGGACGTACGTTGGCTCGGTGGTGATTGCCGATTGGTTCTTGTGATGTGTTCAGGCAATTAAGACAAAACCCAAAACTCTCATGTTTTGGGTTTTGTTTTTTGTGCTGATTTTCTTCCAATGTTGCAATTTTACAAAGCTTTGCCAAGTTTGGCGGTGCGTGCTGAAAGTTGATTGATTATCCCAAACTGCCTGATTCGTCTGTTTGTAAAATTCCCTTTGCAATGCTTGCCACTTCATTGATGTGGTCGCTGACAGCCTGTTGGGCTTTTTGCGCATCTTTTTCCAGCATGGCCTGATAAATTCGCACCAGACGCGCATAGCCGCTGACTTGTCGTTTTGGGGATTTGATGGTCATGGCGCGCAGACGACTGATGCGCCCATTGAGCCGCTGTACCACCTCCCAAGCGATGTCATGTCCTGCGGTCAAAAATAATGTCTCATAAAACTGCGTGGACAGGTTGATAGTGTGATTGATGTCGTCAAGCTCAGAGGCGATTTTTAGTTCGTTAATGATTTGCGAGAGTTTTTTTGCTATGTCTTCGGTTAGTTTGTGCGTGCAATCTGCCACTGCGCTGCATTCTAGCAGCAGGCGAATTTTGTAAATTTGCTCAGCAATATGCCAATCCAATCGTGCAACAATCGGCCCTTTGTTGGGAATTACTTCTACCAGACCTTCGGCTTCTAGGTAGCGAATGGCTTCGCGTACCACTGAGCGGCTGACCCCCATCTCATCGCACAGTGTGCGCTCTACCAGTCTTGTGCCTGCAGGAAAATAGCCTGTGATGATGGCATGGCGCAGTTTTTCAAGGCTAAGCTCGCGCAGCGTAGTGGGTGGTGATTGTATTTTTAGGCTCATGGTCATTCCTTTTAAATGATATGTGGTGCAGCGCTTCCAATGGTTTCGCTGACTTCTTGTTTAGTAATTTAATTAAGTTGTCTAAATACTAGGCAACTTTGGTTGTCATGCCAGATAAAAATGAAGGTATATCAATACGTCAATCATACAAGTCAATAGACAGCCTAAAATGCCAAAAAATTTTCACAAATAGTATATCACAGTATTGCATTTACGAAAATCTTGTAGTATTGTATTATGGTATACCATAAGATGAGGTAATGAAATCTTATTTAAGTGCTGTGGTTCGGTGTTTAAACAAGAGTTTTCATCAATTCAGCGTTTGTTGTATGTAATTTAACTTTAGTGTGGACTAATGCCTAGTTTTGGTTAAATTGCTCCAACAGCACAACCCATTTAATCCGTTCAAAAGGAGTGAAAAATGAACTTGATTCGTAAAACGGTCATGCACGTTGAGACCGTCTTTGTAGATGGCGAACGTGCTGCAGACACGCCGCTAAAGATGGTGGCAGCCGCCGCTGTGATTAAAAATCCTTGGGCGAACCAAGGTTATGTGGCAGATTTAAGTCCTGTGATTCGTGAAGTTGCACCTGTGCTGAGCGCACATTTAACCAAGCTAATCCTTGATGAGATTGGCTCTGGTGAAGCGGTAGAGGCTTTTGGTAAGTGTGCTGTGGTGGGGCTTGATGGTGAGCTTGAACACGCATCAGCGCTGATTCATACGTTGCATTTTGGCAATACTTATCGCAGTGCGGTGGGTGCAAAGTCGTATTTGGCGTTTAATAACACGCGTGGGCCTGCCAATGCGCCAATCCTAGTGCCGATGATGGATAAAAATGATGAAGGCAAGCGTTCGCATTATTTGACGGTGCAGTTTGCCATCAATGATGCGCCAGCGGCGGACGAGTTGGTGGTGGTTTTAGGCGCGGCGACAGGTGGGCGACCACATCACCGCATTGGTAGTCGTTATGAAGATTTAAAAGAGTTGGGACATGACATCAATAACCCTGCAGCTATCAAATAACCAAAGCGTGCATTGCTTGGTGCAAGGCACAGGTGAGCCTTTGGTGCTGATTCATGGTGTGGGCATGCAGGCAGCAGCATGGTATCCGCAATTTGAGTATTTTGCCAAAAGCCATCAAGTCATTGCGCTGGATATGCCGGGTCATGGAAAAAGTACGCCTTTATCTAAGGGTGCTATGCTTAGCGATTTTGTAGATTGGGCGGTGCTTGCGCTACAGGCTTTGGGGTGTGAGCTTGGCTTTAGGTCTGTGAATTTGGCGGGGCATTCTATGGGTTCATTGATTGCTGCTGGTGTCGCTATTACTAGAGCGGATTTGGTGCGCCGTGTAGCACTGTTAAATGGTGTGTTTATGCGCAGCATGGAAGCCAGACGGACGGTGATTGAGCGCGCGGCGTGCCTATCATCAGGACAGGTAGATAGCGCTGTGCCACTTTCACGCTGGTTTGGTGATGCGCCACACGAGCAGGCTTGTGCCAAGCAAGTCAAAGCATGGCTTGACGATGTAAATCTGTCAGGCTATGCCGCAGCGTATACCGCTTTTGCGCATGGTGATGATGTGTATGCCAAGCGTTTTCACGAGATTGGCTGTCCTGCGCTGTTTTTGACGGGTGATGGTGATTTAAATTCTACTGCGGCGATGAGTGAGCAAATGGCAAAACTTGCCAAACATGGCTCGGCAGTCATCATCAAAGGTGAGCGACATATGGTTAATTTGACTGCGCCAGAGCAAGTCAATCAAGCCATGCAAGTGTGGCTAAATACACCTTTGACAAAATAAAAAGTTTATTCAATTAACAAGGAGTATCTATGGGCAATCTGGAAAATCTGCGCGAACTGCGCAATGCCTTTGGTGCATTCATGACAGGGGTAACGGTGGTTACGACCAGTCAAGATGGCACACCGCTTGGCTTTACCGCCAATTCTTTTGCGTCTGTATCGCTAGATCCGGCACTACTTTTGGTCAGCATTGCCAAAAGTTCGTCCAATTATGAGGCGTTTACCACAGCGGCGCATTTTGCGATTAACGTGTTATCTGAAGACCAAAAACACATCTCAAACACCTTTGCTAAGCCAAGCGATGACAGATTTGCCGATGTGGCGTGGCGCATGAGTGAGCAGCAAAACCCATTACTGTCAGATGTCAGTGCGTGGTTTGACTGCGTGACGCATCAAGTGGTGGACGCAGGTGATCATGCTATCTTGATTGGTAGGGTGATGGCATTTGAGTCTGCTGGCTTGGCAGGGCTTGGCTACTATCGTGGTGCGTATTTTACACCTGCCAAGACTGAAGCTGAAATTGTGGCGTTTAATAAAGAAGTTATCGTCAGCGCCATTATTACCGATGAAAATCATATCTTGCTTGAGAAAAATGCTCAAGACACTTGGCAGCTACCACAAGCGTGTGTGGTGGGTAAATCTGCCGAGGTGGCGCTAGAAGCGTTATTTGCAAAATATGTGCCTAATGCTGCTGCCAATTTCATTTATTCGGTTTATGACGGGCCGCAGTTTAAAAAGCAGTACATCAGCTTTTTATGTAGTACGGCAGATACGCAGGCATTACAAGGGGAATTTGTACCACTGGCAGCACTTGATGAATATCAGCTTGCTGACAGTGCATTAAAAAGCATGTTAGAGCGGTATCGCAAAGAAGTGGCGCTAAAAACCTATGGCGTGTATTGGGGTAATTTTAATCAAGGAAAAGTATATTCACTGGGCGGAGTATCATCATGAAATTTTCACTATTTATCCACATGGAGCGCGTGTCAGACGCACAAACCGAAAAGCAGCTGTATGATGAGATGATTGAGTTGTGTCAAATCGCTGATAAAGGCGGTATGCACGCCATCTGGACAGGCGAACATCATGGCATGAATTTTACCATCGCGCCAAATCCACTTTTAAATTTGGTGGATCTGGCAAATAAGACCAAAAACGTACGCTTAGGCACAGGGACGGTGGTTGCGCCATTTTGGCATCCTATCAAGCTGGCTGGCGAAGCGGCGATGACGGATATTATCACTGATGGTCGCTTGGATTTGGGCATTGCGCGCGGAGCGTATTCGTTTGAATATGAGCGTATGTTGCCAGGGCTTGATGCGTGGGGTGCAGGTCAAAGATTGCGTGAAATGATTCCTGCGCTGCGTGCGCTGTGGCAGGGCGATTATACACATGATGGTGAATTTTGGCAATTTCCAAAAACCACATCATCACCAAAACCACTACAAAATCCTATCCCAATCTGGGTGGCGGCAAGAGATCCGAACAGCCATGAATTTGCTGTACAAAATGGTTGCAATGTACAAGTAACACCGCTGCATTTAGGCGATGAAGAAGTAGAAAAGCTCATCGGACACTTTAATGCGGCGTGCGAAAAATTTAGCGATGTGCCACGTCCAAAAATCATGCTGCTTAACCACACTTATGTGGCTGACAGCGAAGAAGATGCGCTTTTGGCGGCTGATGAGCTGAATACGTTTTACAACTATTTTGGTGCGTGGTTTAAAAATGAGAGGAATATCACACAGGGCTTAATTGCGCCATTAAGCCAAGAAGAAATCACTGCCAATACTTATTACAGCGCCAAAGCCATGCGTGAAAACAAAGTCATCGGTCAGGCAGACGAGGTGATTGCGCGCATCAAAAAGTACGAAGCGATGGGCTATGACGAGTATTCTATGTGGATTGACAGCGGTATGAGCTTTGAGCGTAAAAAAGCATCGCTAGAGCGCATGATTCATGAAGTGATGCCAGCGTTTGCATAGGAAAAGATAACATGGAAAAGTTTTCGTTATACATAGATGGCAAATTTGTAGAGACGGCGGATTGTTTTGAGAGTATCAATCCTGCCACCGAAAAAGCGTGGGCAAGTATCGCCAGAGCGAAGCAAAGTGAAGTAGGGCAGGCGGTATCTGCTGCCAAGCGAGCCTTTGACAGTGGCTGCTGGTCGGGGCTGAGTGCGGGCGAGCGTGCGAAGTTTTTGTATCAAATCGCCGATGCGTTAGAGCGTCATGCACCTATGCTTGCCGCCATTGAGACTAAAGACACTGGCAAAATCATCAGAGAGACCAGCAATCAAATTGCCTACATCGCTGAATATTATCGCTACTATGCAGGGCTTGCCGATAAGGCAGAAGGCAGCTTCGTGCCTGTGGATAAACCAGACATGCACGTCTGGCTTGCTAGAGAGCCTGTGGGCGTGGTAGCTGCTATCATTCCTTGGAATAGCCAGTTGTTTTTGACGGCGGTGAAGCTTGCGCCCGCCTTGGCGGCCGGCTGTACGATGGTAATCAAGGCTTCTGAAGAAGCACCAGCACCGCTACTTGCCTTTGCCAAGGTGATTGACGAGGTGGACTTGCCAGCAGGCGTGGTGAATATTATCACAGGGTTTGCTGATGATTGCGGACAAGTACTGACCACACACCCAGACATCGCCAAAATCGCCTTTACTGGCGGTGTGTCAACTGCCAGACGCATTGTCCAAAATAGCGCGCAAAATCTGGCCCAAGTTTCGCTAGAACTGGGCGGAAAATCGCCATTTATCGTCTTTGATGATGCGGATTTGGACAGTGCGGTAAATGCACAGTTGGCAGCGATTTTTGCCGCCAGCGGACAAAGCTGCGTGGCAGGCTCTCGCTTGCTTGTGCAATCTGGCATTAAGGATAAATTTTTATCGCAATTATTGGCTCGGCTTGATGGTATCCGTATCGGTGCACCTGACGATATGGCGACCGAATATGGTCCATTATGTACACAAAAGCAGATAGCTTTCATTGAGCAGGTGGTAGCAAATTCGCTGGTGCAAGGCGCAAAACTTTTGGTAGGTGGTAAAAGATTAAATCGTCAGGGGAATTACTATCCGCCAACGGTGTTGGATTGCACCGCTGCGCCACAAGCTGAATGCGTGATGACGGAGCTGTTTGGCCCTGTATTGTCGGTAGATGTCTTTGATAGCGAAGAAGAAGCGGTGGCAAAGGCTAATCAAACAGCATTTGGCCTAGCTTCTGGTGTATTCACAACCAATCTTAGTCGCGCCCATCGTATGACAAAGGCTATCCGTGCTGGAGTAGTATGGGTAAATACTTATCGTGCGATTTCGCCTTTGGTGCCTTTTGGCGGCTATGGGCTGAGCGGACATGGTAGAGAAAGTGGCAAAGAAGCCATGCTGGATTATACTACCGTCAAATCGGTATGGGTGCGCACGTCAGACGAAGCGATCGTTGATCCTTTTGTGATGCGCTAGGAGAATGTAAAGGAGTTGCGGCATGGAGCAGCAAAATAATGGCGCATTTGCCATTGAAAGTAACAGCATTGACTATGTGCCAGAAAATAAACGACACGGCAGTGTTGCTGATTTATTTACCTTATGGTTTTGTACTAACATTGCACCTTTAGCGGTGATTACTGGTGCGATGTCTGTAGTAACTTTTGGGCTTGATGTGATGAGTGCGCTGAGCGCTATCGTAGCAGGACATTTCTTTGGTGCGCTATTTTTGGCATTGGCATCAGCTCAAGGCCCGCAAGTCGGCATTCCGCAGATGATTCAAAGTCGTGCGCAATTTGGGCGCTATGGATCGCTGTTGGTAGTAGGCTTTACGACTTTGATTTATTTGGGGTTTTTCATTTCAAATATCATTTTGTCAGGCAAGACACTAAATACAGTCATGCCAGCGATTAACATTGAGCTTGCCACCATCATTGGTGCGGTGGGCGCAACTTTGATGGGGATTATTGGCTACCATCTGATTCATTCTTTTAACAAAGTCGGTACTTGGCTGATGGGTGCGGCGTTGTTGATTGGTTTTGTATTGATGCTGCGCCAAATGAATGCTGATGTGCTGGCGCAAGGTGCGTTTAATTTGTCAGGTTGGTTTGCGATGTTTTGTATTTGTGCGGTGTGGCAGATCAGCTTTTCGCCATACACGTCTGATTATTCACGTTATCTACCTAAAGAAATTGGTGTGTTTAAGCCTTTTATTATGACGTATTTGGGTGCGGCAGTTGGGACGATTTTTGCGTTTTGTTTTGGCATGGTGGCAGTAAGTGTTGCAGGTGGTAGCGATGCAATGGCAGCAGTCAAAGACAGTACAGGGTGGTTTGGCGTGGTGCTGATGGTGCTGTTTTTGCTGAACATCATCGGACATAATGCGATGAATCTGTACGGTGCGGTATTATCATTCATCACAGCGGTACAAACCTTTGTGGGGCAGTGGATTCCAAATAAGACTGTGCGCATGGCAGCTTCTGTGTTGGTGCTGGCGGCCTCTACGGCAGTGGCCTTATGGGCTTCCCATGATTTTATTGGTCATTTTTTAAATTTGATTTTTGCCTTGCTGTTTATCCTAGTGTCATGGGTGGTGATTAATGTATTGGATTTTTATTGGCTGAATCGTAAGTGCTATGACATTGGTGCGATTTTTGCGGACGATGGTGGTATTTATGGCAAATACAACATTAAAGCGTTGTCGGTGTATGCGCTTGGTATCGTGGTGCAAATCCCATTTTTGAAAAATGCCTTTTTCACAGGTGTGTGGGCGGATGTTGTGCCAAATGTCGATGTGTCGTGGATTGTGGGACTTGTGGTAACGGCATTTGCTTTCGTGCTATTAAACAAGCCGCAGCCAGTTGGTGAAAAATGAGATCAGAGCAGCAATCAAATATGGATAAATACTATGAATTTACAAACATTTTCATTGTTTCGTGAGCAAGCCTTTGTGGTAGGTAAATGGTGCAGTGCAGCAGATGGTAAAACCCAAGAAATCATCAATCCAGCCACACTGCAAGTCATTGGTAGCGTGCCATTTTTAGGCGAGCAAGAAACCAAAAATGCCATCAAGGCTGCCAAAGTAGCACAGCAGGCATGGCAGCGCACCAGCGCCAAATCGCGTGCAGAGATTTTGATGAAATGGTATGATTTAATCGTGCAGAATGCTGATGAGTTGGCACAGATTTTGACAGCAGAGCAAGGCAAGCCTCTTGCTGAAGCGCGTGGCGAGATTGTGTATGCGGCAAGTTTTGTGTCGTGGTTTGCCGAAGAAGCCAAGCGCGTATACGGTGATGTGATTCCAAGCCCTATAGCAGATAGTAAAATCATCGTCAGCAAGCAACCTGTGGGCGTGGTGGCTGCGATTACACCGTGGAATTTTCCAGCGGCAATGATTACTAGAAAGGTTGCGCCAGCTTTAGCGGCTGGCTGTGCGTGTATTGTTAAGCCAGCACCAGAAACACCATTTACAGCATTGGCTTTGATGGATTTGGCGTTGCAGGCAGGTTTACCCAGTGCGTTAATGAGTGTCATTACTGGTGATGCGATAGCGATTGGCGAAGCTCTGCTGCAAAGTGAAGATGTGCATAAGCTGAGCTTTACTGGTTCTACGCCGGTGGGCAAGCTCTTGTACGAGCAATCAGCACGCACGCTTAAAAAAGTATCGCTGGAGCTTGGTGGTAATGCGCCTTTCATCGTCTTTGATGATGCAGATATCGAACAGGCGGTTGCAGGTGCGATGGCAGCAAAATTTCGTAACGCGGGGCAGACGTGCGTGTGTGTAAATCGCTTTTTGGTGCAAAAGGGTGTGTATGATAATTTTGTACAAGCCTTACGTGAAAAAATCATGACGCTAAAAGTGGGCGATGGAGCGACGACAGGCACAACCATTGGTCCTTTGATTAACCATGCGGCGGTGCAAAAAGTTCAATCGCACATCGCAGATGCATTAGCGCATAAAGCCAGATTGATTGTGGGCGGACAGCCGCATGGTGCAGGCGAGCTGTTTTTTGAGCCAACGCTTATCGCTGACGCTAAGCCAAATATGATGGTGGCAAAGGACGAAACTTTTGGTCCGGTGGCAGCCGTGTTTTGCTTTGATAGCGAAGAAGAAGCTATTGCTATGGCGAATGATACACAGTTTGGGTTGGCGGCGTATTGCTATACCAAAGATTTGGGTAGGGCGTGGCGTATGAGTGATGCGCTAGAATATGGCATGGTGGGGATTAACCAAGGCATGATTTCAACGGAAGTCGCTCCTTTTGGCGGCATCAAGCAGTCAGGACTGGGTCGGGAAGGCTCAAAATACGGCATTGATGAATATCTGCAAATCAAATACACGCTGTTTGGTGGCTTGGCATAACAAGCCGCGGTAAAACAAGGTGTTTTAAGGAGAAAAAATGATGAGTGTGAAAATGAATGATGAACTGTTTGAGCTTGGGCTAGCAAATCGTAAGGCTGTGCTGGGTGAGTTATACGTTGAGCGTGCCATCGGCGCGGCAGATGATTTTAGTTTGCCGTTGCAGCGACTGGTTACAGAATACTGTTGGGGTGCAGTGTGGGGTCGTGATGGGCTTGAGCGTGCTGAGCGCAGCTTGATAAATCTTGCGATGATTGCTGTGCTGAACCGACCGCACGAATTGGCATTACACGTCAAAGGCGCTTTGCGTAATGGTGTACCGCAAGAAAAAATTCGTGAAGTATTGCTGCAAGTGGCGATTTATGGCGGTGTACCAGCTGCAGTAGATGCGTTTCGTATTGCGCGTACGGCGATGGCAGAGCTTGAGCAAGAACTTGATGGCAGTAAATGAATTGTAATATTTATAAGCATAACTTAAAAAACCCAAAACTCTCATGTTTTGGGTTTTTATCATCAGCGTAAATCACAGTGCCTTAGTACCAAAAATTTTATCGCCAGCATCGCCAAGTCCGGGAATGATGTAGCCTTGTTCGTTCAGATGGCTATCCAGCGCGGCGGTGTAAATTTTCACATCTGGGTGCGCTTCGTTCACCGCGCGCACGCCCTCAGGGGCGGACACCAGCACCAGTGCTTTGATGTTTTTACAGCCATGTTTTTTAAGCATGTCAATCGTTGCCACCATACTGCCGCCAGTCGCCAGCATAGGGTCTAAAATCATCGCAGGTCGCTTATCAATGTCATTGACAAATTTTTCAAAAAACGGCACAGGCTCAAGCGTGGCTTCGTCTCGCTGCAAGCCCACGACAGAAATTTTAGCGGTCGGCAATAAATCCAGTACGCCATCCAGCATACCCAAACCAGCACGCAAAATCGGCACAAGCGTTACGGTTTTACCCTTGATTTGCTTGCCATCAATCTCGCCGCACCAGCCTTGCATTTTGAAGGTTTCAATCTCAAAATCACGGCTGGCTTCATACGCCATCAGCCTGCCCAGCTCGTTTGCCAGCGTGCGAAATTTATAGGTGCTGCAGTCGGCTTCACGCATGAGCGACAATTTGTGGCGCA
This sequence comes from Moraxella caviae, assembly GCF_002014985.1. GTDB lineage: Bacteria > Pseudomonadota > Gammaproteobacteria > Pseudomonadales > Moraxellaceae > Moraxella > Moraxella caviae. The sequence goes on along the minus strand of NZ_MUXU01000038.1, from coordinate 68,514 downwards.
CCAAAGGGTGGTTGATGATGTGAACGGCTAAATCGGTCATGATGGTCTCTTATTGTTGTTAGGTTTTGGAATATTTTTAAGAAAATCTTAATAATTGGCAAGATTTTGCAGCTTTGATATGAATGGCAGATCGCCATCGCTGTGGTTATTTTATGGCACTTGGCTTATTATTTCATTCACCACCGCCAAACTTGTCCAGCTTATATTAGCAGGTTTCTTGAATGGTGTAAATTTGGCGATATAAACTCAGCGGTATAAATTTTGCACAAATAACGTGTTGCAACGTTTGGTTTTTAGTTTGCAAAAATCAATCCGTCAAACGCAAATCACCCGTCTTAATCCAGCCTTTTTTGCGCATAAAATGAGCGAAAATCAGCGTCAAAATCGCAGGCAACACGATGTGAAACAGCCCAATCAACACCAGCGTTTGCGCACTTGCACCCATCGCTTCTAGCGTGCCAACTTGCCCAACCAAACCGCTCGTCCCCATGCCAGCACCGCTCGGCACATTCGCCATGCCAAACAGCGCCCCAAAAGGCGCAAGCAGCGCCCCAGAAAGCGTTGGCGGAATCCAAATTTTGGGATTTTTGATGATGTTTGGCATTTGTAGCATACTCGTGCCAAGTCCGTTTGACAGCACGCCCGCCACGCCGTTATCACGCCAGCCCATCACCGCAAAACCCACCATCTGCGCCGCACAGCCAATCGTTGCTGCGCCTGCAGCCACGCCGCCAAGCGACAAACTGATGGCAAGTGCCGCACTAGAAATCGGCAAGGTCAGCACCATGCCCATCACCACCGCCACGATGACGCTCATCACAATCGGCTGCAGCTCCACCGCCCACATGATAAATTCGCCCAAACTTGCCATAATAGCTGCGATGATGGGCGCAAAAAACTGCGCTGAAAGCAGCCCTGCAATGAGCGTGGCGGCAGGCGTGATGATGATGTCAATGGGCGTGATTTTGTGCAAAAGTTTGCCAAATTCTGCGCCAACCGCCGCCGCAACAAACGCGCCTACCACGCCGCCTGCGCTTGCACCAGCCAGCCCTGTGATGACGCTGGCAAACAGTACCAAAGGCGGCGCTTTTAGCCCAAAAGCTGCGCCCACGCCCACGGCTGCACCCATTGCCGCCTGCGCCTGCGTGCCAACGTCCACCAAAAATTCTGCGCCCAGCCAAGTGCCAAGATTTTTTAAAATCAAGCCAATAATTAGCGAGCTAAACAGCCCAAGTGCCATAAAATTCACCGCATCCAGCCCATAGCGTTTGGCGGAAAATTCAATATTTTGCTGGGCTAAAAATTGCTGAAAGCGCATGGCTTGTCCTTGGTGGGCGATGGTTGAAGATGGCTTTGGGATTGTTGGTGAGTGTGCTTACAAAATTATACCAGTACACCAAACACCAAGTCGCCTGATGACAATCGGACGGCTTGGGGTTTTTGTCGTTGATTTGAGTTGGCGAATTATTTCTTGCTAGGGCGTTGCCAGCCATCAATCACGGTTTGGCGGCTTCTGGCGACCGCAAGTTTGCCATCTGGTGCGTCTTTGGTGATGACTGAGCCTGCGCCAATCGTGGCGTTCTCGCCGATTTTCACAGGCGCAACAAGGCTTGAATTACTGCCGATGAATGCGCCATCGCCAATTTCGGTGGTGAATTTATTCACGCCATCATAATTGCAAGTAATCACCCCTGCGCCCACATTGACTTCACGTCCCACGATGGCATCGCCAATGTAGCTTAGGTGGCTGACTTTTGCGCCTGCGTGCAGCGTGGATTTTTTGGTTTCCACAAAGTTGCCGATTTTCACGTCATCGCCAATGTCAGATTTTGGGCGAATGTGCGCAAACGGCCCGATTGCCACGCCTTGTCCGATTTGGCTTTCGCTCAGCACGCAGTTTGGCTTGATGTGGCTGTTTTCGCCGATGGTGCAGTCGGTGATGATATTGCCAGCGTCAATGCGCACGCCATTTTCTAGGCGCACATCGCCAGTAAAGACGGTGTTGATGTCAATGAACACATCGCTGCCGCAGCTTAGCGTGCCACGAATATCCACACGGCTTGGGTCGGCAAATTGTACGCCAGCGATTTGCAGGGCGTGAACTTGGTGCGCCTGATAAGTGCGCTCAAGATTTGCCAGCTGAATGCGGTCGTTCACCCCTTCAATTTCAAACGCCAAAGTAGGACTGATGGTGCTGATGTCTACGTTGTCCGCCACCGCCATTTTAATGATGTCGGTGAGATAGTATTCGCCTTGGGCGTTGTCATTGTTAAGTTTTGGTAAATAATCGTGCAAAAGGGCGTTGTCCACACAATAAATGCCGCTATTGATTTCTTTGACTTGTTTTTGGCTGTCGTTTGCGTCTTTTTCTTCTACGATGGCGACCACTTTGCCGTCATCACGAATGATGCGCCCAAGCCCAAAAGGATTGTCCACTTCCAGCGTCAGCATAGAAATGCCGTCCATGTTACTGTCGATGAGTTTTTGCAGTGTGTCAAGCTGTGTCAGCGGCACATCGCCATACAAAATCAGGCTTTTGCCGTCTTTTGGCAAGTGCGGCAAAGCCATTTGTACGGCGTGTCCTGTGCCAAGTTGCTCGGCTTGCTCTGCCCAGACAATGCCGTCATCACGGATTTCGTCTTTGACCATCTGACCGTTGTAGCCGTAGATTAAGATGGTATGCTTGGCGTTTAGCGGCTTGCAAGTGTCCAAAACATGGCGCAAAAGCGGCTTGCCTGCCAAGGTTTGTAGCACTTTTGGCTTGATGGATTTCATGCGAGTGCCTTTGCCGCCCGCCAAGATGATGATAGAAACAGACATGATAAATCCTTATGCAATGATGGCTTTCAATGGATTTTGCGCACTGGTTTGTGTGTTGGTTCGTGCGTTTTTTAAATCCATTGAATAACCATGCGGTGAATTGTCAAAATTTTATGATAAATTCGGTATAATTGTAGGGTAAATTTGACCTGCGTAAATTTTTTAAAAGTAGGTTTGTAAGCTATTTTAAAACTGTGGGCTGATGACACTATACGCAAAATTTTTGTAGTTGAAGCCCGTCAATAAACCCAAAATGCTTATGATTTGCCGAAAATAAAGGCAATCCGTGATGTAAAGCAGTACTGGCAATCAAAGCGTCTCCCATTTGCATGGCGTGCGATAAAGCATAGTCCGCCACCAATTGACAAGCCGTCTGGCTGATTTGTTCATTGATGGGTAAAATGTTGTAATTGTACGCTGGCAAATGTTTTAAAAAGGCGTGCATTTCTTGTTTGTTGCGCATGCCTTGCAGCATTTCCATATAAGTCACGGCAGACAAGTATTTGGCGTGCTGATTGAGTAGCAGCTTTTGCGCATTGGCATTGTTTTTTGCCAGCCAAATCAAAACATCGGTGTCAATCAGCACGAAAATCTCTGCCTTGTCTTAAAGTGTGAGCAAACTCATTAGGCTTAATGTCTGAGTCTGCCCACATACCAACAAAATCCAAAGGGGTATTTTTGTGATTTTCGGCAGCAGAGTTTGACAGATAATCCGCCACGAATGACGATAAAAGACTGTTGCGTTTTTCTTTGGTGGTGTTTTCCAAAAAGAGCCGCGCCAAATGATCGTCTAGCTGAAATGATACTATCATGACATCTCCTTATCAAATATAAGCCACCAAAACCCACGCAATCGCCGCCATAATGCCAGCCAGTACATCATCAATCAAAATACCAAAACCGCCCGAGACGTTCTTGTCCACCCAGCGAATCGGAAAGGGTTTGATGATGTCAAACAAGCGAAACAGCGCAAACGGTAAACCAAGCGCAAACAGCACCCACAAAAAATTGCCAGACATCAAAACCGCCGCACGCCAGCCGCCCACTTCGCCGATGAGCAGCGCCACAGGCAGCAGCGCAATCCACATGCCTACCCATTCATCAAAGACGATGTGTGGGTTGTCGTGTCCGCCCATCAGGCGAGAAGTCGTGCCGCACACATAGCTGCCAATCAGTGCAGCGATGATGACAATCGCCAAATAGGCATAAAACCCAAGCAACATCATCGGTACGCCAAGCGCCAATGCCGCCAAAGAACCCCAAGTACCGGGGGCGTGTCTTGGCAAGCCAGAACCCAGCCCTAAGCCCAGCCAGTACACGGCTTTTTCAAGACCGCTGGCGTGCGTTGTTGCTGATTGGCTGGCTGGTTGATTTTCTGGCTTAGTCAAAGTGATTAAATCCTGCTGCGTTTATTGGGAAAATTTCCCCTTTATGATAGCAAATTAAGCGCAAGTTTTGTACGGTATTTTGTGTGTTGTTTTGTATAAGTGTGTGCTGCGTGCGCGTTTTTGTGATTTTGCCGATGGGGAAAATGGGTAGATTTGGGTGCTTATTTTTAAGTTTTTCTAAATTATCTGGCGAGATGGTAAAGCACAGCTGATAATCATCGCCCCCAGCGAGTGCGTGGCGCATGGCGGTTTCAAAAGGCAGAGTTTGTAGCAGTGGGTGTAGCGGAATTTGCTCTAAATACAGCTCAGCACCCACATCGCTGGCGGTTAAAATATGCCCCAAATCTTGTGCCAAGCCGTCCGACACATCAATCATGGCGTGCGCAAAATCCGCCAAAATCTGCCCAAGCGCCACTTGTGGCACAGGATAATCCAGCGTGTGCTGCAGCGGTGAATTGGGGTTTTGCAAGGCGAAAGCGGCACTGCCAAGCTGACCGCTGACGCAAATCACATCGCCAATTTTTGCGCCACTGCGCTTGACGGCTTTATCGGCAGTCATAAAACCAAACGCACTCACGCTGATGGTGAGCGTGGGCGATTTGGTGGTGTCGCCGCCGATGAGCTGCACGCCAAATTCATCGCAAATTTCATACAAGCCACGGCTAAATTCACCAAGCCACGCCTTATCCATGCTTGGCAAGGACAGGGCGAGTAAAATGCTGTGCGGACGTGCGCCCATGGCGGCAAGGTCGGATAAATTCACCGCCACCGCCTTATATCCGATGGCGTGGGGCGCGGTGTCTATGGGAAAATGCCGACCGCTGATGAGTGTGTCGGCGCACGCCACCAGCACTTGATTGGCTGGCGGTGTGATGATGGCGCAGTCATCGCCCACACCCAAGCCGTCATTTGGCGCGTGGCGAGAAAAATAATCGGCAATCAATGAAAATTCAGACATGGTGATGGGTGCGTAGGATTTGCGGTGTTTGTTGGTTTTTGGGTTTTGTGAAAATTTGGGCAATCGTTTAAAAGTGTGCCAAATTAGAAAAATCGTTCGTTCAAAAGGCGTATCAAATCAAAAAACCGTTCGTGGTGAGTGCGCCAAATTGAAAAGCCGTTCGTGGCGAGCTTGTTAAACCTGACGGTTTTTCAGGCTCAATCTTTCATCAGTTCGACCCTTCGACAAGCTTAAGAGCGAACGGAAAAATCACGTCAAATCGCAGGCTGCTTATAAGTCAGCTTAATTTGCAAGCCAGACAAATCAAACCGCCAACTTAACAAAACGCCCCACATTGATAAAAAGCAGGGTGTTGTCAGTGGCGATTTATTCGGCAGATTTTGCGGCTTTATGTGCCGCCACTTCGGTGCTGCGTGCTTCTTTGGCGTAGCGATCCAGCACAGCATTGATGAGCTTATGCCCGTCTGCGCCGCCAAAATGGGCGTTCAGCTGCATGGCTTCATCAAGCACCACTTTATAAGGAACGTGCAGGCTGTGTTTTAGCTCGTAAGCGCCAATGAGCAAAATCGCACGCTCTACGGCGTCCAGCTGCTCAAAATTACGATCAATAAAGCGTGAAAGCTCTACAATCAGCTCGCCAGCTTCGTTTGGGATATTGCGCATCAGTTCGTGATAATAGCCCAAATGCACGGTGTGCATGGCGTTTTCGGCGCGTGTGCGTGCGGCGATGGTGTGCGGCTCGTTGCCACCTTGTAGGTCTTTATTGCTCGTAGCAAAACGATAATCGGTCAAAAGCCACTCGTACAAGCCTTGCAGCGCAAAGCGGCGCGCCTTACGCACAGCGGTGTAGCTGGTTTTGTAGCCAGTTTCGCTTAGGTCAAATTCTGGGGTCGTGGTCATGTTTGCCCCTTAGATTGCCTTTAGCACGCTGACCATTTCAATGGCGGTCATGGCAGCTTCGTAGCCTTTGTTGCCTGCTTTTGTGCCAGCACGCTCAATGGTTTGCTCGATGTTTTCGGTGGTCAAAATGCCGTTAATCACAGGAATGTCGTGATGCAGCGCAACGTGGCTTAGGCCTTTGGCGCTTTCAGATGCCACGATGTCAAAGTGTGGCGTTGCGCCGCGGATAATCGCACCCAGCACCACGATGGCGTCAAATTTACCACTGGTCGCCATGCGTTTTGCGGTCAATGGCAGCTCAAATGCCCCCGGCACACGCACGATGGTGATGTTTTTGCCAGCCACGCCATGACGCAGCAGTGCATCTTTTGCGCCTTCTACCAGACTTTCTACCAAAAAGCCATTAAAACGACCCACAGCGATACCAATGCGCAAGTCGGCATTTTGATCCAGTGCGCCATCTAGGTTTGTGATGTTGGCGTGTTCGGTTTGATAGTTCATAGATGTTATCCAAGTGATTGTGTAAAATTGGGAGGTTTCTTCTATTTTAGCATAATTTTGCTTGATTTTTGATAAAGTTTGCACCCAGTGGCGAAATTTATCGCAGGATTTTTAAGTTGTGCGGTGGTTTGTGCGGGAATTTGCAATAAATAAAAAGTAGTTGTTCAAACGGTGTGTCAAATTGAAAAATTGTTCGCTTAAAGAGCGTACAAAATCAAAAAACCGTTCGTGGTGAGCTTGTTAAACCTGACGGTTTTTAGGTTTAGATTTCCACCGCATTCACCCTTCGACAAGCTTAAGGGCGAACGGAAAAATCACATCAAACCGTAAGCTGAGAGAACGTCAAAGCGTAAGCTGGGTTGGTATAAAACCGTAAGTTGGGTTAGCGTAGCGCAACCCAACATTCCTAAGGATAACCGATAAATTTGTTGGGTTTTCGTTTCACTCAACCCAACTTACAAACCATTCTTTAACCCAATCTACAACCGTTTTTTAATTTAGATTTGAAGTGCGGTAAAGTACAGCATAGCATCACAACCGCACCGCAATCCCTTGATTTGCCATAAATTCTTTGGCTTCACGAATGCTGTAATCGCCAAAATGGAAAATGCTGGCGGCAAGCACAGCGTCCGCACCGCCTTGTAGCACGCCATCGGCTAGGTGCTGTAAATTGCCCACGCCACCGCTGGCGATGACAGGAATGTTCACCAAATCACTGATGGTGCGTGTCAATGCCAAATCATAGCCTTGGCGTGTGCCATCACCGTCCATGCTGGTTACCAAAAGTTCGCCAGCGCCACGCTTGGTCATTTGCACCGCCCATTCTACTGCGTCAATGCCTGTGGGCTTACGGCCGCCGTGCGTGAAAATTTCCCATTTGCCGTCCGCCACACGTTTTGCGTCAATGGACACCACCACGCACTGACTGCCAAAGCGTGCCGCTGCGTCATTGACCAAGTCAGGATTGGTGATGGCAGCAGAGTTGATGCCGACTTTATCTGCGCCAGCGTTGAGCAGATTTCTGATGTCTTCAATCTTACGCACGCCGCCGCCCACGGTGAGCGGAATGAAAATGGAGCGCGCGATTTTTTCTACCATGTGATAAGTGGTGTCGCGTCCGTCCGATGTGGCGGTGATGTCTAAAAAGGTGATTTCGTCTGCGCCTTCGTCATTGTATTTTTTGGAAACTGCCACAGGATCGCCTGCGTCTTTGATGTCCACGAAATTGACACCCTTGACGACACGACCGTTTTCAACGTCAAGGCAGGGAATTAGGCGTTTGGCGAGCATGGCAAATCCTTAATTGTGACTAAAATTGATGGCTAAAACCGCACTAAACCACATTGGCTGGCGGTAAAATTTGTTATCATAAATTGGCTATTATACAAGATTTTTGGGCGCAAATTTACAAAAAATAACACAAAGATGGCGATTTGTGCTAGAAATTAGTCTTATTTAGTACTATAATTCGTCTTGTTTGGGACTGATTGAGTAAAAACGAGCAGCGGTGGATTATGACAAGCGCAAATACGCAGGGCGGTGATAACGCCAAAAACCATGATTGTGGCGATGATGATAAAATCGGTGAAATGATGGCGAGTGTCAGCCGTATTGAGAGCTTGTATGGCGAGCTTGCCAAAAAACTGGACATAACTTATCCGCAGATGGCTATTTATCACAGCTTAACAATCATGCAGGCGTGCAATCAACAAAAAATCTGCCAACAGTGGCTACTACCAAAGCAGACGGTGCATAATTATTGCAAAGAATTTGTAGCGCAAGGCTTAATCAGCGAGCAAACAGACGCACAAGACAAACGCAAAAAAATCATCATCTTAACCAAAAAAGGCGAGACAATCGCTGTGCCAATCGCCCAAAAAGTCGCGCAATTAGAGCGGCAAATCATCAGTAAAATGGGCGATGACACGGTGGTGATGTGGCTAAAAATCACCAAAATGTATGAGCAAAATTTTGCGCAAATTTTGGCAGATTTTGATGGTTAAAATCTGAATATTTTTTAATAAAACTTCACAAAATGGCTGGCGAATGCAGCTATTTAAAGGGCGAAATTTAAAGGGCGAAATCGCTTAACCAAAAAAGTGAAACCGCCCAAAAAGGTAAAATTGTTTAAAAGGGTGAAATCATGACGATGGCTTGGGTGTATTTGATTTTGGCGGGTTTATTAGAAATCGGCTGGCCTTTGGGGCTAAAACTTGCGCAATCGGACGGCTATCGTGTGCTTGGCACGCTGATGGCGGTGGCGTTTATGGCGGCGAGCGGTTTTTGTCTGTTTATGGCGCAAAAAGCGATTCCGATGGGTACGGCTTATGCGGTGTGGACAGGCATTGGCGCGGCAGGGGCGTTTTTGGTGGGCGTGGTGTTTTTTGGTGATCCGTCCAGTTTTGGGCGTTGGCTGGGCGCGGCGCTGATTATTTCTGGCGTGGTGGTGATGAAGCTGGCTTCTTAGGTGGGCAAGATGTTTTAAATTGGTGGGTGTGGGCGGCAAAGGTGGTCAAATTGCCATAAAAACCACCACACAAACCATGCCAAAAATCTTTATGATAATAATCATACAAAAACAATCGTGCAAAAACCATTTGCAATCTGAGAAATTTGTGCGTATGATAAAGCCACCAACACATCGCACATATCACAAAGGAATGTGTGGACTTTTCCCCAAAGTTTTAAAAAGGAGTTTTTATGAAAATCCAAACCCTTGCCAAATTCACGCTGCTTGCTTTGCCACTTGCCATCTTGACAGCGTGCGGCGGTGATAAGTCTGCCGACACCGCAGCTGCCAGCACTCAAGGCACGCTGGATAAAATCAAGCAATCTGGCACGATTGTGCTGGCGCACCGTGATTCTTCCATTCCGTTTTCATACATCGCTGACAATCCAAATCAGCCAGTCGGCTATGCGCACGATTTGCAATTAAAAGTGGTAGAAGCGCTTAAAGAACAGCTGCAAATGCCAGATTTGAAAGTGCGCTATAACTTAGTAACATCACAAACCCGCATTCCTTTGATTCAAAATGGCACGGTGGATTTAGAATGTGGCTCAACGACGAACAACACCGAACGCCAAGAGCAAGTGGATTTTTCTGTGGGCTTTTTTGAGATTGGCACACGTCTGCTTGTACCAAAAGGCTCAGCCATCAAAGATTTTGGCGATTTGGGCGGCAAGACGCTTGTTACTACCGCAGGCACAACTTCAGAGCGCTACATCAAGCAATACAATGACGAGCATAAACTTGGCATTAACATCGTGTCTGCCAAAGACCACGGTGAGAGCTTTTTGATGCTAGAAAGCGGACGTGCAGAAGCCTTTATGATGGACGACGTACTGCTTGCTGGCGAGAAAGCCAAAGCCAAAGACCCAGCTGGCTGGGAGATTGTCGGTACGCCGCAATCTTTTGAAATCTATGGCTGCATGGTGCGTAAAGGCGATGCCGAGTTTAAGAAAATCGTGGACGACACCCTAAAAGGCGTGTATGCGTCTGGCGAGATTAACGACATTTACGGCAAATGGTTCACCACGCCGATTCCGCCAAAAAATGTCAACCTAGATTTCCCAATGTCTGACAACCTAAAAGAGCTGCTCACCAATCCACATGACAAGGCTGAGCCGCAAGCCGCAAGCTAAGCGCGCATACGACCACTTGGCTTGTCCAAGTGGTTTTTCTTGGTGGGTTGAAGGATTGTATAGATGAATTATAACTGGAACTGGGGCGTGCTGTGGCAGTCCACAGGCGTTGGCAGCGAGCTGTATTGGCATTGGCTATTAAAGGGCTTTGGCTGGCTTTTGGTGGTGGGCGGCAGTGCGTGGGTGATTGCGCTGGTGGTTGGCTTTGTGCTGGGCGTTATGCGTACTTTACCAAGTAAACTTGCACAAAACATCGCTGCAACTTATGTGAACATTTTTCGTAATGCGCCACTGCTCATTCAGCTGTTCATTTGGTTTTATGTCGTGCCAACTTTATTACCTGATGGGGTGCGTGCATGGTGGTTTTCGTTGTCGTTTAATACCACAGCAGTAATGTCGGCAAGCATTGGGCTTGGGCTATTTACTGCAGCGCGCATCACCGAGCAAGTGCGCACAGGCATTGAGTCTTTGCCAAAAGGGCAGGCGAATGCTGGCTTTGCACTTGGGTTTACCACAGCGCAGACGTATCGCTATGTGCTGCTGCCACAGGCGTTTCGGGTGATTTTACCGCCAATGTCATCAGAGCTGACCAACTGCTTTAAAAATGCGTCTGTCGCTTCGCTTGTGGGCGTGGCAGAGCTTATCAGCCAAACCAAAACCATCAGCGAATACACCCAAAATAACTTTGAAGTTTATACATTCACCACAGTCTTGTATTTGGTGTTTAATTTGGCGTTGATTCTTGGTATGACCGCCCTTGAGAAAAAACTGCGCATTAAAGGACAAATCAGCGGACAAGGGGGTGCGACATGATGACAGAACTTCATGCTGCCATGCCTGCACTGATGGCGGGATTTGGCGTTACCTTAAAGGTGCTAGGACTTGCCATCGTTGGTGGTTTGGCAATAGGTACGATTTTGGCGCTCATGCGACTGTCTGGCAAAAAATGGCTGTCCATTCCTGCGGCAATTTACGTCAATTATTTTCGTTCTGTGCCGCTGCTTTTGGTGCTTTTGTGGTTTTATTTTGCCGTACCCATGATTTATAACTGGATTACGGGCAAATTTTTCACGCTGGATACTGCCTTTACGTCTTGTGTAGTGGCGTTTATGCTGTTTGAAGCGGCGTATTTTAGTGAGATTGTGCGTGCAGGCATTCAGTCTATTGGGCGTGGGCAAGTGTCGGCAGCGTATGCGCTTGGCATGACGTATCGGCAGACCATGCAGCTGGTGATTTTGCCACAAGCCTTTCGTAAAATGCTGCCTTTGGTGCTGCAGCAGTGCATTATTTTATTTCAAGACACGACCATGGTTTTTGCCATTGGGCTTGTGGATTTGTTCCGCGCAGCTTATGTGCGTGGTGATTTGATGGGCTATCTGACGCCTTATATTTTAGGCGCAGGCGTGGTGTATTTTGTGATTAGCTTGATTGCCAGCACAGGCGTGAATGCGCTCAAGCGCCGCTTACGGTTTTAGCTGTGGCGATGATGGCTTAAAAAAACAAGCCTAAATGCCGCAAGAATGGCCAAACGCAAACAAAAAATGAAAACAACACAAAGGAAAGTCAATGGCGATTGTAGAAAAAATCAACGAAACCACATGGATTAACGAATTTGGCGGACTGGTGTCCAATGAAGGTCATGCGTCTGATGAGATTATGATTAAGCTGTCAAACGTCAGCAAGTGGTATGGAAATTTTCAGGTGCTGACCGATTGCACGGCGCACGTTCATAAAGGCGATGTGGTGGTTGTGTGTGGGCCGTCAGGCTCTGGTAAATCCACGCTCATTAAGACGGTCAATGGGCTTGAGCCATTTCAAAAAGGCGAAATTTTGGTGGGTGGCACGTCTGTGGGCGATAAAGCGACCGACCTTGCCAAGCTGCGCAGTCGTGTGGGCATGGTGTTTCAGCATTTTGAGCTGTTTCCGCATTTATCCATCAAGGAAAATTTGACGCTGGCGCAGATTAAGGTACTGGGCAGAAAAGAAGACGAAGCCATCAAAAAGGGTCTGGCGTATCTTGACCGTGTCGGGCTGTCGGCGCACGCCAATAAGTATCCTGCCGAGCTGTCTGGCGGTCAGCAGCAGCGTGTGGCGATTGCCCGTGCGCTGTCTATGGATCCTGTGGCGATGCTTTTTGATGAGCCGACATCGGCGCTGGATCCTGAGATGATTCAAGAAGTGCTGGACGTGATGGTGAGTCTTGCTAAAGACGGCATGACGATGATGTGTGTTACGCATGAAATGGGTTTTGCACGTCAAGTGGCAAATCGCATCATCTTTATGGATCAAGGTCATGTGGTGGAAAATTGCAGTCGTGATGAGTTTTTTGCTGGTGCAAGAAGCGAGCGCGCCAAAGGCTTTTTGTCCAAGATTTTAAATCATTGATGGGTGAAAACACCACATTTCACCAACAAATGACAAACGCACCATCATCGGTGCGTTTTTTAATGGTAAAATTCACAAAAACCCTTTACAATAGGGCTTTTGAGATTTGTTAATTTGGAAAAATCCTATGTCTGTTTATACCCATTTGTCTGATGATGAATTTTTTGCCTTTTGTGGGCTGTATGGCGTGAAATTCAAAAAAGCCATTCCCATCACCCAAGGCATCAAAAATTCCAACTGGTTTATCCAAACAGACACCGATGAAGGCGATGATTTTAGCTATGTGTTCACGCTGTTTGAAGAGCGTGTGCCTGCTGACATTATAAAAATGGCGACCGTCATGCACGCCTTGAAGGACAAATTGCCGATTGCTGCACCGCTCATCAAACTCACCGCCAAAGGCGAAAATATTGGCGAAGATTGCGTCATGCGCTATGAAAATAAGGCAATTTTGCTCGTGCCAAAGCTGGCAGGCAAGCATCCAGCTGCCACCACCGAAGCGATGTGCTACAGCATGGGCGAAGCGTTGGCGATTTTGCATAACACCTTGCAAACGCTGCAACCTGCCGAAGAATACGGCGTGCCTTTGTACGATTGGGCAAGGGTGAAAGCGCGTGAAACCGCCTTTATGCCAAGCGATGAAGCTGGGCTGATGAACGACATTTGGGCGGCGTATGAGCGTTTGCCGAGCGATTTGCCAAAGGGCTTATGCCATTTGGATATGTTTACCGATAACACGCTGTGGGATTTGTCTGTGCCACGCCTGACGGGGCTTTTGGACTTTACCGAAGTGAGCGTGGAGCATTATGTGATGGACATTGCCATCACGATTAACGATTTTTGTACCACTTGGGGTAATGCCACCGATGGCGAGCGTGTGGACTTTGATGAAAGCAAAATGCGCGCCTTTATGCAGGGCTATGAAAGCGTGCGTCCGCTGACAGGCGATGAAACGGCGGCTTTGCCTGTCATGCTTGCCTACAGCGCAACGATTTTTTGGCTGCTGCGCCTAAATGTGATTCATTATAACCGTGAACAAGGACGTACAGGCGATGACATCATGGTGAAAAACCCTGATTTGATGAAGCGATTGGCGAGTTTGCATTGGGCAAAAGTCGCCTAATGACTTAAATTAGCATGAGAGTATTTTATGTCTTGGCTGATTGTCGTTGCGCTTTTGTGTCTTTCTAACATCGTGATGAGCTTTGCGTGGTATTGGCACATCAAGCCTGATGCCACGTCTTTGCCGATTTGGCAAATTGTGCTAATTAGTTGGGCGATTGCGCTGGTGGAATATTGCTTTGCTGTGCCTGCCAATCACTTTGGCGCAAAGTGGGGAATCAATCCTTTTCAGCTGAAAATTTTACAAGAAGTCATCGCCTTGTCAGTCTTTGCCATTTTTGCGGTGGTGTATTTGAACGCAGGGTTTAAGTTGAATTATCTGTGGAGTTTTTTGTGCATTTTAGGGGCGGTGTATTTTGCTTTTCGTGGCTGATTGGCGAGCAGTTTACCGCTGATTGTTGCGCTGTTTAATAAGAAAATAAAAGAAAATTTTTAATTAAAAATAAAAAGAGAATCTATGTGCCAACTACTTGGAATGAATTGCAATACGCCGACCGACATCGGCTTTAGCTTTGCAGGCTTTCGTCAGCGTGGCGGTGCGACCGACCATCACGAAGACGGCTTTGGCATCGCATTTTTTGAGCGTAATCCCAATGGCAAAATTGGATTGCGCCAATTTCACGACGACAAGCCAAGCCATCTGTCGCCTGTGGCGGATTTGGTGAATCATTATCCCATCAAGGCGATGAACGTCATTGCCCACATTCGTAAAGCCACCACGGGCGAAAATTCGCTTGCCAATACGCACCCATTTGTGCGTGAAGTGTGGGGCGAGCAGTGGGCGTTTGCGCATAATGGACAGATGACCGACAGCTTTATTCGCCGCACCGAGCGCCTGATTGCCAATGGCAATGCCGAGCATTATGCACCTGTGGGCGACACCGACAGCGAGCTTGCGTTTTGCTATCTGCTAAACCGCCTAAAAGCCACGTTTAAAACACGCCCATCAGATGAAGCCTTGTTTGCGTTTTTGACGGCGCAGTGCCGTTATTTATCCGCCAATGGTTTATTTAACTGCTTGATTTCTAACGGAAATTGGCAGCTTGCCTATGCAGGAAGTCTGCTGTTTTATTTGACACGCCAAGCGCCGTTTGGCGAAGCGAAACTTTCTGATGGTGAGATGAGTGTCAATTTTAAAGACGTAACCACCGACAAAGACAAAGTAACCGTTTTGGTAACCATACCGCTGACCGACAACGAGACGTGGCAGCAGCTGGCGGTGGACGAGTGCGTGATTTTCCAAGATGGCGACGTGGTTTTTAAAGACACGCCAAGCAAAAAAACGTATCTGTCCATTGAAGAAGGCATTGCGCTGGCAAGAAGCGTGGGGGCGAGCGTATAAATGGCGGGCGATTGCGGCGATTTTATCAGTCAATTTGCCACCATCAATACCGATGCGCCGTGGCTTTTTCACCTTGCGGATTTGCACCGAAGTTTTGCCGATGCTGCAGCGCAGGCGAGCGATGATGAGCGTCTGACGCTTGCTGGTGCGCTGTATGAATGGCTAAACGCTTATTTTGCTAAAAATGCCATCACGCTGTATGGTCATGCAGTGAGTGGCTGCTCTGTAAATCATAACGCCAAGCAAAGACTGACTTTTACACACCAAAACGACTTGCCGCACGGTGTGGCGTACGAAAAATTCATCGGTGAGCACCAGCAAATTCCCACCAGAAATAATCTGCACGATTGGTTTGGTGCGTGCATTTGGGCGAAATTTCCCAAATCAAAAGCGGTGCTAAACGCCAAGCACATCACGCATTTGCATGACGATGACAGCGGCAATAAGCGCAATCGTGTGCGTGATACCATCACGGTATTTGATGAAAATGGTGCGGTGGTCGTGGTGGCAGATGACGATGTGGGCAAGGCGATTGCTGATGGCCTCAGGCGGTTTGATTGGCAGACGTGCTTGGTGCAGCACCGTGCGCAGTGGGCGGATTTTAGCACGCCAAATCCTAAGGCGCAGGCATTCATCTTTGGTCATGCGCTGCTTGAGCAGCTTGTACACCCCAGAAAATCACTGTGCAGCCACACGTTGATTATTTCTATGCCGCAAGAATTTTTTGCCGCGCCGCTGCCTGTTCAGCTTGCCATGCTAGACGATGCTCTGGCGGCGCAGTTGCAACAACTTTTGCAAGATGGCGTAACGCCAAGGGAGCTGCACCCGTTGCCGATTTTGGGTGTGCCGTATTTTTGGGATAATGCCGACCCACAATTTTATGCCGATACGTCCGTGTTTCGTGCAGGGCGCAGGCAGGATAAGCAAGATAAATCGGTGTAGTGATTTTGCCGCCCAAAAACATAAAAATTACATCGTTGCATAAATCGCCATCAAGCCATCGCCATCAAATCATCATAAATTAGAATTTGGAATATCGCCATGCAAAAAATCGCTCTGTTTTTTCATCTGCTGGGTGCGTGCATTTGGGTGGGCGGGCATTTGTATTTGCTGGTGCGCCTTATGCCAAATTTCATTAAAAATCAAGATGTTAAAGGATTTTTGGCATTTGAAAAAAGCTACGAACCGCTGGGCATGGCGGCGCTTTTGCTGCAGGTGATTACTGGAGCGTATCTGCTGAGCCGATTTGTGCCAGCGTCGTTGTGGTTTTCGCCTTTGGGGTCGTTAGGTGCGCTGATTCATGCAAAATTTTTATGGCTGATTTTGACGCTTTTGACTGCTTTGCACGCACGTTTTCGTGTGGTGGCGCGGCTTGAGCGTGGCACGCATGACGATAAGACGCTTAAGAATATGGGCGTACACGTTTTGCTGATTTGTGTGTGGAGCGTGGCATTTGTGGCGACAGGCATGATGTTTCGCTGGGGCGGGGCATGGTGATTTGCGTCATATAAATGCCAAAATCACGTTTAAAATCAGTGTGATGATTAAAAGCTGGCCGTGAAAAACCAGCCATTAAAACGCAGCCGTGAAAAATTGAGCGGTATTCACAAGTCTTTTTATCAATTCATCGGCAGGCGGAGCGACATAAAACAGCGCTGCCACCAGCCCATACAGCGCAAGGTATTGCAGCGCTTTATCCATCTCAAACCACTTAAAAGCCGTGCCAAATGAGCGCTTTAGGCGTACGCCCAGCACGTTTACGCTATAAACTTCGTCCAGCAGTAAATGTACCATGCTGCCAAAAAACACAAACAGCCCAAACGTCCAGCTCACAAACGCCGTCATGCGCATGCCATGAAACGCACCGCACACCACCGCCAGCGCAAACACCGCCATATAAGGCACCGAATGCACCATGCCGCGATGCACCGTTAGGTGGCTAAACAGTCCAAGCACGCCAAAGCGCAGCACGCCAAAACTTACCGCCCATAAAATTAACGAATCCAAAATCAGCCGATCTTGAGTGTAGCGATTGGCATAAACGATGGTCAAAAGTGCCGATACGACTAGGCTTGCGATGAAAAATCCACGTTTGGCAGGCGTGGAATTATCCAAATCAATATCAGGCAAAAGTCCGCCAAGCGTCCCTAAAATTGCGCACAGCACAGCGCTGGTTGCGCCCAGCTGCCCAGCGGCAAACATCACGCCAGCCAATGCCGTGCTGCCAACTGCTGCCACCGTCAAATGCGTGTGAAAATTTGCCATAAAACATCAGTCGCTGAATAAAGGGTGCTTGCCAAGTTTTGCCAAGTGATGAGAATTTACAATGAAAAATGAGCGATGAAATTTATCAAATGCTGATTTTACCAAAACCGCCATAAAAACAAATCCCCAAACCATTGGTCTGGGGATTGTTTGGAATATTGGCACTCCATAGGGGATTCGAACCCCTGTTACCGCCGTGAAAGGGCGGTGTCCTAGGCCTCTAGACGAATGGAGCGCATCGTATATGTGCTGATAAACTTCGCATTATTCGCTCGTTTTTCAACTCATATAAAGAGTTTTTACAACGTAAGTTTGCTTACAAAGCGTTGCCTAGGTGCTTACGTTGGTCTTAGCGGTTGAATTTGACAATGCGTCAAAATTCATAAATTGGTGGAGCTAAGCGGAGTCGAACCGCTGACCCCTTGCATGCCATGCAAGTGCTCTACCAACTGAGCTATAGCCCCTTGCTAAGATGGGGCGTATTATATAGGGCGAATTTTTATCCGTCAAGCATAAATTTTCAAAAATTTAAAAAAATAACACAACTTTATGATTTTAAAAGTTTTTTAATTTAAAATTTCTTGAGATGATGTTGCAAAACCGCCGCTGTGGTGAACTTTATTTTGATAAAAATGCTCTCAATTTGGACTGGCATGATTGAAAGTTGATAAAAATATTGGCATTTATGAAATGATATAAATTATCATAAATCGTTTGACAAGTAAAAAGAAATAACATAACATAATGATTTACCAACAATCAGATTTTTGTGCAAACCAACAAAAGGAGAGATGATGAAAAAATTTGCTTTATTGATGGCGTGTGCTGCGGCGAGTGTGCTGTGCGTGCCAGCCAAGGCGCACCGTGTGTGGGTGCAGGCTGACCATGTGCATGGCGGTGAAGTGCTGCGTGCCAATTTGGGTTATGGTGAGTTTCCCAAGTTTGAGCCGATTGCCAAGACACGCACGGATTTATTTGCGCCTTTGACTTTGGTTACGGATAAGGGCAAGCAAACGCTTGTTCAAAAAGACGCCAAAAATTACCGTTATCAGAGTAAATCACCTGTGCAAGAAGGCAGTTTTTTGCTGCTGGCAGAATATAAGCCGACCTTTTGGAGTAAAAATGGCGCAGGCTGGCAGCGACAAAACCTGATGCAAATGCCAGACGCCAGCTACTGCGAGCAGACCAGAATGTACGGCAAAGCGGTGGTGAACGTGGGGCATGACAGTGCGGATACGGCAGTGATTACAAGACCTGTGGGGCAGCTTTTGGAGATGGTGCCGCTGGATAATCCTGCCAATGTACACGTGGGCGAGCCTTTGGCGGTGCGTGTGCTGTATCGTGGCGAGCCGCTGGCAAATCACCCAGTGAGCGCCACTTTTGCAGGCTTTGATGTAAGCGACCGCAGCCACACGCACAAAGAATCAGCGCAGGCGTTTTTTGATACGACCAACGATGATGGCGTGGTGCATATCATTCCTTTGCGCCAAGGATTTTGGCAAGCGAGCGTGAAATATAAGATAGATTTTCACGACCCAAAACTGTGCCAACACGAAGCGACTTACAGCACGCTGACCTTTGATATTGGCGGACATCATCACTGACAGACATCGCCATAACAGGCTACACCGCCACAAATGCCGCATTGGGGTGAATGATGGACACCAGCACGCAGTCTTGTGCGCCATCGTTGTACACACCGTGGATTTGCTGCGTGTCTATCACAATCGCCTGCCCTGCATGAATGCGGCGGGCGTTGTTTTTTGTGCTTGCCAAATCCGCTTGTTCAAGCAGCAGTGCCGAGCCTTGCATAACCACCCAAATGTCTTGCCCTTGTGGGTGGCGGTGCGTGGGCAGCTTGGCGTTTGGCGGAATTTGCCACAGCACCAAATTATGCTCTGCGGATTGATGAATGACGGTGCGCACAGAATCTGTGGGCGAACTTTGCAAATAATCGGCAAAATTTAAAATGCTAGGCATGGACATGATGTATTGCCTGTAACTTGAAAGGTGGGTTTGATGATTTGGTGGTATCGCCAAGCCATCACTTTCATTATACCGCCAAACATCCAGCGTATCAATCACTGGTGTTTTTGGGGTTTTTCACTTTGTGGGCTTTTGCCTGCTCTTTTAGCTTTGGACGATGTGGTTTTTGCTGCTTTGTTGGTGCTTTTAAAGGTGGTGAATTGACAATAAAAAACGCCCGCAAAGGCAGGCGTTTTTGGTGTTGGTTTAACGATTAAACCTTGTGAAGACCGCTTGTTTAAGCCGTTTTATTTGGGCTGTTTTGCTTAAGCCGTTTCGCTTAGAAAGTTCGGCAAGCGTTTGTTGTCTTCTTCTAGTTTTTTAAGTTTTTTCTTGCCAAGTCCACCCAGCACATCGCAAGCGTGGCGCAGGCGTGCCAGCGTCATATCCGCACCAATCACCGCCATAGAATTCATCACAGGCGTGCTGGACGTGCTGCCCGCAATGGCAACGAAAAACGGCTGCATAAAGTCTTTAAGCTTAATCTCAAAATGCGCCGCCAAGCCTTTTAGCGTCTTATAAATGTTCTCTTCGCTCCATTCTGGCAGGGTTTCCAGTTGCCATGTGGCGATGTAGAGAATTTCTAGCAGTTTGTCGTTATCCAGCGATTTGTGCGCAAAACTTTCGGCAGTAACGTTCGGCAGATTTTGAAAATAAAAGCCTGCCCAATTCACCGCGTCCGACAGCACGTTAATGCGTGGGGCGATGGCTTTGGCGATGGCGGTGAGTTTGTCGTCATCGCTTGCCCACGCCAAAATCGCATTTTTCAGCGCGCTTGGCTCCATGGCACGCAGGTATTCGCCATTGAGCCAGTAGAGTTTTTCAATGTCAAACACAGGGCCGCCCAAAGACACACGATTGATGTCAAAACTTGCAATCATCTCATCTAGGGTGAATTTTTCCTGCTCGTTTGGCAGGCTGTAGCCCATGCGTCCAAGGTAATTAATCAAGGCTTCTGGCAGTACGCCTGCATCACGGTAATAAGTGATGGAAGTTGGGTTTTTGCGCTTGGAAAGTTTGGATTTGTCAGGGTTTCTAAGCAGTGGCATATGGCACAGCACCGGCATTTCCCAGCCGAAATATTCGTACAAAAGTTTGTGCTTGGGCGCAGATGGCAGCCACTCTTCACCACGCAAAACGTGGGTGATTTGCATCAGATGATCGTCCACGACGTTGGCGAGATGGTAAGTCGGCAAGCCGTCTGTTTTTAGCAGTACTTGCATGTCCACTTGCTCCCACGGAATTGTGATTTCACCGCGCAGCATATCGTGAAACGTACACACGCCTTCGCTTGGCACACGCATACGAATGACGTACGGCTTGCCTTGGGCAACCAAAGCATCACTTTCTTCGCGCGTCAAGTTGGCGTAGCGACCATCATAACGCACCGCTTCGCCTTTTGCCATCTGCTCAGCACGCATGGCGTCCAGCTCTTCTGGCGTACAAAAGCAGCGAAACGCATGGCCTTTATCCAAAAGTTCTTGGGCGTATTTTTTGTACAAGTCGCTGCGCTCTGACTGACGATATGGCGCAAATTGTCCGCCCACATCAGGGCCTTCGCTCCACGTCAAGCCTGCCCATTTTAGCGCATCCAAAATCATTTTTTCGGATTGGGCGGTGGAGCGTGCTTGGTCGGTGTCTTCAATGCGCAGGATAAATTCGCCGCCGTGCGCTTTGGCAAAGACCATGTTGAATAAGGCGATGTAAGCCGTACCAACGTGCGGAAAGCCTGTTGGTGATGGGGCAATGCGAGTGCGGACTTTTTTGGTTTGTGTCATGATGGCTCTCTAAATCAATGGTTTTGTGTCGTTTTAATGGCTGGTTTATTGACCGTTTTTAATGAATGATTTTTAAGATAAAATTATAAATCGGTGGATTGGTGCGCCAAATCAAGCGCAAATCCGTCCGATGATAAAATCTGGTGATAAATGCGTTATGATACCAAATTTTGACGAATGGTGGGTAGCTTTGTTTGTGGCAAATGCCAAAAAATCGTCTGCTGGGGCAGATTTTCATAAAAAAGTGCAAAAAACTGCGAGAAAATCACGGTTTTGGCTTGACTATCTGGCAGTTGTTGCGATAATACACCATGAAAAATTGTTGCTGCGATTTTGGCGATTTATTTAAGAAAATTATAATACTTTTATTATAATTTTTAAAAAATTTGATAAAAATACCAACAGCAGCGCACCGCCAATCCACTTGATTCACTGGACGTTTTTATGACCGAGACTACCGCCACTCAATTTACGCATTTGACCGTGCTTTTGCAAGAAACGGTGGCGTGCGTGCTTGGCGTGGCGAGCCTTGATTTGCTTGCCAAGCGCAGTGTGAGCGGTGTGTATGTGGACGCAACGTTTGGCAGGGGTGGGCATAGTCGGCTGTTGCTTGAGTATCTAAGTGATGACGCGCGGCTGATTGTCTTTGATAAAGACCCAGAAGCTATTATGTGCGCCAAGGCGTTAGCAGACACAGATGCGCGTGTGAGTGTGGTGCATGACAGCTTTGCAGCATTGCAAACGCAGCTTTTGGCGATGGGCATTGATAAAGTAGATGGCGTGCTGGCGGATTTGGGCGTGTCCAGTCCGCAGCTGGACGATGGCGCACGCGGTTTTAGCTTTATGCGTGATGGCGCGGTGGATATGCGCATGGATACCACGCGTGGTGAGCCTGTGAGTGCGTGGCTTGCCAAAGTGGACGTGGACACGCTGGCTGATGTGTTGTACGAATATGGTGAAGAGCGGCACAGCAGACGCATTGCCCGTGCGATTAAGGCGATGGAAAGTTATGATTCTACGCTTGCGCTGGCGGATGTGATTAAGGCGGCGCACCCTGCATGGCAAAAGGGCAAGCACCCCGCCACGCAAAGTTTTCAGGCACTGCGTATTTTTATTAACAATGAGCTTGGTGATGTGGACGAGTTTTTGCGCCAGAGCTTATCGGTGCTGGTGGCAGGCGGACATTTGGCGGTGATTAGCTTTCATTCGCTAGAAGACAGACGCATCAAGCGCTTTTTTAACGACCACAGCAAAGGGCGCTGGGAAGGCGATGAAGCGCTGATTATGCCGCCAAAGCGTGCCAAATATTTTGGCAAACCTGTGCGCATTGCGCCAAGTGCCGCTGAAGTCAGCGCAAATCCGCGCGCCAGAAGTGCGTGGCTGCGTGGCGCAAAACGCAGCGATGTACCGCTGGCTTAAAGATGTGTGATGGGCGCAAATTGGACGGCTTGATGGGTGAAATTTGCTGATCATTTATCGGCATAAATTGATTAAAAATAAAAACTTACCAACATCAAAACTTGCCAGTATAAGTCGCATTTAATTTAAAAACCAATAATTGACAAATTTAAAACCAAAAACTTTAAAACCTAAACGTTTAAAAACAGCAATCCAAAATAACAATCTAAAAACAGTACAAACCGACCATGAGCAAACACCGACACGCCACCTTGATTGATGATGACACGACCACCGCCAAGCCCAGCGGCATGATAGGCGTGCTGCGTTTGATTGTGCTGCTTTTGTTGGCGGCGATTTTGTGGACAGGTGTTTCTATCGCCAAGCAAGCCCAAGAACACCACGCGGCGTATCGTGAGCTGCAAAAACTTGGTCGTGAGCTGACCGCGCTGCAAGTAGAAGAGCAGCGTTTGCTCATTGAGCAGCAGACTTTTAGCTCCACGCCCCAAGTGGCAAGACGTGCGGTGAGTGAGCTGGGTATGTTTTTCCCTGTGGGCAGCCATCGGCAAGTCATCGCCCCAACCAGCAGCATGGATAAGGCGGAATGAGCATGAAAACGACCAAAAAAACAGGCGCAGCGTCTACAGTAACACCGCCTTTACGCAAAAAACACGCCACCAAAGCCAATCCAGCCAAGGGCTTAAAAGGCAAAAACCTAGGCGAGCCGTCTTGGTTTAGTAGATTATTGACCAAAATTTTTGGTGGTAAAAAACGCCGTGGTGCGTCCATGTTGGGCGGCAAGCAAGACTTGTGGCGTTATCGTGCCATTTGGGTGGTGATGGTGGCAGCTTTTGGCGTGCTGTTTGCCAGAGCGTTTTATTTGCAAGTCATCAATGCGTCATTTTATGTGGAAAAAGGCGATAAACTCATCACCTCAAAGCGCAGCCAGCCTGTGTATCGTGGCATGATTACCGACACGATGGGCGCACCCTTGGCGGCAAATGCGCCGCTGTCCACGGTGGTGTTTGACCCGCGTGAATATGCGTCCGAGTATTATCGGCTAAAAAAAATCGTTGCTAATAATTCTGCCAAAGACGGCTCAGAAAAAAACCTAACGCCAGCGCAGCTGTCCGCGCGCGCCAAGGCAAGTCAAGCATTGGCGGATATGAGTTTGGTGAAACTTGCCGCCACGACCAACGTACCGCTTGAGCGGCTGGAAAATGCGGTGAAACTGGACGATACGCTGGATTTGAGCGATCCAAAAGCGGTGGAAGCCGCCTTGCCAAAAGGCGCTGGCTCAAGACGCATGGTGCTGCTTAATCGTGTGTCTCCAGAGATTGCTGCACCCATCATGGCGCTGGATTTTGTGGCGGTGAACGAAGAGAAATTTTTCCAGCGTTATTATTTGCAGGCCGAGCCAAACGCACCGCTATTGGGCTATATGGCGCAATCAAACAGCGAAGAAAATGGCGGCTATGCTGGGCGTGCTGGCATTGAACAAAAGTACGAAAAAACGCTGGCAGGCGAGCGTGGGCAAGTGCTGGTGCTAAAAGATGCCAGAGCGTCCGCCATCAAAGAAATCAAAGAAATCAAGCCTGAAATCGCAGGGCAGGATTTGCATTTGACGATTGATTCGCGCTTGCAATATGTGCTGTACAAAGAGCTTGAGCAGGTGGGGCGTGAGCAGTCGGCACGCTCAAGCTCTGGCATGGTGGTGGACGTGCAGACAGGCGACGTGCTGGCGATGGGTTCTTGGCCGTCTTTTAATTCTAACAACTTATCTGAGCGCACAGGCGCAAACGAGCGCAACCGCCCAGTGCTTGACGTGTTTGAGCCGGGTTCGGTGATGAAGCCGTTCACCGTGGCGGCAGCGCTGGATTCTGGCAAATACAGCACCAGCACGCTGATTGACACATCGCCGGGCGTGCTGCACGTTGGCGGCTTTAACATTCGTGATGGCAGTAATTATGGCGCAATCACCCTTGCCAAGCTGATTCAAAAATCCAGTAACGTAGGTTCGGCAAAAATCGCCTTGAACTTGCCAGCTGAAGCCATCGTGGATATGCAGCGTAAGTTTGGCTTTGGGCAAAAAACCGCCCTAGAATTTCCTGCTGAAGCTGCAGGACGTGTTACCACACCAAAAGCGCGCGAGTACTCACGCCGTGCCACGCTCAGTTATGGCTATGGCTTGCAAGTAACGCTGGCGCAGCTGGCGCAGGCGTATTCGGTGCTTGCCAATAACGGCAATTTGCAGCCTTTGCGTCTCATCAAAGACGACAAACTTGCCGAGCCGACCCAAGTCATCAGCGCAGGCAATGCCCAAAGCATTGTAAAAATGATGGAGCTGGTTACTCAAGCGGGCGGTACGGCACGAGCCGCAGCAATCAACGGCTACCGTGTGGCAGGCAAGACAGGGACATCACGCCGTGTCAATCCGCAAGGCGGCTACTACACAGACCAGCACCGCACGATTTTTGCAGGGCTTGCGCCAGCGTCCAATCCACGCTTTGTGGTGGTGATTTTGGTGGAAGACCCACGCCGCCAGTCTTATGCAGGGCAAGTGTCTGCGCCAGTATTTCATAATGTAATGAAAGAAGCGCTGCGCCTTTATAACGTGCCGTTTGATAAGCCTTTGCAGGTAGAATAACGCCAAATCAACAACACCAAAGCTGTAAAGTTAATAGAAAAACAGTAACAGGAAAAAACTATGAAAGTCGTATTTGCCGATGTGCTTGCCAAAGCGAATTTATCTGGCGTTTGCCAAACGCAGTTGGCGGATTGGCAGGCGGTTTTTGCGCCCATTTTGGCGTGTGAATTTGGCAAGTTTTGCTTAGACAGCCGTAAGATTGGCGCAGAAGATGGCTTTGTGCTGCTAAAAAGCGTGAGCGGCGATGAAAATGCGGCGATTGCGCGTGCGCAAAACTTTGCCAAATCGGTGAACGATAAGGCGGCTTTTATTATCACGGACGTGCCAGCTGATGAGCTGGACGTGGCTATTCCTGTGGTGTCGCACCCGCAGATTCGTAAGGTTCTGGGCAGTTTGATTGCTGCGCAGTTGCAGCTTGTCAAACCAGCGCCTTTGCCAAAAGTGGTGGCGGTAACAGGCACGAACGGCAAGACCACCGTCAGTCAGCTGGTGGCGCAGCTTGCCGAGCGCTCTGGCGTGTCTGCGGCAATCATGGGTACGGCTGGTAATGGCAAGCTGGGCGCGCTTGAGCAATCGGCAAACACCACAGGCGATGTGCTGATGGTGCATGAATTTTTGCACCGCATGGCGTGCGAAGGTGTGGAGCTTGTGGCGCTAGAAGCCAGCTCGCACGGCTTGCACCAAGACCGCTTGCAGGGCGTGCCTGTGGAAGTGGCGATTTATACCAATTTATCGCACGATCATTTGGATTATCATGCTGATATGGACGATTACCGCTTGGCGAAGGCGCGCCTGTTTGACAAGGCATATTTCCCAACACTTGCGCATGGCGTGCTGAATGCGGACGCCAAATATCCGCTACTCACCAATGACGCTTTGCCAAGTGATTATAAGATTGTGCATTACAGCCAGCAAAAGCCAGCAGAATATCACGCCACCGCCATCACGCCAAGCCTTGATGGTGTACAGATTGCGCTGGATACGCCTTTTGGGGCGATGACGCTTGGCAGTCCGCTTTTGGGGCTGTTTAATGTGGATAATCTTTTGGCGGCGGTGGCGGCATTTTTGGTGCTGTATCCACAAAAAGCGAGCGAATTGCCAGATTTGGTGGCGCAATTACAAGGCGCGCGTGGGCGTATGCAGCGTGTGCCGTCTAGCGAAGGCTTATTTTTGGTGGATTATGCGCACACGCCAGATGCGCTGGAGCAAGTGCTGACAAGTTTACAAAGACATTGTACGGGCAAGCTGATTGCTGTCTTTGGCTGTGGCGGCGACAGAGACAAAACCAAACGCCCAATCATGACCAGAGCGGGTCTTGACCATGCCGACCATGTGATTTTGACGGCGGATAATCCACGTTCTGAAGAGCCAGCCGCCATTTTAAGCGATATGCAGCAAGGCTTGACGTGCGAAGATCATTATCGCATCAGCATTGAGCCTGACCGTAAAACCGCCATCGCCGAAGCGGTGCGCATGGCAGGCAAAGACGACATCGTGGTGATTGCAGGCAAGGGGCATGAAACTTACCAAGAAATCAAAGGCGTGCGCCATGATTTTGATGACGTGGCGGTGCTTGGCGATGTGCTGGCAGTGGCAAAAAAGGCGTAAGATGTACTAAATTTGCAACAAAAGCTCAACATACAAAAGACGGCAAACGGATTACAATAGTCAGTTTGGCTTAGGGGATTGAGTTTTGTGCAAATTTAGCTCAAGCCAGCTTTTAGCCCAAAGCAAGTTTTATCATAAATCGCCCAAAAACTGCTCATAAAAATATCAACAAAAAGAGAACATCATGACCCCATATCTTTGGACAGCAAAGGCATTATCAGACGCCACAGGTGGCACTTGGCAAGGCGACGTCAGCACGCTTAGCACCACCAAAATCACCACCGACACCCGAAAAATTGAGCAAGGCGACGTTTTTCTTGCCATCAAAGGCGATAATTTTGATGCGCATGATTTTGTGGAAAACGCCAAACAAAGCGGTGCGGCGGCGATCATTGTGGAGCGTGCCGTGGCGGTGGATTTGCCGCAGCTGATTGTGGCGGATACCAAACTTGCCTTGGGCGCACTGGGCAAATATCGCCGTGATGCGCACCCTGATTTGACGGTGGTGGCGCTCACAGGTTCGTCTGGCAAGACTACAACCAAAGAGATGATGGGCGCAATTTTAAGTCAAATCGCACCGACACTCATCACGCGCGGCAATCTGAATAACGACCTTGGCGTGCCGATGATGCTGCTTGAGCTGACGGATGCGCATAAATTTGCCGTGATGGAACTTGGCGCAAATCATCTGGGCGAGATTGCTTATACTGCCAATTTGGTGCGTCCTGACGTGGCGTGCGTGCTGAACATTGGCACGGCGCATTTGGGCGAATTTGGCGGACGAGCAAACATTGCCCGCGCCAAGGCGGAGATTTACAGCGCGCTTAGTGCCGATGGCGTGGCGGTGCTGCCTTTTGGTGATGAATTTTTTGGCGTTTTGCAAGAAGAAGCTGCCAAGTTCACCGAGCGTTTTATCACCTTTGGCGAGCAAAATGTACCGCTTGCGGCAGCCGAGCTTGCCGATGAAGACGTGGCAATGCTTGCCGAGCAAGGCGTAACAAGCGTTTTGATGATGGGCGATGTGTTTGCCGATGATGTGGACGTGCAGCCTGCGCACAGCGAATTTAGCCTGAATGTGAATTTGAGCGTAGACGACATTGACAGCGTGCCTGTGGCGCTGCCGTTTGTGGGCGAGCATAACATTGCCAATGCGCTGGCGGCAACGGCGGCGATGATTGCGCTGGGCGTGCCTGTGGAGCAAATCGCCGCTGGATTGCAGGCCGCCAAGCCGCCACAAGGTCGCTTGACACGCTTGGCGTTTGGCGAGCATTTGCTGATTGACGACACTTATAACGCCAACCCAACGTCCATGCTGGCAGCGGCAGGCGTGCTGGAGCAGGCTGAGCATACCAAGATTTTGGTGGTGGGTGATATTTTTGAGTTGGGCGCAGCGGCTGATGATGAACACCGCACGCTTGGCGAGAAGCTGGCTGGTTTTGGGCTGGATTATGTGCTGACGGTGGGCGAGCATATGGCGCACACCGCCACCGCCATCAATGCCGCAGACAGCCAAACCAAGCCAAAAGCCACGCACTTTGCCGATAAAACTGCACTGCTGGCTGCACTAAAAGAGCTGTTAAATCAAGGCGCAAGCACGGTATTATTTAAAGGCTCACGCGGCATGAAAATGGAAAGTTTGATTGCTGATTTGCAAAAATAACTGAAAATTTGCAAGTCAAATAAAGGTCAAAACAGGGCTAAATAAGAGCTGAAATTTTAGGTTTGAAACTGAGTATTTAAAACTTGGCATTTAAGACTTAGCCCTTTGATTTGTTTGCCATTTTGTTTTATTATTGTTGTATTTAGATTTTGTTATCAATTATTGATTTACCTTGCCAAACAGCAGGCAAGATCAGTCTCCCATAAGTGGACAAATTATGCTTTATTGGTTATTTCAACACAGCGACATCGCCATTTCATCGCTGACTTTGCGAGCGCTTTTGGCGGTGATTACTGCGCTTCTCATTGTGATTTTTGCTGGCAAGCCTGTCATCAATTATCTGCGCACGCTCAAATACGGGCAAGCGGTGCGTGATGACGGCCCGAAAACTCACCTTGCCAAACAAGGCACGCCAACGATGGGCGGTGTGCTGATTTTGGTGGCAATCGGCATTTCTACGCTGGCTTGGGCGGATTTGTCCAACCCTTATGTGTGGATTTTGCTTGTGGTGATGGTGATTTTTGGGGCGGTCGGCTGGGCGGACGATTGGCTAAAAATCAAGCATAAAAACCCACAAGGCTTGATTGCCCGTAAAAAGTATTTTTGGCTGTCGGTCGGTTCGCTGTTTGCAGGTGGTTCTTTGTATTACATCGCCATGCAGCAAGACGCAGCGACCGCCATCGCCATGCAAGATATGCTGATTCCTTTGTTTAAGGATATGACGATTCCGTTTTCGGCAATTCCTTGGGGCATTGGTTTTATCGCTGCGACTTATTTTGTGCTGGCAGGTTCGTCCAATGCGGTGAACTTGACGGACGGCTTGGACGGCTTGGTGATTTTGCCGGTGGTGCTTGTGGCGGCAGGGCTTGGCGTGTTTGCGTACATTTCAGGCTCGATGAATTATGCGGCGTATATGCACGTTCCGCACATCGCTTATAATGCCGAAGTAACCATCGTGTGTGCGGCAATCATCGGTGCTGGACTGGGCTTTTTGTGGTACAACGCTGCGCCTGCCGAAGTGTTTATGGGCGATGTGGGCGCGCTGTCTTTGGGTGGTATGCTGGGTACGATGGCGGTGATGACACGCCAAGAGCTTGCCTTTGCCATCATGGGCGGTATTTTTGTGGCGGAAGCGTTGTCGGTGATGTTGCAAGTCGGCTCGTACAAACTGCGCAAAAAACGCATTTTTCTGATGGCGCCATTGCATCATCATTTTGAAGAAATGGGGCTTAAAGAAACCAAAGTGGTGGCACGTTTTTATATCGTGTGTATCATTTTGGTGGTGCTGGGACTGATGACCTTAAAACTGCGCTGATCAAAAAAGCCCGACAGATGTTGGGCTTTTTTGTAAATTGGGTTTTGTTGGGTTGTTGCTTCTAAACTTAAAGGTTGTAAGTTGGGTTAGCGTTAGCACAACCCAACATTTTAGAACGGATTTTAAAACCATGTTGGGTTTTCGTTCCACTCAACCACCTACATATCGTTTTTAATCCAAATCCACCATTTGAATTAGTGCAGCCTAGGATTTTTGAAGATAATTAAAAAACAAGGAAATCGCCATGAACAAAGAATTTGCCATTGAAACACAGCAACACGCCTTAAAATCGGTAGAACATTTAACCATGATTTTGCGCTCGCCGCATTTTCAGTCATGCTCGCCAGAGTTGCAAGAAAAGCTCAAGCGCAATATTGGTGAGCTCATTGGCGAAACGCAGATGGGCGTTTTAGAAGAAATTTATTCGTTTTTCCCTGAATTGGACGATTTAAAGTAAGTACTTTGCATTGAATTGGCATAAACACAGCCAAACATTTTATGCGTAAAGTCGGTGTCGCAAAACGCAAATTTTATGCAAGTGTTAGAGTTTGTCGTATTTGCTTGGTTTATAAATCTGTCAAACACCAATTTCATCAAGCGCAATCCGCACATTATTGGCGTATTGTGGTATGATAGCCGTTTTATGCGTGGCAAATTGCGCTAAAATTGCCAAGTTTGCCGTGCTTTGATGTCCATCAAATTCAAATCAAAAACACAAAACAATTCACATGAACACAAGAAACCTTGAAGCCGCCCAAAAGCCTTTTCCTGTGGCGTGGGTGATGATGCTTGGTATGATGGTCGCCATTGGGCCGCTCGCCATTGATATGTATCTGCCTGCGCTGCCGTCTATGGCGGACGATTTTGGCGTGCCTGTGTCAAATGTCGCCATGTCGGTGCCTGCTTATTTTATTGGGCTGGTGGTGGGGCAGCTGTTTTACGGCCCGTTTTCTGACCGTGTGGGGCGTGTGTTGCCGATGTACATTGGCATGACGGTCTTTGTGGTGGCGTCCATCATTTGTGCGCTGACGAATAACGAAATCGTGCTGTTTGCCGCGCGTACCATGCAGGCGCTGGGTGCGTGTGTAACGGCGGTGGTAACGCGTGCGGCGATTCGTGATACCATGAATCCGATTCAAGGCGCGCGTGCGTTCAGTCTTATGGTGCTGGTGATGGGGGTTGCGCCCATTCTTGCGCCAACGCTGGGTGCGCTGATTTTAAAATTGGCAAGTTGGCATGCGCTGTTTTGGTTTTTGGCGGGTTATGGTGCGCTGAATTTGATTTTGACGAAGCTGTTTTTAAAAGAAACGCTGGCACCTGAAAACCGCAACACCAAGCCTGTCAGCGAAACGTTCAAAGGCTACGCCAGCCTTGTCAAGGATAAAACTTTCATCGTGCCAGCGGTGGCGGGCGGTTTGCTACAAGGGGCGTTTTTTATTTATTTATCCATCTCAAGCGAGCTGTTCATGGTGCATTATCATCTAAGCGAGCAGCAATTTGCCATCGCTTTTGGGGCGAATGCTTTTGGATTTATTGCGCTGACGCAGGTCAATCAGTTTTTGACGAAGCGTTTTCGTTTGGTGCAGCTTTTGCGTTTTGGCACGCTTATGCAGCTGGTGTCGGCGCTGTGCTTGCTGTTTTTGGGCGTGTTTTTCTCAGCGCAAGCCTATATGCCTGCGGTGATTTTGGCGATTTTTTGTTGTATTGCTGGGCTGGGTTTTACGCAGCCAAACGCCACCGCCATCGCTTTGGCGCACCAAAAAAAGCGTGCTGGCATGGCTTCAGCCTTACAAGGTGCGCTGCAATTTAGCGTGGGGATTTTTGGTGGCGTGTTGCTCAGTTTGTTTGATGTCAGCCCTGTGATTAAACTTGGCATTGTTACATCTACGCTGGTGGCGATTGGCACGCTGTTGGTGTATCGTCTTGATGCGAAAATGGATTTGTCTGGCGTGGATTGATGAGTTCCTACTAAAATACAAGAACCAAAAAACGACCGCCAAACTTTTGCTTGGCGGTTTTTTGTTTGAGAAAAAACTGTTAGGCTTAATAGGTTCACCACGAATGATTTTTTAAGAGTGGCAAACTAATTTTTTAAGACGAATAAGCCACAAATAACAGAAAAAATCAGCCACCACGATGATAAGGGTGATTATTGATAATACTCATGGCGCGGTAGAGTTGCTCGGCAAGCACCACACGCACCAAAGGGTGTGGCAGCGTCAGCATAGATAATGACCACTTAAAATCTGCCGCCGCCAGCACTTCAGACGACACGCCATCAGCACCACCAATCACCAAAGCGATGTCCACGCCTTCTGGCATCAGATTTTCTAGGCGTTCGGCAAGCTGTTCTGTGCTGATGATTTTGCCCGTTACTTCCAGCACCCATAGCTTTTCTTTGGGCTGTTTGGCGGCAAGAATCGCCTTGCCTTCGCTGTGTTTGTATTTGTCAATTTCGGCAGGCGATGGGTTTTTGCTGCGTTTGGCAGGCGCAATTTCCACGATTTCGGTGGACATCATCGGCTGCAGGCGTTTTAGATAATCGTCAATGCCTGATTGCACCCACGCAGGCATTTTATGCCCGACACTTAAAATTCTTAATTTCATAACCCTGATTTGGTTTATTGAGTTTGATGGTTAAAATCGCTGGCTGATTTGCCGATGAAGCGACTTGGCAAGGTTTGCTGGCAAATCACAAAACCTTATTTTAATCAATTTTTAAGAAAAAATCTTAAAAACTGCCCAAAATTCACGCCATAAATTGACGAAATAAGAAAAATTTTGCTATGCTAGGCGGTATATCGGTGAAATTTGCCGTGAATGTGAGCGCAAGTTTAAGGGAAGGTTTTTCAAAAAACGGTTTTAAAGTTAATTTTAAAAACAGCTTTTAAGACGACTTTGAAACAACTCTTTAAGCACATACTTGAGCCATTTGCCCACGCCAAATTTCACCAAAACCAACTTTATCAAATTAAAAACTAAAAACAGGACGTAACATGAATAATTTACCCCAGCCGCCAAATCAGCCCTTGCAATCTCACCCAGCGCATAATGACGTGCAGTACGTTTATGCAGGGTTTTGGGCGCGGTTTTTTGCGCAGATTATTGATGGGATTTTGATTGCACTTATCACCGTTCCTGCGCTGTATTTGTGGTATGGCGATGAGTTTTTGTACGGCGAGTCATCAGTGTTTTTGGGCGCATTTGATGTGCTGGTGCAAGTGGTGCTGCCTTTTGTGGCGGTGATGTTTTTCTGGACACGCTTTGCTGCCACGCCCGGTAAAATGCTGTTTGGGCTGCAAGTGCGAGACGCCAAGACGGGCAATTTACCCACGCTCAAGCAAGCCGTGCTGCGTTATTTTGGCTATATCGTGTCAGGACTTGTGCTGTTTTTGGGCTATATTTGGGCGGCGTTTGATAAGCAAAAACAAACGTGGCACGATAAAATCGCCAAAACTGTGGTCGTGCGTGAACGCTGATGACTGCGCTGCCATTATCGCCAAAGCCACTACCAAAACCGCCATCAAAACCATCACCTGCCAAGCGCAAAAATACCAAAGCCATCGGTGATTATTTTGAACAGCAGGCGGTAGAATTTTTGCAAGCGCAGGGCTTGACCATCATCGCGCGCAATTACCATGCGATTGACGCAAAAAAGATTGGCGAGATTGACATCATTGCCACCAGCAGCCAGACGGTGCGTGGCAGAGCGCAAAACACGCTGATTTTTGTGGAAGTGCGTGCCAGAAAACAGATGACTCACGCCCAATTTGCCACAAGTCTTGAGACCATCACGCCCACAAAACGCCGCCGTATCATTGCTGCTGCCGAGCATTTTTTGCAGCAGTCGCCCAAATTTGCTGAGTATGATTGCCGATTTGACGTGGTGGCGTTTGATGTTGATGAGAAAGGCGTAAGCGTGCCACAGTGGATTGTCGCTGCATTTTTAGCGTACTAGTTGGCGTAAAATCAGTAAAACCAGCTTAAAAGCTGACTTAAAAGCCGACTTAAAAACTGACTTAAAAATTGGCAAAAATTGACGAAAAAATCGCCATGATGATTGATGCACGTTTAAGTCATATATAAATTTTGGTAAAATATGCCAACCAAGCCATCAACGAGCGTTTGCGGTTTTAAAGTTTATTTGCAAATACAAATTTAAATTTAAATCAAGAAAATCAAATCAAATCAAATACTCAACCCTTTGTGAGCGATACCATGAATTTTTTCACCACTTCTTTGTATAAAAAATTGGCACTGCCAGCGGTGCTGCTGACCGCTATGGCAGGCTTGACAGCGTGCGCAACCACGGGTGCAGGCGAGAACGCCAATTTTGGTGCGCCAGTGATGAGCCGCACCATTCCTGAGCGTATCAGCGATGAGAGCATTGAGCTGACTGCACGCAAAAATTTGTCGCGCATTGAAGGCGTGAACGAAAATTCGGTGCGCATCGCCATTGACAGCTTTCGCCGAGAAGTGCTTTTGACAGGCGAAGTGCCGAGCGAAGCGGTGAAACTTGCCGTGCAAAACATGGTGGGTTCTATGAAAGATGTTACAGCGGTGTATAATTATCTGACCGTTGCCGACACGCCAAAAAGTCAAAGCCACACCATGCACGAAGGCTATTTAAAATCAAAAATCGCCGCCAGATTGCTTGCCAATAAATCCGTGCGTGCGTCTCAGTATAAGGTCATCGTGCGTGATCAGACTGCTTACGTCATGGGCTACTTAACGCCAACGCAGCAAGGGCATATCCTAGACGCCATCCAAAACACGCCGGGCATGGCAGCGGCAGTTACATTGACGACCTTGGTGAGCGATGAAGGTGCACAGCTTGGCACTGACGATGTGATGAATGAAAATATGGCAGCGCCAGCCAATGACAGCGTGGTGTATGGAGGTACGTCAAGCGGTGCGGACGATTATGTCGCCACGCAGCCTGACACTGAGCCGTACGTCATGCAAGAAATCTACACGCCAAATGCACCAACCAACGCCCCAACGAACGCTGCGCCTGTGTACGCCAATCCAAATCCAGCGGTAAGCCCAGCAAACCCAGCGGCAGGCGGTACGAGCAGCTATGTGGAGCTGTATCAAGGCACAAACAGCCCTTAAGCGGCATTTGACAAACGTCAGACATCGCTAAATTGTGCGTTTTTTCTTAAAAATTATGGGCGCACATCGCTATTTTTGATGGAATTTTGCTATAATGGCGGTATGAGCGATTGGCTTTTGCGCAGGCGTTTAGGCGTGTGCGCATTGCCATTGATAAAAGTAGGCTAAAGTGATTTTGGTTCGCCTTGAGCTTGTCAAGGGTGAGCTGATTAAGGTCTGATTTTTAATTCACCCGAACCGATTTTCGCTTTGGCATATTTTTAAAACGATTATTAAACTATTAAAAAACATATCAAGAGAGTATTATGAACGCAGATGATTTGATTGCGCTGTTGCGCCCACATTTTGTGAATGCTGAGATTCAAGCGGCAAACCAAGGCAATAAATTTGAAGTGCTGATTGTTGATGAAGCCTTTGAAGGTAAGCGTTTGGTGGCACGTCAGCAGATGGTTTATGCCATTGCCAATCCGCACATTCAAAGTGGCGAAATGCACGCTTTGACCATTCATGCGCTGACTCCAGCTGAGTATGCCGAAAAGAAAAACGCCTAAGCATGGCTTGTGCTGATTGATGGCGCTGATTGTATCACGAAATTTACAGCGCCAAAGACAGTAGCACCAAACATCACAGTACCGAATTTAGTGGTTCGTATTTTAGTAGAGAAACCCAATGGATAAATTTAAAATCACAGGCAAAAGCCGCATTGCTGGCGAAGTTGTCATTTCTGGCTCAAAAAATGCCGCCTTGCCGCTGTTGGCTGCCATGCTGCTGCCAAATGACGAAACGGTACTGCACAATGTGCCAACCCTAAAAGATACGGCAACTTTGATTGAGTTGATCGCAGGCACTGGCGTTGCCATCAAAAAAGAAGGCAATACCGTGGTGGCGGACGCACGCAGCGTAACCAGCTATTATGCGCCTTATGAATTGGTGCGTACCATGCGTGCGTCTATTTTGGTGCTGGGGCCGCTGTTGGCACGCTTTGGTGAAGCGGTGGTGAGCTTGCCGGGCGGCTGCTCAATCGGTTCACGCCCTGTGGATCAGCATTTAAAAGCCTTTGAAGCTTTGGGTGCAACCATCACGGTGGAAAATGGCTATGTGAACGCCAAAGCACCTGCAGGCGGACGCTTGATTGGCTGTGATTTTACCTTTGATATGGTAACGGTGGGTGGCACCGAAAACGTCATCATGGCGGCAGCCTTGGCAAAAGGCGTAACTCGCCTAGAAAACTGCGCTTGTGAGCCTGAAGTGGTGGATTTGGCGAATATGCTGGTGGCGATGGGCGCAAAAATTGACGGCATCGGCACACCAACGATGGTGATTGAAGGCGTGGACAGCTTGCACGGCTGTGAGTACAGCGTGATTGCTGATCGCATTGAGACAGGCTCTTATTTGGCGGGCGCACTGATGAGCGAAGGCGATGTGTTGACCACACGCACTTCAGCGCAGTTTTTGCACCCAGTATTGAAAAAATTTGAAGCGATGGGCGCAACCATCACCACAGGCGATGACTGGATTCGTGCGGTGATGAAAGGCAGACCAAAGGCGGTGGACATTCGCACCCAAGTACACCCCGGTTTCCCAACCGATATGCAAGCGCAGCTGATGGCGGTGTGCTGCTTGGCAGAAGGCACTAGTACCATCATTGAAAACATCTTTGAAAACCGCTTCATGCACGTTCCAGAATTGCAGCGCATGGGCGCAAACATCAAGGTGGACGGACATTCTGCCATCGTAGAAGGCGTGGAGACTTTCATG
Source organism: Moraxella caviae (assembly GCF_002014985.1). Taxonomy (GTDB): domain Bacteria; phylum Pseudomonadota; class Gammaproteobacteria; order Pseudomonadales; family Moraxellaceae; genus Moraxella; species Moraxella caviae. The sequence continues at coordinate 31,887 of NZ_MUXU01000038.1, read as the reverse complement.
CCTGCACCTGTGATGGCGACCGACCTGCGTGCGTCTATGTCTTTGGTGATGGCGGCGGCGTGCGCTGATGGCGAGAGTATCATTGACCGCATTTATCACATTGACCGTGGCTATGATGACGTGGAAAATAAGCTGCGCAGCTTGGGCGTGAATATTGAGCGCATCAAGGGCTGATGGCTGGTTTTTGGAAAACGAGTTAAATTAAAAACCGTTCGTGGTGAGCTTGTCGAACCATGGGTGGTTTTTGCAATTTTTTTAAATTATTCGCTTATTTTAAAACGCCTTGCTTGATTGGCAGGGCGTTTTTTGTGGGTTTGATTTGGGCTTGTTTTGATGGTTTAAAAATCGTTTGCTAAGATAAAATGGTTTATAAATATAAGTTTTGTGTCAAGTTGTGGTGCGTTGTGGCTTTTCTTAAAGGCGATTTGGTGTATAATGGGGTGATGCGCATAAATTTACCGTAACCGCTTTAAACTAAAATTTTAAAACCAAAATTCCATAACAAAATTTTCAAAACAATCACCAAAACCGACATTTAAAAAAGTAGCGCAAGAGAGTATCATGAGTGATTTTAACGGATTGACCATCGCCTTGTCCAAAGGGCGCATTTTAGATGAAACTTTGCCATTATTTGCCCAAGCTGGCATTACGCCGCTTGAAGACATGAACAAATCTCGCAAACTGATTTTTCACACCAGCGACCCAAAAGTGCGCCTTTTGATGTTGCGTGCGTCTGATGTGCCAACCTATGTGGAGCATGGCGCGGCGGACGTGGGCATTGCTGGTAAAGACGTGCTGATGGAGTATGATGCTCAGGTGTATGAGCTGCTGGATTTGAACATCGCCAAGTGCCGCCTGATGACCGCAGGCGTGGCAGGCGAGCCGCTGCCAAATCGTAGATTGCGCATTGCCACTAAGTACGTCAATGTGGCGCGTGAATACTTTGCCAGCCAAGGCGTGCAGGTGGATTTGATTAAGCTGTACGGCTCAATGGAGCTTGCGCCTTTGGTGGGGCTGGGCGATATGATTGTGGATGTGGTGGACACGGGCAACACGCTGCGTGCCAATGGGCTTGAGCCGCGCGACGAGATTTGCCAAGTGTCGTCAAGATTGATTGCCAATCCAGCAAGTTATAAGCAAAAACTTGCGCAATTACAGCCGATTTTGGACGTATTACAAGCCGCCATTGCTAAAGATTGATGGTGTGATTGATGCAATCATTGCAAACTTTTTTAAAATGAACTTGAAATTAAGCCAAAACCAATCGCCAAATTTTTAATCAAATCAAAAATCAAAACCAAACCGAGAACATCATGCCAAACATTCTTACTTTGCGCTCAAGCGACGCCAATTTTAAGACCGACCTTGCCAAGCTGCTTGCCTTTGAAACCGTAACTGATGACAGCCTTGTCGCTACCGTTAATGACATCATCGCTGATGTGCGAGCGCGTGGCGATGCAGCGGTGCTTGAGCTGACGCAAAAGTTCGACAAACACCCAGCGACCACGATGAGCGAGCTTTTTATCAGCGCAGATGCACTAAAAGTCGCCTTTGATGCACTTAATGATGAAGTGAAAGCGGCGCTGAATCTGGCAGCCGAGCGCATTTTTGCTTTTCATCAGCACCAAGTGGAAACAGGATTTCGCTTTACCGACAGCCTTGGCAATATGCTAGGGCAAAAGGTAACACCGCTTGACAGCGTGGGTATTTATGTGCCGGGCGGTTTGGCGAGTTATCCGTCCAGCGTGCTGATGAACGCCATTCCTGCCAAGGTGGCTGGCGTGTCAAACATCACGATGGTCGTGCCTGCGCCAAATGGTGAGCTCAATCCTTTGGTGCTGGCGGCGGCGCATTTGGCAGGCGTGAATACCGTCATTACCATCGGCGGTGCGCAAGCGGTGGCGGCTTTGGCGTATGGCACGGACAGCATTCGTGCGGTGGATAAAATCACAGGGCCGGGCAATAAATATGTTGCGGCTGCTAAGCGAGCGGTGTTTGGGCAGGTGGGCATTGATATGATTGCAGGGCCGTCTGAAGTGCTGGTGTATGCCGAAGGGCAGGCGGCGGATAATGCCGACTGGCTGGCGATGGATTTGCTGTCGCAAGCGGAGCATGACACGGTGGCGCAGGCGATTTTTGTAACGACTTGCGAAAATCAGCTGAATGCTGTGCAAGCCGCCATTGATAAGGCACTGGAAAAATTGCCAAAAGCTGACATCGCACGCACCGCACTTGCCAATCGTGGCGCGCTGATTTTGGTAAAAGACCGCACGGAAGGCTTGGCGGTGGTGAATCAAGTTGCACCAGAGCATCTTGAGCTGTCTTTGGATAATCCTGAAGAAGTGCTGGACGACATTCGCCACGCAGGCGCGATTTTTATGGGACGACACACGCCAGAAGCGATTGGCGATTATTGCGCAGGCAGCAACCACGTTTTGCCAACGTCAGGCACGGCACGTTTTAGCTCGCCGCTTGGGGTGTATGACTTCACCAAAAAATCATCGCTGATTTATTGCACAGAACAAGGCAGCAAGCCACTGGCTAAGACAGCGGACATTTTGGCGGTGGAAGAAAACCTAGATGCGCACGCTTTGTCGGCACGTTTTAGACATGCTTAGTTGATGGTTTTGATGTATCGTTTGGTTTAACTGCTTGAAAATCCAAGGATTATTATGACAACGCCAACACTCCCAAACACACGCCTGTGGAGCGACAAGGCAAAAAGCCTAAGCCCGTACGTTCCCGGTGAGCAGCCCAAGCACGCCAATTTGTGCAAGCTAAACACCAACGAAAACCCCTTTGCGCCAAGCCCAAAAGCCATCGCTGCCATGCGTGCGGTGCTTGATGATGAAGCGGTGCTGCGCCTGTACCCTGAGCCAGAATCGGACGCACTCAGACAGGCGTTGGCGGATTTTCATGGGCTTGACATTGATGAAGTGTTTGTGGGCAATGGCTCTGATGAAGTGCTGGCGTTGGTATTTGCCAGTTTCTTTTTAAAGCCGCAGCCGCTTTTGACGCCTGACATCGGTTACAGCTTTTATCCTGTGTATGCCGATACCTTTGGCGTTGAATTGCAAAAAATTCCTTTGAATGCTGATTTTTGTATTGATATTAACGACTACCAAGCACCGTGCGGTGGCATCATCATCGCCAACCCAAACGCACCGACTGGCGTGCTGTTATCGCTTGCTGACATCGAGACGCTGGCACGTCGCCACAGCGATTCGGTGGTGGTGATTGATGAAGCGTACATTGATTATGCCGATGACGTGGCGGCTGCCAGTGCGGTGTCGCTGATTCGTAAATATGACAATTTAGTCGTTACCCAAACCTTCTCAAAATCGCGTGCCTTGGCGGGTTTGCGTGTGGGCATGGCGTTTGCCAATCCAAGTTTGATTGCGGCACTTAGCGCCATGAAAAACAGCTTTAACAGCTATCCGCTTGACCGTGTGGCGCAGGCTGGTGCGGCAGCGAGCATTGCTGATGGTGAATACTTTGAGCAAAAACGCCTTGAAGTGATTGCGCTGCGTGCTGCGCTGGTGAATGACTTGAATGAGCTTGGCTTTAAAGTGCTGCCAAGTTCGGCAAATTTTGTGTTTGCTGCGCCAAATCATCACACGCTTAGTGCCAAAGACGTGTTTGAAAAACTGCGTGAACAAGGCGTGATTGTGCGCCATTGGCAAAAAGAGCGTATCAGTGAGTATCTGCGCATCACGGTAGGAACTGCCGAGCAAAACGCACGCTTGATTCAGGTTTTGACGCAAATTTTGTGAGTTTTACCGTTGAACCGTCATTTTATGATTGATTAAATTATCAAAAATATGATTATAATTTAATTTTATCAATCATAACAAGATAAAAATAAAAACAGAAAATTTGCCAAATTTTGTGCGGTTTTCTGTTACAATGTGTGGGTTGGCACGGTTTTGCGCCAAATTACCACAGCCATTTGCTTTGCAAACAGCCAAAAAAGGAACTCTTATGACCATCATTAAGCAAGATGATTTTATCCAAAGTATCGCTGACGCCTTTCAGTTCATCAGCTACTACCACCCAACCGACTACATTCAAGCCCTAAGCGAAGCCCTAGAGCGTGAAGAAAACCCTGCCGCCAAAGACGCAATGACGCAAATTTTGGTGAACAGTCGTATGTGCGCCGAAGGCAAACGCCCAATTTGCCAAGACACAGGCATCGCCACGGTGTTCTTAAAAGTGGGCATGAACGTGCAATGGGACAGCACCATGAGCGTGGCAGACATGGTGAACGAAGGCGTGCGCCGTGCGTACAACCTAAACGAAAACAAGCTGCGTGCGTCTGTGCTGGCTGACCCAGCGGGCAAGCGTGTAAACACCAAAGACAACACGCCAGCGGTTATCCACATGGAAATCGTGGCAGGCGATAAAGTAGAAGTAACTTGTGCGGCAAAAGGCGGCGGTTCTGAGAACAAATCAAAACTTGCCATGCTAAACCCATCAGACAGCATCGTGGATTGGGTGCTAAAAACCGTTCCAACGATGGGCGCAGGCTGGTGTCCGCCGGGGATTTTAGGCATTGGCATTGGCGGCACACCAGAAAAGGCGGCATTGCTTGCCAAAGAATCCTTGATGAGCCACATTGACATTCATGAATTGCAAGAAAAAGCCGCCAGCGGTGCCGAGCTTTCTACCACCGAAAGCCTGCGCCTTGAGCTTTATGAAAAAGTGAACGCGCTGGGCATTGGTGCGCAGGGCTTGGGCGGCTTGACAACGGTGCTGGACGTAAAAATCTTAGACTACCCAACGCACGCAGCCAGTAAGCCTGTGGCGATGATTCCAAACTGCGCCGCCACTCGCCATGTGGAATTTGTGCTGGACGGCTCAGGCCCTGTGGAGCTGACACCGCCAAGCCTAGACGTGTATCCTGACATCACTTACAACCCTGAAAACGGCAAGCGTGTGAACGTGGATACGCTGACCAAAGAAGAAGTGGCAAGCTGGAAGACAGGCGATGTGATTTTGCTGAGCGGTAAGATTTACACAGGCCGTGATGCTGCGCACAAACGCATGACAGATATGCTAAATAATGGCGAAACTTTGCCAGTGGATTTCACCAACAAGCTGATTTACTACGTTGGTCCTGTGGATCCTGTGCGTGATGAAGTGGTCGGCCCTGCTGGCCCAACGACCGCCACACGCATGGATAAATTCACCCGCCAAATGCTTGAGCAAACGGGTCTGCTTGGTATGATTGGTAAGTCTGAGCGTGGTGAATTGGCGTGCCAAGCCATCGCTGATAATAAAGCGGTGTACCTGATGGCAGTGGGCGGCTCGGCTTATTTGGTGTCTAAAGCGATTAAAAACGCTAAAGTCGTGGCATTCCCAGAGCTGGGTATGGAAGCGATTTATGAGTTTGAAGTCAAGGATATGCCAGTTACTGTGGCGGTGGACAGCAGCGGCAACTCAGTACACGCCACCGCACCAAAAATCTGGCAAGCCAAAATCGGCAAAATCCCAGTGGTAGAAGCCTAAGCGGTACTCGGCTTAAGCTAAAACACCCAAAAAACCAAAAACCATCTCAAGCGTAAGTTTGGGGTGGTTTTTTAGTGGTGATTGTGCCAGCTTGTTGGCTTAATTGACAGGGCGGGGATTTGTTGTCTTGCAAAATCCATCAAGCAGCATCCGTAAAATTTTAGGCTGTATTTGTTGGTTTGATAAGAGTGGTTTGATAAGACTGACTGGATTGGAGAATAAAAAAAGAGAACCTAAATGGCTCTCTTTTTTGCTTATTGCTAAACTAAAATTATTTAGCAGCTTCTTTAGCAGCGTCAGCAGCGCCTTGTGCAGCGTCTGCAACAGCTTCAGCAGCGTTAGCAGCAGTTTCTGCAGTAGCGTCAGCAGCAGCTTGTGCAGCGTCAGTAGCAGCGTCTGCTACAGCACCAGCAGCGTCTTTAGCAGCTTCAACGGTTGCATCAGCAGCGTCTTTTGCTTCAGCTTCAGCAGTAGCTTCTGCGTTTTCAGCAGTTTCAGCGGTTGCTTCGGTAGCTTCTGCAGCAGCAGCTTCTGCGTTTTCAGCAGCTTCGGTAGCTTCAGCAGCGGCTTCAGTTGCTTCGGTAGCAGCAGCTTCTTCAGCTTTTGGAGCTTCAGCAGGCTTTGAGCAAGCGGTTAGTGCTAGAGAAGCGATTAGGGCAGATACGAATAGTTTGGTTTGCATGATAATCTCCGTAAGATATAGATTAGCGACAGAAAAGCCCACGCCACACCCACAATATCGTAAGTGTAATTACATGAGCCATATACTGTACTGCTGTGCGAATTATATAGTAATTATATGGAAATAAAAAGCATTTTACCAAGCAAAGCTGCAAAATATGTAAAAAAATATTTCAAAGCCTTGTTTTGGGGCAAATTGTCATTCATTTGCCATATAATTGTGATGTAATAACTCGCTTGCAGTTTTGGTAAACGCTTGTTCTATATTATCACAAAAAACGCTCGGCTGCAAAAACTTCTTGCATGATTTTGTGATTTTTGATGGTTTATGGCTTGGCTGGCTTGATAATTGGCATAAGATGATTGACATAAAAAACCACCGCTCACAGTTGAGCGATGGTTTGAATGTGTGATTCGCCTTTGCATGGCTTACTTGCCTTTGGTCATGTTGCTAAAAAATTCATCGTTGGTTTTGGAATCTTTTAGGTGGTCAAGCAAAAATTCGGTCGCTTGGCTGTCGTCCATTGGCTGTAATAGCTTGCGCAAAATCCACACACGGCGCAGGGTTTCTTCGTCCAGTAGGCGTTCTTCGCGGCGTGTGCTGGATTTTTTGATGTTGATGGCGGGGAAAATGCGGCGTTCTGCCAAATCACGCTCAAGGGTGATTTCTTGGTTGCCCGTGCCTTTAAATTCTTCAAAAATCACACCGTCCATTTTTGAGCCTGTGTCAATCAAGGCGGTGGAAATGATGGTCAAGCTGCCGCCTTCTTCTACGTTACGCGCCGCACCAAAAAAGCGTTTTGGGCGTTCTAGGGCGTGCGCATCCACACCACCTGTCAAAACTTTGCCGCTTGATGGAATGACGGTGTTATAGGCGCGAGCTAGGCGTGTGATGGAGTCTAGCAAAATCACCACATCTTGCTTATGCTCCACAAGGCGTTTGGCTTTTTCAATCACCATTTCAGCGACTTGAATGTGGCGTGTTGGCGGCTCATCAAAGGTGGAAGCCACCACTTCGCCACGCACGGTGCGCTGCATTTCGGTTACTTCTTCAGGGCGCTCGTCAATCAGTAGCACGATGACGTGGCATTCTGGGTGATTTTTGGTGATGGCGTGGGCGATGCTTTGCAGCAGTACGGTTTTACCTGCTTTTGGCGGCGCAACGATGATGGAGCGCTGACCTTTACCGATGGGCGCAATCAAATCAATCACACGGCCTGTCAAGTCTTCGGTCGTGCCGTTGCCTTGCTCAAGCGTGAGCTGCTCGGTCGGGAAAAGTGGCGTCAGGTTTTCAAAAATCAGCTTATGACGGCTGCGGTCTGGCGTGTCAAAGTTGATTTCGCTGACCTTGAGCAGTGCAAAATAACGCTCAGAATCCTTGGGTGGTCGGATTTGCCCTGCGATGGAGTCGCCAGTTTGTAAATGAAAGCGGCGGATTTGGCTTGGGCTGACGTAGATGTCGTCAGGGCCTGCCAAGTACGAGCCTTCAGACGAGCGCAAAAAGCCGAAGCCATCAGGCAGTACTTCTAGCACGCCATCGCCGTAGATGGCTTCGCCGTTTTTGGCGTGGGTTTTTAAGATGGCGAAAATGATGTCTTGCTTACGGCTGCGCGCCATGTTTTCAAGCCCCATAGATTGGGCGATGGCAAGCAATTCGGCAACGGATTTACGTTTGAGTTCGGTGAGATTCATGATGTTTTGAGCAACTGCGAAAAAAGAAAAATAGCGGTGATGGGCTGATACGCCAAGCGCACCAACAGTCAAGGATTGAGTGATTTGCAGGGATTTGCACGCAAAGCGTTGGCTTGTCAGTAGGCTAACAAGAAAAAAAATGCGTGAACGTGGAAAAAGCTGCATTAGCCGTAAGAATAATGGGCGAAGGACTCGCCATCGGCTAAGTGCTAATAATAAAGGGTTTGGGGGTAAAAAGTCAAGGCTTGGCGGTGAAAATTCGGTGTGAAAATGCAATTTGCGCTTGCTTGAGTGGCAAGCCAAACGGTGATGGCAAGGTGTAAAGTTTTGGCTTTTTAGTAAAATTTCAAAAATCTGGCAAAAACTTTATCAAATTCTGCGCAAACCCACGCAAAACCCACAAAAAAGACCCACCAAAGTGAGTCTTTTCGTGCAACATGATTTTCTGATTTGCAATAAATTCTTAGAGCAAATCACAGAACAAATCAGATGTGCTTGTCTAGCAAGGCTGCCAATTCGGTTTTTGGCAATGCGCCCACAGCAGTGTCCACTTTTTCGCCGCCTTTGAACACAAACAGCGTAGGAATGCTGCGAATGCCAAAACGTGCGGTAACTTCTGGGTTTTCGTCCACGTTTACTTTCACGATTTGGGCGCGGTCAGCGTATTCGCCAGCCAGCTCTTCTAGCGTTGGCGCGATGGCTTTACAAGGGCCGCACCACGCCGCCCAAAAGTCTACCAATACGACTTTGTCTGATTTTAGCACGTCTGCTTCAAAATTTGCGTCTGTGGTGTTGATGATTGACATAATGATTACCTTTTTGGTTATTGAGTTGATGTCCTTATCTTAGATAAGGCGTGTCGGCAAAATTTCAAGGCGCACCAAGCACTTTGCGCACCGATTGCATTTTTGCCTGATTTTGGTGCTATAATAGCAAACTTTTTGAAAAAATTGGCAATGCTGACGTTGAGTTTTTTAAAACGCTAAAATTTATCTGGTGTAAATTTGTGAACTTTAAGCGTGGCTTAGGCTTGGTTGGGGTTTTGGTTTTGACTTGGGTAAGCTGTCGGATTTGGCGTGAATGCGTTTGCCAATTTTGACAAAGATTTAGGGCGGTTGTACAAATTAAATTGCGCCAATGAAATTGCAAAAATAAGCGTGCAAACTGAGCCGTTTATCAAATCGTTACAATCTATTGCAATCTATCCATTACAAACCCAATTTTTAAGCCCAAATTTTCAAATCAAACCATGCTAAGCGTAAAATTATTTGCCAAAAACTGCCATAAAAAGCGAGAAGTAAAAAAGCGTTAATTTTTACCAGCATTGACAATTCACCAATCTATTATCAATCCGCCATCATTTTATCATTATGAACATCACTGAAGCTGACATCGCACGCCTAAATGCCGAAGAATTGGATAAACCGCAGGCGTTTTTTGAAGAATTTGCGCACGCCATCACCGTCTATGCGGACGATGACATTTGGGTGGTGGATAAGCCAGCTGGGCTTTTGAGCGTGGACGGCAAGACGCTCAAAGTGAGCTTGCAATCAAGGCTGTTGCGTGTCAATCCCGAAGTGAAGCTGATTCATCGCTTGGACATGGATACGTCTGGGCTGATGATTTTTGGCAAATCGGCGGCGGCGCAAACGCACATCAGCAAGCAATTTATTGAGCGCATTCCCCAAAAAGAATATCAGGCGGTGGTGTTTGGGACGCTTGGCGAGCAGGGCGAAAAAGGCGTGATTGACGTGCCTGTACGCTATGAGTCGACCACTAAGCCGCGCCACATCGTTGATGAGACGTGGTCAAAGCGTGCGCTGACGCATTATCAGGTGCTGCGCCACGAGCTGCGCGGCGATGAGAGCGGTGAGCAGCACGCGGTTACACGAGTGGCGTTAAAGCCCATCACGGGGCGCAGTCATCAGCTGCGGGTGCATATGGTGCATTTGGGTCATGTGATGATTGGCGATCCGATTTATGCTGAAGGCGTGGCAAGGCAGCTTGCGCCACGCTTAAATCTGCACGCCCACAAGCTGCGCCTAAAACACCCAACGCACGGCGCGTGGATGGATTGGGTGAGTGAGGTGGGGTTTTAGCATTTGAGCGTTAATCAAGACCAAATTGTTTGCTAATTCATAAACCACCCATGACTTGCCACGATGGATTGACCAGTAAAGACATTGGTGGGAAAAGCCGATAAAAACAGCGCCAACTGCGCCACATCGTCTACGGTGGTAAATTCTTTATCCACCGTATTGACCAGCATGACATCATCAATCACTGCTTGCTCGCTGATGCCTTTTTCTTTGGCTTGCTCGGGGATTTGTTTTTCTACCAATGGCGTTTTTACAAATCCCGGGCAGATGACGCAGCAGCGCACGTTATGCACCGCACCTTCGTTGGCAAGCACGCGATTTAGTCCTAGCAAGCCATGTTTGGCAGCGACATAAGACGCTTTTAATGCGCTGGCTTCATGCGAATGTACAGAGCCAATATAAATGATGGTGCTGGGATTGTCATTTTGATACATGTATTGCAAGGCGGCTTTGGTTGTCAAAAACGCGCCATCAAGATGTATGGCAAGCATTTTTTGCCAATCGCTAAACGCCAGTTTGTCAATCGGACTGATGGTTTGAATGCCTGCATTGCAAATTAAAATATCAATATCGCCATAAGCATCAATCAGCGCCTTCATGCCGTCATTCACGGATTTTTCGCAGCTGACGTCCATTAAAATTGGCAATGCCGTGCCGTGATTTTTAATAATTTCTGCGGCGACCATTTGAGCGCTTTGTTGATTGATGTCGGCAACGCCAACTTTTGCTCCCGCTTGTGCAAAAGTGTACGCCATTTGTTTGCCTAATCCACTGCCAGCGCCTGTGATGAGCGCAACTTTATTGGTCAAATCTTGGGCTAATAAATTCATCGTTGTATCCTTGTAAATGCTTGCAAGCAGCTGCCAAGCGTTAAATCTGTCAATTTTTTAATGAATAACCATTAAAAAGAGCCGAACATTGTCCCGAGTGCGATGACGGTGGCTGTCGCAATCAGCGGAATGACGATGGTAACTGCCGCGACGTTTAGATATGAAGTTTTGTGTGTTAATTTGCAGATGGCAAGCAAGGTGATTACTGCGCCACTGTGTGGCAGAGTATCTAGTCCGCCTGCCGCCATCGTGGCGACACGGTGCATGAGTTCTGGGCTGATTCCTGCAGCAAGTGCCATTTCAAGGTATTCATCACCAAGCGTGGATAGGGCGATGCTAAGTCCGCCTGAAGACGACCCTGTGATGCCTGCCAGTGTCGTCATGGCGACGGCTTCTGAAATCAGCGGATTGCTTGGCGATAAATTCAGCACGCCATCACGAATCAGCGCAAATCCTGCCAACGAAGCAATCACAGCACCATAACCAACTTCTGATGCGGTGTTGAAAATTGGCAACATGGAATCGGTTGCGCCTTGGTTGATGGTGTGTTTTAGATTTGATTGGCTTTTTAAATGAATAATCATGGCGGATAAGCACGCTGCCAGCATGGCAATAATCAGCGACCACAATCCTAAAGAGCTGCCAATGTTTAGCGCAGGAAACGTGCTATCTAATGCGGAAAAATCCATGCGTGGAAATACAAAATAAATCAGCAAGGCGTTAATCAGTACCACCAGCACGAGTGGCGTGATTGCCATGATAAAGGGGATATTGTGCGTTGGTTTGATTTGCTCGAGCGTATCATCGCTGTGCTTGCCATAGCCTTCGCCACAGATTTTAGCGCGCTGAACGCAGCGATTGAGCCAGCATACACCACCAACAAACATAATCGCACCGCCAATCAGTCCTAGAATTGGTGCGGCAAAAACATTGGTGCTGTAATAGGGTATTGGAATGGCGTTTTGAATTGCAGGTGAGCCGGGCAAGGCGGTCATGGTGAAGGTGAAAGATCCCAGTGCGATGGCGGCTGGAATCAGACGTTTTGGAATGTCAGCTTGATAAAATAGGTTTTTTGCGATGGGGTAAATGGCAAAGGCGACCACAAATAGCGAAACGCCGCCATAGGTGAGTAGGGCACAAATCAGCACCACTGCTAAGACGGCGCGTTCCCCCCCCAGTTTATTGACGACAAAGTGTGCGATGCTGGTGGCAGCGCCAGAATCGGCCATCAGCTTGCCAAATAATGCGCCCAGCAAAAACACAGGGAAAAATTTTAATAAAAAATTGCTTAACGCCGTCATAAAAACATCTGTATAAGCAGGCAAGCTATGAAGCCAATCGCCTGTCAAAATGACAGCCAGCGCCGCCATAATCGGTGCTAAAATCAAGACAGAATAACCACGATACGCAAAAAACATCAATAAAAACAAGGTTAAAACAATCGGCAATATGCTAAGCATTGCAAACTCCTTTTGCTGGCAGTTGGTTTTCCATGCGCTCGATTTGTTCGCTGTCTTCGTTATTTAATGAAGACAGCGAACTGTATTTATAAAAGCGAAATCCATTTTACGTTTGATAAATTAGGCGGCAAATGCTTTAGTCGCTTTAGTGGTTGCATTGGTTGCGTTTTGATGTACGGGCAGCCAATGCGTTTCGCCAGCTTTTATCCAAGTGCAACTGTCAGTGGCACAGGCGTTACTTTTTTGATGTCGTCTACGCTGACGCCATCGGCAAGCTCGGTCAGTACCAAGCCATCAGCAGTTACATCATACACGCCAAGCTCGGTGATGATTTGATTAACCACGCCTTTGCCAGTCAAAGGCAGCGTACATTCTGGCAGGATTTTTGGTTCGCCGTATTTGTTCACTTGTTCCATCAGTACGATGACACGCCCCACGCCAGCCACCAAATCCATTGCGCCGCCCATGCCTTTGACGAGTTTTCCGGGAATCATCCAGTTTGCCAAATCGCCTTTTTCGGACACTTCCATCGCGCCCAAGATTGCCAAATTGACATGGCCGCCACGAATCATGGCAAAGGACGTTGAGCTGCTAAAAAAACTTGCGCCTGTTTTTGCGGTAACGGTTTGTTTGCCTGCGTTAATCAAATCTGCGTCTACCTTGTCAGCTTCTGGAAATTCACCAATGCCCAAAAGCCCATTTTCAGACTGCAGCCATACGTCCATGCCGTCTGGAATGTAGTTGGCAACCAGCGTCGGCAGCCCGATGCCTAAATTGACATAAAAACCGTCTTGTAGTTCTTCGGCGGCACGCTGCGCCATTTGGTCTCTGCTCCAAGCCATGTTTTTCTCCTTGATTGTATAAATGCACTAAAGTTATGGTTTGTTTTGCAATCTAAAAATTTAGGATTGTTTGGTGGTGATTTTTTCAATGCGTTTTTCAGGCTTGTCGTTTACGATGATTCGCTGCACAAAAATGCCTGACAAATGCACGTCATCAGGGGCAATTTCACCAATCTCCACCAATTCTTCGACTTCGGCGACGGTGATTTTACCTGCCATGGCGCAATCTGGATTGAAATTGCGTGCGGTTTTATTAAACGCCAAGTTGCCTGCTTTGTCTGCTTTTTGCGCCTTGATTAATGCAATGTCTGCGGTGAGCGAGCGTTCTAAAATGTAGCTGCGCCCATCAAATTCACGCACTTCTTTACCTTCGGCAATCTGCGTGCCAACGCCTGTGGCGGTATAAAAGGCAGGAATGCCAGCGCCGCCTGCGCGTAATTTTTCTGCAAGCGTGCCTTGGGGTGTGAGTTCTACCTCCAGTTCGCCTGATAAAAATTGACGCTCAAATTCCTTGTTTTCGCCCACATAAGACGCAATCATTTTTTTGACTTGGCGGTTTTTGAGCAGTAAGCCTAGACCAAAATCGTCCACGCCAGCGTTGTTTGAAATGCACGTCAAGCCTGTAACGCCGCTGTCTTTGAGTGCGCTAATCAAGGCTTCAGGAATGCCGCACAGGCCAAATCCACCCACAGCAAGGGTTTGGTTGTCGGCGATGATGTCTGCCAAAGCATCGCTGGCAGTGGGATAAACTTTTGAAATCATACATGCTCCTTTTGATGATGTGGTAAGTTTACTAAAAAACTGATTTTATTGATAAAATTTACTTTCATGTCAATAACGGCTTGTCATGTTAAAAAGTATAAACCGCCTGCCATGATTGCGCCTGAAATGAAAAATATCATCAGACAATATCCCATGATGGCGCGTGCGTCTAGCCCTGCAATGCCTAGAAGTGGCAGCGCCCAAAACGGTTGAATCATGTTTGTCCAAGAATCGCCCCATGCGATTGCCATGGCGGATACACTGAGATCTACGCCTAAAGCTGCGCCAGCTGGCAGCATGATGACGCCTTGTACAGCGAATTGTCCGCCGCCAGATGGCACGAAAAAATTCACCAAGCCTGCGCTTAAAAATGCCAGCAATGCAAAAGTGTCTTGGGTGGCAAATTGCAAGAAAAATTCAGTAAATACCGTGCCAAGCGATGTGCCGTCTGCATTTTTGCCTGTTACCAGCCCCATGATGCCGCCGTAAAACGGAAATAGCAGCACAATGCCAGTAATGCCGCCAATGCCATTGCCAACCGCACGATAATACCGCTCCAGTGAGCCGTGCAACACAACGCCTGCAAACAAAAACAGCCCAATGACGATATTTAGCCCAATTTCTACGCCTTGTGTGAATTTGCCCACATAATACAGCAACGCCACCACACCAAGGATTGCCATGATGATGCGGCTGTCGTCCAAGCGTTCGGCAGGCGTGGTGGGTGTGGGCAGAGTGCTTTTGGTGGGTGCAATCAGCTTGGGGTCGATGGTGGTGGGCTTTTTGGGGTGCATAAACGCATTCATCAGCGGCACAATCAGTACAATCAATACGACAATCACCAGATTGTAGGTGCTAAAAATGGTCTGCGACAGTGGCACGGCTTGCATCAATGTGCCGCCTGACAAAGTGGCGAGCGTCTCACCGCCAGAGCTTAGCGTCAAAGGGATTGAACCTGATAAGCCGCCATGCCACACCAAAAACCCTGAATAAGCAGCGGCAACCAGTAGTGGATAATCCACGTTTGGTACTTTTTTGGCAAGTGATTTGGCGAAAATTGCACCAATCACCAGACCAAATCCCCAGTTGAGCAAACAGCCAATCATCGCTACAAATGTAACGACAAAAATGGCGGTGGTGGGGCGCGTAATTTTGCTTGCTAGAAAATCCAGAAAGTTTTGGACAATGGGTGCGTTTGCCAGCGCATAGCCTGTGATTAAAATCAGCGCCATCTGCATGGCAAAGCCGTGCAGCGACCACAGGCCATCGCCCCAATGCACCGCCATGGCGACGGGGCTTTGGTGTGTGAGTGTCATGCCAAGCAAAAAGGCGCAAAGAGTAAGCAGCACCGCAAAGCTAAACGGTGAAGGCAGGTAGCGATTGACAAGCTGAACGCTAAAATGAGTGAGTGTGCGAAACATGAGCAATCCTTTGCAACATTGATGGCTATCCTAGCCAATGCACAAGCCATAGCGTGAGTGATGGCGCGCAGGCAAGTAGGGCAATGCGTATCAAATCCGAACATAAAAACGGACACGCCTTGGTAAGTATATTTGATTGGTACGTTTTTGGCAAGCGATTGCTATGGAAATTTATCGTAAATTGGCATGCTTTGGCAGTCAAATACACAAGTGGATTCACTCCACAAAATCCGCCTGATTTTCAGGTTTGGCGGCGATAAAGGCAGGCTGGGTGAGCGCATACTCATAAATGCGTGTGATGATGGGAAAATCTTCCATCGCTATGCCATAGCGTTTGGCATTGTACACTTGTGGAATTAGGCAGCAGTCGGCAAGCGTAGGCGCATCATCAAAACAAAATTTACCTGCGCTATTTGCCAGCTGCTTTTCTAGTGCGCTAAATCCTTTGCGCACCCAGTGGGCGTACCATGTTTGTATGGTGTTTTCAGAGTGCGCCAGCTCATTTTTTAAAAAATTTAGTACGCGCAGGTTGTTAAGCGGGTGAATGTCGCAGGCGATGTGATAGGCAATGGATTTTACCGCCAATGCTTGCATGGAATCAGATGGCAGCAGGGGTGGATTCGGGTAAGTTTGCTCTAAGTATTCCAAAATCACAAGCGATTGTGATAACAACACGCCATCGGCGGTGCATAGCGCAGGCACAAGCGCTTGTGGATTGGCGGCGGCATAGTCGCCATGCTGCTCGCCTGTGCGCAGATTTACAGGCAGGCTTTCTACCGCCACGCCTTTAAGTGCAAGAGCAATGCGCACACGATAGGCGGCTGAACTGCGAAAATAAGTGTAGAATTTGTCCATAAAATTGCCTTAATGTTACCGTTTTGATTTGGCGAGCGTTATCGGTTTGGTGCTGATGACATAGACCAACCAACCGCGATTTGGCTTAGGCTTGGCGGTTGATGGCGTTTACCGTGTTTTTAATCGTGCCAAAAATATTTTCGTGGTTTTCATCAAACATCTCAATGCGCACGGTATCGCCATGTTTTAAAAATGGTGTTTGCGCCTTGCTTTCTATGGATTCATACATTCTTAGCTCAGCAAGGCAGCAGTAGCCCACACCGCCATGCTCAATGCTTGAACCCCATAGGCTGTCTTGTTTATTTGACACCGTGCCAGAGCCGATGATTGTTCCGGCGGCAAGATTTCTGGTTTTGGCGGCGTGAGCGATAAGCTGCCCAAAATCAAAAGTCATGTCTGTGCCAGCATTCGGCTTACCAAAAGGTTTGTCATTGATATGCACGACAAGCGGCAGGTGCAGTTTGCTGCCTTGCCAAGCGGTGAGTTCATCAGGTGTAACCGCCACAGGGCTAAAGGCGGATGCAGGCTTGCTTTGGAAAAACCCAAAGCCTTTGGCAAGCTCATCAGGGATTAAATTGCGCAGCGACACATCGTTCACCAGCATGACAAGGCGAATGGCTTTGGCGGCTTCGTCTGCGCTTGCACCAAGCGGTACATCGCCTGTGATGACGGCAACTTCAGCTTCTAAATCAATGCCCCAATCTTCGTGCGCTGTGATGTCATCATGCGGTGCAAGAAAGCTGTCCGAGCCGCCTTGATACATCAAAGGATCTTCATAAAAAGACTCAGGAACGCTTGCGCCGCGAGCTTTGCGCACCAGTTCAACGTGATTGATGTACGCTGAGCCGTCCGCCCACTGATAGGCGCGTGGCAGCGGAGAATGGCAGGCTGCTTCATCAAATGCTTCGCCTGTATTTTCGTTGGCATTGAGCGTGTCGTAAACTGCTTGCAGCTTGGGAGCGCAGTCTTGCCAGTGGTCTAGGGCGTATTGCAGTGTGGCGATGTCGGCGATTTTTTGGCAGCGTTGTAAGTCTTTGCTGACGACAACCAAAACGCCATCGCGTTCGTGGGTTTTTAGGGTGGCAAGTTTCATGGGTAATCCTTGAGCGTTGATGAATTTTGGGTTTTTAATTTGGCTTACTGGTTTGTTTTGAGCTGAGTGTTTTGAAGGTTAATGTTGGTAAGCCGGTTTTATTGAATTTTTCAATAAATCGCAAATATCAATCCAAGACTGGCGGCGGTGTGCCGTCATGAATCCAGCGTGCGTGGTTTGGCGCACGTTTGGTGGCTGCCCATTCGTCCAGCATTTGCCATTTGACCGCATCAAGCGCTTTGTCCATGGCGGGCGTGCTGGTCTGATAGGCAAGCTCAATGCGATGTCCATTTGGATCAAAGAAATAAATGCTTTGAAACAGCGTGTGATCCACAGGCCCAAGCACATCAATGCCGTCAGCGGTTAGTTTGTCTTTGACTGCCAGCATTTTTTCCATGCTATCAACGTGTAGTGCAAGGTGCTGCGTCCATAGTGGCGTGTTGTCATCTCGTCCCATTTCTGGCTTGGTGGGCAGTTCAAAAAACGCCAAAATATTGCCGCCGCCTACATCCAAAAAGATGTGCATATAAGGATCTGGCTCTTTGGTGGACGGTACTTGATTTTCGGCAATCGCAAGCACGAATGGCAGGTTGAGATATTTTTGATACCAAAGCACCGTTTCCTTGGCGTCTTTGCAGCGGTAGGCAACGTGATGAATGCCGTTCGTGATGGGCATGATACACTCCTTGTTTGAAAAGATGTGTTTATTTCATCAAAAAATTGACAGGGAGTAAATGGCAATTATTCGGATTATTTATCGGATTTTGCGATGAATTGTAATGTATTGGTTGGTTAAGCGCAGCCCAAGCCAACAACTTCTACGCATTAAAAACGCCTGCACCATCGGCGCAAGCGTTCATAAAAGGGTGTTTTGGCGTTTAGATGGTGTGCTGTTTACGCACACCCAACCCATTACCCACCAAAAACCCAATCAAACCCAGCACCAGCGCAGGCACGACCGCGTGCAAATCAAAAATCTTAATCTCAAATAGCGCAAAAATGATGTAGCTTGCCAATCCTGCCACCATAGAAAAAATTGCCCCAGTGGCGTTCGCCTTATCCCAATACAGACCCAGCACCAGCACCCAAAGAAACGTCGCTTCTAGTCCGCCAAAGGATAAAAGATTTAGCCAAATGAGCATATCAGGCGGATTGACAGCCGCCACGCCAGCCAAAATAAAGGTGAAAATCAGCGTAAAACTTGTGGAGTAGCGCCCAATGCGTTTTTCGTCTTGGGCGGCGGCAGGCTTGATGGCAAGGTATAAATCCTTAATCAGCGTGCTGGACGATTGAATCAGCATCGAGTCAATGGACGACATGATTGCTGCCATCGGCGCTGCCAAAAACACGCCAGCCACCACAGGCGGCAGCACTTGCATCATCAGCGCAGGAATCACCTTGTCAGGCACGTCCAAATCAGGAATCACCACGCGCGCCAGCACGCCTGTCAGGTGCATGCCCAGCACCAGCACCGCCATCACCAGCGTGCCAATCCACATACCACGGTGCAGCGCCGCGCTGTCCTTGTACGCCATCGCACGCATGGCAGTGTGCGGCAGCCCAATCAAGCCAAAACACACCAGCACCCAAAACGACGCCATAAAACTTGCCGACAGCTTATCGCCCACGCCTGCAGGCTTTAGCAGCGCAGGGTCAATAGCGGCAAGGCTTGCCATCGCTGTATCCACGCCGCCAACCGCCATCACCGTACCGCCCAGCAAAAGCAGCGTGCCAATCATCATCACAAGCCCTTGCACCGTGTCCGTCAAAACCACCGCACGAAAACCACCAATAAACGTATAAAGCCCCACCACCAGCGCAAAAACCATCACCGACAGCGCATAAGGAATGCCAAGCGTCGTTTCCAAGAGTCGCCCAGCGCCAATAAATTGCACCACCATCATGCCAAAAAACGCCAGCAACAAAGCCGCACACGCAATCCACACCACCACAGGATTTTTGTAGCGTGCCAGCAGTAAGTCATTGATAGTAATACTGTTTGTGCGTCTGGCGTGAATGGCGAATTTTTTGCCCAAGGCACCAAGCGTCAGCCAAATTGCTGGCACTTGAATCATGGCAAGCAGTACCCAGCCTAGCCCATAATGATACGCCGCCCCCGGCCCACCGATGAACGAGCTTGCGCTGACATAAGTGGCAACGGTGGTCATCGCCAGCACAAAACCTGACATCGAGCGTCCGCCAACGTAATATTCACTCAAAAAATTGCCCGCTTGCCGCTTACGATAGGCATGATACGCCACGCCAAAAACAAACAGCAAATACAGCACCAGCGGAATAAAAATCTCAATATTAAAAGCAGTCGTTTCAAAAGTCATGGCGTTTCTCTGGGTGTGGCGATGGTATTTTTATAAATAATTGTTTCTATTGATTATTTCTATTGATTATTTCTATTGATTATTTTTATTGATGGTTTTATCGTTTGGCTGTGTCCCATCGTGTGCAGCAGCGTCCAAATCCAGCGGCTGATACACGCGTTTTAGCACCACAAAACTAACAAACAAAAACAGCAGCGGCAAATAAAAACAGCTGGCTTCAAACCACAAAGGAAAGCCAAAAAATCCTGCGCCATCAGGGCTAAAATAGGCGGCAATCACCCAGCCGATCAGATAAAAGACGGTTAAAATCACAGCCCACATCGCTTCTTTGGCGAGTTGGTGTTCTTGGGATTTGGTCATGACAACTCCGTTGTTGGTGTTGGCTTGTGTTATCGGTTTGTAATGGCTTGCAATTTGCAAGGGCGGCTTGCAAGACGGTTTGTAAAGTGATTTGCCATTGCAAGCTGCGTAAAAAAACAGGCTAGTTTAGCACAACTTATGGCGTAGCGTGGCGATTTTTAAAGAAATGGCGGTGAATTGGGCGCGAGGCGGATTTGAGCTGGGTTTGGATTGGGTTTGTGGTGAATTGTGAGCGGTGAATTGTAGGCGGTGAATTTTGAGTGATGGGTTTAAAATGGCGGATTTAAAAAAAGAATTTGCAAGCTGGGGCAGAATCCAGCTTGCGTTTGTTGTTGGTTTAAGTGGTTTGACGTACGAATTGTGGCGCAGTCATTCCAGCGTGCCAGTGAAACTAAAATTTGCGCCATTGTGCCACATTTGCACCAGCGTAACCACAAGCTCGC
Source organism: Moraxella caviae (assembly GCF_002014985.1). Taxonomy (GTDB): domain Bacteria; phylum Pseudomonadota; class Gammaproteobacteria; order Pseudomonadales; family Moraxellaceae; genus Moraxella; species Moraxella caviae. The sequence continues at coordinate 11,505 of NZ_MUXU01000038.1, read as the reverse complement.
CTGAATAAGTGTGGCGGCGCAAGCACAAGGCAGGCGCACCCGCAGGCATGGCAAGGCAGCTTGCGATGTCGTCAGGGCAGGCGAGCGCTTCAATGGTGTAAAGTCCACGCACCAGCGGCGTTTGAGCGATGAGATAGTTGCTGGTGCTGACGATGTTAAAATCTTGTTCGGCAAATTTTGGTACAAGATTCAAATCCACCCAGCGTCTTTCGTATTGCAGCGGCACATCATCACCAAAATGCACCACGTCCACACGATAGGGCGTTTGCTGTGGGGTGAAAAGTTTTTGCGCTTCGGCGGGCAGAGTGTTGTACGCTTGTGCGCCACCGAAAATTTGCTTGGCGTGGTAGCGTTTGCCCATGCGCTCAATGTCTTCGGCGATGCTGTGCACGGTAACGAAAGTTTGGCTAAATTGCTTTTGAATAACGAACGTGCCTGCGCCTTGTTTGCGCTCCAGCACGCCTTCTATTGCCAGTTCTTTGACCGCGCGATTGACCGTCATGCGAGACACGCCAAAGGTTTCGGCAAGCTCGTTTTCGCTGGGAATCATTGCGCCTGTGCGCCAGCGGCCATCGTGAATGTGCGCTAAGATGTAGCGTTTGATGCGTTCGTACACAGGTACGCTGGTTTCGTCCGTGGTTTTGCAGATGGGTTCGGTGTGGGTGCTTTTGTTGTAAGTTGTCATGGCTGGCTTCGTGTGCTGGCTGTTTGGCGGTTTTTGCTTGCAATTTAAAGTAAATTTGCAAGCGGATTAAGTAATACAAGGCAAATCCAAACTTGCAAATGGTCAATTTTACCCAAAATGCAAGCAAATGAATTGAACGCCAATCATACTAAAAACACGGTTTGCTTGCAATTTGGTGAATAAATGTTCGTAATTTTGCCAAAAAATCATGCCAAGCGCAATATATATCGCACACAATGTAAAAGCTGTGATAAGATAGGGTGATTTTTTAACATTTGGCAAACAATTTTAATAAGCTGTACAAGGAATAAATGATGAAATTTGCTCAATTTTCACCAGTCGCCACACTCAAACCCACCCTACTCGCCGCTGCCATCGCCTTGGCAAGCACCGCCACCGCTGCGCCGCCACTTCAGACTTTTGGCAATTATGACATCAGCCAAGCCAAATCAGCGAACGCATGGCTGGAAGTGGACGTAAGCGCCTTTGAAAATAACGTTGGTCGCCTGATGCGTGAGCTGGACGGCAAATCCAAAGTCTGCGTCATCATGAAGGCGGACGCCTACGGCAACGGCATTGATTTGCTCATGCCAAGCGTCATCAAACTTGGCGTGCCGTGCATTGGCATCGCCAGCAACGAAGAAGCACGTGTGGCAAGGGCGCACGGCTATCAAGGCGTGATTGCGCGTGTGCGTGCGGCAAGCATTGATGAGATTGAAGCGGCGCTGCCTTACCAGATGGAAGAGCTTATCGGCAATCTAAACCACGCCAAAGCCCTAGACGCACTGGCGGCAAAGCACGGCCAAAAAATCAAATATCATCTGTCGCTCAACGCTGGCGGCATGGATAGAAACGGCTTGGATTTGGCAGATGGGCGTGGCAAGGGCGATGCGCTGCAAATCGTGGCATTGCCAAACCTTGAGCTGACGGGCATTATGACGCATTTTGCGGTGGAAGATGAAGATTTTGTGCGCACGGCTTTAGCGCTGTTTAATGAGCAAAGCAGCTGGTTGATTGACACCGCCAAACTTGACCGCAGCAAGCTGACATTGCACGCTGCCAACTCATTTGCCACCATTGCCGTGCCAGAATCTCACCTTGACATGGTGCGCCCGGGCGGCTTGGTGTATGGCGATACGATTGACGCCAAGCCCGCTTATGAGCCTGTCATGAGCTTTAAATCGCGCGTGGCGGCGGTGCATTTTTATAAGGCTGGCACGAAAGTCGGCTACGATGGCACGCACACCTTGACACGCGATTCGTATTTGGCGAATTTGCCGTTTGGCTATTCGGACGGTTATCGCCGTGCGTTCACCAATAAAGGTGTGGTGCTGATTCGTGGGCATCGCGCGCCTGTGCTGGGCAAAACGTCCATGAACACCACGATGGTGGACGTAACCGATTTTCCTGACGTGGTGGCGGGTGATGAAGTGGTGATTTATGGCAAGCAGGGCGCAGGCGAGATTACGCAGGCGGAAATAGAAGACATCAATGACGCATTGCTTGCTGATTTGTACACCATTTGGGGCAATTCAAATCCAAAAATCAAAAAGCCCTAAATTTGATTGAATTTCACCGAAATTCACCGCAAAACCCAGCCAAATTGGTTGGGTTTTTCGTTGGTAAAATGAGATAAAAAGCGATTTTTACCATGTTTTAAGAATTGATATGATGATAAATTTTGATGAGTTATCCACAGATTTTAGCATAAAATCTTTATCAATTTCGTGGAACATCATGCGTGCGATGATTTGAAAAAATTGCGATTTTCTGTGTCTTTATAAAAAATATCAATTATTTATAAATAATTGATTTTAAAAGATAAAATTTATCAATGTGTCATAATGATGACAAATTACAATCACGCTGCAAGCACCGAATGATAAAGGCTTGGGCGGATAAAATCACGCCATTTCCACAAAGTTATCCACAGATTTTGGGGATAAGAATTTTAAGGCTTGGCAAGGCTAATAATGGCAAGGCTTGGCGATATTTTTGGCGAAAACTGGGCGACAGATTGATAAATGTATCAGGGTGAAAAATTGAGCGATATTTTGGATTTGCACCAAAAATATCCGCGCACACAAGGTGTTTCACGCAAAATTGGCGTGCTGTATTGACGTGCGCTTTTTTTGGCGTATCGCTTTTGTGGCGCGTTACTTTTTGGCGGCATCGCTGCTGGCAGCGTACAGCGCTTGTAGTTCATTGTTGTCAAGCACCGCTTGCGCCACAGGGAAAACTTCACGCTCTTCAAAGCGGATGTGGTCGTGCAGTGCTTGCGCCAATTTACGCACATCGGCAGCGGTGGGTGCAGAAATTTGCAGCAAGGCTTCAATTTCATTGTGCTGTTTTAGCATTTCATTGGCTAGGCGCACGGCTTCATCGCTGGGCAATTTGGCGAAAATCACATCGGCAATGCACTCTTTTTCTGTGGCAAAATGCGCAGGAATTTGCGTGGTGAGATAGTCGGTGAGTGCTTGCCAATGCTCGGCAATGCCCGCTGCGTCATCATCAGCAAGGCTTGCGGCACGGCGAGATAGCACCAAGCCCAAATGATGCTCACGAGATAAAGGCTGCAGGCAAGGGTGGCGTTTCATATTTTCTCCCAGTTTTTCTTGTTTTGTGGTTTTGATGGTGTCAAAGTATGCTTGTTTGGCAAAGTGGCTTGACTGGGCAATCACAATCACTCATCATCACTGCCGTCATGCGCTCTGGTCAAAAGCGGAATCAGCACGCTGACTTGCAAGCCGCCATCTGGGTGGTTGATGGCCTGTACCGTGCCTTGGTGTAGGCTGGCAATGCGGCTGACGATGGCAAGCCCAAGTCCGCTGCCTTGTGTGGTGCGGGCGGTTTCCCCACGTTCAAAAGGCTGCATGATGCGCTCAAGCTGGTCGTCCGCCACGCCTGTGCCTTCGTCCTTGACGCAAATGATGAGCGTGGGGTGTTCGCCTTCTGTGTCGCTGGGTTTGATGTAAGCGTTTAGGTGGATGGGCTGCTCGCCATAGCGAATGGCGTTGTTCACAAGGTTGATGATTAGCCGCTTGATGGACAGCGGACGCACGGGCACATCTTCGGTGAGCGTGCTTTCGTAAATGAAGCGTGTGCCTGTAAATTGCACCATGATTTCTTTGAAAATCGTTTCAAGATTGGTCAGGCGCACAGGTTCGTCCGAGCCGTCTTTCATAAAGGAAATGAACTGCTCTAAAATCGCGTCCATGTCTTCAATGTCATACACCAAACCTTCACGGAAAAATTCGTCAGGCAGCATTTCGGCAGTCAGGCGCATTCTGGTGAGCGGCGTGCGTAAGTCGTGCGAAATCCCAGCCAGCATGATGGTGCGCTCTTTTTGCGCTTGGCTAAGCGTGGTAAAAAGGCGATTAAAAGCGGTATTCACTTGGCGAATTTCGCTGGGGCCTGCCTGCGTGGGCAAGGTGGTGGCGTGTCCTTGGGAAATGTAGTCGCTGGCGGCACGTTCCAGCTTGCGCAAAGGGCGGTTAAGACCCCGCACAAGAATAAAAATGGTGAGTAAAGTCAAAAACGGCAAGCCAAAAATAAAACCCGCCAAAAGCCCTGTGCTGTACTGCGAATAATGCGTAACAGGCTCGCTCAGCCAAATGTCGGCATTGGCACTGTCTTGCACCCACAGCTTTGGCACAGGTTTAAATTTAAAATACACCTGCACGCTGCGCCCTAAGTCTGCCCCAACTTCCGCCGCTAAGATGTCCGTTACGCTGCCGACAAACAGCTTGTCGGTTACGTCTGGAAAATCATCAGGATTGCGCACGATTTGCAAGTGGCTTTCTTGTTCAATCCACGCCAGCACGTCCGAATCGTCCTGCCATTTGGCGCGTGCATTATCAATCAGGCGAATTTCACTGGCAAGATAACTGGCGTGATTTTTAAGTTCTGGTAAATATAAACTTCGCCAAAACAGCCAAATTGACAGCCCAACACTGGCAAAAACGATGAAAAAAACCACGATGATGGTCTGCCATGTGTTTGAATAAAAGCGGCGGCGCGCCTTGGCAAGTAGGGTGTGAAATGCGCTCATGAGTATTCCTTGTGTTTGCGACATTGTAGCACAAATGCGCTGCGTGGGTGAAAACTCAAGCATAAAATTGGTGTGAAATTGGCGTAAAATTAGTGTGCAATCAGTGCAAAAGTTGGTGTGAAATTGCTGCGAAAACCAAAATAAAATCGCCAGTAGATTTACCATCAAAACTCACCGCCAGCATTCAGCGGTAAAATTACGCCAGCCGCCATCAAATTTCACGCCATTTACCAAAAATTTACGCACATTGATGAAATTTGTCTTTGCTTTGTGCTAAAAATTTGCTATAATTGGCTGATTTAATGGTTCTGCGCCACGGCTCATCCTCAATTTAGGCGGTGGAACGATTATAATACTCTTGCACCATACCCATTTATTGAAATTTTTTACGAATTTTTGAGAGAATATCATGGTTGTAATTCGTCTAGCCCGTGGTGGCGCAAAAAAACGCCCATTTTACCAAGTTGTTGTTGCTGACAAGCGCGCTGCTCGTGATGGTCGCCACATTGAAAAAATCGGCTTTTTCAACCCACTAGCTCGTGGTCAAGAAGAAACTTTCCGCATTGACCTAGATGCATACAATGCGTGGATTGCAAAAGGCGCACAGCCTTCTGACCGTGTAGCGCAACTTGTAAAAGCAAAACAAGCTGCTTAATACACGCCTAAGTCTTATTTAGGCAAGGCGTCATGCCGAAAGTCGGTTTGCGTGGTTTTGCGAAAGCAAAGACGCAAGCCGATTTTTATTGCCTGTGTTTTTGTTGGTTTGGGTTTTGGATTGTTGTCAAGTTGATAAATAACGGCAATTTTTAAAAACCAAACCAATAAAAATACCAACGCAAACGATACTTGTGGGGAAATACCATGACTGCAACTGCGCCCAACGCTGACCAACTGATTAAAATCGCCACGCTCAAAAAGCCTTATGGCATTAAAGGCTGGCTGTGGGTGTTTAGCGACACCGACAACCGTGCTGATGTGTTTGCTATGCAGCCGTGGTGGATGAAGACGGCAACTGGCTTTAAGCCTTTGACGGTAACGAATTGGCGTGAGCAAGGTCAGGGCTTGGTGGCAAGTTTTAAAGAAGTGCCAGACCGCAATGTCGCAGAAACCATGAATGGCGTAACGGTGTGGACGGAGCGTGCCAATTTGCCTGCGCTTGATGAAGAAGAGTATTATTGGTCGGATTTGGTGGGACTTGTCGTGGTGAACGAAGCAGGCGAGACGCTGGGCAAGATTAAAAATTTATTTGAAACAGGCGCGCACGAAATCATCACCGTTGCACCAACGGCTGAGAGCATTGACAACGAAGAACGGCTGATTCCTTGGCATAAGGACGTGGTGCTAAAAGTGGATTTGGCAGCGGCAACGATGCTGGTGGCATGGGGCGCGGATTATTGATGCGTGCTGCGTGCTAAATTGCGTACGCATTTTTATAAAATTTTCTTTAAAATTTAACAACATACAAACCAAAAAGGCAAAGCGATGTTTTTTGCGGTGATTAGTATCATGCCTGAGATGTTTCGGGCGGTGAGCGATTTTGGCATCACGAGTAGGGCGCTGGCAAAGGCGCAAGTGGTGCTGCACACCATCAATCCGCGCGATTTCACCACCGATAATTATCGCCGCATTGACGAGCGTCCTTTTGGTGGTGGGCCGGGCATGGTGATGATGGCAGAGCCGCTAGAAAAGGCGGTGCTGCACGCTAAGGACTTGGCGCGCGAGCATTTTAGCCGCCTTGGGCGTGATGATTATCACTGTCCTGTGGTGTATTTATCGCCCCAAGGTGAGCGTCTGGACGAGCCGATGGTGTGTGAGCTTGCGCCACTTGATGGCATGATTTTGCTGTGTGGGCGTTATGAAGGTGTGGACGAGCGCTTTTTGCGCCGCTATGTGGAGCGTGAGATTTCCATCGGTGATTATGTGCTGACTGGCGGCGAGCTGCCTGCGATGGTGCTGATGGACAGCGTGATTCGCCGCTTGCCAAATGTCATGCAGGACGACAATTCTGCGCTGGAAGACAGTTTTGTAGATGGCTTGCTGGATTGTCCGCATTATACCAAGCCGCACGAATTTCACGGTGAGCGTGTGCCTGACGTGCTGCTGTCTGGACATCATGCCAACATCGCCAAGTGGCGTTTTTTGGAGCAGGTCAAACGCACCAAAGCACGCCGTCCTGATTTGTGGGCGGCATTCACGCCAAATAAAGAGCAAAGCCGCTGGCTAAAAGCGCTGGACGATTGAGCGAAGTTTGATGGAGTGAAAATTGTCAGCTGGTAAACTGGCTGGTAAACGGGTTGGTAAATTGATTTGCAGACTGATTGATTAAGCTGGGCTTGTGTAATGCAGCCCAACTTTTTTGTGCCAATTTTTGCGACAGCTTTTTATGGCAACTTTTTGAATTTGTTAATTTTTTAATTTTTTAAGGAAAACCCAACTTACAGCCCATCATTTAAGCAAAATCATCAGTTTGTTTGGTAAAAAAACCGCAAGCTGAATTGGCACAACAACCCAACAACTGCACAAAAAATCACCATCAAATGCTGGATTTTCGCTTTATTAAGTTCAATTCATAAAATAAGCTCATTTTCTAAGCCTATTTACTAAACTAATGTTCTTGCATTTTGGCAAACCACGCCAAGCCCACAACCACCATCACAAGCCCTGCGCCGCTAAGTAAAGACGGTAAAGCTGTGCCAAGCAGTAAGGCGCTGCCAATGATGGCAAAAATCATCTCGCCAGCCTGCGTGGCATCAACCGCCGCAATCTGTGCGCTGGTCGTGGCGTGGCTGCGCGCGTATAAAAACACGCTTGTGGCAATCACCCCAGCAAACAGTGCCACCAAAAAGGTATTGATAATCTGTGCGCCATCAGGCAAAGACGGCATGACGATACCGCCAAGCACCGCCCACAAAGGCAGCGAGCCTGTCGTCAAAAGCCACACAATGTGTAAGGGATTGTTTAAAAGCGGTGAGCGAATGGCAGGAATGTGCTTGCCGATGGCGTGGCGACTAAGTCGTGGCATGGGATTTTTGGCGTACCATGCCAGCTGATTGCCAATCGGAAAGCAAAACCCAGCCATGAGCGCAGGCAATGCGCCAAACAGCAGCAGCTCGCTTAAGTTTGTCGATGTGCTGCTGCGTGCGCCTTCGCCAATATTGGCAATCGCCACGCCCAGAAAAATTAGCAAGCTGGCAAACAGCACTGGCAGGCGAATGCGCTCGCCAAATACCGCAAGCACCAGCAAACTTGCCACGACCGTTGATTGAAAAGTGGCGGCAATAATCCAGCCGGGTGCGTGTTCTGCGCCAAAGCACAAAAACGCATAAAATCCGCCAAAGCCGATACCGCCAGCCACACCCCAAAATTTGATGTGCGTGAAAAATAAGCGCACAAGTCCGCACAAATTCGCCCAGCCGCCACGCCTTAGCAAAATAATCACGCTTAGCAGCAGCCACATAAAAATATAGCGACCGCTTGCCGACCAAAACCAATGCCCGCCAGACTTTGCTATCATTTCGTTCAGCACAAAAGTAGTGCTAAAAAATAGTGCAGCAAGCAGTCCGATGAAAATTAGGCGCAGCATGAGTGTCCTTATTGAGCTGATCAGTCCCTAGGTTTAAGGTTTGGGTTTTAAAGTTTTGGATTTTGGGTTTAATTTGCCAGATTAGGGCGTCAGCAAATCAGCAATCATCGCAGCATGGCGTGTGCGCTGTTTGGCGGTGCGCAGGCGTTCGGTGATGATGATGCCTTGCAATTCTTTAAGTGCGGTGGCGAAATCATCGTTAATCACCACAAAATCAAAATGCGTGTGCTGTGTCATCTCGGTGATTGCGCCTGCCAGACGCTTTTCAATGACTTCTTTGCTGTCTTGCCCACGGTTTGATAGGCGGCTTGCCAAGGCAGCGCGACTTGGCGGCAAAATAAAAATCATCACCACGTCATCAAACTTTTCTTTGACTTGCAATGCGCCTTGCCAGTCAATCTCCAAAATCACGTCCGTGCCAGCGTCCAAAAGGCTTTGCACGGCGGCTTTGCTTGTGCCGTAATGATTGTCAAAGACGTTGGCGTGCTCTAAAAATGCGCCTTCATCAATCAGCGATAAAAACTCATCTTTACTCACAAAAAAGTAATGCTCGCCGTGCGTTTCGCCGGGGCGTGGCGCGCGTGTGGTGTGTGAAATGCTCACTTTTAGATTGTCGGTGGTGGCAAGTAGCTCTTTAACAAGGCTGGTTTTGCCTGTGCCAGACGCTGCGGTGATGATGAATAACGTACCTTTTGCTTGGGTTTGTGCGCTCATGATGTGCCTTTTTGTGAAAATTTGGGTTGTTAAAAACTAACAAGTTTTGATAAATGATGGCAAGTTCAAACCTTTATTATAAGTGGCGGCTGGACGAAACTCAATGATTTTATCGGCTTAAAAGTCAGTTGTTGCTTGCGTGATTGGGGTTTTGCGCCAGTTTTCATGCCGGTTGTTGCGCCAATGTTATGCCAACCACCACATCAACCATCGCTCAATCGCCACTCCAATCACTGCCAATCATCACGCCAAATTCGCCCACCAAAGACGTAAACGCAGCGACCATAAAGGCGCAATGCCTGTGAAAGTTTGCACCGCTTTGCCGTCTTTGATGATGGCAAACGATGGCGTTACTTGCCCTTGCCAAGTGCGAAACATCTCGCCAGAATCGTCATTGAGCGTGGCAAAAGTGTAGCCGTGCGCATTTAAATAAGCGCCCAGCTCGGCGTCATCGCCAGACGCCACCGCTACCGTGATGACGGGCTGCCCATCGGCGTGCAGGGCTTGAACGTTTGGCGATGTCAGGCGGCACACGCCGCACCACGTTCCCCAAAAGTACACCAGCATGGCTTCATCGTGGCTTTTGGCAAGTAAATCCGTGCGCTGACCGTCTGCGTTTGTGATGGCAAAGGCTGGAGCGGCTGGGGCGGCAGGCGCGCGCCAAAAATTCACCGCCGTATAAATGGCGAGAAACATCAGCGCATACAGTAGAAGGTTTTTAAGCAAGGATAAAACTTTATGGGCGGGTTTGGCTTGGGTCATTGTTGGTTTTGGTGTTTAAAAGGTTGATAAACTTAGTAAAGTTAAAGCTAGGAAAAACTTAAGAAAAACACGGCTTGAAAAAGTTTACAAGCCGTGCTGAGCTGTGTCAATCGCACAAGTTTACGTCAATTACCATCACACATCAAAAATCTTACCACGATTCATGATGTTATTTGGGTCAAACACCGCTTTGACGGCTTTCATGTAGTCAATTTCTGCTTGCGAGCGTGTGTAGTCCAAATATGGCTTTTTGGTCATGCCCACGCCATGCTCGGCACTGATTGAGCCTTTGTATTTTTTCACCGTGTCAAACACCAGCGTGTTCACCGTTTGGCATTTGGCGAAAAATTCGTCTTTGCTTAGGTTGTCTGGTTTTAGGATGTTTAGGTGCAAATTGCCATCGCCAATGTGTCCAAACCAGCAGATTTCAAAGTCTGGGTAGTTTTCTTTGACGATGGTTTCAATGTCAGCGATGAAATTGCCCAAATGGCTAATCAGCACCGACACGTCGTTTTTATAAGGGGTGAATACCGAAATCGTCTCAGAAATGCTTTCACGCAATTTCCAAAGTTCGTGCAGCTGCCCCACGCTTTGGCTCATCACGCCATCTTCAATCAAGCCGTCTTCGGCGCAATTTTCAAACACGCCCATTGCCACGTCCAGCACGTCATCGCTGAGCGCTTCAAATTCTAGCAGCACATAAAATGGCGTACGGCTGTCAAATGGCGGCTTGGCGTGTCCTGCAGCCAGCACTTTATCCATCGCCACGTTGTCAAAAAATTCAAAAGCGGTGAGATTGAGCGCCTTGCCAAAGCGGTCAAGTAGGGCGACCACGCTGTTAAAATCAGGCACACCAAGCACCATGGCGGTCAAATTGACAGGCTGTTTTTCCAGCTTAATCAAGGCTTTAGTAACAAAACCGAGTGTGCCTTCTGCGCCGATGAACAGATGGCGAAAATCATAGCCTGTGGCGTTTTTAAGCATACCGCCGTTTAGCTCTAGGATGTCGCCTTTGCCTGTTACGACCGTCAAGCCTAGGATTTGGTTGCGTGTCATGCCGTAGCGAATCACCTTGATGCCGCCTGCGTTGGTGCCGATGTTACCGCCGATTTGGCTTGAGCCGCTGGAGGCAAAATCCACCGCATAGTACAAATCTTTGCTTTCGGCAAATTCTTGCAAGGCTTTGGTAACTACGCCTGCTTCCACTTCCACCATGCGGTCAGCTTCGTAAAATGTGCCGATGGCGTTCATGCGATCAAAGCTCACCACCACTTCGCCATGCGCCGCCACCGCGCCTGCCGACAAGCCTGTGCGTCCGCCGCTGGGTACAAGTGGCGTGCCGTGTTCGTTGGCAAGTTTGACGATGGCAGCGACTTCTTCGGTGGTTTTTGGAAAGACGATGGCGCTGGCGTCTGGCGCAAAGTGCTTCGTCCAGTCCTTGCCCCAGTTGTCTAGGCTGTCTGCGTCAGTTTTGACGGGGATTTCTGGCAAGGCTTGGCTGAGTGCGGTCAAAAAGTTTTGTGCGGTCATGAAATTTCTCGGTTGTTGGTAAATGTGGATATGATAACAGATTTTGCAAAATGCGTGTACATTATTCGGCAAACTTAGGATTTGTGGTGAGATTTTTCAAGCTGATCAACCACTTTGGCACCCACCAAATCCCCAGTAACATTACCACAAGTAAAAATCATGGGGCTGACGTAGATAAAG
>NZ_MUXU01000037.1 GCF_002014985.1 Moraxella caviae | reverse complement strand
GGCTATTTTCAAAATCAGGTTGAAAATAGCCAAAAACATAAATAATTTAGGTCTTACTACATCTGGCATGTGGTTGATTCTTTGCAAGTTTTAAATTTGCAATTCATGCTAACTGGTTGAAATTTGATATTTTGCACATTCCACTCTTCACGTGACCACTTATTCCACTCTTATTTGATCACTTCATAAAAAAAACACCAGCCAAGCCAATTTGCTCAACTGATGGTTTTGGTATCAACCTGCTTTTAAAAACTCATCCCCAAACTCATCCCCAAACTCATCCCACCGACCCAATCTTTATCACCAAAATACTTAGGCTGTCTGATGGGGTGTCCTGCAAAGAAGTCGTAGTTTAGGCGTAGTGGCTTGATTTGCCCTTTGATGCCGATTGCCCCACCGACCAGAGTATGCCCAAGCAGTAGCTTGTCTTGTTCTTTGTTTTGCATGGCGATACTGCCAGCATCTAGCCCAAGATATAGGCTGTGATTGGATTGTTTGATGGGAAAGCTGACATCTTGGCGAAGGGTTGCTCCGATGTCACCTGACAGTGTCCGCTCACCATCAAAGCCACGCACGCTGTATCGTCCGCCAATACTCATTCGCTCACTGGGGACTAGGGCTTCTTGGGCATATTGGGCTTTTAGATTTGCCTGATAACCTGCTTGGTAATTATCGCCCATTTTGATGGGCGTGGCGAAGTTTAGATTGAGCTTATAAATCGGTGTGCGTGCCGTGCCTTCGTTAAACAGACTCTCAGGTGGTGTCAAGGCATGAAAGGCTCCTGTACCTCGCTGTATGCTGACATCTGTATTTAGCTGACTTTGCCCCAAGTATGTCTCATGGCGAATGCCTGCCGTCCAGCCTGAGATTTTGCGGCGTTGTACATCGATCTGGGTATCATCAATATAACTTTTTTGTGATTTGGTAAAGCCGCCCAAATTAAGCCATGTTTTGCTCTTGGCATCTCGATGCACCAAGTGGCTGGCATTTAAACTGATGTTATCAGAATCACCGCTGTAGAGATAATCTTGATTCACCCCTGCCACGGTTTGATGATAGGTGTAATGACTGGCATTGGCATTAAAGACGGTGTTTTTAATAGGCAATACATAGCCTATGCCATAGTTTTTACTGCCGCCTTTGTCGGTCTTGTTGGTGTATTCGTCTTTATTGATGCGATTACCCAAATCACGACTGTAGGTCAGATAGAGTAAGTCATTATGCCAAGTGGGGTTGTCAAAGCTAATAGTAGCACTGCCTTGATATTTACCTATGGTTTTTGACCCTGAATCATCAAGGCTAAGACTGCCACGCACTTTTTGTGATGCAGCGTATTTGATGAGTACATCACTTGCTCCCACCTTACCAGTCTCACTTGGCATGATGGCAAAATCAGCATCAGAGCTTGGTACTCGTTTTAGGTTTTCAAGGGCGGTTTCAAGCTGTCTGATGTTTAGGACATCACCATCTTTAAAAGGCAAAGCAGTCTTAAAATTGGCAGGCAGTCCTGCAGAGTCTGTATAAACTGTATAAACAGGTTTGGGGCTACTTAAAGTATCTGCCTTAATCTGCCCGATGACACCTGGTACGACAGTCAAGATAAGCTGACCGTCAGATAAGTTTTGATCACCGATAAAGACTCTGGTGGTGACAAAGCCACGCTCAATCAAGCGGTTTTGTACATCACGGACAATGTGATGAATGTCATTGATGTTTAAGCATTGACCCAGTACGCTGCTCTTGCCATGTGTTGATGGTGCTAAAGCAAAGGCAAATTGGTTTAAATCCACGCTACCAGTAGCAGCAAAACCAGCATCGGCAGCACTAAGCGGTGCATAAGCGATTTGGTTGATGACAAAGCAAGGTAGGCTGTCTTGATTGTCAGTATGAACAGAATCCATCTTGGCGGCAGGCTCAAAGGCAGGCACATCAACTTGTACGCTAGGGCTCGTCATCAATGATTGATTAAGAGCCGCTTGTCTTTGTTCATTAAGCAAGATTTGCTGATGGGCAATCTGTTCAGGGGTGTTGGCATAAGCTGAACAGCATAAGGTCAAAGAGACGGCTAGTGCCAATCGTGTTGGTAAGGATGCAATGCGGTAAGATGAGTGGTTGGTGTGTGTCATGAGTTTGGGTCTTTTTGATGGTGGTTGTGGGTTGTGGTTAACGGATTTTGGGATTTGGGGGTTTACCAAATCCCAAAATCAAACAATTCAATGGGTTGCATCTGAAAATGTTGGGTTGCGCTGTTAGGAAACTAAACCTACGAGCTCAGGGAACACTGAACAATCACTCTCAAAATCCATCCAGAGCCTATACAAAAGTATGATATGAGAAAGAACGATTAGAAAAACTAGAATTTTCTTATTATCCTTAATAATAAGACCAACTATGTTTCTATTAAGCAAATAAATAATGCATAAAAAGCATAAATTTAAAACGGCGAATAAACCAAAAATGATCGTATAACTCATCAAGGAATCGTAAAACCTACCGTATTTCAGTGCTCTAACACAAGCCATATATGGGGAAGATAAAAAACCCCCCAGCTGTATCAAAAACATTGGAGTGTATAAGCAGTTAAGGAGAAAAAAACTCCAACTTAAAAACCTTAAGCTTGCATTACTCATATTTTCTAATCCCTCCCTTCTTGTCATAAAAAGAGTTTTTTCCGCCGCCAAGCCGTTTCAGATAGTTTTTTAACCTATTGATTGACTCAGTTGAAACTGTTCTTGTGTGGGTTTCCATGACATTTTTACTATCTGTCAGTAGCAACACATAGTCCGTACCTCTTGGCACAGCGAAAGGTGATACAATATCAAAATTACTGTGTATCTGATAAGTGGTGGGCTGTCTTGGTACGGAATAATCCGTCGCTTCATCGGGAGATAAGCTTAACACAGTTTCAACTTTATAACCCTTGTCTATTAAAGCTTTCGCCATACCAGCTCCATATGCACCACCTTCACTATGTGAGATAATTTTAAAGGTTTCGTGAGGAGACTTTAATAGAGAATTATATTTATCAATATTTTTATTTACCTCTTGATAACCTAGTTTGAATCTATCTTTGCCATCTTGATCCATCCCTACAAGGCTTGAACCGTCAATAAATATGTCTCTTTCATTCTCTGATTCTAAAAATTCCTTAACGCTCGGTACAAAAGACTTACCACCCATCCAATCCCAATATTTTTCTTTACCGGGGCCAGCAGGGGAAAGGTTGGGGATAAGACCACCTGTTAGTTTCTCTAGATTGCCAGCATACCTATTCCAATGTCCGTTGATAAAAATATTAGCATTATTCTCCATCCCAACTTTCCCAATCTCAGCACCGCTGACCGCATCAGTCGTGCTGCCATCAGTTGTGGTGTAGATGGTTGTCGCAGTGGCTAAATTTAGAATACTTGTGATGGTGTCTTTTTGCTCTTGGGTTAGGTCTTGTGGATCTTTGCCTTGATATAGGTAGTTTGCTAAAACCTTAGCGCCTGCTTCATTGGCTGCACCTGACATTGCTCCTGTGGCGATGTCATTACCAGTGGCATAGCTTACCGCAGCACCCAGTACGGCATGAGCCAGTAAGTGCTGTGCCGAACCTTCTTGGTCTTTGCGTTTAAACTCCTGCCCAATCCGATAAGCAAGCTCAGGGCTTGCTGCTCTTGCCACATCACCTATGATGCCATTTGAGTTAGGAGCGTACAAGGCTGATGTGATGCTGTCAAAGATTCTTAGCTTTTGTTCGATATCTTGGGCCTGTTGTTCAAGTCTGAACTTTTCTGGATTGTCATCTGATAGCTTTTCTGCTTTTTTACGATAATCTTCCGCTTCTTTCGCAAATTCACTTCTAATGGCACGGCGTTCAGCGTCAAATGCTTGGGTGATGGTTACCTGAGCATCCAATTCTTTAGTCGCTTGCTCCTTATCGAAGTCATTGGTGATGATTTCATTAAGCTGGTTTTGAACTTCTTCTTGTTTGAAGTTCTCTGTATTGATATGACTAAGTCCAGCTTGGTCAGTGATGGCAGCGTGGGTGGTGGAAGTTTTATTGACTGGGTCTATTGTGCCATAACCAATGCCTTGTAGGGCAGGTTTCGCTTTGCCATTTGGATTGCTGGTGTCTGCACCAATACCAATGCCGACACTGATAGCATCACCTTCGTAATTTAGGTGATTTTCAATGTCTTGGGTTTGGATACCTTGGGCAAACTGGGTTTGGTTTTTACCTGCATCGGTGATGAGATAGCCACCGGTGAACTTGCCTTGTCCCTGTACAGATAGGGTAGATTGATTGGCTTTGATGCCTGATTGGTGGGTGACTTGCGCATAATCAGCATCTACATCGGTTTTGCCACCATTGATACTAAAGCTTTGGGGTTTGCCATCAAAGCCAACATCGGCACTAAATCCTGCTTGTTTTTGATCATGAGTGTATTGATAGCCATCTTGACGGCTGTTGACAAGCAAATCACCGCCAACTGTACCAGTTAGGTGCTTGGTATCTAAATTAGCGCCATCTAGGATAAGATTACCACCAATGTCATTGACAGTTGTACCGCCAACAGTGACTTGGGTATTGGTGTGGGTGGTGGTAGTCTCACTGCTACTGCCTTTTGCTTTGTTGGCATTGATGGTGAAGCCTTGATTGGATTGACCGCTACCTATCTGAGAGCTGGCATAGACACCCGCACCCCAGCCTTTACTGCTGTTTTGACTGTCTTGGGTGTCAGTTTGTGTTGAGGCTTGGTAAAGGACATCGCCTTCTACCGATTGGTAGAAGTTATTACCTACTGTGAGGTTGCTACCTGTGACAGTCAAATCTGAATCTACTCCCTTGCCTTTGAGATTGACGATCAGATTATTTTGAGCCAAAAGGTTGGCAGCATCATTAGTTTCTTGATGGCTTGTGGTTTGGCTCTTGGTGCTTTGTGAGCCAATAGTGGCTTGAACTCGGATGGAGCCAAGGTTACCACCCTTTAGGTCTTTGGCGAGCGTACGCACTTTAGAAGCTGCTGCTAAAGTACCAGCCAATTTAGCTTTGCGAGAGTCGGTGTCATTAACAGACTCTTTTAGGGTTTCTAGGCTTTGAACCTCGCTGACAAGACTGCTAGAGACGCTGGCAGTCACCCCTGTGGTTTTTTGGGCAAAGCGATGGCTATTATCACTGATGGCGTTTTGGCTTTGGATGGTGGCATCGGTTGCTTGGATATAGATATTACCTGTATTGGTATTAGCACCATCTTTTTGGGCGATGACATCGCTATTGGTAATAACAAGGCTGTCATTACTTACTAGGCTAACATTACCCCCTGTAGTACCGATCAGCGAGCCTGTATAGGTGGTCTGCATGGCATCTGCTTGATTTTGGGTGCGTTGTTTGCCCAATGTGACAGAAGTTGGCGAAGTGGCAAATAAGCCTTTTTTTGTGACTTCGTGGCTGCTATGCCCGCTCGCATTATCTTTGGCAGAACCAATAAGCAACTGGTTGTCGGCTTTGATAAGAATGTCCTTATCTGCCAAGACTTCGGTTGAGATTAGACTGGTGTTTACACCTTGAATGACAACTTGATTGCCACCAACTTGACTTATTAGACTCTTGTCACTGTACTGTCCAAAGCTAGACCGCTCAGTTTTACTGCCCGTTAAGCGACGGTTAGTGTGCAAACTGGCACTCTCTACACGCTCGGTTTGTCTACCTTCGCTAATGCTAACATCCCCTGTTGCCACAACAGCAGTTGTGCCACCTGACTGCAAGCTTGAGCCTTCTACGGTGATACCAGCCCCTTTGCCTGTTGTAGCTATCGTTAAGTTGCCAGCACTGGTGATGGTTGAACCCACATCAGTGCTTTGGCTGTAGTTAAAGTAGTTATTGGGATCAGCGACAGCACTGATGTGATTGCTTGTGGTGAGAGTTGTGATGTTGATGCCGTTTTGGGCAGTGATTTGGGTATTGCCACCCTCATTTTGTATGTTGGCAGCTTTGTTTAGGACATAGTTACCCGCGTGGATGTTTAGGGTGGTTAATGGGTTGCCATTATCATCTGTTTGGTCTTTTAATCCATCGCCCACACGGATGGTGGCGATGCGTGTGATGGCGGTGTTGGATGAAGCGCTTTGCCCTTGTTTATTGTGATGGGTAGCTGTTTGACTTTCGTTGATGATTTGGTTGCCCGCATCAAGCCTCATGGCACTGTTTGCATACATGGTACCATGATTGGCAATGGTGTTATCTGCTGTGACAGCAATAAAGTTACCATAAACACCGCCGTCATTGGTGATATTGTTTGCATTGATGTTTGCGGTATCTTTGGCAATGATATTACCATTGTTATCCAAATTGCCAGTCAGCTGTATATCCATGCTTTTGCTAGACATGGCAGCATATCTACCATCAGGGGTGAGTGTGCCTGTCGCACTATTGGCAGATCTTAAATACAGCTTGGGTACCAGAACATCTTGGGTTTTGGTGATGCTATTGCCATCTTTGTCTTTGACGGCGACCGTGATGGACTGTTTGACCAGCCACACGATGTCAGTGGTTAAGTTTGCCATCTGCTCGGCGGTGAGTGCGGTGCCAAGTGTGTAGCCGAACTGTTTGGCATGAGTGATGCCATTATCCATCAGCTGTTTAAAGGCTTCTTCGTTACTGCGGTAATCGGTGTTGATATGTCTGCCTGTCAGTAGATAATACTGATCTTTAATGCGCTCTTGTTCACCATAACCATCAGATAAGCGCTTGTGGATGTGATTTGGGTCTGATTGTAGGGCTTTTAGCATATAATCAGAACCAAGCCACTGTTTGTAATCGGTAAACGCAGGGTCGGTTTGAACCAATGGCTGATTAGGGTCGTCAGCGTTGATGATGTATAAGGCTGAGCTTGGGATGGTCAGCTGTGAGAAGTCGGCACTGATCACAGAGACTGGTTTGGCATCAACGCTTTGGGACAATGCTTTGGTCAACTCTGATAAGACTGCTTCATCAACAGCTTGTCCTTGCTCTTTGTCAGTAAGTAGCTTTGATAGCTGTTGCTGGGCATCAAGGGATAAGGCAGCTTGATTGGCTTTTAAAGCAGCAAGCACCGTCTCCACATCACCACTGGCTAGGGCTGATTGGTCAATTGTCATGACCGATGGGGGTTTGTTGATGGTGGCGCTCAAGATGGGGAGCTCATATGTTGCTAGTGGTGCAAAGGATTGCGTAAAGCTACCACCACCAATTGCTCTGCGCTTGTGGCGGTTAATTCCCGAGGGAAATACGCTATATCGGGTAAAGCGACCATTTTCAGTGACTTTGGTTTTTTCACCATACAGACCATTGTCAGGTGTTTGAATGACAGTATCGCCAATCACTGCAAAGCCTGCGCCTGCATTCATTTGGCTTTTATCGTTAATTAAGGTATCGCCATGTATGACAAGATTTTGTCCTGCTACCATACGGGCTGGGTCAGAAGCTAGGGTTTTATCTTCATAGACGACAAAGTCAGTAGTAATGACATCCACCTCTTCAGTGAGGCGATAAAAGTCACCATTGGCATTTTTGACATATAAAGCGCCATCTGGTGCGCCTTTACGGCTGGTTGGTCCAAGCTTTGCTTCATCAGTGGTATAAATGTTTAGCGCCAAATCAACATCGCTTTTATTTTGGTTAAACTGACGGTTATATTCCCTAATAGCCAGCTCTAATGATTCAATGGCAGCGGCATTATCCGCTTCCCATTTTATTAAAGGACCCATAGCCTTGGTATAATTGGCTAATGCCTCATTATACTGTGTACAAGCTTGGTTGCTTGCATCTGCCAACGCACAACTTTCAGCGGTTTCATTCTTTGGCAAGTCAGGCTCGTCCAAGCGGTTTTCGACAGCAATGACTGGTGCAGGCTCAGCTGGTGCTGTAATGTTAAAGTATGACCAAATCGTAGAGTCATAATCATAATTGACAATACACTCACTACCTTCAGGACAGTCAAATAAACCCGCCATTGGCTTGTTGCCCAAATCAGCAACATCAGTGCTTTTTTGGGCGGCGGGGATGGTGTCCGCTTGTTTGTGAGCACGATAAAGCGTTTGGTTGCGGGCAGATTCTGCCACCACTTCAACCGTATGCTTTTTAAAATCAGCATTGGTGTTTAGCAAAGTTTTGGCACCAATCACCATTGAACCACCAGACTGGATGGTCGCACCTTTATTGACCACTGTCTGTGCTTTGCCTGTGGCATGATGATTGTCATCTAGACTGCCGCCAATGTGCAGACTGCCAAGACTTGTGATTAACGCTTGATTGTCGAAGTCTTCGTTGAATTTACCTGCTCTGTCAGGGTTGGGGTTGTTGTTTAAGGTGTTGACACCAATGTCCAGACGCTGTCTTGCGGCAATCACAGGGCTTGTATGATGGTCATTTTCTTGATTGGTTTGTTGGTTGACAGCTTTTGCTGGCGTATTGTTCAGCGTATCGGCTTGGATGGCAAGTTGTGTACCATAGATACGACCACCAGCCAAGTTATTGATGGTGTTTGTGGCTTTAACGATAGTCGTATCACCATTAATTAAGCCTTGGTTTGTGATGTTTGTTTGGCTATGTAGCGTGGTGTTGCTGCTTGTAATGGTGGCATCTTGGTGGTTGTGGATGCTAGCTGCTGTGAGCGTGAGGCTGTCTGTTGCCCCAAAGTTGTGCTGATTGCTAAAGTTGCCTTGAGTGGTGAATGTCAGCGTATCAGCAATTAAGGTATCATCACTGGTATGTGTATAATCCTTAGTTTGGCTAATCGTCAACTCTTTAGCGGTGATAACCCCACTATTTTGTAAAGATCCAGTATGGATATCTACGGTTTTAGCTGTCAGATTGCCCGCTTGATTGCTTAAAACGCCTTGGGTATTGTTGATGCGGATGTTTTGTGCAGCCAAGCTTGAGGCGTTATGATGGGTGATATCCCCTTGAGAGTCATAACTGATGCTGTCTGCTTCATTGTGTGAGTCAGTCAAATCAAGCGTGGCAGCAGTGGCACTAAAACGATTACCCACCAAGGCGTTACCATGATGGCTGAGGTGTCCTTGGCTGTGTAGTGTCAAATCCGTACCTGCATACAGACTGCCTGTCGCACGGTTGTTCAGTGCATCCTTAGCATGAATACTAATCGCTTCTTGACTGCTGATGCTACCGCTATTGTTGATGGTATTAGCATCTACAGTTAAGGTTTTGGTGCTGATTTGTCCTGTATTATCCAACGTGTTGGCACTGATGGCCAAAGCGCCTAGTGTGGTAATGGTGGCGGCTTGTGTATCGGCATTAACATTGCTATCGCCATTGGTGTTACTTAAATTGCCAGTTAACGCAATGCGGCTTTGTGCTGTTTCATCGGTGGCAAATACGCTGCCTTGATGGTTGTTAAGCTCTTTGGCATCCATGCTAAAGTGACTTGCTTGAATGACGCCTTGGCTGTTATTAATATCTGTAGCCACCGTAAGACTTTGATTGCCAGTGCTAAGTAGCTTACCTTGATGGTTACCTAGATGCTGCGTACTCACAGTAAGCGTACTGCCTGTATGAGCAATACTGCCTTGCTGGTTATTTAAAGCGGCTGTACCTGTGTTGATGTCAAGTACCTGGCTGTTACTGCTGATACTGCCTTGGCTGTTGTCCAGACCTTGATTGAAGCTTAATGTCAGTGCCTGTGTACCGCTATGGCTGATATTGCCTTGATGGTTGATGAGTTGACTGCCATCAATCACCAACTGTTTGGCGGACAATTGCCCTTGGGTGTTATTGAGCTGACCAGGTGTGCTGATGTGTAGTGTATCAGCAGCAATGGCGGTAGCATTGGTAGTATTGACATCCGTTTGGCTATTTAGATTGATATTAACCGCTTCACTATGACTATCGCTTAAATCAAGCATGTTGCCTGTCATCACCATCGCTTGGGTGGCAATGTGTGTGCCTGTGCTGACTAGATTGCCTGTGCTTTGGATGCTAAGATTGGCAGGCTGTCCTAATTTGCCTTCACGGTCCATGCCAGCAATGATGCTGCCGGCATGGGTGATGGTATGGGCACGGATGGTGGTATCACCAGCGCTGGCAATCAGTCCTGCTTGGGTGTTATCCAAGGTGCGTAAGGCAGTCAGTGTGGTGCTTTTACCCCCATAAACCTGACCGCTGTTTGTCAAATCTTGGCTATGGATGGTTAGGTGTTGATTACCAAAGACATTGCCATCATGATTGCTCAATGCTGTCCCAACGCTCAATGTGGTATTAGCTTGTGCAGAGATGACGCCTTTATCATTAGTTAACTTATCTTTGCTGGCAACAGATACATGGCCAGTACTCATGATGGCACCAGCCTGATTATTCACACCATCAGCACTAATAACAGTATCACCACCACTTACAATCACCCCTTGGGTATTATCAAGCATGCCAACAGCAGATAACGTCACAGCATCAGTAGCAGATAATTGACCGCCTGTATTAATCATATCAGAACCACTGTCAATCGCCATGCCATTTCTGGCAGTGATATTACCTTTGCTGTTATCAAAGCGGCTTAATTGCCAATTAATATCATCTAAGGCGATTTTACTGTCGGTATTGACAAGAGTGTTGGTATTTAGGCTTTGTACATCAATCGATGCTTGCTTGGTGTTACTGGTTTTATCAGCACTGATACCAATATCACCTGTGGCGGTGATGAGTGCTTGATCGCCTGTGTTGTGAATACTGTTGGTAGCAATGATATGACCACGAGCATTTGGGATGGGTTTGGTTTGAGTGTTTGCACCAGAGTCACTTAAAGCAGGTGGCTGTGTGTCTGCCCCCACATTACCTGTACTGCCTGCTGTATTATCTGCCAGCTCACTGCTGATACTGCCAGCACTCTGATCACTACTTGGGGTAGAAGGTGCAGGGATACTGGTTTGTCCATACAAGCTTTGACCGATAACCGCTTTATCAGTGTTGATGAGTGTATTGGTGGTGATATCAAGCTTTCCTGTACCAGTTTGGATAAGCTGACCGGTGTTATTAAGCTTATCCGTATGAACTTGTA
This sequence comes from Moraxella caviae, assembly GCF_002014985.1. Taxonomy (GTDB): domain Bacteria; phylum Pseudomonadota; class Gammaproteobacteria; order Pseudomonadales; family Moraxellaceae; genus Moraxella; species Moraxella caviae. Next base: position 2,690 of record NZ_MUXU01000037.1, on the reverse strand, counting down.
AAACACCGCCATAGACACTGCCACGGTTTTCAATCGCTTCTTTGGCTGCAATCTTGGCAGTTTGGGTGCTGTGAATGATGCCTGTGTTATTAAGACTTGCAGTATTGATGGCAATATCAGCCTGTTCGCTTAACAAGGTGCCGTCGTTTTGAGCGGTGTTATCATGGGTGTTGATGGTGACAGCATCTTTGGCTAGGATTTTACCGGTATTAACAAGATTGCCTTGGCCATCCAAGGTAAGTGTACCTGTGCCAAGTTGCTGTCCACTACCTGTGGCTGTGATGACCCCTTGGTTATTGACCCCAAACCCTTTATCCGTAATCAGATGGATTTTACCTGCGTACATTCCACCAAGATGTGAGATGTCTAATGCCAGTGCTGGGGCGGTGCCTGTTTGGTTGGTGCTGCTGACATCATTGTTTTGATGAACGGCTGATAACTGATTGAAGTTGCCATCTTGGATGCTGACCTGATTTTCACCTAGGATAACATCAAGTTGTTTGCCGGCATAAATCTCATCATTGATTTGGGCGGTCTTGGCAATGAGTGCGGCATAATCCGTGCCTTGTAGGTTTAATTTGCCATTAACCTCAATCTTACCAGCATGATTGCCACCGACTTGATAACCCAATAGCTGCCCGTGATTAACTTGACTGTTTGCTGCTGCCAGATGCACATTGCCAGCATTGATAAACCCAGCACCATTGACCACTAAGCCGGATGGATTGGCAATGATCACATCCGCCTTTTTACCTGCCACTTCAATAAAGCCATTCAAATGGCTTGGGTTATTGGAATTAACCTGGTTTAAGATGGTAGAAGCTTCCCCACGAGCCATATAGGGGTTAGCTGCCACAAAGCCTGCAATTTGGGTATTAACTGCTTTACGGTTGTTATTTAATACAGCGCCTGTACTACCCACATCAAACTGGCTGTAATGGTTATTGGATAAGCCACGAGCATTGGGGGTGGCGATATTAACAGAAACAACACCACTTGCGGTATTTAATACAATCGGCTGTAAGGCTTTATCGGCGGATTTATCTGCAATGATGGTGGTGGGGGTGTTGGCATGGGCTGTCAAGCCTAGACTAAGAAGAAGCGATAACGAAAGAGTTTTTAAGCCAAAGTCAAAGCCAAAGCCCAAACACCATCCAGATGATGATGTTGTGCTACCACCCACGCTTGGGTTGTCAGATTTACCTTGCAATCTTGTCTTTTCAGAAACCACCACAAGTCTTCCTAGACTTTTACTAAAGATCACACGATAACAAAAACGGTTCATAATACACCCACTTATACGACCAGATTCTACTCTTAATCATCCAACGTATCTGCCAGCTTGCCAATTTACAGCAACAAAACAGTAATATTGGGCAGATATTATCACAGATAATTTGATAATTTTAAAAATAAAGTCTGATTTATTTAAAAGTTAGAATTTTATTATTTTATCATTATTTAAAATCTACTCTGCATACTTCAATGATTTGTGGTTTTATAATACAAGAGAACATTGATGGTTACTAAGTAGCCAAATATAAAACCAATATATTTAACAATCATTTAATTTTTTTAAGATAAATCCAATGATGATAAAAACTAAATAAAAACCCTTGCAATCACCAAATTCATAAGTTACAATCGGGTAACTTTAAATACTGATTGGATGACCATGACACGCTTTTGTTTAAAAGCTTTGATTATCAAGGCTTGGATTGGTCATAACAAGCTCTCAACTTAGGATCTTCATTGATATACGCCTGCACTCTAAAGCAGACATCCCGATAGCCGTGCCAGTAGTAGTCGGCATCTTGTTTTTCGTACATATACCGATCCCAAATATCATCCATCCATGGGATGAAGGTTGTGCGTGCCATCAGTTTTAGTGGATGCTGCATGCCTTGTTTTAATTGCTCACAAACCTCCGCATCAAACAAATAACTCATGGCTCGATGCTTGTATTCACTGCTTTTGCAAATAGCTCTTAATGCCAGTACAAACAAAGCTTGCATTCTAGCACCAGTGGCACCGACAATATCACTTAAATGGATATTGGTGATATAGACTTGAGCATGCTTTTGATCAAATTGCTTGATGATCAGCACCTCACCTGTGTGAATGTTATTTCGGATAAATGAAACCTTTTGAACCTCATCAAATCCCACCTCTGGCTCAAAACAAAACTCAACCACCGCCTCGACGGTATTTAAATTGCTAAAGTCTTTGTTTTTAGTAGGGTAAGGGCAACCCTCATCAAACATCAACCAAGCGGCATGACAACCTAAATAATCTGCCAGTTGTTCAAGCTGGGTAAAGGTAGGCTCAAGATCGCCCTCAAACCAGCGAATCACCTCATCAGCACGCTCATAACCCAATTCATAAGCAATGCGTGCAGGAGCAAGCTGTCTGATCATTGGAACTTTGCATAACTCTACCAAAACGGTATTTAATCGCTCTTTAATAGCACTCAATCGCTTGGTTTTATGATGACGGGCGACAATCTCATCCATCTTCTGGATGATGTCTGCATAGCTGTCATTGGGTGTGGAGAATGAGTTGACCAAACGATAGTTCATTTCAAGATTTAAAGAACGACCATGAAACTGTGCTTGTTCCTGCAGTTTTTGTTTAAGGTCAGGCGGGATGCGCAAATTAACTTGGATATCTCCAGCCATAATAACTCCTTT
>NZ_MUXU01000036.1 GCF_002014985.1 Moraxella caviae | reverse complement strand
TTTTGAAAATAGCCATATTTTCCTTGGCGGCTTTGATGGCATTGCCCAAATCAATGAGTGCAAAGATATTTTTATCTGCGTCCAAACGACTGATAACAGCAGTATGCAAAGGTTTGCTTGGAGCAATCGGCGTATAGTCTGCATCAATGGAGTTGTGCATAAAGCCGAGTTTCGGTTGAATATCTTCGTTTAAATGCGGGCGGAGCAATTCCACTGCTGATTTTGTCAAAAGCAAGAGTTTGCGGTAATTGTAGAGTTTGCCTTCGTTCAGCCAACTCAAATGCGGCCCGTACATTTCTCGGGAAATCATATCTTTGACATCACCGTGGAACATCAGCACCGACTTGGCATTTTCCAAATATCTTTGGAAATGTATATGGGCGGAGAACTGCAAGGAAATGACAATGCCGTCTGTATTTTTGAGAATGTGCGTACACGCACCGTTCAGATACTGACTGGAGATGGCAAAGTCAATATACGGACTTTTCAAAACGTGCAGCTCGGAGTTGGCTTCAGCAAACTCTTTAATCGCCAAGACAAAAATACGCGAATTGTAAGTTTGCTTGTAGTATTTCGCCATATTTTTCAAGAAGCTGTGTACGCCGCCAATTTGGTTGAGATCATTTACCAAGAAAATGATGTCTTTACCGCGGCGGATTTCCGGTATAAAACCGATGCCGTCTGCAATGCGTTTGGTGGCATTGCCGTCTTCTTGCGGATAGAAGGTGCTGATGATTTTGCTGTTGTCGGCATTGATGGTTTTCCAGTTGATTTGATACAACTCTTCTTCGCTGCGTATGATTTGTTCAGACGGCAAATAATCGGCAAAATCAAAATACACGCCGCGTTTTTGCATATATTCGGCGTAATCGTATTGGAACAGCACAATCGGCTTATTCAATAATGCAAAATCCAGCACCAATGATGAGTAATCACTGATGAGAATATCGGCGATTTTCATCAAGTCTGCCATATCGGACGATGATGTGCAGTCAATTACGTTGTCATAGTGCTGATCGAGATGATTGAGATAGTGCAGTTTGGTGATGAGCATATAATCATCACCCAAATCAGCAAGCAACCTGCCCACATCAAAAGGTAAAGGCATTGCCCCAGCTTGACGAAATGTCGGTGCATATAGGACGATTTTTTTACCGCTTGGAATACCGAGTGTGTGTTTGAGATATGCCAAATCAATGTATTCAGGCGTATTAAATTTGCTGTTTTGACGCTCAATTTGCCGCCAATCCAATGCCAGCAACGCATTTTCAGTGGTGGCGGTGTATTGACGGCGTTTGATGATACGCAGCTCTTGCTGGTGGGCAGGGTGAGCTTTGGCAAATTCAGCGTGATCGTGGATAAACAGTGCCACAGGGCGGTTGTATTGGTCAAATTGATACATCAGCGGATTGTAATCGCTGATAAGAATGTCCGCGAGAAGCAAAGCATCATTTTTACCGATGTTTTTGGTGTAATATACGCGGTTTTGCGTTTGATGCGGAGCGTGCAGATGAGCGGCAGGCAAAAGCACAACAAGGCAATATTCTTCGCCCAATACTTCCAGTAGTTTTTGGGTATCAAAAGCTACTTCAAAAGGCTTGTCGGCACGGTATTCTGGTGCATACAAAGCGATTTTTTTGTCGTGTGGCAGTCCGATGGTTTGGTATAGTTCGCTCAAACGCTGCTGATTGCTGCGGTTATCAAGCAGTTTGTCAATTTTGGCAGAACCGACCTGCAAAACTTCACCCTCATAACGCATTGCCTTACGCAAAAATGTCTGCGTATAAAAGTCAGACATCGATACCATACTGTCATAAGCCAAGCCGTAACGAATCGCCCCTGTCAAATGCTTGATGTCTAAATCCACAAACATTTTTTTATAGGGAATACCATGCCATACCGATACCCATTTGGTTGTATCGGTAATGCGGTAGCCGTAGTTCATCGAGCCTGCATCGATCACATAATCAGCGGTGAGTTTTAAATACTCGCCATAAGACGTGCCATTTTTCACTAAAGTATGCGATGGCTTGTACACCACATCTTCATCAAGCTGACGCAAAATGACATACACATCAAATTCATTTTGGTAATACGCAATAAAAGGCTCAATATCTGCCATCACTCGGTGATTGTAATCAGACGGAAGCAGCAGTAGTTTTTTCTTGAGACTGATGTTAAGCGATTGCTGAAAACCGCCCTGCAACACTCGAGGTACAGCTACGGTCGGTTTGCCCGCCGCATTCAATTCATAGGAAGAAAATCCAAGCTGTTTGTTGCATTGTGCCAGTTGGATTTGCCATTGGGTGTTGTAAGGTGCAAGTTCGAGTGCTCTGGAAATATAAAAATGTGCTTCGTGCAGACTTTTTAATTTCAAATGACATACACCCAGTTTAAAGGCGATTTGCGGATTATTTGGTGCTGCTTGATGAGCTGTTTTAAAGGCGTTTAATGCCGCACCCCAATGTTTCTTTTTATATAACGACAACCCGTTGCGATAAGCTGCGGGTGCAATCATATAATTGAATGAGTTTTTCAGGAGTTTCATTCTTGTTTTCCTAGATGTTTTCACCAAGCGATTTCAATATGCCGATGTAGCGGCTTTGACGGTTGCTTGATGTCAAAGACAATGTTTTTTTATATAAGTAGATAATAAATTCTTTTTGAGATAATACCTCAACATTCGGCGTATCCATCGCACTGTCAAACTCTATTTTGGGTGTTTGCCAGTCTGCTCCGTAATTTTCTGTCAAATAGCGGTGATAATCTTTCGGGATTAAATAGGTGTTGCCCAAAAATGCTCGCTCGGCAAGCTCGAAAGGGCTGTTGTGCCAGCGTGTTTTACCGCCTGCGTGCCAATAGTCGTCAGGCTCACGGTAATGGATAAAAATATCAATGGTAATGCCGCTGACGTGGCGAACCACCAAAATATCAGGGCTGTAAATCGGCAGCACATAAAAGCAGCCGCTACGCCGAACCACGCTTGCCAAATCCTGCACGCCATAGTCGTCCCACACACCCACATCAATGTCTTTGTCGTGCCCGAGCAGCTTGCCTTCACGGATGCAGCCGAGCAGTGTGCCGCTGATAAGAAAAAACTCGATACCGCTGCCATCTAGGCAGTTTTTGAGTGCGGATAAGGCGATTGCGGCTTTTTCGTCTGTATATTGCTTGGAAGCGGTTGGTTTTGCGGTATTTTTTACCTGCATACTCAAGCGGTATTGCCTACGCCATAAGTCCAATGCGAAATCGGTATTGCCAGCGCGGATTGCGGCATTTGACAAATGACTGGCAAGGTCGAAAGGCAGAAGAACGGTTAAATACTCAGGAAAATACTTTTCAAATAACACACAATACTGCTCAAAATCAGACGGCATTTCCACCAAATTGGATAAATGCTGCCACGTTTTGCCACGTTTTGAATATGTCAGCAAGCCTTCAAGCAGCGACCACGCCAAAGTCTTATCGCCTTGTATGGCATGTATTTCTGCCAACAGATAAATGGCTTCTATGTGATTTGGATTCGCCGCTAAAAATCGGCTCAAGTTACTTTTCGCTTGTTCAAATTCTCCAAGCAAAAACTCGCTTTTTGCCAAATAAAAATGTCCGAGCGAATCGGATTTTTTGATGAGTTTTTTGGCTGCCGTCTGCAAATCCGTATGTTTGGCAGACGTTAATGCCTCTTGAGCTTTATGAATATAAAAATACGAAAATACGCCCCTTTGTTCTTTCGTATTGCTGACGTTGCGTTTGATTTGCAGACAGCTTTGAACAAAAGGCGTATTTTGATATTTTTTTACAAAAGGAAATTGCGACAATTTCATCATCAGGTTTATTTACCGGAAAGCGTTTCCTTGATTTGTGTAGTGGAAATGCCTTCTGTTCGGGGCAGATAGACGACTTCGCAGTACTCTTTTAGAAAGTCAAACTTGCCTTCCCAGTCATCACCAATGACAAAAACGTCAATGTGGTGTTCTTTGACATCTTCAATTTTTTGTTCCCAAGAAGTCTCAGGAATGACCAAATCTACAAAACGCACCGCTTCAACAATGCAGGCACGTTCTTCATAAGGATAGGTGCAAACCTTGCCTTTGCCTAAATTAAATTCATCAGTAGAAACCGCAACCGTTAGGTGATCGCCTAATGCTTTGGCACGCTTTAACAGGTTGATATGGCCGTGATGGAGTAAATCGAAAGTGCCGTAAGTGAGGACTTTTTTCATAATATATTCTTTGCTAATTTGATTAAAATTCACCCAATTTGAACATTTCATTATAAACTTAAAATCAGTTTCTTAATGTAAACTAATGTTGTGCAATGGTGTAAATTTATACAAGTACATTATACCACCCCCCCCCCTGCGATATAACAATATTTTTTGTAGTTTTGTATCGTGGTTTTTTATAATTTTGTATCACAGCGTCAATATATGACAAAACCCCAAAAGCCGCACCACCTTCGAGGTTTATTTTCACCATCTTTACATCGCCTGCAAAATATTCACGCCGATGATTTCTATGAATTTTTGTAAGAGCAGCAGCCCAAACAGTGCAGCGATGGGCGATAAATCCAGCATACCCAAATTTGGCACAATGCGGCGAAATGGCGCAACAATCGGCTCAGACAGCTGCATAATTAAATCAATCGCAGGGTGCATGGTGTTCATCAGCATCACCACCCAGCTTGCCAGCACCGAACCAATGATAATGTAGCGCAGCATCGCCAAAAACTGCGTGATGGCGGTCAGCGTACCGATAAAAAACAGCTCCAATGCCGACAGAGATTTTTGCAAAATCATCGCATCTGCCGCCAAATTCACCCAATACAAAAGCAGCATCAGCACCACCGCAGCCATGCTGATGCGTCCGCCGCCCACGTTCGGGAAAATGCGCGCAAACACATCTACCACGCCCGTCATGCGCTTGGCGGCACGCATATAAGGGTGGCGCGAATCCACTTCAGCAAACTGCATCATAAAGCGCAAAAACAGCGCAATCAGCGCAAAATTGATCAGTGCGTTCACAAGCACATACATCGGACTGTTCATAAATTCTCGTCTTTGGCACGCAAAAGCGTGGGTTAATAATGATTGGATTCAATGGCTAAATTTATTGGCTTACGGTGGTTTTGCTGCTTGATGAGTTGGCGGATTTTGCAAGTTTAAAATCGTGCTGCGCCTTGCTCATGATTTGACAATTTTCCATCAAAACGATTTTTAAATTAGCAAGCCAGCAAATAAACCAAAAACGCACCGCAAACCAAATTTCACGCAAATCTTAAATCTTAAGCGGACGTGATTTTCGCAAATTGCTAAAACGCCTTGCCAAGCTCACAGCTGCGATCTGCGCACGCCTGCATGGCACTGCCAAACGCTTCGCCCACGCCCTGCTCGGCAAGCACCGCCAAAGCCGCTGCTGTCGTACCGCCTTTTGACGTAACCTGCGCGCGCAACGTGGCGGGGTCGCCTGCTTTGGCAAGCTCGCCTGCGCCAATCATGCTTTGTACCGCAAAGGCGTGCGCGTCTTTTTCATCAAGCCCCATCGCCACCGCCTTGGCAATCATATTTTCCAGCACATAAAAAAAGTACGCAGGCGCAGACCCTGCCACCGCTGTGATGGTGTGCATTTGCGCTTCGTCATGCACCCAAGTGGTGATACCCACCGCACGCATCACCGCTTCGGCAAGCGCTCGGTCGTCATCGCTGACGTTTTCTTTGGCGAAAAGTCCAGTCGCCCCCAAGCCCACAGCTGACGGCAAATTCGGCATACTGCGCACGATGTTCTCACAACCCAGCGCTTCGCCAAGTGCTGACACAGGCAAGCCTGCCGCCACCGACAGCACAACTTGCTTATCAAGTTTGGCAGGCAGCGCACGGCACATATCAAGCATGACTTGCGGTTTTACGGCAAGCACCAGCACATCGGCACGCTCAATAAACGTCTGCACGCCATCAGGCTGGCAAGTTTGCACGCCTTTTTTGTCAAACACCGCAAGTTTATCGGCATTACGGTCAGACACGGCGATGGTGAATGGCAAATCGTGCGCCGCTCGCACCGCCAGCAAGCCATCAATGATTGCGCCTGCCATGTTGCCGCCACCGATAAATGTGATGGTTTTATCCTTTAAAACTTGAAAATCTGCCATAAATCACTCCGTTTTTGTTTTTAAATTTTTTAAGATGTGGCTGTTTTTAAAATATGGTTAAAAAAAGTATGCTGATGTGGTTTTTGCTTTTAAACTTGTTAAGGGCTTAAAAACCGTTATGGTTCGACAAGCTCACCACGAACGGTTTTTGCGCTCATCGCACAACCACTAAAAATCGCCATTGTACACGATTTACCCATCGGACGCAAAAGCCAACAAATATGCGCCCATCTTTGTCTTGGCGTGTGGTTTTGTTGTCAAGTTAGCGTCTTGTGGCTGGGCGGATTTATCGTGGTGCGAAAGTTTGGCAAAAACTTCATCAAACTGCGCCAAACGCCACGCCGCACCAAGCGTTACCAAAAGCACAGGTGCGCCTTGATGGCAAATTTGCCACACATTTTGCCGCAGCCACGCAGGCACGCCCAAGGCTTGAAACAACTTTTTGCCTGCCATTTTGCGCCCATTTGCCAGCGTGATACGGGTTTGATTGTCCAATTTTACCGCGCTGATGTCGGCAGTATTGATAGGCAAATCCGCCCACGCACACGGCAGACGCCACGCCAAAGCCAAGCCGTTAGTTGCTTTTAATAACAAGACTTTTTCTGGGCTGGTTTGTGGATTGGCTTGGTCATTGCTTTGGTAAATTGGTGTGTTATTGTGGTGAAAATTTTCGTCCTGCTGCTGGCGATTTGACTCACACCAACGCACAGACGATTGCGCTGCACCAAACAATTCCCACACATCGCTGCGGTAACGATACAGCACATTACGGTGCCGACACAGCACATACGCATGGCGCGCGCCTTGCCAAAACAACCGTGCCTGATGGTCGCTGTCGCTGCGCTGTGCCAATGCCAGCACTTCGTCCGTGCGCATTTTACTTGGCGGCAAAGGCTCGCCTTCACCCAAAAACGCATGAACGATGGCTTGGCGCAGTGCTTGGCTGGCATGGGAAAGCTGCGCCAAATCAAGCCGTGATTCGTACGGCAAATCACCACTGCGCACAGTGTTTAGCCGCTCGCCCAAAAGCTCGTCCAGCACAGCTGCTGACTGCTCTAAAAGCGCAGCACTGCGAGTGATATTTTGCACCGCTTTTGGGTTTAGGCGTAAAAACTTGGGCAAAATCTGCGTACGAATACGTCCACGCGCGTGCTTGGGGTCGGTATTGGTCTCATCATTGACAAAAGGGAGTGCATGACGCTTGGCAAAATCGCTGATTGCACTTCTTGGCACGCCAAGCCACGGTCGCCACAGCCAAATGCGCTTATTCGCCACTTGCACCATTTGCCACGCCGCCATGCCAGCCAAGCCCTGCACGCCTGCGCCATCGGCAAGACGCATCAGCACGGTTTCGGCTTGGTCGTTGGCGTGGTGGGCAAGCAGCAGCACATCGCCATCATTCATCGCCGCCGCCAAGCTCTCATAGCGTGCGCTGCGAGCTGCCGTCTCACTGCGATTGGCAAGATTTGCGTGCAATACATGGCATTCATAAGCGTGCGTATGCGCCCAATTTGCCACAAGGCTTGCCCACGCATCATTTGCCGCCTGCCAGCCATGATGAACGTGCAGCAGCACAGGCAGCGCCATCTTACCGGCACAAAACAGCTGCCAGCACGCCTGCGCCAACGCCAAAGAATCTCGCCCACCGCTGCACGCCAAATACAACTTAGCGGACGGCTTGATGGGCAAGTCAAGCGCACGCTCGGCAAACTCACGGTACTGCGCTTCTAGCACGCCAACGAGCGCATCATCTTGGCTGTCAGAAAATTGGGCAAAACGTTTGGTCATGGCGGTGAATTGGTCGTGATGGTAAATTGGTCATGATGGCAAGGAAATGATGGCAAAAAGCTTGGCTGATGAATTAAAATTGACGTGGCTGCTGGCAAGGTTTTGCTTTGGCGTGCTTGAAACAACGAAAAAACCAAACAACCGCCAAAATTTATAAAACCAACACAAAAAACTGGCGCAACACTGGCGCAACTTGGCAAATATACCATCTTTTTAATGCACGCAAAACCCCAACACTTATACAAACCCAAACCAAACAACAAAAGCCAGAGCGAATCTGGCTTTGTGCGTTGCTTAGCAGCTTAGAGCGACACTTGCGAATTAAACGACATCAAGCGCTGATAGCGTTTTTCCAGCAAATCATCGTGATTTAGGGCATTAAGCTCGGCAAGCTGCTTGGTGAGCAGTGTTTTGAGTGCTTGCATAACTGGCTCAGGCGCTTCGTGCGCACCCACACCTTCGGCAATCACTTCATCAATCAAGCCAAGCTGGTGCAAATTATTGGCGTTTAGCTTGAGCGCTTCGGACGCATCGGCGGCTTTTTCGGCAGTTTTCCACAAAATAGACGCACAGCCTTCAGGCGAAATCACCGAGTAAATGCTGTTTTCCAGCATATTCACCTTATCCGCCACGCCAATCGCCAGCGCACCGCCTGAGCCGCCTTCACCGATGACGGTGGCGATGACTGGCGTTTTTAGGCTGGAAAATACCGCGATGGATTTGGCGATGGCTTCTGCCTGCCCGCGCTCTTCTGCGCCCACACCAGGGTATGCGCCTTGGGTGTCAATGAAAGTCAACACAGGCAAGCCAAAACGCTCCGCCATCTGCACCAGACGAATCACTTTGCGGTAGCCTTCTGGGTTCGCCATGCCAAAATTATGCGCAATGCGCTCACGCGTGCTGCGTCCACGGTGCTGACCGATGAGCATGACAGGCTCGCCATTAAAACGTGCCAAACCGCCAACAATCGCGCGGTCGTCCGCAAACGCACGGTCGCCATGCAGCTCGTCAAACTCGGTAAAAAGCGCCGCCACATAGTCTAAAAATAGCGGACGCTTGGCGTGGCGGGCAAGTTGTACGCTGTCCCAAACTGTACTCATAAGTTTTCTCTAAATGAACAAATGTAAACTTAGTCATTTTAGCACATTTTTATGATTTTGGTAATATGGATTTGTGGGTTTAATTGATTGTGGTTTTGGCAGAGTGGGTTTTGTTGTTGGCAAGGTTTGTTATTAGATTGGGGCGGGTTGTAAGTTGGGTTGATAATGCACAGTCCAACATAATTAGGGCAAATCTTTGAATTTGTTGGGTTTTCGCTCCGCTCAACCTACAGCTATGCGTCATTAAATCATATGACTGCATTCAATGCTTTCTATGTAAATGTCGTTATTTAAAAAAGCTGGTATAATTTTTTCTAAATACCATTGAAAGTCGGTTAGCTTGGTTGCAGCATTTTCGATGCGGTTGATAGTTAATAAAAATGAAACCCGTCCATCTAAGAAAAATAACAACTCTCCGCCTATATTCGTATCTTTCCACGTTACAACCAAACCGACAATTTCCTTGTTGTAAAATTTTCTCTCACATATCTCAATCAATTCTTTATCATTAATGATTTTAGAACGCTGCCAATCAAAATTGTCAACATCCCCTAATGGCAGATAACATTTATATTCACCGTCTAAAACCATCCATCCGTTTGTCATGAGAATATTTAATAGCACCAAAGGCGTGATTCGAACTCGGTCTGAATAAAATCCAAAATCAATAGCCGCTGAGACAGACATAAAATCCCCTAATATTGATAGTTTTAAGCGCCGTACCAACCCACAATTTAGACCAGAAAAGCTCAGCCCAACCCGTAAGTTAGGTTGCGAAGCACAACCCAACATAATTAGGACAATCTTTGAATTTGTTGGGCTGTCGCAAGCAAAGCCTAGCCTACAGGTTCTTTTACTAAAATCAGTCTTTCACCTGAATATTTTCCAAAACAGTTACAGTTCCCAATGGGCTTACCAACGGATTAAAATCAGCAACCCAACTATCCATTTGATATAAATAACCTTGTTCGTCTATTGATATTTCAAGCATAATTTTTCTGCCGTCAGTATCATAGGTTTCAGCTTGTATCAATGGTTTTGCGTATTGGCGATCATGAATGTGTTCACGCACAAATTCAAAGGAACCCATACCTCCATCATCTGTCAAATCAAAAACAAGCGTTTGCTCAATAGGCAATTCCAAATGATATGGATATTTACAAAAAGCCAATAAATTCAACACCAAATTTAATTCTGTTGGGCTTAATGGACGTTTGTTTATACTATTGTTTAACATACAACCTTCTTGTACTAAATAATAAAACCTATAAGGCTTGGCTTTACCCACAAAAAATCGGATTGCATAGCATCAATCCGATTTTAAGATGTCATTAAATTGTGCCTATGTCGCTCATCTTGTTGTTTAAATCACCTGCAGCGACACGCCCCATTTGGCAAATTGCGCCACGTCCGTTTGTAGCTGAGCGGTGATTAAATCAGCGTGTAGCCCTGCGCCCACCGACACACGCCAGTCATTTGGGCGCACCACACGCAGCATGATTGGCGCAGCTTTTGTGGTGCGGCTTTGGTTGGCTTGCACCGCCAAGCGCAAAATCAAGCACAAATACGCCAATTTGCGTCCGCCCAGCTGCTCCACCGTCTCCAGCGTATCGCCTTTGAGCTTGCGGCGATGATGTAGCACGATTTGCGCAAGTCTGGCTTGCCCTGCCTGCGAAAACCCTGCGATGTCCGAATGCTCCAGCAGATAAGCGCTGTGCTTGTGGTAATTGCTGTGGCTGATGGCAAGACCGATTTCGTACAAACTTGCCGCACGGCGCAGCAAATCACCATCTTCTTTATCCAAGCCCAGCGAGTCTTTGGCTTCATCAAACAATCGTGCGCACGCTGTCGTTACACGCCCTGCTTGCTTGATGTCCATAGAATAACGCTGCGCCAATGCCGTTACGCTGCGATCACGCACGTCTTCATCGTCCAGCCTGCCCAGCATATCATACATCACACCTTCACGCAGCGCCCCATCAGAATAGCCCAGCTCATCAATGCCAAGCGTCTGCATGATGGTCAAAAGCTCCGCCACGCCAGCAGGGAAAACCGCCTGACGGTGCGCTTTCACGCCTGCAAATTCAATGCGGTCAATATGCCCAAGTTTGATGAGTTTTTGCTTAAGCATTTCTAAGCCGCCAAGCGTAATCACTTCATCAGCCAAGCCCAGCTCTTGTAGCACAAGGCGCGCCGCCTTTGCCGTGCCTGATGACGCAATGGCATTATCCCAGCCCACTTTTTTATAGCGCTTGGCAATGCTTAATAGCTCCGCTTGCGTGGCTTTGGCGGCTTTTTCAAAGGCGGCGGCGGTGATTTTACCATCGGCAAAAAACTTTCTGGTGAACGCCACGCAGCCCATTTGTAGGCTTTCTGTTTCAATCGGCTCAAAACCTTGACCGATGATAAACTCGGTAGAGCCGCCACCAATGTCAATCACCAAACGCTTATCGGTACTGGCGTTTGAATGCGACACACCCAAATAAATCAAGCGCGCTTCTTCACGACCTGCGATGATTTCAATCGGCTTTGGCAGCACTTCGCTGGCACGTCTGATGAATTCTTGGGCGTTCACCGCCTTACGCAAAGCGTTCGTTGCCACGATACGCAGGCGGTGCGGCTCAACTTCGGTAACGTGCTGGGCAAAGCGGCGCAGACAATCCAAGCCACGCTGCATGGCTTCTTCGCTCAGCACATTATTCTCATCAAGCCCTGCCGCCAGCTGCACTTTTTCCGAAATGCTGGCAATTTTGCGCACTTCGTCATGATCTAGGCGCGCAATGGCAAGGTGAAAACTGTTTGACCCCAAGTCAATCGCACCAAGCAGCTCGTCTTGACCGACAGCCTTGGCATCAAGAATGGATTTGGCGATTTGCTCATGGCGAGCAGTGGTGTCCACTTGGATCGTTTTCATACGCAACTCAAACTTATCAATTCAAACGTGATGTAAATTTTAACTAATTGATTTAAAACTAATTTTTTGATAATTTTTAGCTTGGTTTTATCAAATTATCTTAGCTTACAAACTTAACAAAGCACCAAGCCAAACTATACGCCAAAATTTAGCAACTGACAAGAGATTTGCTGTGCAATTCTTGTAAAAATAGCGGCAAATCACTCGTCAATCTTAGCAAGCACATCGGCTGGCAACAAATCTTGCATATCATCTGCCAAAGCCGCCACAAAACGGCGAGGGCGTACTGGCGCATCGGCTTGCTCGTCCGTTTGGGCTGAATGTTCGCTTGGCAAATGCAGCTGCCATGCGTGCAGGCACAGACGCTTGACGGGCAAGGCATTTGGGTTGGTTTGGTATTTATCATCGCCTAATAGCGCATGACCAAGGTGCGCCATATGCACACGGATTTGGTGCGTGCGCCCTGTCAAAGGGCTTGCCAGCACAAGGCTTGCAGGACGATTTTCCAATGTAAAAGTCGCCAGCACCTTCGCCTGCGTTTGGCTTGGCTTGCCGTCTTTATGCACCTTGACACGCCGCTCACCGCTTGGCAGGGTGTATTTATAAAGCGGTGCGTCAATCAAATGGCGCTCGCCTTTGATATGCCCATGCACAAGGCACAGATAGCTTTTAGAAATGCTGCGCTCACGAAACGCCGCCTGCAATGCCTTGAGCGTGCTGCGTTTTTTGGCGATGAGCAGCAGCCCTGACGTATCCTTATCAATGCGGTGAATCAGCTCAAGATAGCTTTTGCCCATCGCTTCTCGCAAAGCTTCAATCACCCCAAAACTCTCGCCACTGCCGCCATGCACCGCCATGCCATAAGGCTTATTTAGCACAATCAAACCATCATCTTCATACACGATGCGCGCCATCAACCCTTTGGCAAACTGCTCGCTGATGACAGGCGCTTGACGAGACGCTAAGCGCACAGGCGCAACACGCACCACATCGCCCACTTCAAGGCGTGCGTGCGGTTTTGTGCGCTTGCCATTGATGCGGATTTCATCATCACGAATCATCTTATAAACGTGCGAACGTGGTAAGCCTTTTAGCCTTGCCAACAAAAAATTATCCAGCCGCTGCCCGTCTTGATTGGGCGTAACGCTGAGCAAATTCACGCGTGAAAAATCGCTGATTTGCTCATCGGCGCTCGCACTTTGCGCTTTTTTGGCGTTTGGCTTGCTCAAAGGCGCACTCATTTTATCCGCTGACGAATTTTTGGCGAAAGGTTTTTTAGCAGACTGATTTTTGGCAAATTGACTTTTGGCAACTTGCCCAGACGCCAAGCGATTTTGCGGCGAATTGCTGCGTTTGGCGGGCGAATTTGGGC
Organism: Moraxella caviae; assembly: GCF_002014985.1. GTDB lineage: Bacteria > Pseudomonadota > Gammaproteobacteria > Pseudomonadales > Moraxellaceae > Moraxella > Moraxella caviae. The sequence continues at coordinate 22,478 of NZ_MUXU01000036.1, read as the reverse complement.
TGTTTTTGGGCTTTTTTGAAAAATTTTTCATTGAAATCGTGCGATTGTGAAATTTTTAGTAGGAAAAATGCAAAAGTTTTGGTATAGTTTAGCACGTTGCAAAAGTCTATGGGCGATTTGTGGCATAATTTGCGTATTTTTTTAAGTCATTTTTCGGCATTTGCGCCAAAATTTTTAAAATACCGCAGCCGCACGCCCACACTTAGGACAAATCCCTAAATCCACGCATGCTCGTTTGTATCGCATGAACATTGACGGATTGACATTTGCCCGCAACCGCCAAACACTTTTTATTGTGATTTGCGCCAGTCGCCACAAGCGATGAAGCACAAATCGTAACGCAACTTCTCTTGAGTGCAAAAGATTTTGTCAATCTAAACGCGACTTAAAACTGCCCAAATCGGCAAAGTTAATCTCGCAAACACGCACAGCTTGCATCAGGCACAAAAGCACAAGACAAACACTGCTTTTGAAAAAAGAGTTCGCCGACCAAGACAAGCTGTGGCGTGCTAAATTTGATTGAGTTTATGGAAAATTCATCTGCTGGTGCAAGCAGCAGAAAAAACGGCTAAGCGCACGTTTATCGTCAAAAAATGGCAGCTGCAGCCAATGCCAGCAAACTTCGCTAAATTTTACGAAAATGCCAAGCGGACAGCTTTTGGTGCATACAGCTTATTTGACAAACGTGTTTTGATAAAAACTTTGTTTTAAAACATAAGTTTAGCAAACACCACAAGCAAGACAGATACGCTTTTGTTAAGTTTGTTATCATAAAGCTTAAACCAAAACGCAGCGAAAACTGCCTTTAGCAAGCTGCCAAAGCAGCAAGCCACACCACCAAAAACCCAAGCCAAGCCTTAAAAACAAGGCTTTTACGACAAAATGCCATCAAGTGAATGTTGCTCAATTTGGGTAAATTGCCCAGTTAAGGAACATCATGAAACGCATTCTTATCAACGCCACGCACAACGAAGAAATTCGTGTTGCGCTGTGCAAAGACAACCACCTGTACGACTTTGACCTAGAAAATCGCACGCGCGAACAAAAAAAAGCCAACATCTACAAAGGACATATCACCCGCATTGAGCCTTCTTTGGAAGCGGCTTTTGTGGAATACGGCTCTATGCGCCAAGGCTTTTTGCCGCTGCGTGAAATCGCCCCAGAATACCTGCACGGCAACCCACGCGAAGACGGCATTAAGCAGCTATTAAAAGAAGGCGATGAAGTCATCGTACAAGTAGAAAAAGAAGAGCGCGGCAACAAAGGCGCGGCACTTTCTACTTATATCTCTTTGGCTGGGCGCTATCTGGTGCTGATGCCAAACAACGCCAAAGCAGGCGGTATCAGCCGCCAAATTTCTGGCAAAGTGCGCGAAGAAATGAAGCAAATCATCGCAAGCCTGTCTATCCCAAAAGGCATGAGCGTGATTGTGCGCACCGCAGGACTTGGCAAAGGTTTTGAAGATTTACAAAACGATTTAAGCCACCTGCTAGACATCTGGACTTCTATCCAAGACCAAAACAAAAAACGCCCAAGCCCATGCCTAGTGCACCAAGAAGCTGGCGTGGTAACGCGCGCGGTGCGTGATTATCTGCGTGATGACATCAGCGAAGTGTGGATTGACAGCGAAAACGCCTACAACGAAGCGGCAAATTTCATCGCTGCCGTCATGCCTGCCCAACTTGGCAAACTGCGCAAATACACCGACAGCGAGCCAATGTTCGCCCGCTTTGGCATTGAGCGTCAAATTGAAACCGCCTACCAGCGTGAAGTGCGCTTGCCATCTGGCGGCTCCATCGTCATTGACCAAACCGAAGCCTTGGTGTCTATTGACATCAACTCATCAAAATCCACCAAAGGTTCAGACGTTTCTGAAACCGCCTACCACACCAACCTAGAAGCCGCAGACGAAATCGCGCGCCAACTGCGCCTGCGTGATATGGGCGGTCTGATTGTCATTGATTTCATTGACATGAACGAAGCGCGCCACCAAAAAGACGTGGAAAAACGCCTGATTGAAGCCACTCGCTACGACCGTGCGCGCGTACAATTTGCCGAAATCAGCAAATTTGGCCTCATGGAAATGAGCCGCCAACGCCTGCGCCCAAGCCTAGAAGAATCCACAGGCTACATCTGCCCACGCTGCCACGGCAACGGCATGATTCGTGATTTGCGCTCGTTGTCGCTGTCTATCATGCGCCAAATCGAGCAAATCGCCCTAAAAGAGCGCATGGGCGAAATCCAAGCCGAAGTCCCAACCGAAATCGCCGCTTTCTTACTGAACGAAAAGCGCGAAAGCCTTGTGTATCTAGAGCAAGACAGCGGCACACGCATCACTATCTTGCCGCACGCTCACCTAGAAAGCCCGAATTTCAGCCTGCACTTTAATCCAGACGGCTTTGCGCCATCAAGCTATGAGCGCATTGCCATCGCCGAAGAAGAAGAGACGGTGGATCGTGGCTATGAAGTGAACTGGCAAACCAAGCAAGAAGACGCACCAAGCGAAAAACCAAGCCGCTGGCAACAAGACAAATCTGGCAATGATAAAGCCAAAAAAGCCGAAGCGCCAAAAGCCGAGCGTGAAGCACCGCAAGCTGTGGCGTGGTTGTCAAACTTGTTTGCACCAAAACCGCAAGCCAAACTTGCTGGCAGCCTAAATAATAATGACGCAGCCGCCGCCATTGAATCTTTGGTGAACGCAGGCAGCGTAAGTCTTGGCGCAGCTGGTACGGTTGCCATCAGTGAAAAACCTGCACGCCAAGAAAAAGAAGAAGAAACCGAGCGTAAACCACGCCACAAAAAGGCGAAAAAAGAGCATAAGGAAGAGCTAGACGCACCAAAAGAGCGTCAAGAAAAAGAGCCGAAAAAGAAAAAAGAAGATAAGGCAGAATACGCCAAGCGTGAAGCAGGCAGCCGCCGTGAATCGCGCGGTGAAATCGTGCGTGGCGAGACGCTGACCATGGACGACGCACCAAAAGCCGACAAAGCAGCCAAAGCTGACGCACACGCCAAGCCAAACAAGGCAGAAAAAGCCGCCAAAGCTGATGGCGACAAAGAGCGCAAACCACGCCAAAAATCTGGCAATCCAAATGACGTGGTATTGCACGTTGCCAATGCCGAAAAAGAAGTGGCAGCAGCGCAAGTGGTACATTTGTCGCTAGATGGCAGCAAGCCTGCCAAGCCGAAAAAATCGGCAGAAAAAGCAGAAGCGGCACAAGCCAAAGCGCACGCACAAAGCAACAAGCCAAACGCTGAACCAAGCATTGAGCTAAGTCAAAGCGAACCACAAGCTGAGCCGAACTTGGCGCAAACCAACGCAGCCGAACAAAACACAGCCGAGCAAGCTGCGCCAAATGCTAAAACGGCTGAGAACGTAGCGGAAACCCACATCATCACAGCCAGCAGCGCATCGCAAGTGGCGGCTGTAACGGTGGAAAATAAAGAACCGGCAGACGATGCGCCAGCCGAACAAGTTGCGCCAAACGCTAAAACAGACGCTGAACAAAACCTTGAGCAAAGCAAAGAAGCCAAGCCAAACGCAGCCACTGATAAAGCCAAGGCACAGCCTGCTACAAGAGAGCTAGTCATCGCCACACGTAGCGCACCTGTGGCGCACACGCCAGAGCTTGTTGCGCTGGCGCAAAAAATGAATAAAGCCGTGAATGATCCGCGCGTTGTGGCTGCTTTGGCAAGCGCACCTGCCGCCATCTCTGGCACCGCTGGCCAATTCATCGCACGCACGCTTGGCGCAGACGCACAAGGCAGCTTCGTGGAGCGTTTCATCGCTGCTGTGGCGGCAAACCACGCACCAAAGACTGACACCAACTTCGCCAACTACGGCTATGCACCGCTTGACGAAGCCTACTTGTCCGCCTTTGACAAGCAAACCTTGGCACTGGGGCATACAAGCGCACCGCAAGGCAAAACCGCTGCCGAGCCACGCCCAATCGCACGCCGTGCGTCAAACGACCCACGCGGCCAGCACCCTGATTTTATCGCTGCTCAAGGCGAGACATCAGAAGCCAAATCAGCAAAAACGCCAAACGAGCGTAAAGCTGGCGAAAGCGTGCAAATTGAGCTGGATTTGCTGCCAAGCACCACTCCAACCCAAAGCGATGCACAAAACACATCGACAAATCTCGACAGCCCAAGCATTCAAGCGCAAGCAAATGAGCAAAATGGTGCAGCCGCTTTGATGGGCGTTGCCGCCAATGCCATCACCGAGCTTTCCGATACCATTGATGGCGTGCTTGATGGCGCAAGCGAATTGGCAAGCACTGCCGTGCAAAACGCCGAAATCGCTGCTGAAATTGCGCTGGCTGACATCGCCCAAAGCGCAAACGAACTGGCTAAAGGCGTCATTTCTGCCGTAAGCGCAGACACTCATGCAGACGCTGATAAAAACACTGACGCCATCGCTCAAAGTGCAGACGCTGCAGCCGATGACGCAAGCACTGCCAGCGAAAGTGCCGTAAGCGCAAGCGATAAAAAAGACGCAAACGATGGCAAAGGCAAAAAAGCCGCCAAAGCTGACAAAGCAAGCGGTGCGTCTGACAAAGAAGCCGACAAAAAAGGCAAAACCAGCGTCAGCAGCTACAAAGACATGATTGAAAATGTCGCAGGGCAGCTGCTGCCACAGGTGGGTATTTTGACCTTGGCGCAGCCAAAAGCACCGAAAACTCGCACGCGCAAAACTTCCAAAGCCGCGCAAAAGTCCGAAGTGCGTAAAGCAGGCGCAAAAGTCAGCAAGGCAACCTTACAAGCTGACAAGCCAAGCGAGCAAGACGACAATTAAGTCTTGATTGCAAACATCAAAAAAGCCGTACAATCAAGTACGGCTTTTTTGTTTGTGCGTTTGGCGGTTTGTGTTTGGCGATATGTTTAGCAAAATACACAACTTAAAGCATGGCAAAATGACGACTTTTCAGCCATTTAGCCACTTATAAGCCGCCATAAATTCAGTATTTACTGCGCGTCTTCGTCCACCGATTCTACCACGTCCGCTTCGTTGTCGTCTTCTGCGTCTTGAGTGTCATCGGCATTGTCGGCTGTTTCACCATCAAAATCATCAAGCGCATCGTCAATTTCCATCTGCGCTTGCTCACCTTCAATCGGCTCAATCACAGGATCAGCAGGCGCAGCAGACATCGGCACAGCTTCTTCTTCCACTGGGTCTGGCGTTTGAACTTCTGATTCTTTATTGCCACAAGCACTCAAAGTCAGCACAGCAAAAGCACAAACCAGCGCAGATTTTTGCCAAGCGGTGAATGAGTCAAGGAAAATAGAGCGCGAAACAGTTTTCATAATCTTCTCATAACCAAAGGTTTTATTCGTGCTTTCAGTATAGCATAAAATTTCATCAAGTAAGAAAAATTCTCCCCAAAAGTGCGAATTTTTACCAAATTGATGGCATTTGCCACGATTTTATGCCATAAAAACCGCCCATCAACTTGACGGACGGTTTTACCATTTAATTTAAATCAATCAAGACAGCTTACCATGGCATTGCTTGTATTTTAGCCCTGAACCACACGGACAAGGTGCGTTGCGGTTGATATGCTCAGGAATGACCACGTCTTCATCGCTTGGTGCAGGCGCAGCCACTGGCGCAGCACCCAAACTCACCGTTACTTGCTGCACAGGACGGCGGCGTGGTGCGGTGTTTTGCAATTCTGGGTCGTCTGATGGGCTGCCGTCTAAGGCGATTTCTTGATGTTCAAACTGCATACGCATTTGCTCAGCACGCAAGCGGCGCTCTTCTTCTAGTGCGGCAAGCTCTTCAGGCGTTGGCACATGAACGCGCGCCAAATCCTGCACCGTGTCTGATTTAATCGCTCCAAGCATGGATTGGAACAGCTCAAACGACTCACGCTTGTATTCTTGCTCTGGATTTTTCTGGGCATAGCTGCGCAAATGAATGCCCTTGCGCAACTGATCCATCTGCGTCAAATGCTCTTTCCAGTGGCGGTCAAGACTTTGCAGCATGAAATGTCGCTCAAGTTGCGCTGCCGACTGCTCGCCCATCTGCGCACGGCGCTCTTCATAGCGTGCGATGGCTGCCGCAACGATTTTTTCACGCAAGCCATCTTCGTCCAAGCGGCGGTCTGCATCCAGCCAGTCGTTGATTGGCATATAATAACGAAACGCATCTTCAATCTCGTCTTCCAGCCCATCAATGTTCCACTGATCATCCACCGAACCGCGCGGCACAAACTGGTCAATCAGTGCGTTATACACTTCGGTGTGCATGGCTTTAATGCTGTCTTGCAAATCCGCCTGCCCCAGCAAATCATCACGCTGGCTATAAATTACCTTGCGCTGCTCGTTCGCCACGTCGTCATATTTTAGCAAGTTTTTACGCGCATCAAAATCTCGTGCTTCCACCTTGCCTTGCGCATTTTCAATGGAGCGAGACACCATCTTATGCTCGATGGCTTCATCTTCTTTTAGACCCAGCGCGCGGAACATATTCACCGTGCGCTCGCCTGCAAAAATACGCATCAAATCATCTTCTAATGATAAGAAAAAGCGTGATTGCCCTGGGTCGCCTTGTCGTCCTGCACGTCCACGCAGCTGATTGTCAATGCGGCGTGATTCGTGGCGTTCTGAGCCGATGATGTGCAGGCCGCCAGCCGCTTTTACCGCTTCGTTGCGCTTTTGCCACTCGGCTTGCTCAGCGGCTTTTTGCTCGTCTGACAGCTCGTCCAGATTGTCATATTGCGCTTGCCAATTACCGCCCAAAATGATGTCCGTACCACGACCTGCCATGTTGGTGGCGATGGTTACTGCCTTTGGTCTGCCTGCCTGTGCGATGATTTCAGCTTCACGCTCGTGCTGCTTGGCGTTTAGCACGTTATGGGCAATGCCTTCTTGGTCAAGCAAATAAGACAGCTCTTCAGACGCTTCAATGGTTGCCGTACCCACAAGCACAGGCGCACCTTTGGCGGTGATTTCTTTGATTTCTTTGATGATGCCTTTGTATTTACCAAGTTTGGTCAGATAAATTTGGTCGTTCAAATCACGGCGTGCGATTGGGCGGTGCGTTGGGATAATCACCACGTCCAAATCATAGGTAGATTTAAGTTCTGCCGCTTCAGTATCGGCAGTACCCGTCATGCCAGACAGCTTGTCGTACAGGCGGAAATAGTTTTGGAAAGTGGTGGTCGCTTGCGTTTGGTTTTCAGGTTTGATTTCCACGCCTTCTTTGGCCTCTACCGCTTGGTGCAAGCCCTCGCTCCAGCGTCTGCCCGGCATGGTACGGCCTGTGTTTTCGTCCACGATGATGACCTCGCCATCTTGAACGATGTAATGAATGTTTTTGGTGAAAATGTGGTGCGCACGAATGGCGGCTTGTACATGAGCCAGCAGCGGCAAGCGTGCTGGGCTGTACAGGCTTTCATTTTCGCCAAGTTGCCCTGCTTCCACCAAAAATTGCTCGATTTTCTCGTAGCCTTTTTCGCTGATTTCAATGGCGCGGTTTTTCTCGTCAATCCAAAAATCACCGTCCAAATTGTCTTTATTTTTCTCTTCGTCTTCTGAGCGCACCAAGCGTGGAATCACGGTGTCAATGAGTGCGTACAGCTCGGCAGAATCTTCGGCCTGACCTGAAATGATGAGCGGCGTGCGCGCTTCGTCAATCAAAATACTGTCAATCTCGTCAATGATACAGTAGTTGAGCGGGCGCTGCTTTTTCTCCGCCATGCTAAAGACCATGTTATCACGCAGATAGTCAAAGCCGTATTCGTTGTTCGTGCCATAAGTGATGTCAGCGCGGTATGCGTCAAACTTTTCTTGGGGCGGCTGCTGGCTGTAAATCACGCCCACCGTCAAGCCCAAAAAGGCAAACAACGGACGGTTCAGCTCAGCATCACGCCCTGCCAAATAATCGTTCACCGTTACCACGTGCACGCCTTTACCGCTCAAGGCGTTCAGATAAATGGCAAGGGTCGCCATCAAGGTCTTGCCCTCACCTGTTTTCATCTCGGCGATTTTACCTTCGTGCAAGGTCATGCCGCCAATAAGCTGCACGTCATAATGGCGCATACCATTGACACGCTTGGACGCTTCACGGCACACCGCAAAGGCTTCTGGCAGCAGCTTATCAAGACTTTCGCCTGCTTGATGGCGCTCTTTAAAACTTTGGGTTTTTTGGCGCAGCTCATCATCAGACAGCGCTTCTACTGTCGGCTCTAGCGCATTGATCTTGGCGACCTGCTTGCGCATGCGCTTTAATTCACGTTCGTTTTTTGTGCCAATGACACTGCTGATGAGTTTTGCTAACATACCAATTCCAATGATGGCAAACGCCAGTTGTTTAATTTTGGTGAACTATTTTGGTCAAAAATTGGTCAAAAAGATTTGGATTACGCCAAAATCTCGCTCAGACAAACGCCAAGCAAACCAGACCGTAAAATAAAATGAAATTAAAAGTGCTATTATATATGGTTCTGAACAAAATAAAAACAAGGTGAACTTTAAATTTCACCTTGTTTTTGTTGATGATTTGTTGCGCTGGGCAAAAACCCCTATTTTTGTGCATAAATCTGGCGTTTTTAAAAAGAAGGGCGTGATTTATGCGTAAATTTGGACGTTTATACCAACGCAGCGAATGCCTACAAATCCTTTGTTATATGCTAACGCTATTTGTCTGGATTTTGACTTTTTAGCAAGTCAATCATGTCCTTCAACATAGAATTCTCACCTCGTAATTGACTTAATAACTGATTTTGATAATCGATCACCATTTGTAGCTTTTGGATTTCTTGAGACAAAGCAACATCGCCGCCGCTATAGTAATTGGAATTATTTTGGCTATTTTCGCTAAACAAGCAAATAAATCCCTTTTCGGACGACAAAATCAAATCCATCACATTCATGTCAAATATGGCAGCCAGCTCATTTAGTCGCTCAAAATTCAGCTGTGTGTCGCCACGCTCTATTTTTGAATACGCATTGACTGAAATATCCAGCTTTTCTGCAACGTCTTCCTGCGTCATTTTCTTTAAATTCCTTATCGTCCTAACCGTTTCATAAATTTTCATCACACCACCAAAAGGTTAATTTTTCAAATATTTGGTTAATAATTCAACTTTTGCTTACTGGATTAAACACCCCGCTAAATTATAACATACATCATGCCCAAAGACAGCTGATGTATGCCATATCAAGTAATAAAAAGGGATTTGTTTTGCGGTTTTCTGATATTTCGTATTGCCAACTTTACCAAAAACTCAATCAGCAGCCAAGTGTCATTTTGTCAGATTTGGATAACACACTGATTTTTACCGATTTAGCCAACAATCTTGCTTACATCAATGCCATCGCGTCTGTATTTCCTGACATGGCAGTTCATGCCCATGGCAGACTTACCCAAGATTCTATCTGCCAAAACTTTGCTCATCTCACCGAACAACAAATCCAAAAGATTGTATTTACCAAACAAAAGCTATTCAGCCAATACGTTCATTTAACACAGCCAAATACACCACTCATCGCCCTATTTAAACAACTAGTAGAATTTGACACCCAAATCATTTTGGTAACTCACTGTCATACCCAACGAGCCGAATTATTGTTAAGGCATTTTAAGCTGGAAACCTTATTTAGCCAAACGCTTTACATACCCAAAACCAACTTCAAATACCCCAATGCTTTTTTATCAATACCTCAAACCGAACGCCCGATTTTTATTTTTGATGACGACATTGTAGAGCTGCAACAAGCCTCTGCTCAAAAAACCACTTTAAAAAATGTTTTTCTAGTAAACAATATTGAGAAAATCCAATGCTCAACAGATTTATAATCACCCAAAACGAATATCTCAAAAGTTATACGGTCGCCTATCACAGATGTGATTATACAAGCTATAATCAACCCAACAATCCTGATTACATCAATCATTTAAAAAATACCTTTAGAACGGCTGATTTGGCGTGTCTACAAAATGCTTGCAAACAACTTAAATACAATCTTGACAACGAACTGATATACATACTTAATCAGATACGGACACGCTCTCCGATAGCTGTATGTTGCGTGCCACGCTCAAAGGCATTATCATATTATCATAGCAGTCAACTGCTATTTTCTCAGTGCATTCGGGATACGATAGCAAATCTACAATCTCACGGCTATCAAATTTTGGACGGCTGCAATTATATTGTGCGCCACACCAATACCAAAACTACACATTTATCAAAAAGCCGCTATTTTGAGTCCAACCATCAAAATGATGGCGATATGCCTTACATAGGCATCACCAAAAACACTTGTCATTTTTCGTCCGACATTCGCCATAAGCACATTTTGCTTATTGATGATATTTACACCAAGTCTGTGAATGTTGACGAAGATTGCATACAAGCCTTGCTGGATATGGGCGCAACTGGTGTTACATTTTTTGCAATTGGCAAAACCGTTGATAAACTCCAAAACGGTTCAAATAACGCTCGCATGAAAGCATACAACCAATTTAAACACAATACCTTCAAATAACTTTAAAAATATTTTAAGAACACACCATGAAATACACAGATCACGCACTTAACATTTTAACCGCCAAAACTTTTAAAAATATTGGCAATAGCTGGATCGCTGAACATCTCAATTACAAACAAGACCTTGATGTTATCGTTGATCTTTTAAGCAAAAAAACCAAAGAGTTAGTCAATGAAAAAATTTTTCAATCTCGAAAAAGACAAATCGAACAAAAACTAGAAGCTATGAGCAATTACTGCGATGGTCTTGTCGCGATAGGCGATGAGAAATTTCCAAATTATCGCGGCAATGTTTCAGGCGCGGACAGACCTGTTGCTTTATTTTACAAGGGGGATTTGTCTTTGCTGCATACGGACAACCTTGCAGTAGCAGTGATTGGTCTATTAAATCCATCTAGTCACGAAAATGACTACACCATAGAAAACGATGAAAGAACGATTGTAGATGCGCTTGTGCGTAATAACGCCACCATTGTCAGCGGCCTTGCATTGGGCTGCGACCGCATTGCGCACCATCAAGCCTTAATCACAACAAAAAAATTACATGGACATACCGCAGGCGCAACTGTTGGCATTCTACCTTGTACACTCGCAAAGATTATCCCAAAAGAGTGTCATAATATTGCACAATACATGGTTGAAAACGGCTGTCTGCTTATCACAGAATATTACGAAGAAGCAAGTAGCGTCATGGAGCAAAGTAGTCGATATGTGGCACGAGACAGATTGCAAGCAATGTTTAGCGACGCGGTAGTTTTGACAGCCAGCTACACACAGCAAAGCGTAGATCCAAATAGCAAAAAAATCGACAGTGGTTCACGCCATGCCATGGAAAAAGCAGAAGCCTATGGCATTCCTAGAGCAGTCATTTACCACCCAAAGTATAACAACAACCCAAAATTTGACCTCAATCGTCAAATTATGGGCAATAAAAAGACGCCAACGACCATCATCAATCCTGACAACCCTCAGCCCGACATTATGCAATTATTAGAATCAATATCCCTATCAAAATCAAAACAAAAAAGCAGTACCGCCATAGCACAAACGTTATTTTAGGTATAAAAATTACCCTGCACACTTAATATACACAGGGTAATTTTTTATAAATTTATTTTTTAAAGCTATACCAACGCAGCGAATGCCTCGTCCGCTGCTGCCAGCGTCTTTTCAATGTCTTCATCGGTGTGGGCGATGGACATAAACGCCGCTTCAAATGCCGATGGCGCAAGATACACGCCACGTTTTAGCATTTCGTGGAAAAATTTGGCGAATTTTTGGCTGTCGCATTTGCTCACTTCGGCAAAGTTTTGCGGCAAGGTTTTGTTAAAATAAATGCCAAACATACCGCCCACATGACAGCTTGCAAAATCTACGCCGTGCTTGTCGGCAAGTGCTTGCAGCCCGTTTACCAGCTTGGCGGTTTTATCGCTCAGCGCATCATAAAAGCCATCTTTAGTCAGCTCATCAAACATCGCCTTGCCCGCACGCATCGCCAAAGGGTTGCCAGAAAGCGTGCCTGCTTGGTACACACCGCCCAAAGGTGCGATACACTCCATAATTTCACGCTTGCCGCCAAACGCCCCAACTGGCAAACCTGCGCCGATGATTTTACCAAAAGTCGTCAAATCAGGCGTGATGTTAAAGTGCTTTTGCGCACCACCAAGCCCCACACGAAAGCCCGTCATCACTTCATCAAAAATCAGCACCACACCATGCTTATCACAAAGCGCACGCAAGGTGTCGTGAAAATCTTGGCTTGGAATGACCATGTTCATGTTGCCGGCAATCGGCTCAACAATCACGCACGCCAATTCATCGCCAAATTTCTCAAAAGCCGCCGTCAGTGCGTCCACGTCATTGTACGGCAAAGTCAGCGTGTGCTTGGCAAAATCCGCAGGCACGCCTTTTGAAGTCGGCTCGCCAATGTCCAGCATACCAGAGCCAGCCTTCACCAAAAGGCTGTCGCTGTGTCCGTGATAGCAGCCTTCAAACTTGACAATCTTATCACGCCCAGTATAGCCGCGCGCCAGACGAATGGCGCTCATCGTGGCTTCTGTGCCGCTGCTCACCATGCGCACCAGCTCAATGCTTGGCACGATGTCAGCGATGATGTCTGCCATCGTGGTTTCAAATGGCGTAGGCGCACCAAATGACAAGCCATCGTCCGCTGCCGCCTTGACCGCGTCAATCACTTTTGGGTGTCCGTGTCCCAAAATCATCGGCCCCCAAGAACCCACATAATCAATGTACGCACGCCCATCGGTGTCGTACATATACGCACCGCTGGCACGGCTGATAAACACAGGCGTACCACCCACGCCTGCAAAGGCACGCACAGGTGAATTTACGCCCCCCGGAATGTGGCGTTTGGCTTTTTCAAATAAGATTTGGTCGGCAGTTTGGGTCATTTTTTATCTCTCATTGACAGCAAAATTAAGTTAGTAAAAGTAAGTTTTGGGCGGCTGTTTAGGCTGATTGGATTGGCTGAATTTTATTCATGTAATCCAATCTGCGGCTTGTCATGCTTTTTTAAACTCCGTTTTTTAAAGAAAGCCAACTTTTAAGCCAACTTGCTAAACAGCACTGTGCAAAATGGCGCACGGCAGCCAGCCCATCTCGCCTGCCTGCACGCTATCTTTGTGCATGGGCGCACTCATGCGCACCCACGCCCAAGCACCATAAATGCCAAGCAGCTCCACCACATCGCCGCAGTCCACATCAAGCTCGGTTGGGTTATAATCCACCGTCAGCACATCATTTGCCAAAAATCCACCATAAACAAACATCTGCAAGCCGCCCACATCGGCGCTGTACCAATGCTCATAGCTGGGGCATGGCTTGATGTTTGTCAGGCGAGTGCCAGCGGCGATGGTCTTAAAAATACCGATATTTTGGTGCTTTTTAAGAACAGTGCAGCGCATTATGCCTTTTTCACCACGCTGGATTTTAGCTTCATCGCCCCAAAACCATCAATCTTACAATCAATGTCGTGATCGTCTGGTGCGTCATGAATCAAGCGAATGGATTTAACCTTTGTGCCAACTTTAATCGGCGTGGACGAACCTTTGACTTTTAAATCCTTGATGACCGTTACGCTGTCGCCATCGTTTAGCACGTTACCCACCGCATCTTTAATCACCGCCACGTCATCGCTGCTGTCGCCAGACGCTGACCATTCGTGGGCGCACATTGGACAAATCAGCAAATCGCCATCGGCATAGGTGTAATTTTCGTTGCAGCTTGGGCAGGCAGGATAAGTCATGATAATTTCCTAAAAATCTAAAAACAAACAAAATAAGCGTCATTATAGCATTTTTGCACTTGCATTTGTTTAAAAATGCTATAATAAAGCGGACAATGTGGCAATTTTCAACCCAAAACGAGAAACACCATGAGCCAATTTTCCAAACTTATCTTGACAGGCAAAGACGCTGGCAAGTTTTTGCAAGGTCAGCTCACCGTCAATGTAGACAAACTCACCGAAACGCTTACACCCTGTGCGATTGCCGATTTAAAAGGCCGCGTGCAGTTTGGTTTGTGGGCGGGCAAAACGGGCGATGATTTTGCGCTCATCACCACGGCAGACACGGTGCAAAATCTGGTGGCACACATCAAAAAGTACGGCGCATTTTCTAAATTTACGCTGTCTGACGCTGCACCGAGCTACCCTGTGCTGGTGGGCGACACGCCAAGTTTTAGCGATGATGGTGCGCTTGCCGATTTTGACGCATGGGCAAAGGCAAGCATCGCCTGCGGCAACGTATGGATTACAAGCGACACGCAAGGATTATTTCAGCCCCAAGAGTTGCGCCTGCACCAGCGTGGCGGCGTGGACTACGATAAAGGCTGCTATCTGGGTCAAGAAATCATCGCGCGGCTGTATTTTAAGGCAAGCCCAAAAGCCTATCTGCACCGAGTGCTGCTGCCAGCCGCTGCCAATTTTGGCGATAAAATAGACAAAGTGCAAATCGTCAATGGCGTGATGACGGCGGACGGCTTTGATGCGCTGGTGATTGGTGCGCCTGAGCAAGTGGCGGCTGTCGGTCAAGTGCTGGCATTGCCTGATGGCTTGACGGGCGATGTGGCACGCAGCATCTGATGAATGATAAACTCTTGATTTATCAAATGATTTTATCTTAAAACTGATTGACAAAATACCGATACGGATAATTTAGACCCACATTTTCAAGCGTCAATTTTTATTAAAAATTTGCATTTAAAATTTGACTTATGGTTTAAATTATCCGTTTTTATTCGCCAAGATTTTTAATAACTTACACTTCTGACAGCTCACACTTCCAGCAAAAAGTTAATCGGCCCATCATTGACTGCCGTTACCGCCATGTTTGCGCCAAATTCGCCCGTCTGTACAAGTGCGTGCTGCGTCTTGGCATAATTAACCAACTCATCAAACAAACGCCCCGCATCAGCTGGCGGCATGGCAGGCGCAAAATCAGGGCGTCTGCCCTTATCGGTCTTTGCCATCAACGTAAACTGCGACACCAAAAGCAAGCCACCGCCCACGTCTTGCACCGATTTATCCAGCTTGCCAAGTTTGTCCGCATCGGTGGTATTTTCAAAAATACGATAACTTAAAATCTTATCCACAAGCTTTTTTGCGTGCGCCACATCGTCGTCCTTGCCAATGCCAATATACGCCAGCACGCCATTATCAATCGCACCGATGACTGCACCATCAACCACCACATTTGCCGATTTCACTCGCTGAATTAACGCTCTCATCGCTCACCTTTTGCCATCTTAATTACCATAACTTTTGTCCAAAAATTATCCACCAAGCTCATACTCGCTTGCGAATCAGTCGATCTCGCACATAATCAAACGCCCAATTATACAAAAACGCATACACCGTAATCACAAGCGTAATGCCAATATCCATCATCAGCGCCTGCCACAAAGACACCTGCAAAATCCACGCAATCACAGGCACGGTAAACAGCACCAAACCGCCTTCAAACAGCACCACATGAAGTAGGCGCACGCCCACGCCACGCTTTAGCCTGTCGCCTGTGAACACCTTGTCAAAACCGTAATTAAACACCAAATTCCACACCATCGCCATTGTCGCCATCAGCACCGACACGCCAGTCGCCGCCCCTGTATCATGACTGCCGAACAGCTTAATCACGACAACGGATAAAATCACCGCCCCCACTTCAAACAGCAGCGTATGCACGATGCGCTCTTTGATGCTAAGTGGATTGGTATCTGCCAAGTTGGCTTCTGAATTTGCGTTTGACACGTTGGAAATTGGTGGATTATTTGACATGACTGATTTTGTTCTTGATTTAACTTGGTTTGTTTTAACTTGGTTTGTCTTGGTTTGGCTTATTTTGCTTTGGTTTAAATTGCCAACAAAAAAGACGTTGCAAAAAACAAACGCTAATTATACCCTTTATTTGCCAATATGCTGTAAAATATCGTCATAAATTTCCTTTTTAGCGTTTTTGCATTTTATCGTTTAACGCTTACTTAAAAATTCACTTAAAAATTAACCCAAAATCACCATGAATCTATTCACCACGTTACAAAATCTCGTCCCACAACAAGCCTTATCTGAGCTTGCAGGTCAGCTCGCCAAAAGCGAAAATCCTTACATCAAAAAGGCGTTTATCCACACCTTCGCCAAAGCCTACAACATCCGCTTGGACGAGTACGCGCGTGCAAATCTGGACGATTACACCAGTTTTAACGACTTTTTCACGCGCGAACTCAAAGACGGACAGCGCACCATTGACGCTGCGCCAAACGCCATCGTCTGCCCAGCGGACGGCACCATCAGCCAAATCGGGCAAATCCACAGCGAGCAAATCCTGCAAGCCAAAGGGCGTGAATATGACGTAGGGCAGTTGCTGGCGGATTTTGAGCTGGGCAAGGAATTCACCGATGGCACATTTGCCACGATTTACCTTGCGCCGACCAATTATCACCGTGTACATATGCCGTTTGATGGCACGCTTGTTGCCACGCATTATGTGCCGGGTACGCTGTTTTCGGTGAATAACACCACCGCCACGCACGTGCCAGATTTGTTCGCGCGCAATGAACGCTTGGTGTGCGTGTTTGACACCGCATTTGGCAAGGCGTGCGTGGTGCTGGTGGGCGCGATGATTGTCGCTGGCATTTCGTGCGTGGCGACAGGCGACATCAAGCGCACGCCTTATATTCAACACCGCACGCATGATTTGCCGCTTAAAAAAGGCGATGAACTGGGGCGTTTTTATCTGGGCTCTACCACCATCATCGTATTGCCAAAATCGGCAGGCACGGCGTGGCTGGACGGCTGCGTGCATGGCAAGACGGTCGTCATGGGTGAAAAATTGGGCGAGCTGGCGTAAGAATTTGGCGTAAATTGCGTAAATTTAGCCAGCAAACCAATAAATTTTGTGAAAAATCTAACCCACTGCCACAAAAAAGGGCAAGCATCATGTACACGCCAGAGATTTTTGCTGAAAACGACAAAGACAATATTAAAGAAATTCTAAATAATTATTCGCTGGGTACGCTCATCTCGCTGGACGAAAATGGCGCACCGCAAGCCGACCATTTGCCGTTTTATTTGCTAGAAAATGACGACCAATGGACGCTGATTGCCCATTTTGCCAAAGCTAATCCTTTGGCAAATTACATAGATGGTGCGCGCGTTTTGGTGATTTTTCAAGGCGCGGACGGCTATGTCTCGCCCAACTGGTACCCGAGCAAACAAATCCACCACCGCCATGTGCCAACATGGAATTACCAGACGGTTCATCTGCGTGGCACTGCCAAAATTTTCAATGACATCAAAGGCTTGATGCGTGCTGTCGGTACGCTGACAAACATTCATGAAGCCACGCAGCCTACACCTTGGAAAATGAAAGATGCGCCCAGAGACTATCTTGATGAAGAAATTGGCGGTATCGTTGGGCTGAGCATCAAGATTGATGAGATTGTCGCTAAGTTTAAATTAAGCCAAAACCGTGAGCCTGAAGACTTGGCTGGCACGGTGGCAGGACTGCAAGACAGCGGCAATGTCAAACTTGCCGAAGCGGTGCAAAAAGCGTATAAAAACCAAACCTAGCTCAACGCCAAACTTGCAATGATTATAAATAAAAACTTAAATAATGATGATTTTAAGTTTATTTTCATCACTGGATTTATGAATGATTTACAAGCGGATTTATTAACAAAACCACCACAAAAGCGTGCTTGTAATCCGCCCAAATCGCCAGCATATCTAAGGTGTGGCGGTGAAAATTGACTTTGACGGTTTTTAGTCAGCGCAAATTGCCAAACAACCGCCAAGCCAGCTTGCACAGAAAACCAACTCGCACAGGCTAAATTTAAGCAATTCACAAATCGGACAACCAAACGTTGGGAGAAACATCATGGCAAAATTAATTAAGTTGCACCGCTCACAAAACCGCCGCATGATCGCTGGCGTGATGGGCGGCATTGCCGAATATTACGGCTGGTCGCCTACGATGGTGCGTCTTTTGTTTGTCATCATCTCAAGTGCCAGCGCAGCCGTGCCGGGCGTGTTGATTTATTTGGTGCTGTGGCTGCTCATGCCAAACGCCACCGCCGATTCTTACGCCAACGAAACGTACCGTGTGATTGACGTACAATGACGCACCAATTTTACATTTTTAAAACTTTCGCCAAACGCTCAAAACATTTTGGGCGTTTTTGGTTTTTTCATCATGATTTTTGGGTGATAAATGCCCAACAACATGATAAAATAAGCCAATTTTCTTTCATTGATTACCAACGGACAACGTTATGACAACCCAAAATAAAAAACCCCTTACTTTTCAAGAACTTATCCTAACCTTGCAAGCCTACTGGGCAAAACAAGGCTGCGTGATTTTGCAGCCTTATGACATGGAAGTGGGTGCAGGCACGTTTCACACGGCGACTTTTTTGCGCGCTTTGACCCCTGAGCGTTGGAATGCCGCCTATGTGCAGCCGTCTCGCCGCCCGACCGATGGG
The DNA here is from genome assembly GCF_002014985.1 of Moraxella caviae. Classification (GTDB taxonomy): domain Bacteria; phylum Pseudomonadota; class Gammaproteobacteria; order Pseudomonadales; family Moraxellaceae; genus Moraxella; species Moraxella caviae. The sequence continues at coordinate 3,987 of NZ_MUXU01000036.1, read as the reverse complement.
CGTTATGGCGATAACCCAAACCGCTTGCAGCATTATTATCAATTCCAAGTGGTGCTAAAACCCAACCCTGACAATATTCAAGAGCTGTATCTAGGCTCGCTTGAAGCCATCGGCATTGACCTTTTGACCCACGATGTGCGCTTTGTGGAAGACAACTGGGAAAGCCCAACGCTGGGTGCATGGGGTCTGGGCTGGGAAGTGTGGCTAAACGGCATGGAAGTAACACAGTTTACCTATTTTCAGCAGGTTGGCGGCATTGAGTGCTTCCCAGTTACAGGCGAGATTACTTATGGGCTTGAGCGTCTTGCCATGTACATTCAAGGCGTGGACAGCGTGTACGACCTTGTGTGGGCGGACGGTGAATTTGGACGTGTAACCTATGGCGACGTGTTCCACCAAAACGAAGTAGAGCAGTCTACTTATAACTTTGAGCATGCCAATGTGGACAAGCTGTTTGAGCTGTTTGACTTTTATGAAAGCGAAGCGGACAAACTGGTGGATGTAGCCTTGCCGCTGCCTGCCTATGAAATGGTGCTAAAAGCAAGCCACACTTTCAACCTTCTGGACGCGCGCGGGGCGATTAGCGTAACTGAGCGCCAAAGATTTATTTTGCGTGTGCGTAATCTTGCCAAAAAAGTGGCGACCAGCTACACCAAAGCGCGCGCCAAACTTGGCTTTCCGCTGGCGGACGAAGCACACAAGGCGGATGCATTGGCAAAGTGGCTGGATAAGGACGATGACAATCAAAACAGCAAGGGGTAAGTATGAGTACTGCGTCATTTGATAAGCGTTTTGTCGTCTCTGACCCAAAGGCGATTGAGCAGTTTTTGGGAGATTTGGAGCGTGCCAAACAAAAGCCGACCTTACAAATTGAGCCGACGCAAGACGAAATTAAACAAAAACACAAACTGCTGGCTTTGTTGAAACAAAAAATGGGCAAGTCATGACGACCGTAATTTCATTACAAGAATTGTATGAAAATTATGGGCATGACAAAGAGCAAACGCACAATTTTCTAAAAGGCTTTGCTTGTCCCAAAAATACCGATGTAGAAAAATTTTTACATCAAAAAGCCCTGCGCTTTGAAGAAAGCAACAACGCCAAAACCCATTTAATACTGTCTGATTTGGGCGAAATTTTAGCGTATTTTTCTTTGTCGTTTAAGGAAGTGGATTTAAACATTGAAAAAATGAGCAAATCCGAAGTCAAGCAACTGGACGGCATCAGTAAGCACGCACGCCACATCAGAGTTTTTCTTATTGGGCAAATTGGCAAAAATAGCCTAATTGATAATAACCCTGTCAATCTGTCGGACATTTTACGCCACATTGACAAAGTATTATTAAGGGCGCAAAAACTCATTGGCGGCAGAGCGATGATTTTAGAATGTCAGCCCATTGAAAAACTGCTGCATTTGTACGAGCGTTACGGCTTTAAGCAGCTGACTGTCATTGATGATGGTCAAATGAAAACTTTATATCGTGTGTTGTGATTGGCAAATTGGCAAACCACCAAAAACCATGTGCCGCACAGCCCAAACCATTGCATTTAAACCAAACCAAAGAGATACCATGAACATTCTATTCGAACTTGGCACCGAAGAATTTCCGCCAAAAAATCTAAAAACTTTGCGAGACAGCCTGACCGACAGCGTCAAAAACGAGCTTGCTGCACTGGGTATTGGCTACGAAAAAATCCAAGCCTTTGCCGCGCCACGCCGTCTGGCACTGCACATCACAGGCATTGACGAAAAACAAGCCGACCGCCGCGAGCAAAAGCGCGGCCCTGCCATCAAGGCGTGCTTTGACGCAGACGGCAACCCAACCAAAGCAGCGCAAGGCTTCGCCCAAGGGCTTGGCGTGGCGGTGAGCGAGCTTATCACCATCAGCACCGATAAAGGCGACTACATTGGTTATGAAGTAGACATTAAAGGTCAAGCCGTCAGCGAACTGCTGCCAAACGTCTTTCAAAAAGCCCTAGACAATCTGCCCATCGCCAAGCGTATGCGTTCTGGCGCAAGCAAAGACGAATTTGTGCGCCCTGTCAAATGGGTGGTGCTGATGGCGGACGCTGCCGTCATTCCTGCCGTCATTCAAGGCAAAACCACAGGCAATCAAACGCTGGGACACCGCTTTCATGCGCCAGAAGCCATCACCATCACGCACGCAGACGACTATGAAACCTTACTAAAATCTGCCTATGTGATTGCCGATTTTGACGCACGCCAGCAAAGCATCACCGAGCAAGTACACGCCCTAGCCGATGGTGCAACGCCCATCATGCCAAGCGATTTGCTGGACGAAGTAACCGCACTGGTGGATTATCCTGTGGCACTAAAAGCAGGCTTTGAAGATAAATTTTTGGCAGTACCCCAAGAAGCGCTCATCAGCACCATGCAAGCCGACCAAAAGTATTTTTGCTTGACGGACAAAGACGGCAAACTGCTGCCAAACTTCATCTTTGTGTCAAACATTGACAGCAAGGACAAAGCCCAAGTCATCGCAGGCAACGAAAAAGTGGTGCGTCCACGCCTAGCAGACGCAGAATTTTTCTTCTTACAAGACCAAAAACAGCCGCTACAAGCCTTTGCCGACACGCTAAAAACCCGAGTTTTCCAAGAAAAACTAGGCACGATTTGGGATAAATCTGAGCGTATCGCTAAACTTGCCGCCTTCATCACCACACGCCTGCAAGCCACAGAATTTGCCAATCGTGCAGCGTGGCAAGCGGTGTCAGCCGATGACGCCGTGCGAGCAAGCCTACTTGCCAAGGCGGATTTGGCGACCACGATGGTGGGCGAATTCCCAGAATTACAAGGCATCGCTGGCACTTATTATGCCCACAAATCAGGCGAAAAGGCTTGCGTGGCGGACGCCATTTTTGAGCAATATTTGCCGAAATTTAGTGGTGATGTCCTGCCCGCCACACCGATTGGTACGGCTTTGGCGATTGCTGACCGTGTGGATACGCTGGTGGGGATTTTTGGCATTGGGCAAGCGCCAAGCGGCTCAAAAGACCCGTTCAGTCTGCGCCGCGCGAGCATTGGCGTGCTGCGTATTTTGATTGAAAATAAATTGCCACTTGGCATTGATGAGCTGCTCCAAGAAGCACTGACAAGCTATGGCGATAAAATCGCAAACCCAAGCGACACGCTCGCCCAAGTACGTGAGTTCATCAATTCTCGCTACCGCGCAATGTACACCGAACAAGGCGTGGCGGTGGACAGCATCGTGGCAGTGCAAGCCGTCAATCCAGCGCAACCGCTTGATTTTGATGAGCGTGTGCGTGCCGTGCAGGCGTTTCGTGCCGCACCACAAGCGCAAATTTTGGCGGAAAATAACAAACGCGTTGCCAATATCCTTGCCAAAGCGGACAGTGTGGGCGATGATGTGAGCGAAAACTTACTTGCCGAAGCGGCAGAAAAATCGCTTTACGAAGCCGTGCAAACCGCCAAGCAGACGGTCGCACCTTTACAAAAACAAGCCGATTATCAAGGCGTGCTTAGCGCGCTGAGTGCTTTGGCGGCGCCTTTGACCGACTTTTTTGATAACGTCATGGTTAATGCCGATGACGCAGCGCTCAAAGCCAATCGCCTAGCGCTGCTTGCCCAAGTGCGCGCGCTGTTTTTGAGCGTGGCGGACATTGGCGAGTTGCAAGGCTAATCTGCCAATCATCACCAAGCCAAGCCCTGTCGCACGATGGGGCTTTTTAATGAAAACCTGCTTAGCAAGGCGCATTTGTAAGCAAAAACTTACACAAACTGCCGTCATTGGCGACTGTTTTTGCCCGTATAATCTTGGCATAATACACCCAAGCAGCAAGAGATAGGCAAATGGATACGCCACTAGGGAAGTCGCTGCACAATGGAATGACGAAGGGAGAGCCCAAGGAATGTTAGGGAACCAAAACCACAAATCGCAAGGTTTGTGGTTTTATCTTTTTAAGGGAAAATTTGCGTGCAAATAAAATTTTAGGGGCTGTACTAGA